>NZ_JAAVXC010000008.1:0-615055 GCF_013416725.1 Pseudomonas sp. SbOxS1
GGGTTTCCCCATGTGAGAGTAGGTCATCGTCAAGATTAAATTCCAAAACCCCTATCTGCTTTGCAGGTAGGGGTTTTGTCTTTATAGTAGAAACATCAAGAATTCGCTGGCACGTCGTTACAGACGGACCGGCACACAGAATTTCTTGACGACCATAGAGCGTTGGAACCACCTGATCCCATCCCGAACTCAGAAGTGAAACGATGCATCGCCGATGGTAGTGTGGGGTTTCCCCATGTGAGAGTAGGTCATCGTCAAGATTAAATTCCAAAACCCCTGTCTGCTAACGCAGACAGGGGTTTTGTCGTTTCAGAGGGTACCGAAAAGCCCAGTGTCTCTGGCGCGCACTAACGGCCAGCAGGTCACTTCGAGGTTTTGATGCGCTCGGCTTCAGGGGTAGCAAGATACCGAGTGATGACCTCGACCGCACGATTGAGGTGATGCTCAAGCAGCTTCACCGAGGTTTCGACGTCCCGTTCTTCGGCGGCTCGTAACAGAGCGCGGTGATCTTCCTGGGACAATTTGCCCAGGCCCATGGCTTCCAGATTGAATCGCAGGAAGCGCTCTTCCTCGTTCAACCCGTCCTCCACCAATTTCAGCAGTCGACGGTTGGGCGCCTTGCTGTAGAGCGACATATGAAACAGGCGATTGAGCCGACCGATTTCGGTGTAGTCCTGTTCCGTTTCCAATTGGTCGATGTAGCGGCAAGCCTGCTCGACATCCGTGTCTTCAAGCAAAGGCACCGACAAGCGCAGGGCTTCAGACTCCAGCAGGATTCGCAGGGCGTAGGTTTCCGTGGCATCGCCCTGTACCAGTGGCGCGACGACCGCGCCTTTATGGGCGACCACGTTGAGCAACGCCTGGGCTTCGAGTTGGCGTAGGGCTTCGCGCACGGGCATGCGGCTGACGCCAAACAAGTCGGCCAGGTCTTGCTGGCGCAAAGCGGTACCACAGGGAATGCGGCCATCAAGAATGGCTGCGCGCAGGCTTTCTTCTATCACCGAGCGCGCCAAGTGGGCGGGAATCGGCCCGTTGACCTTGATACTGCTGAGCGGGTTGGGCTTTTGTGTCACTACTACGCACCCTGATTGACTAAGTTTTTGGATCCAATTGACACTAGTAACTGCCTGACAGCTTGTCAAACGCCCGACAGAGTGCCTTTCCCTTAGTTTAGCGTGCCGTCAGTGATCTCAGCGTGCCATTGTTTTTTCGCGAGCTAACCTACACCATCAACCCATTCCACCTGACTACCCTGGATGACTCGTATTGGCGGTACGTTCTCCGATCTCCCGGATGTGGCGCTGGTCGTGTGGCGCCCTGCTGCTGGCCGGTGGGTTGCTGGGTGGTGTGCATGCCGATTGGGACTTTTCCCTGATCAGCAATCGGGCGCAGGCATTGTACGGACCTTTGGGCGCAGGCCAGCAGCGCATTGATGCCTGGCAGCACTTGTTGGCGACGCAGAATCGGGTCGACGAACTGGAACAGCTCAACGTCATCAACCGCTTCTTCAACAGACAACTGCGCTACGTCGAAGACATCGACCTGTGGCGCCAGGTCGATTACTGGGAAACCCCCGTCGAAGCCCTGTGGAAAGGTGCCGGTGATTGCGAAGACTACGCGATCGCCAAATATTTCAGCCTGCGTCACCTTGGCGTTTCCAGTGACAAGCTGCGCATTACCTATGTAAAGGCGCTGAACCTGAATCGTGCACACATGGTGCTGACCTACTACTCAAGCCCGGAAGCCGAGCCGCTGGTGCTCGACAGCCTTGTCGACGCGATCAGGCCGGCCAGCCAGAGAAAGGATTTGCTGCCGGTCTACTCTTTCAATGCACAAGGACTGTGGTTGCCGGGGGCCAAGAGCAATCAGAAGGTTGGTGACACCAAGCGTTTGTCCCGTTGGCAGGATGTGCTGAAAAAAATGCAGGCCGAAGGATTCCCGGTCGAGACGACTAACTAGGAGCACGCCCACAGATGTCTTTGTTCAAACAGCTTTTGATCGCGATCTGTCTGTTCCTGGTCGTCGCCTTCACCGGCAGCTTCATGGTCAGCCTGGAAAGCTCGCGTAGCCAGTACGTCAACCAGCTGCGTTCCCACGCCCAGGATGCGGCGACGGCGCTGGCGCTGTCACTGACGCCGAATATCGACGACCCGGCAATGACCGAATTGCTGGTCAGCTCGATCTTTGACAGCGGTTATTACGCCAGCATCCGCGTGGTCGATATCTCCAACGGCCAGACGCTGATCGAGCGTAGCGGCATCCCCGCCGATACCCGGGTGCCTGACTGGTTCGTCAAACTGATTGGCCTGGAGCCCGCCGGTGGCGATGCGATCGTCAGTCGCGGCTGGGAGCAGGCCGCGCGGGTCGAGGTGGTCAGTCACCCGATGTTCGCACTGGCCAAGCTGTGGCAGAGCGCGTTGGGCAGCCTGGGGTGGTTGCTGATCTGTGGCGTGGTCAGCGCGATACTCGGCGCGCTGTTGCTGCGTCGGCAATTGAAGCCCCTCGACTACATGGTTCAGCAGTCCCACGCCATTGCCCGCCGCGAGTTTCTCAGCTTGCCACAATTGCCGCGCACGCCGGAATTGCGTCGCGTGGTACAGGCGATGAACCAGATGGTCGAGAAGCTCAAGGCGCTGTTTCAGGAGCAGGCCGAACGCAGTGAAAAGCTGCGGGTCGAGTCGTATCAGGACAACCTGACCGGCTTGGCCAACCGGCGTTACTTCGAGATGCAACTGAACGCACGGGTGAGCAATTCCGAGCAAGCCAGTTCCGGTTACTTGCTGCTGTTGCGGGTTCAGGATCTGGCCGGGTTGAACCAGCGGCTCGGCGGCCAGCGCACGGATGCGTTACTCCTGGCGGTGGGCCAGCAGCTGTCGCGCGAGTGCGCCAGATACCCGGAAACAAACAATCTAATTACACGAATTCGTGGCGGTGAGTTCGCCGTTCTGGCCCCGGGCCTGGTGCGAGAGGAAGCGGTGCAACTGGCGCAGCGCCTCGGCGTAGCCCTGGCCAGCCTGCACGCGACCGGCGCCACTGATGTCGCTTCCGTGGCGGCGATCGGGCTGGCGCCGTTTATTCATGGCGATGCCCCACAAGCCGTGCTCGGGCTGGCGGATCAGGCACTGGCGCAGGCCGAAGGCCAGACCGATTCGAACTGGGTCTGCCTGGATCACAGTGCCTTGGCCGATGTCGGCGATGACCATCATGCCTGGCACAACCTGTTGGATCGGGCCTTGGAGCAACGACGTTTCAAGCTGTTTTTCCAACCCGTGGTGGCCAGCCAGGACACGCAGTTGGTACTGCACTACAAAGTGCTTTCCCGCCTGATCGACGACCAGGGCCAGAGCATCCCTGCCGGACGCTTCTTGCCGTGGCTGGAGCGGTTCGGTTGGGCGGCGCGACTGGACAGGTTGATGCTGGAGCTGGTACTGGAGCAGATGGGCACGCACGAAGCGCCACTGGCGCTGAACCTGTCCTCGGCCACCCTGGAAAACCCGCAAGCGCTGACTGCGCTCTTCGACACGTTGCGTTCGCACTCCAGTCTGGGGCCGCGACTGACCCTGGAAATCGGCGAAGAGCAATTGCCGGAGCAAGCCCGTCTCGAAGCGCTGACGCGGCGTTTGCGAGAGCTCGGGTTCTCCCTTAGCCTGCAGCATTTCGGTGGCCGCTTCAGCCTGATCGGCAACCTGGCGCGGTTGGGTTTGGCGTACTTGAAGATTGACGGTAGCTACATCCGTGCGATTGATCAGGAGAGCGATAAACGCCTGTTTATCGAAGCCGTCCAGCGTGCGGCCCATAGTATTGACCTGCCATTGATTGCCGAGCGGGTCGAGACACAAGGAGAGTTGGCAGTGATTCGCGAGATGGGGGTATACGGCATTCAGGGGCGGTTGGTGGGGGAGCCCAAGCCTTGGGAATAAGCTAGTCGCTAGGGGGGCAGCCCTCGTACACCTGTAGTTGCCGAAGGCTGCGATCTTTTTGCTGTTTCCCGGATTTCAGATAAACCCTTCCTCATCCTCCTCAACCAGACTGCTCAACCCACCCAACGCCTCACGCGCCTGGAAGCGGTCCATGAGTTTGGTCTGCGCGGGCCCTGGCAGGTCCGTGACGAGGATCACGCCTTTACTGATCAGCACGGCGATCAGGTCGTCGAGTACCCGGATCATTTCCAGGTCGCTCTGGCGCAGTTGTTTGAGCTGTTTGATTTGCAGCAACTGCTTGTGGCTGGTGGCCATGACTTCATTGGCGAACCAGGCCTGGAGGTCAGGGTGGTCGGCTGGCAGCGTTTCCGTGGATTCGGCGTAGGCTTCCGCTTCGACGCGCATCAGTTGGCCGTCTGTACTGCGTTGCACGTAGAACATCAAGCATCCCTCAAAAGTGAACGGCGTCATGCTGTCAGCAGCATAGTCAACATCGCGCCAGTTGAGGGTGTGCTTCCTATCCTGAGCACAAATCAAGCACACATCCCCCCGCCGTCACCGCATATCTGCATAGGGCGTCACCGGTTCGATCGGCATAGGCAGGTTGCCTTGCCATTCATCGAAGGTGTAACGCAGGTACAGCATAGCGCGGCTAGGGGCGTAGCCTTCGCTGTGTTGCAGGGTGATCCCCGAGCCCACAACCATGTGATTCGTCAGGCGTCGTTCGACCAGCGCTTGCAGGCGAATGCTGGCGCCAGTGCTGCTGCTTCCGTTGGTCAGGGCGGTGTCGGGAATGATATCAAACCCCGCCGGGCCGCCCAGCGGATACAAGTCGCTACTGTCGGTTTTTGAGTATGACCAGCCTACCGAGCTTTCCAGCTGTGCCGACCAATTGGCATTGCGCCAGGCATAGCTGAAAGGAACGCCAATCGAGTAATACTGTTGCGGGCTGTAATAACCGCCCTGGCCAAAGGTGTACTCGCTCAAGTCCTTGTCGTAGCCCCAATACATGAGGGTCAAGCCGGTACGCATACGCTCGTCGGCACTGTCCCTCAGTCTGTAGTAGTAACCGGTCATGGCCGAGAGGCGTTGGTTGTCGGCCACGTTCTTGCCGCGCAGCCAATGACTGCCCAAGCTGGCCCACACGCCATCAACGCCACCTTCATCATGGCTCAGGCTCAAGGTTAACCCGTTGCTGGTGACGCCGCCCCAACGTATACCGGTCTGCGGATCGACGGCCCCGGCGTATGACACCACCGAGTTGCTCATGGGCCGACGTGAGGCGGTCAACGTCCAGCCAATGGACTTCCAGTCACTGCTGTAAGCGACGCCACCGAGCCAGTTACCCACTTCGAAACCTTGTGGAGAATGGCCCAGGTCCAGCGCCCACTGAGCGTTCTTCCAGCCCACCGCCAGGCTTGGTCCGCTGGTGCTTTGCGAGGTGCTGCGGCAGCCATCGGGTACCAGCTCTTGTGTGGCCTTGTTGCGCAGCTGGACGGCGCAGGTGCCGAACTGTTCGCGGTGCAAGCCATCGGGGTCAGTGTCGAAGGAGCTGGCGTCGAGGTCTACCTGTTCGGCCTGAACGAAACCCTGCCCCTGGGCGAACGGCGCGTCGATACGCAGAATCGTCAGCTGCGTCGTCAGGTCGGCAATCCCCGGTGCCGTGTCGTCGTTGCGCCAAGTGTAGTCATGATAAAGATTGACGGTCGGGTTCTGCTGTTGATAAAGCTCGTCGACGTCGCTGCGCAGGCTGCGCGGCAGCCAATCATCGCTGTCCTTGGCGCGGCTCGCCTCAGTCATCGCCGCGTTGTCGCGGGGATTGGCCTGGGCAGGTGAAATCAAACCAGCCGCGGCCATGCTGCGGGCGTAGTTATCCAGAGCCTGTTGCGGCTGATCCTTTGCCATAAGACGCGCCGCATCGCGATAGATCAGCGGGTCGGCCTGTGGCGTTTTCAACAGGTTGGCGAATATCGCGCTGGCTTTATCCTTTTCGCCCACGGCAGACCAGGCATTGGCGAGCCGTCGTTGCCAGGGAGCGGGAGCAGAAGGGGCCACGACCATTCGATCCAGGCCGGCACGGGCTTGAGCGATGTGCCCGCTGGCAATCTGCGCTTCGATCAAGCCCAGCTGTGCCTCGGCATTTTGTGGCTGCACGCTGAGCACCTTGCGGTAGTAGCTCTCGGCCCCGGCGTAGTCTCCACGCTGTGCGGCCCAGTCGGCGAGGGTGCCAAGATCATCGACGGTTGGATCACGCTGCAACAAGGCAATGGCCTGAGACTCGTGCCCGGTGTTGCGCAGTTGTTCGACCTGAGCCATCAACTGCCGACGTTTGATCCGGGTGTTCAGTTCACGCATGTTTTCGGTCCAGTCGGCGACCGGGATCTGTCCAAGGGTGGCCAACACTTCGCTGTCGCGGTTCTCATTGGCCAGGTACAGACCATGGGCGTAACGAGCCTCGGGATTGCGGCCTTGCAGGGCAAGCAATTGACTAAACGCCTTGTCAGCCTCCCGCGGTTGCCCCATGGCAATTTCGGCGGTGGCCAGGCGATAGGTCAGCCATGGATTGTCGGGTTCCAACTGGCGGATTTTCTTCAGCAGCGATGCCAACTGAGGCCAGTCCGAACGCTGACTGGCAAGGTCCGCTTGCAGGTTCAGCCGCTCGAGTTCGATGCTCCGGCGCAGGCTGGCAAACTCCGTCTGGTTGCTGGCCGGCAGGGTGTTGAGGAAGGCCTCGGCACGTTCGAGGGACTGACCCCGATACAGCCGCATCAGGGCGCGCACCACGCTGCCATTGCCGGGTTCGACCTTGCGCGCCTGCAACAATAGGGCTTCAGCCGCGATGTCATCGGACTCGGCCATGGCGACATTGGCGAGGCCGATCAACGGGTCGGCGGAGTCGGCTTTGAGTGTTCGCGACTGCTGATACGCCTTGCGCGCCGCCGCGTAGTCCTTACGCTGCAGGGCTTCGTCGCCTTGTTGCAGGATCATCCAGTTGCGAGTAACCGCCTTTAGATCCTGCCATTTGCTGATGTAAGAGGTGTCTTGTTCTTTGCTCAGTGCCGTGGAAAAGGCTTCATGGGCCGCCGAGTATTTGTTTTGGTGCATTAACGCCATACCCAATGCGCCATACAGGCTCGCGTCTTGCGGATAAGCCTTCAGGGCCTTGCGCAACAAGCTCTCGGCAGCCGCACTCTCCCTGGCGTTGTCTTGCTCGAGCATGCGCTTGGCTTTGATGCCGGCCTGCCAGGCAGGGTCGGCCAACAGCCCTTGTTGCATCGCCAGCTGCTTCGTAGCTTCTTTAGCCAACGGCGAATACGGGTAATAGCGAATGAATGCCTGCCACGCCTGCGCCGTCTGCGGGCCCACTGGCAGCTTGATCAGGTAGTTGTATTCCCGTTCGGCGGCATTGGTACTGGCAAGAGGGTCCGCCGCCAGTTGATGCAGCACGGCCAGGGCTTCGTCGTTGCGATCCTCGGCGAACAATAGGCCGACCAGCATCTGGCGCAAGCCAGCGTTGCCCGGGTAATCCCGGTCCAGAGCCTGCACAGGACCGATCGCCGCTGCACGCTGGCCGCTGATGCGACTGCGCGCGTTCCAGTATTCCAGCGCCGACGCGAGGTCCGGCGGCTCTTTGGCAAACAGCTTTTCAAAGGCTTCGCTGGTCTCGTCAAAGCGTCCGGCAGCAGCCAGTAACCGTGCCTGCTGCAGTTGGCGCAGGCCGTCCGGGCTGTGCATTTTGATAAGTGCCTGAGCCTGGCGCAATTGCGCAGAGTCCGGCGCCAGCTGGCGCAGGCGCGTCAATCGCTGCTCGATCCAGGCGCTGTTCTGCGGCTGGGTCTTGTCGGCCAACGCCTGGCGAATGTCGCCCACCAGCACCTGGGGGTTGTCGGGGGCGATCAGTCTCAGTCGTGCCAAAGAGTCGCGGACCAGATCTTCGCGTTGCAAGGCTTCTCCGATACGCATTTGCTGCAGCAGCCATTGCTGTTGCTCCTGTTGAGTAACAGGCGCCGTCGCCGCGAGCGCGGCACCGCTCAAGCAGGACAGCAGCAGGGTGGAGCGCAACATCAAGATCTTGAAGGTGCAGCGGGGGGCTTTGTTCAGTGCGTGCATGGACTCGTCCAGTTCGGTTGCAGCCGCCCATCCTTGTCGAACCGATAGCGGTGTTCGTCCCAACCCTGGCCAAACATCACCAGCGATTGGTTGTAATAGGCATCGGCCAACGGAGGAGATTGACGCAGGTGTTCACGTTGGGCAGACAGTGCGGCAGCAGCCGATGCATCGCTGGCCAATAACGGCAAGAGTGCCGCCGAAAACCCGACAGGGCCTGCGCCCATGCTCTCGCCAGTGGCGGAATCGACGTGTTCCGGCACATATCCCAGGCGCGCGGTCGCTTCAATCATGGGTTTGAAGTGATTGACCAAAACACTGCGCTCGGGGGCGTCGGTGGCCAGCATGCCCAGCCATAGATAGACGCGAATAGCGTCGTAGCTACCCTGCGCGTTTTTCGCGTCGGGAAAAAATCCCTGTCCGGCCTGCCACATCAGCCAATCGGGTGCAAAGCCTTTGGGGGAGCCTTCGATCAGCGCGCGACGGGCGTTTTGCGCTACTTCGGTCCACACCGGTGCTATGAGAGAAAATCTGCTCAACAGTTGCGGCGGCAGATAACTGAGGTTCAGGCGCCAGCCTTGACTGGATTCGAAACCAACATCCCCTGGCAGCAACATCAGGCCAAGCCCCGGCAGCTTGCGCAGCGATTGTGCAGCGCTGCGCCATAGCAGGTGATTACCCAGGGCCAGGTAATCCGGCTTGTGCCACAGGCGACCGGCTTCCAGCAGGCTGTAGGCGATCCACAGGTCGGCGTCGCTGGCGTTATTGCCGTCGAGCACGCCCCATTGGCCATCCTTGTCGCGCCCCCATTGCCAGGCTGGCAGGTGAGCGCCCAGATCGCCGTCCGCCAGATTGTTGCGGGTCCAGGTCAGCAGCCGCTCAAAGCTTTTCCCGTCGTTGGCGACCAGCGCGAAAAACAGCCCATAGCTTTGCCCTTCAGAGGTCGTAATCTGCTGTGGAGTGGACGCGTCTATAACCCGTCCATCATCGCTGATCAGGTGCTGTTTGAAATTCTCCCAGGCCGGCCAGATACATTGGCTCGCTCCCTGTGCAGGCAATGCCAGCAGTGGCAAGAACGCCGCAAGGAGCCGTGACCGGGCCGACTTATTCTTCATGAGCCAGACGACGACGAGCCGCCCATTGCAGGATGCGCCACGTCAGGAATGCACTGAGCAGTACGCCAGACACCGCCATGATTGCGAGCAGGATCGGGTGCTCGGACAACTTGAACCAGAGCAGCAGCCACCACGGCAGGCTACCGACGTAATAGTGGTCGCCGACCATCTGGCCTTGAACGCCACTGCTGCGAATCAACACCACCGAGCCGGCCACTGCATCGAGCTTGCCGCTGTCATTGAGCGTCTCGCGCAATAACTGGTAGCCGGAGTCTTCAGTGGCCAGCAGGGCCACGATGCTGCGCTGTTCGTGGGAAGGCGACTGCATGCCGACGATTGCGGCAATGGGACCGGTGGCCGACACCTCGACACGACTGGCTGCCGGTTTGCCCGCGTCCTTGGTTTGCGACGAGCCAGGCCCCTGCATGTTCGCTTTCAACAACCCGTTTCGGGAGCTGTCCAGAAGCAGATTCATGTCGCGGTTATCGTGGATGTCAGACGGTAGAGCGCCGAGGATCAGCAAGTCGGCATCGCGCTTAGATACCTCGTCCCAGTTATCGCTCAAGGTCAGGTTTATGGCGGGCAGACCCGAGCGGGCGGAAATTCCGGCTACTGCTTCAAGGTAGGTACTCAGCTGCAAGGCGCTGGGCTGCGGCGGCACGATGACCACGGTCTCGGAAAGATCGGCCATGCGGCTGAAGGGAAAGCCGCTGCGGGCGAACGCTGCCAGGTCAGGCATTGCGATGAAATGGTGATAGCCCGACATATCAATCGTCGACTGATCGTCGATAACCGCTTGAGTGTCCACTACTAAAGAAGTCTGGCAACGATCGCGCTGGGAACTGCTGGTCGTCGTGGCGAAGCTGAAATTGAACCGCAAGTTGTTGCGGTCGCCGATTTTCAGCGCCGGGACCGACAGGTTTTCATTGGTGTTCGCCGACTCGCTGGACAACACCGCAAGGCGCAATTCTTCCAGTCGGTCATTGGTGTTGGCCAGCAGTGGCAGGCTGGTGATGAACTGATTGTTGAGGCTGATGTTCAGTCGCGAACCGTCATTGCTGGCCGATGGCGTGTAGCGATATTTGGTTTGCAGCGGAATACCCTGGTTGCGCCAGACAAACAGATCCGGCGGCAAGTTGATATCCAGGCTGATCGGCAGTGGCTGCACGCCGCTGGTACGCAACTGTTCGGGGTATTTGATCAGCTCGGAGAACCGAACGGCCCGATCGGTACGCATCCAGTTCGGTGCGTCATAGGGTTGGCGCGGCTGAATCTGCTGCACCTTGTCGATGACAACCCGCTCACCTCGAAACAGGTCACCCCCCAATACCAACGCTTGCGCGGCGGTGGCCAGGTCGGCCTCGTCCCGGCCCAGCACCAGCAACACCTTGCTGTAGCGGTCAGTCGGGTTGTCGATCATCTGCACCACCGGCGCCTCAACCGGCGGGAACTGCTTCATGTCGGCCAGGAATGCCGGGCGATGATTGTTGGTGGCGAACACAATGGACGCGGTGACTGGCGTAGCGGCTGTCGCTGCGGGCAGTTGATCAAACTGCACCGGGAATTCCGTGCCGCGCCACGCCGCCAGGCTGCCGAAATACGAGGCGAGAATACCCGCCGCACGTTGCTCGCCAAGCGTGGGAGAAGCTGCGAAAACCATGTTCAGAACCGGTTTTTCATAGTCGCGCGCATCGTAAAAAGGCATCGGAAAATAGGCCAGATCGTTCTGCACGATCAACGCCTGCTCTTTCAGGGATACCAGGCTGGCCCGGCTGATATTGACCCACAGCGCGCTATTGGAAGGCTCTTCGCAGATGTCGGTGTAATGGCCGATAAACTCCAACCGTATGCGGTTGAAGTCGCTGATCAGGCGCGGATCAAGATCAACCTGGCGAACAGTCTTTTTGCCCAGTTGCTCCTTGTCGATGGGGATCACATTCATCAACACGTCGTTGAGGTAGACCCGCAGGTGCGACAGCGTTGGCAGGAGTGCCGGCGATGGCGTGTACTCAAGTTGAAGCTTCGCATCGTTGGCGATGCGATCACGCCGCATGGTGAATTCCAGCTGATCGGTGTTATGCGTGCCTAGCAACAGGCTGTCAGCTGCCCGCCCCAGCTCTGTGAAATTACGCGAAACGTCCCAGCTCGGCACGCTGGTCACAGTTTCCGGTACTGACACTGGCACCGGTGGCTGAGCCTTGGAAGTTTGCTCTTTGACGGGCTGCGCCAGGGCACAACCCATTGCCAGCGACAGCAGGCTTGCCAGCGTGAAACTGAAATAGCGACTCATGGTGCGCATTCCGATCGAGAAGTTGGAGAAAGAGGGGACGCTTTGGCGAAGCGCGGCACATAGCTGATCAGCCAGGCGAGCAAACGCACCAACGGTCGGACAAGGGTTCGTGTCCAGGCGGGCAAGTATTGATACAAGCGGTAATAGCCGGTGGCGCCAAGACGCAGCACATCGATGAAACTGTGCAGCGGCCGATCTGGAGCGAAGTCTTCATTCCAGTTCAACCAGGCGTCTGCACGGGAAAAAGTGCATTGCACGTAATCGATTTTCTGTTGTGCAGTCAGCTCGTTGAGCGCGATGCCAATAAAGTCTTTATGGCTGCGGCTGACGATGCCCGAGAAAAGGAACTCCCGTTCCCCGCGCTGCATCATCAGGGAAACCCGCTCGCCGATTGGCAGGGAAAGCTCAACGTCCAGTTGGACGCCGGTACCACCCTCGGAGTAATCCACCAACAGGCAGGGATAGAAGTGGCCGTTTTGCAGGCGTATCGCCGCCGGCAATTTGGCCTGCACACGGTGGGTCTCGCGCACCTGACGTACTTCAGCGGCAATGGCCACGGCAGCGCCCACGATCAACAGGTTGTAAATGACCCACAGGCTGCTGACCAGCGTGGTACCGATTTCATTGGCGGGCCCGTAAATCAAACGCCATACCGCAAAGAACAGGCCGGCTACGTTGAGCACTGCCAGCACCAGATACGGCCTGGCGATACCCCAGTCGAACTGGTTCTCGGTCATCAGGCCGCCTTTGGCGGTCACGTTGAACTTGCCTTTTTTGGGATTGAACAGCGCGACGGTGGTTGGCCGCGCGATGTACCAGGCCAGTACCGTTTCATAGACCTCGCCCCAGAACGTCAAGCGGTGCTCTCCCTGCATGCGTGAGTTGGTCAGGCTGGCGTGAACCATATGCGGAATCACATACAGCATGATCATCAAGGCCGGCGCATAGATGATGTAGGCGTGCATCAGCAGGAACGCCAAGGGCGCGGTAAGGAACACCAGGCGCGGCAGGCCCGCCAGAAAGTGCAGCATGGCGTTGGCGTAGCAAATGCGTTGAAAGATCGTCAGGCCCTTGCCCAGCAACGGGTTGTCGGTGCGGAAAATCTGCGCCATGCCCCGCGCCCAGCGAATCCGCTGACCGATGTGTGCCGACAGGCTTTCAGTGGCCAGCCCTGCGGCCTGGGGAATACGCACATAAGCCGAGTTCCAGCCCTTGCGGTGCAGGCGCAGCGCGGTATGGGCGTCTTCGGTGACGGTTTCCACGGCGAAGCCACCGATTTCATCAATTGCCGAACGCCGCAGCACTGCACAGGAGCCGCAGAAAAACGCGGCATTCCACATGTCGTTGCCATCCTGTACCAGGCCGTAGAACAACTCGCCCTCATTGGGACTCCGACGGAAAGTGTCGAGGTTGCGTTCAAAAGGGTCCGGCGACAGGAAGTGATGCGGTGTTTGCACCAGCGCGAGCTTAGGGTCGCGCAGGAACCAGCCCACCGTGAGTTGCAGGAATGAACGTACCGGCACGTGATCGCAGTCGAAAATTGCAACCAACTCGCCATCAAGCTGCTTCAGTGCCTGATTGAGATTGCCGGCCTTGGCATGTTTGTTGTCGTTACGGGTGATGTAATTCACGCCGGCCTGTTCAGCAAACAAGCGAAACTCTTCGCGCTTGCCGTCGTCAAGTATCGAAATACGCAACTTGTCGTGAGGCCAGTCGATACCCAGGGCGGCATACACCGTGCTGCGTACGATGGACAAGTCTTCGTTGTATGTCGGGATCAGGAGATCGACCGTAGGCCACAAGCGTGTGTCACGCGGCAGTTGCGCCGGGGGGCGATTCAACGGCCAGCAGGTCTGGATGTAACCGAGCAACAGCACCAGCCAGGAGTACGTTTCGGCAATCAGCAACAACACCCCGCAAGCCAGATCCAGCGGACTGTCCCAGTTCAGGGTCGAGGTATAGCGCCACCACAGGTAACGGCAGGAAACGATGATCGACAGCATGATCAGCAGCAGCGTCGGAAACCGGCCCGGCACGCGCCGAATCACCATCGCTACCGCCCACAGCAAAATCACATAAACCAACTGGGATACGTAGTTGAAGGGCTGGGTGATACACACCACCACCAGGACCAGCCCGACTGCAGCGCAGGTAAAATCAAGCCAATGTCTTTGCCGAGTATCAAGGTTGCGCCGCCACCGGGCGCCTTCATGCATGGCCTTGCTCTCACTGGCGTGCTGCGGCAGTTCAGTGAGAAACGCACCAACGCGACTCCACAACCGCTGGTTCGACTGACCTACACGGCGCACCCATTGCGGTGCGGTGCGCCGTCGGGCTTGCGGCCAGGGGCGGAATACCAGCAACCACAAGCTTTGCAGGGCAATACGCAAAGGGTCTCCAACACTTGGCACCTTGCTGGCCAAGTGCGGATACCATCGTTCGCGTTGTTCCATGAGGCGCTGCCAGACCGGCGACTCCAGCCGCAAGAACAACCAGGCCATGGCGGTGAATGAAGCCAGCCATAAAGCGGTCAGTGGGTGGCAGTCGTAACGACGACGCAGTTGCAGGTAAGGGAACCAGTGCTCGATCATGCCATCTCTCGGCGTCGTGCCAGGCACCAGGTCGCCAGACTCAGCGCATCTTGCGCCGCAAGGCTTTGCGGTGCGTGTTGTCCTACTGGCTGCTTGAATGCAAAGGCTTCACGCATGGCCTCGTCGGCGTGCACCGTCAGCGGCAGGAGACGAGCCGCGTAATATTGTCGCCAGATGAGCAGCAAATCGCGTTGCAGCTGGCTGCCCGGATCGAAGCGGTTCACCAGCACGGGATTACCGCCCGCCTGTCGTTGCAGCAGCACATGGCAAGCCGCATCGGCCTCGGCTACCCGGATCGGGAGCAGGCAAGGGCCAATGGTCCCGTGCCCCGGCAAGCGTTGTGGAACATCGAACAGCAGCCAGTCATAGTGGGCCGCCAGGCTCGCCTGACGCCGTGCCCATATCTGCGGGTCATGGAGCAGTTGCTGCTCGATGCCCATGGACTCCTGGGCGCTCAGGCGACCATAAGGCAATAGCTGGAGAGTCGGCGTCAGGCCCCAGGCCTGCTTATACCAGTCCTGGCCATCGAGCATCGCCCGCGCCCAGCCCGACTTCCCGGAGTCCGGCAGATTGAAATGAAGCGACAGCAGATTTTCCGGGGACATGTCGATCAGCAATACCCGCTCACCGAGACTTTCCAGGGCATAGCCGAGCGCCGCCAGCAACGAAGTGGTGCCGACACCCCCGCGTACCCCGCGCATACTCAGCGATGTCACTTAAGCGCTCCGAACTTGCCCTGCTGCACGGGCTGGACAACCGGCAAAGGCACTTGGTCGCCCTGGTCGTCAGTGATCGGGAAATCAGCCAGCAACGGCCAGCGCTTGAGCGCCCGGCTCAATTCAAGCTGTGCCGAAACATCGACGTATTCCAAGCTCGGCAGGCGCAGTTCGACTTTAAGCCGGGCAATATCATCGGCCCGCTCGTTGCGCGAGGGCGCCTGGTTTTTCAATTGGATTTTTGCGGGTAAGGAAGCCATGCTCCATTCTCCTTGATCCGAACGTAAGGCTTGCCGGCGTAGTCGAGGACAACGGTTCCAGCGTTTTCAGAGACCGCCGGGGTTTGCGGCAGATTGGCCAGCAGTGCCTGCCAGTCCGGGCCCAACCCTTCACCTTGCGCAGGCGCGGCGTACAAGCGAGAAATGATTTCCGACAGGGCCAGATAACTGCTCGGCCCTTTGACGAGAATCGGTTCCGATCGCGGATTCTTGCCCATGCCCACCAACTTGATGCCGACCGGCACATGGGTAATCGACGGGCTCGGGATTTCCCGCATGCCGGAAATCTGCATGCGGTCGCCGTGCAAGGCAGCGCCATGCTCAGGCACGATCACCACCGCCACTCGGCGCCCACTCTTCTCCAATTCTTTGAGGAACGCGCTCAGGTCATCGATCAATGTTTGGGCGCGCGCCTTGTAATCGGCACGCTTCGTGCTGCCATCGAGGGTCAGTGTGCGGTTGCCGTCATGCAGCGTCGTGGTGTTGTAGAACAACGCCACCCTCGAATCGCTCTGCCCCTCGCGATGCTGCCACCACTTGTCCAGAACCTCGCGATCACGCCAGATCGACGAACCGTCGAAGGCAACCAGGGCGCGTGGCAGATGGGTGATATTGACCTCCGGCCCCGGCAACGATCCCTGGGCACGAACTTCGTCGATAAATCCTTCGAACTGACCCGTATGGTTGAGCATGACTTCGCTGTTAAAGCCCAGTTTGCGCAGATCGTCCATCAGCAGGCATTGCTCGGGTGCCACGCCGTAAAGCTTGCTGTGCGACTGTTGTCCGCAACTGGCGCGCAGCAACCGAATGGCAGCCGGCCCGCTGTAGGAAGTCGCCGAATTGAAATTCTCGAACACCACATCCATCTGCTGCAACAAGCTGTTGTCCTGCAAGCCAACGGCCTCCAGGTCGTCCCATGCCATCGAACAAATATTGATGAGCAGCAGGTCGAACGGTTGAGCCGCCGATTGCGACGGTTGGAAGACCACTTGCCGACCGGCCTCGGTGTTGTAGAAATTTTGCAGGTAAGCGTCGAGCGTCGGGCTGTCCGGCTCTGCGCTGACAATTGGTGTACCTGCGGATACGGCTGCCGGTGTCGTGTTTTGTTGAACAGGGGCATGCATCGCCATGAGCCCTGCTCCGCCGAGCCAGGCAAAACCAGCCAGGGTCAAGGTTGTCAGGCGCAGCCACTGGTGCACGAAGTAATACGCCACCACCAGCAGCAACAATGCGCCGCAAAGGCTCGGGTCAATGAAACGACCGGCCAGGTCAAGCAGATAATCCCCAGTGAAATTCAGTACGCCTGGCTGGTCCAGCAACCGGCTGAAGGGTGGCAGCCAAGTGTCCTGATAGAACAACGCCACGCTCAACGGTATGGCGATCAACGTGCGCAGTCCCGACAAGTATCGATTGCGCAGTGGCACCAGTAACACGGCGGCGAACACCAGGTTCGGCAAGATCTGCAAGTTCAGGTGGCCGCTCCACAGCAGCGCCAGCTTGATGAGGAAATAAAGATTCCACAGTCCCAGGCCAGGCCAGGTCCAGGCGGTTTTCGTTGATGTCGGGCCTGCTTCGAATCGCTCAGGACTGTTCATGGACATCACTCACAACGGGCGCTGCAGGTTTGCGCCGACGCACACCCCGCGACTGCAGATAACGGGGTTGCATATATCGTTGAAGCCTGCGACTGATGCGCTGCAAGAGACTGCGCAGCACAAGCATTGACGCTACCGTCATGAGGCAACTTGCCGCGATGACTTGTAGCAACTGGGTGAAATTCATGAGCAAGGCTCCGACAGCACCAACGTGATGCGTTGCGGCGCGTAGCCGCTTTGGCTGATGGCGCGTGTCAAATCGGCGGTTACTTGTCCGGAGGCTTGGCGTGATACTTCAAGCGTCTTTGGTGCATTGATGAAAGCCTGGCGTGGCAGGACGTCCGCACCGGAAAGCACCTCGCATTTGCTGAAAATATCCTGCCACGGCAAACGGCAGATATTTCCCAACGCGGGCTCCAGTCCGTCGGCACGGCAAGCGAACAGGAACAGGTAAAACACACCATCAAGAACGCAGGCGACATCGCCGAAGCGGCGCAAGGTGATCTGGCTCAAGTATTGGTCGATGTTCAGGTCGCCCCGTGGGCGCAGTCGCAACAATTGATGCGCAAGTTCGCCCGAAGCACCGCTGTAGACCTCATCCAGCAGGTCGATAAATTCACTGGGCGGCAATATCCCTCGACGCGCAGGAGGACGCAGTCGTGCAAACAGCGACTGGATATCAGCTGTCTGACGATGGCGCCAGATCTGGCCTTGGGCGCTTTCCACCATGCTGAGAAAGTTAGCCAGTGTGGTTTTGGCAGGAACGATCAGGTTGGCTCCGCACGTCAGCAACAGACGCTCGTCGCGATAGCGCAGGCAGGCTTCAATTTCCCGCACGATGATCTTCAGGGCAGCACCGCATTGCTCGCGCAGCTTGTGTAATTGCCGAGCCAGTGGTTCTACGTCCTGGTTGCTTTCCAGCGTGACGATCACGCAAGCCGCACGCGCGTGGGAAGCCTGCTGCAGCAGATCGGCGCGGTGTTCGAAAAGGCGCCACTGCTCTGACAACGGTGCCGTCCCTTCCAGGGCTGAGCGCTCGGTCAGATAAATACGCTGGTCGTCGGTACGGGTTTGCGAGGGGCTCGATAGCTGCGAATCACTCAAGGCAAAACCACTGTCGCTCGCTTGCAGGTCAAATGCCTGAGCGGCGCAAACACCCAATTGGCTGTGCCAGAAGTTCAGTTGGTAATGAATGGCACCGTCCTGGCGATACAGTTGTGCCAGGCCGGCAAGTTGCTCATTGAGACTGGACAGGCGTTCATGTAGCAGGGGCGCCTGGCCGCTGCACAGTACCAGCAGCGTGCAGTCGATGTTCAACAGCCATTCACGGGTACTTTCACACCAGCGTTGTAGCTGATGGGTGCTGAGCGTTTCCAGATGGGCGCAATTGAGCATCAACAGTAGATGACTGCCGCGCGCGATCTTGATTCGCTGTAGATCCGAGGTCAGAGTCTTGAAGGCAAGGTGGGCAGAGGCGTCGTCAGGCATGCCAAACAGGCGCAGCTCCGCGGGACCGCAATCCGCGGCCATGGACTCGACGACAGCTTGAGGATCGGTGCCGCTGCATACCAAAGTGGCAATATGTTCTTGCGACAAGCCCGATAAAAACTGACGAGCTAAAATTTCCGCATCGGTTGCAAGGTCCAGGGTGACCCAATATAACCGCCCCTGGCGCAGCAACATTTGCTCATCCTGCAGATGCCGGATGGCTAACGTGACATGACCCAACGCCTTCTACTCCAACTGTTCGAATGCAGCAAAAACTCAGCCCGAACGGTTAGGTATCGGCAAAATTTGAAGGCCGCTCACTAAGAGACAAAGGTATCCAGGCGTGCTGTCGCTTCGACACCGGTCTCAATAAAATGATGAAAATCACTCTCAGGCGATTAACCGGAAAGAGCTGTCATGGGGCCAGTCAAAATATGGGCCATTTGCAGCGCGCAGATGATGGGATATCGAGCTCTCTGTGTCAATATTTTGTAACTGGCAGTGATCGTGGCGAATGGCTAGCAATAATACGCCATGTTTTTGGCGTATTGAGCGTTGGCCTTGATCAGCGCTTGTAGAGTATTGAATGCTGTGTCAGTCAATTGGCGAATTGGTGAAAGGGCAACCCAGTCTGGTCATAAAGTAGGCGGCGAACACCCAGGAGCACTCCCGTAGGCGTGCACCCATCGGATAGAAGGCGTTTCCGACGATTGAAGGTCTGAAGCGGCAAATAGCAAAAGCCATATGTATATTCGTTAACGGTATTTAAATTTAGTTTCTTATACCTATAAAGTCACATCCCTGCGTACCTGCCGACCAATCGGCGCGCCGCACGACTCGAACCAACACGGGACCTCCGTGAGTTTCTGATCGACGCGCGCGCCCTTGAGCGTGCCGTGCGTGGGAGTGATTTATGTCTGCAGCTACTGCTACCCCAAGCGCCGCGACCATCGCGCCGCAATTATTCGAAATCCGCCCGTTCAGTGGCGCTGTCGGCGCCGAAATCATCGGCCTCGATTTGTCCCGTCCGGTCAATGACCAGGACTTCGCCCGCATTCACCGTGCGCACCTGGATCATCACGTGGTGGTGTTCCGCGACCAGCGCATTACCCCCCAACAACAGATCGATTTCAGCCGCCGTTTCGGCGTGTTGCAGATCCACGTGCTCAAGCAGTTCCTGCTGGCAGGGCATCCGGAAATCCTCATCGTTTCCAACATTGTCGAGAACGGCCAGAACATCGGCCTGGGTGACGCCGGCAAGTTCTGGCACTCCGATCTCTCCTATAAGGAACTGCCAAGCCTGGGCTCGATGCTGCATGCCCAGGAGCTGCCATCGGAAGGTGGCGACACCCTGTTCGCCGACATGCACAAAGCCTGGGACAACCTTCCTGACGCGCTGCGCAAAGCGGTCGAGGGCCGCTCGGCGGCGCATTCCTACACGGCGCGCTACAGCGAGACCAAATTCGAAGGCAACTGGCGCCCGACCCTGACCCCGGAACAGCTGGCCCAGGTCGCCGAAGTCATTCACCCGGTGGTGCGTACCCACCCGGAAAATGGCCGCAAGGCGTTGTTCGTCAGCGAGGGTTTCACCACCCGCATCGTTGGTTTGCCGGAAGACGAGAGCAAGCAATTACTCGACGAGCTCTACGCCCACAGCGTGTTGCCGCAAAACATCTACCGCCATCAGTGGCAGCCCCATGACCTGGTGTTCTGGGACAACCGTTCGCTGATCCACCTGGCCGCGGGATGCCCGAGCTATCTGCGCCGCAAGTTGTTTCGCACCACCATCCAGGGCGACGCGCCTTTCTGATTTGTCGGAGATTTGACCATGTCCAAACGTCTTCCCTTTGCACCGCTGGCCGCGGCCATCGGCCTGGGTTTAAGCCTGATCGCCGGTAGCCTGGTGGCGCCAACCGTGGCCCATGCCGAAGGTGAAATCCGCATCGCCGAACAGTTCGGCATCGTTTACCTGCTGCTCAACGTGGTGCGCGATCAGAACCTGATCGAGAAATACGGCAAGCAGGAAGGCATCGACATCAAGGTCGACTGGACCCAGCTCTCCGGTGGCGCGGCGGTCAACGATGCGCTGCTTTCCGGCTCCATCGATATCGCGGGTGCTGGCGTCGGCCCGCTGCTGACCATCTGGGACCGCACCCACGGCAAGCAGAACGTCAAGGCCGTGGCCTCCCTCGGCAACTTCCCGTACTACCTGGTGAGCAATAATCCGAAGGTCAAGACCATCGCCGATTTCACCGAGAAGGACCGCATCGCGGTGCCGGCGGTGGGCGTGTCGGTGCAGTCGCGCTTCCTGCAATATGCCGCCGCCAAGCAGTGGGGCGACAAGGAGTTCAACCGCCTCGACAAGTACACCATCGCCGTTCCGCACCCCGACGCCACGGCGGCGTTGATCGCTGGCGGCACCGAGCTGACCGGGCACTTCTCCAACCCGCCGTTCCAGGATCAGGCGCTGGAAAACAAGAATGTGCACGTAGTACTGAACACCTATGACCTGCTCGGCCCGAACTCGCCAACTGTGTTGTTCGCCACCGAAAAATTCCGCAACGAAAACCCGAAAACCTACAAAGCCTTCATCGACGCGCTGACTGAAGCCGCCACCTTTGCCCAGAACGATAAAGGCGCTGCGGCGGACACCTACATTCGCGTCACCAAGGCCAAGATCGACCGCGCGGAATTGCTGAAAATCATCGACAACCCGCAGTTCGAATTCAGCGTCACGCCGAAAAATACCTACCCGCTGGCCGAGTTCCTCTTCCGTGTGGGCGCGATCAAAAACAAGCCGGACTCGTGGAAGGACTACTTCTTCCAGGACGCCAAACCGCTGCAAGGGAGCTGACCGACATGAACGCCCCCTTGCAAGGCCACACGGTCAGCAAACCGAACGCAGCAGCCCAAGCGCTGCTGTCGGTCGATAACGTCAGCCTGGAATACCGCACGCCCCAGCGGGTGGTGCGGGCCACCCACCAGGTAAGCTTCGAGGTCGATCCGGCGGACCGCTTTGTCCTGCTCGGGCCATCCGGTTGCGGCAAGTCGACCTTGCTCAAGGCCGCTGCCGGGTTCATCCAGCCGGTGGAAGGCGAGATCCGTCTGCAGGGCCAGCGCGTCGATGCGCCGGGGCCAGACCGGATCGTGGTGTTCCAGGAGTTCGATCAACTGCCACCCTGGAAAACCGTCAAGCAGAACGTGATGTTTCCACTGCTGGCCTCCAAGACCCTCAAGCGCAAAGAGGCCGAAGAGCGGGCTTTGCATTACCTGGATAAGGTTGGTCTGGCGGCGTTTGCCGATGCCTATCCGCATACCCTGTCGGGCGGCATGAAGGCACGGGTCGCCATTGCCCGGGCATTGGCCATGCAGCCGAAAATCCTCCTGATGGACGAACCCTTCGCCGCGCTCGACGCCCTGACCCGACGCAAGATGCAGGAAGAGTTGCTGCTGCTCTGGGAGGAGGTGCGCTTCACGCTGCTGTTCGTCACGCACTCCATCGAAGAGGCGTTGGTGGTGGGTAATCGCATTCTGCTGTTGTCGCCGCACCCGGGACGGGTACGTGCCGAAGTACACAGCCATCAATACGACCTGCACAGCCTGGGCGGCGTGGCATTCCAGGAGTCGGCGCGACGCATCCATCGGTTGTTGTTCGATGAAGGCCAGTCGCCGGAAACCGATCGCGAACTGGATTTCGCCGACATCCGCATCGCTTATTGAGCCAGTTTGAGAGGAGGGCCCGATGAGCCATTTATCATCCCCGCGTGAAGAATTCGAAACCGTTTTGCAGCCACTGACCAGCGTTGCACTGGAACGTGAACTGCCGCTTGGTCAGCGCCTGTGGCAACAAGGCTGGCTGCGCAAAAGCCTGATCCTGATTTTGCTCGCCGTACTCTGGGAAGCCGTTGCCCATTATCAGAACAACGACCTGCTGCTGCCGAGTTTCGTGCAGACCACTCATGCGCTGTACGACGGCCTGCTCAGCGGCGAATTGCTGGGCAAGGTGTGGATTTCCCTGGTGGTGCTGCTCAAGGGCTACCTGATCGGCATCGTCCTGGCGTTCGGCCTGACCACCTTGGCGGTCTCGACCCAGTTCGGCCGCGACCTGCTCAGCACCCTGACCTCCATGTTCAATCCATTGCCGGCAATTGCCCTGCTGCCACTGGCGCTGCTGTGGTTCGGCCTGGGGCAGAACAGCCTGATTTTCGTGCTGGTGCATTCGGTGCTGTGGGCCTTGGCGCTCAATACTTACGCAGGTTTCCTTGGCGTCTCGGAAACCCTGCGCATGGCTGGGCGTAACTACGGCCTCAAGGGCATGCGCTTCGTGCTGTTCATCCTGATCCCGGCGGCGCTGCCGTCGATCCTCGCCGGATTGAAAATCGGTTGGGCCTTTGCCTGGCGTACGTTGATCGCTGCCGAGTTGGTGTTTGGTGCGACCAGTGGCAAGGGCGGGCTGGGGTGGTACATCTTCCAGAACCGTAATGAGCTGTACACGGATAAGGTTTTTGCTGGGTTGGCGGTGGTGATTCTGATTGGGTTGCTGGTGGAGAATCTGGTGTTTGATTCGTTGGAAAGGGTGACGGTGAAGCGGTGGGGGATGTTGCGGTGACTTCAAGTCACCGCGCTAACTTTCTCAGTGTTGCAAAAGTTAGAGGGCGACTATGTCGGCTTTTCAACATTAGAGTTTGACCATTACTGACGCCGCGCTCGTACTCTCGCAGCTGCGGCCTGCAGAGCGCGAGCCTGATCTGGGCCGTCGATTGCGTTTCTACGTACAAGGGGGGCGTGCTGGTTTTCGTTGAGAGGCTGAACATCAGGCTGAGGAGCGCGAAGTTCAAGGTAGTTGCCGCTGTTTGGGACGGCAGCCCTATTCACCACGAATGTCCTACCCTGTTGCGACTGTGCAAAAGTGCCAGCATTCCATAGTGACATTGCTTCGCTATAAGAGGGTGGCGGTCCATCCAAGCGCGGCGCGTCAGGTGTATGGTGGCCGCCGCCACCAGGGATTGAAGTCTGCGGACTCGAACGGGTAGAGCGTCGGGTAAGTCCATCAGCTGCGGCGCCGGCCGCATAGCCTGGGTGTACCCTTGACGTTGTGGTGCCATAGTCAAGCCCCCGTGAATCAGGGTGCGCTCGTGCACCAGGCGCTCCACCAACATAAGTACCTATCTTACCTAGCGTTTGCTGAAGGTTTTCCGATGTGGGACGCATTGGTCCCGCCACATCCTCCACTCTTCTCGTGGCTGTCAGGGCCTTGCTGCGGTTGGGGCCAGTCATTCCTGCGCCGCCAAAGAAGAAGTTGAAGGTGTTTTTAAAGATTTTCTTCACGCTTGGCTCAATCCAGGGGACATGTCCTGTTGGATCAGATCGATTCACTGGATCCCCCACGCAATACATATACGCATTCAACCCGCCCCCACCAAATGGGCTCCAACTGTCCGGGCTATGGAACCGCATCAAGCGCGGGTTGTAAGCACGGTACCCGTTACCCAGCAAATACCAACCAATTTTCCCTTCGCGTAATTGACCGTTGAAGCCCAGCCGGGCCTTGTCTTCCTGCGGTGCGGATTGCTCGCCGTAAGCGGTGTAGGCGATGGGGGTATGCTCGCCATCGACAATCTCGCCAATGATTGATTGGCTATTGTCGGTTGCCAGCAGCGTCGTGCGTTGCCAAGTGGAAGTCTTTTGATCAACAGGTTTGAGTTGAGTCATGCCAATGGCTTCGCCGATGTAGGGTCGATGGACTTTAGTTGTACACCTCAGGTCGTCTGTCGAGAACTATCAGAACTGCTAGGGTCGTCGCACAAGCCTGGGATGAGTTCGGACGTTTTTTGATCTGCTAGCATTGCGCCTGAATCAATCCTGATCAGGTACGAGTGCTCGTCATGCAATTACCAGACATGAACCTCTTGGTCGCCCTCGACGCCCTGCTCGACGAGGGCAGCGTAGTGGGGGCCGCGCGGCGGATGAACCTAAGCCCCGCTGCCATGAGCCGCACGTTGACGCGCATCCGCGAGGCCATCGGGGATCCGATTCTGGTGCGCGCCGGTCGTGGCCTGGTGCCGACCCCCAAGGCGCTGGAATTACGCGAGCAGGTGCGCGATGTGGTGGAGCAGGCCGCGCACTTGTTCCACTCGGCCCGTGTCGTGGATCTGGGCAGCCTGCGTCGACGCTTCAGTATCCGGGCCAACGATTTTTTCATCGGTATCTATGGCGGCAAACTGTTCGACACCATGGAGCGTCAGGCCCCCTATTGTGAGTTGCGCTTTGCGCCAGAGGGCGATGGCGATGATGAGGCCTTGCGCGAGGGGCGTATCGATCTGAGCGTCAGCAACAACCGGCCGCTGATGCCGGAAGTGAAGGTGCAAAATCTGTTTTCCACTCAGTTTGTCGGCCTGGTGCGCGAGGATCATCCCTTGCTCGATCAAGAGATCACCCCTGAACGCTTTGCAGGCTATTCCCATATCAGCATGTCCCGTCGCGGGATCGCCCGCGGGCCGATCGATGCGGCACTCAACGCCCTGGGCCTGGAGCGGCGGGTCGCGGTGATCGCCCCGAGTTTCCACGCGGCGATGTTCGCCTTGCCCGATTCCGACCTGATTCTGCCGGTGCCAAAAGAGACGCTGTTGAGTGTTCGCCGGCTAGGGCTGAAGTTGCGCTCGTTCACCCTGCCCATTCCATTGCCGACTATCGTGCTGAACCAGGCCTGGCACCCTCGCTTCGATAATGACCCCGCTCACCGCTGGCTGCGTGAAACCCTGAAAACCTGTTGTGACGAGACGTGGCTGGCGGCGCAACCGGTCGTGAGTTGAGCGATAAACCTGTAGGAGTGAGCCTGCTCGCGATAGCGGAGTGACAGACAGCTCATTGGTGTCTGACACACCGCTATCGCGAGCAGGCTCACTCCTACAGGGATCTCTATCATTGCGTATAGCGCACTTATAACCTGCCGATAAGTCAGTTTTCGTCAGGTTCCACGCTTCTTAGAATGCTTCGGTCTTCAACTCCCGGAGCTTGCAGCAATGACTTCCCTCACGGTCACGGCGCCTCTCGCCGCGGCCAGCCCGACCGCCGCCGCACCGCCGGTCTTCGGCCCGCGGATCATCATCGGCCTGGTGGGCGTATTGCTCGCAGTGCTGGTGTCGGGCCTGAA
This sequence comes from Pseudomonas sp. SbOxS1, assembly GCF_013416725.1. NCBI lineage: Bacteria > Pseudomonadati > Pseudomonadota > Gammaproteobacteria > Pseudomonadales > Pseudomonadaceae > Pseudomonas > Pseudomonas sp. SbOxS1. The sequence goes on from NZ_JAAVXC010000008.1 coordinate 25,254, forward strand.
CGAGATGGTGACCAAGGTGGCCCTGGCCGATATCCGTGGCGGTTTGGCCATCGGTTATGACGAAGGCACCTGGCTGGTCGCCAGCTACGCCGCGACCTCGGTGGCTGCCATGGCGTTTGCGCCATGGTGTGCCGTCACGTTCTCGCTGCGGCGCTTCACCCTCTGCGCCATCAGTGCCTTCACGCTGCTGGGGGTGTTGTGCCCGTGGGCGCCGAACTACGAAAGCCTGCTGGTGCTGCGTACCTTGCAAGGCCTGGCCGGTGGCGCGCTGCCCCCGATGTTGATGACCGTCGCCCTGCGGTTTCTACCGGCCAACGTAAAACTCTACGGCCTGGCCGGTTATGCCCTGACCGCCACTTTCGGTCCGGGGCTGGGCACGCCGCTGGCTGGGCTCTGGACTGAGTATGTCGGCTGGCAGTGGACCTTCTGGCAGATCGTCGTGCCCAGCCTGATGGCGATGGTCGCGGTGAGCTACGGCATTCCTCAGGACCCGCTGCGGCTGGAGCGTCTCAAACAGTTCAACTGGCGTGGTTTGCTGTTGGGTTTTCCGGCGATCTGCATGCTGGTGATCGGCATCCTGCAGGGCAATCGGCTGGACTGGTTCGAATCGAGCCTGATTTGTGCATTGCTGGTGGGCGGTACGCTGTTGCTGGTGCTGTTCCTGATCAACGAGTGGTCGCAGCCGATCCCGTTTTTCAAGCTGCAGATGCTCGGCATCCGCAACCTGTCGTTCGCGTTGGTCACGTTGGCTGGCGTGCTGGTGGTATTGCTGGCGGTGGTGATTATCCCGTCCAGCTATCTGGCGCAGGTCCAGGGTTATCGCCCGGTGCAGACCGCACCCATCACCCTGTTGGCGGCGCTCCCGCAGTTGATCGCACTGCCGTTGGTGGCGGCGCTGTGCAACCTGCGCTGGGTCGATTGCCGCTGGGTATTGGGGATCGGCCTGAGCATGCTGGTGTTGTCCTGTATCGGTGGCTCGCAGCTGACCTCGGTGTGGATTCGCGACGAATTCTATGCCCTGCAACTGCTGCAGATCTTCGGTCAGCCCATGGCGGTCTTGCCGTTGCTGATGCTCTCGACCGGCAGCATCAACCCCATGGACGGACCGTTCGCGTCGTCCTGGTTCAACACCGTGAAAGGCCTGGCGGCGGTGATCGCCACCGGCGTGCTGGAAACCCTGACCACCCAGCGCCTGCACTTTCACTCGACCATGCTGGTGGACCGCCTCGGCAATTCTCCCCTGGTCGACAGCGACACCCCAGGCCTTGCCCACCGGCTGCATGAGCAGGCCGTGGTGCTGGCCGCCTCGGATCTTTACCTGTGCATGGCCGGCGTCGCATTGGCGCTGATCCTGTTGATTTTCTGGCTGCCGACGCGGATCTATCCGCCCCGTGCGCCGACTTGAATGCATCACTGAAACAGAAGGTTTTCATGACGACTCAATCCAAGCAAAAAGTAGCCGTTGGCGTCGCCGTCGTGATCGCGACGGGCGTGCTGATTTATCTGCTGGCGCCCGGTCTGTTCGGCCAGCGCACGCAGCAGAGCACCAACGATGCCTATGTCTCGGCGGACTACACGCTGGTGGTGCCGCGCGTTGCCGGGTTCATCAAGCAAGTCCTGGTGGAAGACAACCAACAGGTCAAGGCCGGGCAGTTGCTGGCCCTGATCGATGACCGCGACCTGCGTGCCGCCGCCGAAGCGGCCGCCGCCGAAGCCCTGGTGGCCCAGGCGCAACTGCAAAATGCCCGGGCGACGCTTGAGCGCCAGGCCTCGGTGATCGCTCAGGCACAGGCACAGGTGGTGTCCGCCAAGGCTGAAATGGCCTTTGCTCAACATGAACTGGACCGCTACGACCACCTGGCCGGTGTCGGTGCTGGCACGGTGCAGAACGCGCAGCAAGCGCGCACGCGCATCGACCAGGCCGGTGCCCGGTTGACCAATGTGACAGCGGTGCTGGCGGCGGAGCGCAAGCAGGTGGACATCCTCACGGCCCAGCGTGACGGGGCCGAAGGTGGTTTGAAGCGGGCCCAGGCGAAGCTGGAAATCGCCAGCTACGAGCTGTCTTACACCCGGATCACCGCGCCGCAGGATGGCATGGTCGGTGAGCGTGCGGTGCGTGTCGGGGCCTATGTCACGCCGGGCAGCAAACTGCTCGCGGTGGTGCCGCTGGCGCAGGCTTATGTGGTGGCCAACTTCCAGGAAACCCAACTGACCAATGTGCAACCGGGTCAGGACGTGCAGGTGCGTGTCGACACCTTTGGCGGCGCCGCGTTGAACGGGCGGGTCGAGAGCATCGCACCGGCTACCGGCGTGACCTTTGCTTCAATCAAGCCGGATAACGCGACTGGCAACTTCACCAAAGTGGTGCAGCGGATTCCGGTGAAGATCGTGCTTGAGCCGGGCCAGCCGTTGGCCGAACGGCTGCGGGTGGGGATGTCGGTGGAGGCGAGTATCGATACGGCTGGTGCTGGCGCGCATGAGGTTGCGCAGCGATGAAGATCTTCGTTGATTGTGTCGACGCCATCGCGAGCAGGCTCGCTCCCACAAGGGGATTGAGGTCTTTTCAAAGTTTCAGTTTCAGCCAAAGTCTACTGTGGGAGCGAGCCTGCTCGCGAAGAGGGCGTTTGCCTCAACTCTCCTTTTGCGCCTTGCTTGTCATGGGCCTGTCAGCCTGCACTGTCGGTCCCGATTTCCACAGCCCTGAGGCGCAACAAATCGCCGAATGGTCAAAACCCGCAAAAGCAGCCGACAGCCAGGCAAGCACCGAAACGATGAACGAACGCTGGTGGCAAGTGTTCAACGACCCGAAACTCTCGGCCCTCACTCAACGTGCCCTGAGCGACAACCTCGACCTGAAACTCGCCAGCAGCCGCTTGCAACAAAGCCGTGCGGTGCGCCAGGTGATCACCGCCGACCGCTATCCGAATACCGCCGCCGCGGGAGGCTACGCCCGTAAACGCAACAGCAGCGAAGGCCTGAGCGACCCATCGGGGCATAACGGCAATTCGGCGTTCAATCTCTGGGATGCCGGCTTTTCCGCCTCCTGGGAACTGGATTTCTGGGGCCGCGTGCGCCGCGAAACCGAAGCTGCCGATGCCACCCTGGAAGTCGCGGAAAACGACCGTCGCGGCGTGCTGTTGTCGGTGCTGGCGGAAACCGCCCAGGACTACATTCAATTGCGCGGAGTGCAGAACACCCGCGCCGTGACCGAACAAAACCTCGACGTTGCCCGGCACAGCCTGAAACTTTCGCAGCTGCGCCTGGCTGACGGTGTCGCAACCGACCTTGATGTCGCCGAAGCCGCCGCCCAGGTCGCGGCCATCGAGTCGCGCCTACCTGCATTGGAACAACGCCAGGCCCAACTGATCAACGCCTTGAGCCTGTTGATGGGCGAACCGCCCCAGGCGCTGGCGGCCGAGTTATCCACCGACGCACCGGTGCCGCAAACCCCGCGCCAGGTCGCCATCGGCCTGCCGTCGCAACTGGCCGAACGCCGCCCGGACATCCGCCAGGCCGAAGCGCGCCTGCATGCCGCGACCGCGAGCATCGGCGTGGCCAAGGGGGATTTTTATCCACGGATTACCCTGTCGGGCAGTGTCGGTTCACAAGCCATGCAACTGGGCGATTTCGGTTCCTGGGGTTCACGCACGTTCGGCATCGGTCCGCAGTTCAGCCTGCCTCTGTTCGACGGCGGCCGCCTGCGCGGTGTGCTGAACCTGCGCGAAGCCCAGCAACAGGAAGCGGCCATCGCCTACCAGCAGACCGTGTTGCGCGCCTGGCATGAAATCGACGACCAATTGAGTGCCTACAACGCCAGCCAACTGCGTCGCGACAGCCTCGCCGAAGCGGTGCGCCAGAACCGGATCGCCCTGCAAACCGCGCAACAGCAATACGTCGAGGGCGTGGTGGACTTCGTCAACGTCCTCACCGTTCAAGGCGCATTGCTGGCGACACAGGAGCAATGGGTGGAGAGTTCCACTGGCGTGTCGCTGGCAGCGGTCGGGTTGTACAAGGCGTTGGGCGGGGGATGGGAGTCGGTTTATCCGGTGACTGCAAAGCGCTGAGTCACGGTTTTGCCGATAAATCCGCCATTCCCTTGAGCAACTCGATCGGCAGCGGAAAGACGATGGTCGAACTCTTGTCGCCCGCGATCGAGCTCAGCGTCTGCATATAGCGCAGTTGCATGGCGCCAGGCTGGCGACCAAGCATTTCGGCGGCCTGCATGAGTTTTTCCGAGGCCTGCAATTCGCCTTCGGCGTGGATCACCTTGGCCCGGCGTTCGCGCTCCGCTTCGGCTTGTTTGGCGATGGCGCGGATCATCGATTCGTTGAGGTCCACGTGCTTGATCTCGACGTTGGCTACCTTGATGCCCCAGGCGTCGGTCTGGGCGTCGAGCACTTGTTGGATATCGATATTCAGCCGTTCGCGCTCGGCCAGCAGTTCATCCAGCTCATGTTTACCAAGCACCGCGCGCAAGGTCGTCTGCGCCAGCTGGCTGGTGGCCATGAGAAAATCTTCGACCTGGATGATTGCCTTCTGCGGATCGAGCACGCGGAAGTACAGCACGGCGTTGACCTTGACCGAGACGTTGTCGCGGGTGATCACATCTTGCGGCGGGACGTCGAGGACAATGGTGCGCAAGTCGACGCGGACCATTTGCTGGATCACCGGAATCAGCAGGATCAGGCCGGGGCCCTTGACCTGCCAGAAGCGTCCGAGCTGGAACACCACCCCACGCTCATACTCGCGCAGGATGCGGAACGTCGCCCCCGCCAATGCGATCAGCAGTAGCAGCAGCGCTACAAAACCGATTTGCAGACCCATGGCTAACCTCCAACCGTTACCGCGTCAGCCGCGGCCACTTCCAGCAACAATCCCTTGCGCGCCACCACCCGGACCTTTTGCCCGATCTGTAATGGCTTGGCGCTCGATACCTGCCAGCGTTCGCCCTGCAAATGCACCCAACCCAGACACGCATCGCCGGCCTGCAACGCCAGCACCGGGGTCACGCTGCCCAGCAGGCCGGCGTCACCGCTGACGGTGTGCCGCGGTCGGGTCTTGAGGGCGCGGATCAGCAGGAATATCAGCAGCAGCGCGCTGATCAGTCCCAGGCCGATCATCAACGGCACGGGCAATTCGGCATTGGTCAGGATCACCGCGCCGATCACGAACATCACGATCCCGCCCAAACCGATCACGCCGTAGTTGGGCAGCGCCGCCTCGGCGATCAAAAATGCGATACCGAAAGTGATCAGCCAGATCCCCGCGGGGTTGGGACCGGGCAGTGCGCCGGTGTCCGCAGCGAGGGCGGCTCCGCTCAAGGCCAACAGCAACGCAAGTGCACAACAGCGAGTGTTCACGTGACCCTCCGGGAGAGTCGCAGGTGGTTCTGTATACAGTCTAGTTGAGGCGCTGGTTGTATGAATTTCGCTCAGTTGTCCACCTGCCCGATGAGCAGATTTCCCGCTGGATTGCCCCGGCGGGCCTAGACTTTTACTACGTACAAAAGCATTAACCATCGTCCGCCAGGCGTTTTTGCGGACACCGAGGTGCATCATGCGTATGGCAAGAACCGTGCAGAAAAGCCTGGACAAGGCTCAATGCGAATATGACATCGTCACCCATCCCCACTCGGCCAGCAGCCTCGAAACCGCACGGTTAGCGGGTATTCCTGCGGAACGGGTGGCCAAGTCGGTCATCCTCGACGACCACCACGGGCATTACCTGATGGCCGTGCTGCCCGCCAGCCGTCACCTGGACTTGAGCAAAGTGCGCAGCACCGGTGAATGGCAGGTCTCCCGGGAAAGCAACCTGCCGCATCTGTTTGAAGACTGCGAACGCGGCGCCGTGCCTGCCCTGGGCGAAGCCTATGGACTGGACGTGGTCATCGACCCGCTGCTGACCCGGCAGAAAGACATCTATCTGGAAGCCGGCAACCACATCAACCTGTTGCACATGGACATGCCGCAATTCCTGAAAATGGTGCCGCATGCGCAGGTGCGGGAGTTGAGTCAGTGAGGATTGTGTCGTCAATGCTACCGTCTTCGCGAGCAGGCTCGCTCCCACAGGGTGAACGCATTTCCCTGTGGGAGTGAGCCTGCTCGCGATTGACCGCGCAGCGGTCACCTAACCCACCAAGGAGCCAGCCATGGAAAACCCAACCCACAGCCTTCCCTCCCTGTTCAAGCAACTCGGACTTGCTGACGACGCCGAGAGCATCGACAAATTCATCGCCACCCATTCACCGCTCAAACCGGATTTGCACTTGGCAGATGCTTTCTTCTGGAACCCGAGCCAGGCGGATCTGTTGCGTAATGAAATTCTGGATGACGCCGATTGGGCGGAGGTGGTTGATCAGTTGGATGTGATGCTGAGGAAGGGGCGGGGGGTGTAAAAAACCGCTAATTTGTTTCAAAACTTGACTGAAAATCCCTTCCAATGTCATATTGATAGTTAGCAAACTAACAGTGTGTATCTTCCTTCGTGCCGAATAACCTCGACGCTCTGCAAATGAACATCAGCAGCACCATGGTGGTGGCCGCCCGGCATTGGCGCAAAATCTGCCAGGCCACCCTGGCCAACTATGGCATTTCCGAAGCCTGTGCCGTGCCGCTGCTGATGATCGGGCGCTTGGGGGAGGGCGTCCGGCAGGTGACGGTGGCGCAGGCGGCGGGGATGGAAAGCCCGTCCCTGGTGCGATTGCTCGATCAGTTGTGCCAGGGCGGCTATGTCTGCCGCACCGAAGACGCCCAGGACCGGCGCGCCAAATGCCTGAGCCTGACCGCGACCGGTCGGACCCTGGTGCAAGCCGTAGAGGTCGAGTTGGTGCGTTTGCGTCATGAGGTCCTCGAAGGCATCGATCAGGGGGATCTTGAAGCGACGCTGCGCGTGTTGAAGGCCTTCGAGTCGGCCAGTCATTTGCCGGTAGCCAACCCTTGAGCGGCTTCTTTTCCGGCATGCCCCCGGCACGGGACTGGTTTTACGGCGTACGCACCTTCGCAGCCTCGATGATCGCGCTGTACATCGCCCTGCTCATGCAAATGCCGCGTCCTTATTGGGCGATGGCCACGGTGTATATCGTTTCCAGCCCATTTGTCGGGCCCACCAGTTCCAAGGCGTTGTACCGTGCGGTCGGCACTTTTCTTGGCGCCGCTGCGGCTGTGCTGTTCGTGCCGATGTTTGTCCAGAGTCCCTATGTGCTGGTGCTGGTCATCGCGCTGTGGACCGGGATCCTGTTGTTTCTGTCCATGCATTTGCGCACCGCTAACAATTACGCCTTGATGCTCGCCGGCTACACCCTGCCGTTGATCGCTCTGCCGGTGGTGAATAACCCGTTGGCCGTGTGGGATGTGGCTGAAGCGCGCACCGAAGAAATCTTCCTCGGCATCGCCGTCGCCGCCGTGGTTGGCGCGATGTTCTGGCCGCGACGGCTGGCCCCGGTGTTCAACGATTCGGTGAGCAAATGGTTTGCCGACGCGTCGACTTATAGCGCGCGCTTTCTCGGCCGCAACGTGCAGCCCGAGGAAGTCAGCGCCTTGCGCGCCTCGATGGTTGCCACCTTCAATACCCTGGAACTGATGATCGGGCAGTTGCCCCACGAAGGCGCGCGCCCACAAACGGTGCGCAACACCAAGGAGTTGCGTGGGCGGATGATTCACCTGTTGCCGGTGATCGATGCCCTCGACGATGCGCTCTACGCGTTGGAGCGGCGCACCCCGGAGCTGGTGGAAAAGTTCGCACCCTTGCTGACCGCCGCCACTGAATGGCTTGACCACAAAACCCCTGACCTGAAGCGCTGGCAGGCACTCAAAGACCAGCTCGAAGCGCTGCAACCCAGCGCCGAAATGCTGGATGATCGCAAGCAACTGCTGTTCTCCAACGCCATTTATCGCCTCGGCGAGTGGGTCGATTTGTGGCAGGACTGCCGCAGCCTGCAGCACGCGATCCAGTGCGATAGCCAGGACAGTTGGCGCGCGGTCTATCGGCATTGGCGCCTGGGGCGCCTGACTCCGTTTCTGGATCATGGCCTGATGCTCTATTCCGCCGCCTCCACTGTCGCGGCGATCATTGTCGCCTCGGTGCTGTGGATTCTACTGGGCTGGACCGATGGCGGCAGTGCGGTGATCCTGGCGGCAGTGGCGTGCAGCTTCTTTGCCTCGATGGACGACCCGGCGCCGCAGATCTACCGATTCTTTTTCTGGACGGCGATGTCGGTGGTGTTCGCCAGCCTTTACCTGTTTCTCGTCCTGCCCAACTTGCATGATTTCCCGATGCTGGTGCTGGCCTTCGCCGTGCCGTTCATTTGCATCGGCACCCTGACGGTCAAGCCGCAGTTTTACCTGGGCATGTTGCTGACCCTGGTCAACACCTCGTCGTTCATCAGCATCCAGGGAGCCTACGACGCGGACTTCCTCAGCTTCGCCAACTCCAACCTGGCCGGTCCGGTGGGGTTGCTGTTCGCGTTCGTCTGGACCCTGATCGCCCGGCCGTTTGGTGCCGAGCTGGCGGCCAAGCGCCTGACCCGTTTCGCCTGGCGCGACATCGTCAGCCTCACCGAGCCGGCCACGCTGGCCGATCACCGGCGCCTGGGGGTGCAGGTACTGGATCGTCTGATGCAGCATTTGCCGCGCCTGGCCGTGACCGGCCAGGACACCGGTATCGCCTTGCGCGAAGTGCGTGTGGCGCTGAACCTGCTCGACCTGCTGGCCTATACGCCGCGGGTTCAGGGCGCACCGCAGGCCTTGCTGCGTCAGGTGGTGGCCGAGGTCGGCGAATACTTCAAGGCCTGCCTCAAGGCTGGCGAACGCCTGCCGGCACCGAGCCCGTTGCTGATGACCCTCGATCGCACCCGCCGGGCGTTGGGCGGTGCGGGTGATGACGAAACCCGCCTGCACCTGCTGCACGCCTTGAGCGGCTTGCGCCTGGCGTTGTTGCCCGGCGTCGAATTCGTCGGTTCTGCCGAGCCCGAAGAACCGCTTCCCCATGGCATCGATGGAGCGCCTTTATGATCGGTGATCTGGATATCAGCGGGGTGTTCCTGCCTACGCTGCTGGTGCTGATGGGCATTACCTATGTGTTGTACCTGTTGGTGCACGGGGTGCTGACGCGCCTGCACTTCTACCGCCTGGTCTGGCACCGGGCATTGTTTAACGTGGCTCTCTACGCCTTGCTGCTTGGCGCCGTGGACTCACTCAGTCGATACCTGATGACATGAAAAAACCGTTCTTAACTCTCGGTCGCGTGGTCCTGACCCTGTTGATCGTGACCTTCGCCGTTGTCGTGGTCTGGCGCATGGTGATGTATTACATGTTCGCGCCCTGGACCCGTGATGGGCACATCCGGGCCGACATCGTGCAGATCGCACCGGACGTGTCAGGGCTGATCCAGCAAGTGCAAGTGCGCGACAACCAGTTGGTCAAGCGCGGCCAGGTGCTGTTCAGCATCGACCAGGACCGTTTCAAGCTGGCCCTGCGCCAGGCGAAAGCGGCGGTCGCGGACCGTGAGGAAACCCTCGCCCAGGCCCAGCGCGAAGCCAAGCGTAACAAGGGCCTTGGCAATCTTGTGCCGGGCGAGCAGCTGGAAGAAAGCCAGTCACGGGTGGCCCGCGCACAAGTGGCGTTGATGGAAGCCCAGGTCGCGGTAGACAGCGCGCAACTGAACCTCGAACGCTCGGTGATCCGCAGCCCGGTGGACGGTTACGTCAACGACCGCGCGCCACGGACCCAGGAATTCGTCAGTGCCGGACGGCCGGTGTTGTCGGTCGTGGACAGCAATTCTTTTCATATCGACGGCTATTTCGAAGAAACCAAACTCAATGGCATCCATATCGGCCAAAGCGTCGACATCCGGGTGATCGGCGACAACGCGCGCCTGCGCGGTCATGTGGAAAGCATCGTGGCCGGTATCGAAGACCGCGACCGCACCAGTGGCAACAACCTGCTGCCCAACGTCAATCCGGCCTTCAGTTGGGTGCGGTTGGCCCAGCGGATTCCGGTGCGTATCGCCTTCGATGAGGTACCTGAAGATTTCCGCATGATCGCCGGGCGAACCGCCACGGTATCAATCATCGACGACCAGAACCGGGAGCTCGCGCAATGAGCAAGGCCTCGGGTTTGGCGATTGCCGGATTAGGCTTGCTGCTGTCGGCGTGTCAGGTGGTCGGTCCGGATTATCACTTGCCGGAAGAAGCCGCCATCCACCGTGAAGACCTGCAGGGCGAATTGGCGGTGGACGGCAAACCGGTGGTCTCGGCGCCGGTGCCTGCCGATTGGTGGCGCCTGTATCAGGACCCGCGCCTCGACCAGTTGGTGCAGCAGGCCCTGGCGTCCAACACTGATTTGCGCGTAGCGGCCGCCAGCCTGCTGCGGGCCCGCGCTCAGGTCGACGCGGCCGAGGCAGCGGGCGGCTGGAGCGGCGGGGTGAAGATGGGCGCCCAGCGTTTGCAGGAGTCCGGTGAAGCGTTCTTGCTACCGGAAAAGGTGCCGGTGGCCAACATTGGCGATATCGGCATCAGCGCCTCCTACCAGTTCGACCTGTTCGGCACCTTGCAACGCGGCATCGAAGCGGCCAAGGCCAATGCCGATGCGACCCAGGCCGCCGCCGATACGGCGCGCATCACCTTGGTCGCCGATGTGGTCCGGGCCTACACCCAGGTGTGCGCAGCCAACGAGGAGCGGGAAATCGCCCAGCATTCCCTCGACCTGCAAGCCCAGAGCACCACGCTCATCCAGCGTTTGCGCGATGCCGGGCGTGGCGACGAAACCCAGGTCACCCGTTCGCAAACCCAATTCAAATCCTTGCGCGCCGACATGCCGCGCTATGAGGCGGCGCGCCAGGCCGGGTTGTTCCGCTTGTCGATGCTGCTGGCCAAGCCGCTGGATCAACTCCCGGCCGGCACCGACAGCTGCGCCGAACTGCCAAAAATTACCCAACTGGTGCCGGTGGGTGACGGTGCATCGCTGCTCAAGCGCCGCCCCGACATCCGGCAGGCCGAACGTCGACTGGCCGCCGCGACCGCCGGTATCGGCATCGCCACTGGTGAGCTGTACCCGGACATCCGCATCGGCGCGACCATCGGCACGGTCGGTATCCTGGAAAATCTTGGCGAGCCATCCACCAACCGCTGGGGCTTCGGCCCGTCGCTGACCTGGAACGTGCCGACCAACGGCGCCCGGGCACGAATTCGCGAGGCTGAAGCGGTGACCCAGGCCACGCTGGCGCATTTCGATGGCGTGGTACTCAACGCCATTCGTGAAACCCAGACCGGCCTGGCCCAGTACACCGCCTTGCTGCAACGCCGTGAGGCCCTGGCGGACGCCGAGCAGTCGGCGAAGCTCGCCGCCGACCAGACCCATCGCTTCTTCCAGGCCGGTCGCGCATCGTTCCTGGCGGACCTGCAGGCGACCCGCACCTACATCGATGTCACCGCGCAACTGGCCGCTGCCAATACCCAGGTGGCCATCAGCCAGATCGATTTGTTCCTCGCCCTGGGCGGCGGCTGGGAAAGCGGACGAACGCAAGCGTCGAACTCCGGCAAACCCTGAGGCCGTTGCTATGCTTTGAAGTGTTGAAAGGGCGTTCGTGCAAAAGCGCCCTGGATTCGCACAAGGCATGCGCAGGTCATGGGGAAACCAATAATGAAAAACCCTTATGCTCTCGGCTTCTGGTGCGCCGTTGTGGCGTTAGTGCTGCTTACGGGCACCTATTTCTACGGCATTATGCTGGCTAACCAGATCGACACAGCGCTGACGTTCCTCGACAGCGTCGCACTGTTGATCGCCGTGATGTCCATTGCGGTGGTGGCCTGGGCCTCGGTCCAGGGCCAGCGAATCAAAAAAAGACAGCTGGAACAAGGCAAGACCCTGGTGATGATCTGGGACACCAAGGTGGCGCTGCGGCGTGTCGAATCGGTCTTCGACCGGTATTTCTGGGGCAGCTACTGGCAACCGGGCCGTACCTTCCAGGAAGTCATGGGCGAGCTCACGGGCACGCCGCTGGAAAAAAGCCTCGAGAGCTTGAAAAAACAATGCCTTGAGCTGGACAAACAAGTGGCCGACGACGGTCGACACTGGCTCAACAATGCCCGCGAGCTGGCTGATGTTGCCACCGCCATGGCCCGCGAGCGCTATCAACTGGACTTCTGCGACCCGCGCGGGGGAGAAGTGACAGGTGGGGCGGTGATCAACCGGGATTTCGAAGTGTTGATCTACACCTGGACGGCGCGTCTGAAAACCTTTGATCACCAGCTTGATGAGATCGAGGTTCAGTACTCCTGATTCAGTGTTGGCACTACCGACGCCTTCGCTGGCAAGCCAGCTCCTACAGGTATGAGGCGAACCTTGTAGGAGCTGGCTTGCCAGCGAAGGCGGTCTTGTGTCCGATGGGACACTTTTTCACCGTTAACCATTGGGCCGCCCGTCGCGCCTGATGCTAATCTGCACCCCACTTTCAGCGCAGTCGTGACCGCAACCCGTCATGGGTTCAGGGAAGACGACCACACCTCAACAACGGACATTGAACGGGTCATTCATGAATAAATCAGCAGGCGTGCTCCTGGGAATCGTCGTCGCCATTGGTGCGATCAGCGCCGGCGGAGCCTGGTTCACCGGCACCAAAATCGAAGGTGTGCTCAACACCTCCCTGGCGGATGCCAACAAGCAATTGCAGGCTGCGATGGTCGGTTACAAAGGCACGGCGTCGTTGGAGCTGGTGTCCCTGGAACGCCATGTGTTCAGCAGCACTGCGCATTACCGCCTCAAGGGTGAAGGCGAAATGTTCGGCGAGGCTCCGGTCGAGCTGCTGTTTACCGACCACATCGAACACGGCCCGCTGCCGTTCTCGCGCCTGGTGTCGCTGAAGTGGTTGCCGGTCATGGCCACCAGTCACTACGAACTGGAAAAGACCCCGCTCACGGAAAAATGGTTCGCCGCCACCAAGGACGCTTCGCCGCTCAAGGGCGTGGTCAACATTGGCTACGACAATTCCACCAACGGCACGCTCGAATTGCTGCCGCTGGAAACTGCACTGGATGACAAGTCCAGCCTGAAATTTTCCGGTCTGAAGGTTGATGTCGCGGCCAGCGCCCAGGCGCAGAAGGTCAAGGCCGACGGCTACATGGACAGCCTCAAGCTGACCACGGTTTCCGAAGACCAGGCACCGGTGCAGGTCGAGTTGAGCGGTCTTACCCTGGCCAGCAACCTGACAAAAAGCACCTACGGCTATTACACCGGCGATAACACCGTTGAGCTGAGCAACAGTAAAACCACCTTTGGTCCCAAACAGTCGGTGCTGGGCCTGAAGAGTTTCGAAATGAAGAACCATACCGAGGAATCAGGTACCAGCGCTTCCGGGCGCGCCGATTACAAAATTGGTGAAGTGTCCCTGAACGGCAAGGCCGTGGGTTCTGCCCAGCTGGCCATGAGCCTGAAGAACCTCGACATCCCGGCGACGTTGTCGCTGATGCAGATCTACCAGACTAAATTGCAGCCCTATGAGCAGGCCGCCGCCGAGGCTGCAGAGGCCGGTCAACCAGTCCCCGAGCTGAACCTGACCCCGGCAGAAGAGGCGCAGCTTAAAACCGGCCTGGAACAATTGCTGGCGGCCGGCCCGCAGGTGGCCCTGGAGAACCTGTCGTTCAACACCGCCAACGGCGAAAGCCGCGCCAACCTGGTGCTCGACCTGACCAAGCCGCAAGCGATCGACCTGCCGGCCGACCAGTTGGTCCGCCAGATGATCGCGCTGCTGGACGTCAACCTGAAAGTGTCCAAGCCGATGCTCGTCGACATCCTCAGCGTGCAGTCGCAAATCGACGGCCAGACCGACGCCAAGCTCATCGCCGACCAGGCCGCTGCCACCGCCGATATGTTCAGCGGCATGGCGGTCGGCTCGCAATTAGCGAAACTGGACGGCAACAACGTCATCTCCCAACTGCATTACGCCAACAACCAGGTGGAATTCAACGGCCAGAAAATGACCGTCGAGGAGTTTGTCGGCTTCCTGATGAGCAAGTTCAGCGGTCCAGGCGTAGTCCAGGAGCCCTAAAGCCCCTTGTAGGAGCTGGCTTGCCAGCGAAGAACGATAACGCGGTGCAACAGGTACACCGCGGCGTCTGGTTCGCCGGCAAGCCGGCTCCTACAGGTCCGCTTTAACCCCGGATCAACCGCCACGCCTCGTCCACCGACAACGGCTGCTTCATTCGTTCCGCAAGCATCGCCATCGTGCGCTCTTCATCGCAGGCCACGGCCGCCGTCACCACGCCATTTTTACCAAACAGACCAATAAACGGCGGGTTGTCAGGATCACCCTTGAACTCGACCTCGTCCCAGGGCTGCGCGTGCCCCAGGTAGTCGTAGTTTTTGCCAAAGTGCCAGGTCCAGAAATACGGCACGTCGAGGTAATGCTCATCGCCACCGAGCATGTTCGCCGCCGCGATTCGCGCCTGTTGTTGCGCCAGGCGCCAGTGTTCGATGCGCTGGGGCTGGCCGTTGAGTGTGAACGTCGCGATATCGCCAGCCGCCCAGAGTCCGTCGGCTACGCGCATCCCGCCGTCGACCAGCAGCGACTGGTCCTTTTCCTTCGGCAGATCGGCAAAGGGCGCAGTGGCGGGGGTGACGCCAATCCCGACCAGCACCAGGTCCGCCGGCACACGCTGATCATTATCCAGGTGCACCGCTTCGACCCGCGTCGTCCCTTCGATCTGCGCTGCCTGTCCCTCGGTCCGGTACACCACGCCGTTGGCCTGGTGCAGGGCCAGGATCGCCTTGCCGACGCTGTCGCCGAACTGTTTGGCAAAAGGCACCGGATGGCGGGCCAGAACCGTGACCTCCAGGCCGTATTGGCGCAGGGAGGACGCGGACTCCATGGCGATGAAACTGTCGCCGATGATCACCGCCCGCTGGCCGGCCTTGGCGGTCTGCAGAATCTGTTGCGCATCCGCCCTGGAACGCAAGACGAACACCTGCGGCAGGTCTGCGCCGGGCAATTGCAGTCGATTGGGGATGCCACCTGTCGCCAGCAATGCGGCGTCGTACTTCAGCGATTGGCCGTCGACCAGTTGCAGCGTTTTGTTGGCGGCATCCAGGCTCGCCACTTCAGCGTTGATTCGCTCGACTCTTTGCTCGCGATAAAAGTCTTCCTCGCGCAGGGGCGGGACTTCTTCCAGCGGCGTCTCACCGGCAATCACGAATTTGCTAAGTACCGTGCGGTCGTACCCGGCGCCGGTTTCGCGGTCGATCAACAGCACCCGTCCACCAAAACCCTTTTCGCGCAGGGCCGATGCCGCCGCTGTACCCGCGGCACCCGCACCGACAATCACAAAGGTGCGCTCGTCATCTGCCGGCGGTGTGTGGGCGTCCTGCAGCGGCTGATCGTCGACCCAGACTTCGTCCCCGCGCACTTCAAGCGGGTAGCGCTTGAGGCTGTCCAAGGCCGGCGGTTCACACAGTCCGCCGTCCTCGATCCGAAACTGGCCCTTGTGCCATGGACACGTCAGCCGCCCATGGCAGAGCGCGCCTTCGACCAGCGGCGCCCCGGCATGCGGGCATTCGCCTTGATAGGCGCGCACTTGATCGCCGACTTTCAGCAGGAGGATTTTGCTGTCCTGGACGCTGACTTCCAGGCCACGGTCTTCGGGTATATCGGCGAGACGGGCAACGCGATGCAGGGTCATGATCGCTCTCCAGACAGGCGTTTCAATTAAGAGTCTGGCGCTTAATTCGAGGTTCAGCCAATTCCCACTGCCACCGCGCGAACGGTCCGGCTATAGTTTGCTCGCCGACCTCGGCCCCACCCGCACCAGGTACTCCCGGTATGACCCGATTGACCTCTCTGACCCCTTGGCTGGCGGCCGTAGCAGTCGCCCTTTGCGTGCAATTTCCGGCGCAGGCGGCCCAGGAGCATTTCACCCTGAACATCCCGGGCGTCTCGGATGACCGATTGTTCACCTCGGCCGCCGCCAGCGACGCCCAGGGTTGTGGCGGACACAACGTTTCGCCGGCGCTGAACTGGAACGCCGGCCCTGCAGGCACGCTCAGCTACGCCATCGTCATGCACGACCCGGATGGCCAAAAAGGCCAGGGCGTCGACAATTGGGTGCATTACGGCATCAAGGCCGGCACTCACCAGATTCCGGCAGGTGTTGGCACAAAATCCGCGCTCGAGGGTGTCGGCGGCACCAACAGCAAAGGCACTACGGGGTACGTCGGTCCTTGCCCGCCCGTTGGCGACAGCGCGCATCATTACATCATCCAGATCTTCGCCCTGGACCTGGCCCCGGATGCCCTGCCAGCCGGCCTGACGCGCACCCAACTGCTGGAAAAAATCAAAGGTCACGTGCTGAAAAACAGCAGCGTGGTCCGGCGCTACCACCGCTAAAAGTTTTTTAGCGTGGGTTTAACCCGAGCCGATCGGGCTGTCCGTCTCACAGGATGAATGGATCAAATTCTTCCTGAGGTCAGCCCCATGTCTCTCCCTCTGCATGTTCTACGTCCGGTCGCCCAGGGTTTCACCGCCGGGCTGTTGCTGGCGATTGCCGGTTGCGGCGTTTCTTCGAAGCCTGAGTCTGCAGCGGTACCGCCACCGGCTCAGGCTGAGCTGAAAAGCGAAGCCTTGGTGCAACATGAAACCGCCATGGCTGATGCCGCGGTGGCCAAACGCAGCGTAGGCGCGGCGCCCATGACCCGTTTCGCGCCGATGCCTGCCGGAGAGGTTTATCCACAGGGCTATCGCGACGAGCAGCGCGAGCAATATCAGGCCCTGGCCGACAGCCCGATCCACAGCGTCGCCCAGGCGCCGGTCTCGACCTTCAGCGCCGACGTCGACACGGGCGCTTACGCCAACGTCCGTCGTTTGCTCAACCAGGGGCGACTGCCACCGGAAGGGGCGGTGCGGCTGGAAGAGATGGTCAATTACTTCCCTTACGACTACGCCTTGCCCACCGACGGCTCGCCCTTCGGCGTGACCACGGAACTGGCAGCGTCACCCTGGAACCCGCACACACGCTTGTTGCGCATCGGCATCAAGGCCTCGGACCGCACGGTCGCGGAACTGGCGCCGGCGAACCTGGTGTTCCTGGTCGACGTGTCCGGTTCGATGGATCGCCGCGAGGGCCTGCCGCTGGTCAAAAGCACCCTGAAATTGCTGGTCGATCAACTGCGTGAACAGGATCGGGTTTCGTTGGTGGTCTACGCCGGGGAATCGCGCGTGGTACTGGAACCCACTTCCGGACGGGAAAAAGCGAAAATTCGTGCAGCTATCGACCAATTGACCGCTGGCGGTTCCACCGCCGGAGCCTCGGGCATCGAATTGGCTTATCAACAGGCGCAACAGGCATTTATCCCCAAGGGCATCAACCGTGTGCTGCTGGCCACGGACGGTGACTTCAATGTCGGCGTCAGCGACTTCGACAGCCTCAAGCAAATGGCTGTGGATAAACGCAAGACGGGCGTATCCCTGACCACCCTGGGTTTCGGTGTGGATAACTACAATGAACACCTGATGGAACAACTGGCCGATGCCGGCGATGGTAACTACGCCTACATCGACAACCTGCGTGAAGCGCGCAAGGTGTTGGTGGATCAACTGGGCTCGACCCTCGCTGTCGTGGCGAAAAACGTCAAGCTGCAAGTGGAATTCAACCCCGCACACGTCAGCGAGTATCGCCTGCTGGGTTATGAAAACCGCGCATTGAAACGTGAGGATTTCAGCAATGACAAGGTCGATGCCGGTGAAATCGGTGCAGGGCATACAGTGACTGCGTTGTATGAAATTGTCCCCAAGGGTGAGAAGGGCTGGCTGGAGCCGCTGCGTTACGCTCAACCGGGCGCCGCTGTTTCCGAAAAACATGGCGAATTGGCGATGCTGAGGGTGCGTTATCAATCGCCGGAAGGTGGCAACAGTCGCCTGATCGAGCGTCCGATCGTTGACTCCCCGACTGGCAAGGCTAGCGATGATCTGCGCTTTGCCGCGGCAGTGGCAGCGTTTTCCCAGCAGCTCAAGGACGGGCGCTACACCGGCGAGTTCAGCCTCAAGGACACCGAAGCGCTGGCCCGTGGCGCACGGGGCGATGACCGCTTCGGCCTGCGCAGCGAGTTCATACAATTGGTGGAACTGGCGCAGAGCTTGCGCACCACCACGGCGTCGAATCCAACTGCCACTGAACGACGGATTGAATAGTGAGCCGATTGAAGGGGTTCATCAGCCAGCTGTTTGCACCGGCAAGCAGCCTTGAGGCCAGCAGCGACGAATCGCTGCTGGCCCGTTATCGCGAGGGCGACGGTGCGGCGTTCGAGATTTTGTACGCGCGCCACCGCCAGGGCTTGTACCGATTTCTGCTGGGGTTGAGTGGCAGGGCTGAACTCGCCGAGGAGGTCTATCAGGAAACCTGGTTGAGCTTGATCCGCAGCGGCAGTCAGCCACAAGGTCGGGCGACTTTTCGTACCTGGCTCTACCAGATTGCCCGCAACCGCTTGATCGATCACTGGCGCAAACACGGCGTCCATCAACCGCTGCACGACAGCTACGACGAACAGGCCCATGCTCTGCCCGACGAGGCGGCCGACCCTGAACAACTGCTGAGCCTGAGCCGCGACAGCCAGCGCCTTGAAGCCGCCCTGCAAGCCTTGCCCGCCGACCAGCGCGAAGTGTTCCTGCTGCGCGCCTACAGCGATCTCGATTTACCGCAGATCGCCACCCTTACCGAAACACCGCTGGAAACGGTCAAGAGCCGCTTGCGTTACGCCCAGCAAAAACTGCGTCGGCTGCTGGCCGAGGAGGTACTGACATGACTGACGCCAAGCACACCACGGAACACCAAACGCTCGAACATTACCGCGAGCAGGCCACCGGCGAACCACCGGCGCATCTCGACGCCTTGATCCTGGCCGCCGCGCGCAACGCCGTCCCCGCGCCGAAGCCAGGGCTGTGGCAACGCTGGATTCGCGCCTGCCAGCAACCCCGCTGGCAAGTGGCATTCGCCAGCCTCGTCGGCATCGCGCTGATGCTCTCGCTGGTGCAACGCACACCTGAGCAAGTGCCAGGCTACGACTACGCGCCTGCGCCCAAAGCCTCGGCCCCGATCGCTAAACAGGAAGCCGAAGCAGCGCCGCCAGCGCTGGCCCGTTCCCTGAAGGCCCCGGTTGGCGCGCTCTCCGCACCTGCACCCGCCGCACCCATGGCGGAGTCGGCAGCCCCGGCGCAAGCAGAATCCTTCAGTGCCAACATGGCGGACGAAGCCAAAGTCAGCAAGCGCGCCGCGGCCCCGGTGAAACCCCTGGATGAACAATTGCGTGAAGTGCTTCGCTTGCAAAAAACCGGGCACAAGCAAGCCGCCGATAAACTGCTGGCCGACTTGCACAAACGCTTCCCCGACGAAAACCTCAGTGCCCGACTGAAGGATCTGCAGAAAAACTGACCGGCATAACGCTCGACAATTTGGCATCAAGGCCCGAAAGCGCGCACTATCGGGCCATAGTCGATGCGTTGGAGGATGCCGTGACAAAAAAAATCGACCGCATCGCCCAAATGCTCAACTGCCCGGAAAAGGGCGAGGAATTACGACGGGCAATTACCGAGAGTCGTAAGGATTTTCTGCTGAACCAGCAGGAAGAGGGTGAAGCTGAGGAAGAAGACGTTCTTGAAGAGGAAGAATTCGAGGACGATGAAGATGATGAGTACGACGAGTTTGACTGGACGACAGAATGAAAAAACCGCTTCGGCGGTTTTTTATGACCCACAAAAAAGCCCCAGACCCTACGGCCTGAGGCTTTCTCGTTTCTACGTATGGTGCACCAGGCGGGATTCGAACCCACGACCCCTGCCTTCGGAGGGCAGTACTCTATCCAGCTGAGCTACTGGTGCAGCGGGCGCCATGATACGCATATGCAATGCGGGCGTCCATGCTGCTGAATCGCATGCGTTTTTTAAAAGCGTAACCTGCGTTTGCTACGTTGATCAGAAAATAGCAGCAAATGCGGCGTTTTCGTTCTTTTTTTCGAACAGGCTATTGTCCTTTACCCCCTTTGATCCTAGGATTCGTTTGAGATTTCAAACGCTCTTGTCTGGGTGCTGAACCGCACGATTTGAATCAGTGCGCTATTTATGTGCTTCAGCCCGGTGAATGATTTCCCTGACGGCAGCCTACTGAGGCGCCTTTCTACAATCATAATTTGCTCCGCGCGTGCGCGGTGCTGTTAAGGAAAGCCGACATGCAGCTTAAAGACACCCAGTTGTTCCGCCAGCAAGCCTTCATTAATGGCGAGTGGGTAGACGCGGACAACGGTCAGACGATCAAGGTCAACAACCCGGCAACGGGCGAAATCCTGGGCACCGTGCCGAAAATGGGTGCTGCCGAAACCCGCCGTGCGATCGAAGCCGCAGACAAAGCGCTGCCGGCCTGGCGTGCACTGACCGCCAAGGAACGTGCGGGCAAACTGCGTCGCTGGTTCGAACTGATGATCGAGAACCAGGACGACCTGGCTCGCCTGATGACCATGGAACAAGGCAAGCCATTGGCCGAAGCCAAGGGCGAAATCGTTTACGCCGCTTCCTTCATCGAGTGGTTCGCCGAAGAAGCCAAGCGCATCTACGGTGACGTGATTCCGGGCCACCAGCCAGACAAGCGCCTGATCGTGATCAAGCAGCCAATCGGCGTGACCGCGGCCATCACCCCGTGGAACTTCCCGGCGGCAATGATCACCCGTAAAGCTGGCCCGGCCCTGGCCGCCGGTTGCACCATGGTGCTCAAGCCTGCTTCGCAAACCCCGTACTCCGCTTTCGCCTTGGCCGAGCTGGCCCAGCGTGCCGGCATCCCGGCTGGCGTGTTCAGCGTTGTTTCCGGCAGCGCCGGCGACATCGGTACCGAGCTGACCAGCAACCCGATCGTGCGCAAGCTGTCCTTCACCGGTTCGACCGAAATCGGTCGTCAACTGATGGCCGAATGCGCCAAGGACATCAAGAAAGTGTCCTTGGAACTGGGCGGCAACGCACCGTTCATCGTGTTCGACGACGCCGACCTGGATAAGGCCGTCGAAGGCGCGATCATTTCCAAATACCGCAACAACGGCCAGACCTGCGTCTGCGCCAACCGCCTGTACATTCAGGACGGTGTCTACGACGCCTTCGCCGAGAAGCTGAAAGTGGCCGTGGCCAAGCTGAAGATCGGTAACGGTCTGGAAGACGGCACCACCACTGGCCCGCTGATCGACGAAAAAGCCGTAGCCAAGGTGCAAGAACACATCGCCGACGCCCTGAGCAAAGGCGCGACCGTACTGGCCGGTGGCAAGCCGATGGAAGGCAACTTCTTCGAACCGACCATCCTGACCAACGTTCCGAACAACGCAGCCGTGGCCAAGGAAGAAACTTTCGGCCCACTGGCTCCACTGTTCCGCTTCAAAGACGAAGCCGATGTGATCGCGATGTCCAACGACACCGAGTTCGGCCTGGCTTCGTACTTCTATGCTCGCGACCTGGGTCGCGTGTTCCGTGTGGCAGAAGCCCTGGAATACGGCATGGTCGGCGTCAACACCGGTCTGATCTCCAACGAAGTCGCGCCATTCGGCGGCATCAAGGCCTCGGGCCTGGGCCGTGAAGGCTCCAAGTACGGCATCGAAGATTACCTGGAAATCAAATACCTCTGCCTGGGTATCTAAGCCCGGTAAGAGATTGCTTCAAACGCAAAGGGCACGAGAGCGCTGTCCCTTTGCGCCGTTTCAAACCGGAATTTTCTCTGTGGCCGGGAACGCTGTAGCAGTCGATCATCGCATGCTGCTGCAGTTGCTTCCCCGCCGCTTAATCCTTGAACCACGCCGACCGATGAGCGGCGAATGAGGAATGTAATGAGCAAGACTAACGCTGATTTGATGGCCCGCCGTACCAATGCAGTTCCACGTGGTGTTGGCCAGATTCACCCGATCTTCGCCGAGTCCGCGAAGAACGCGACCGTGACCGACGTTGAAGGTCGCGAGTTCATCGATTTCGCCGGCGGTATCGCCGTGCTGAACACCGGCCACGTGCACCCGAAAGTCATCGCCGCCGTGACCGAGCAGCTGAACAAGCTGACCCACACCTGCTTCCAGGTACTGGCCTACGAGCCGTACGTAGAAGTGTGCGAAAAAATCAACGCCAAGGTGCCAGGTGATTTCGCCAAGAAAACCCTGCTGGTGACCACCGGCTCCGAAGCCGTGGAAAACTCGATCAAGATCGCCCGTGCCGCCACTGGCCGTGCTGGCGTGATCGCGTTCACCGGCGCTTACCACGGTCGTACCATGATGACCCTGGGCCTGACCGGTAAAGTCGTGCCTTACTCGGCCGGCATGGGCCTGATGCCAGGCGGCGTGTTCCGCGCGCTGTACCCGAACGAACTGCATGGCGTGAGCATCGACGATTCGATCGCCAGCATCGAGCGCATCTTCAAGAACGACGCCGAGCCGCGTGACATCGCTGCCATCATCATCGAGCCGGTTCAGGGCGAAGGTGGTTTCTACGTCGCTCCGAAAGAATTCATGAAGCGTCTGCGTGCCCTGTGCGACCAGCACGGCATCCTGCTGATCGCTGACGAAGTACAAACCGGCGCAGGCCGTACCGGTACTTTCTTCGCCATGGAACAGATGGGCGTTGCTGCCGACCTGACCACCTTCGCCAAATCCATCGCTGGCGGCTTCCCGTTGGCCGGTGTGTGCGGCAAGGCTGAATACATGGACGCCATCGCTCCAGGCGGCCTGGGCGGCACCTACGCCGGTAGCCCGATCGCTTGCGCCGCGGCCCTGGCCGTGATGGAAGTGTTCGAAGAAGAGCACCTGCTGGACCGCTGCAAGGCTGTCGGCGAGCGTCTGGTGACTGGCCTGAAAGCCATCCAGGCCAAGTACCCGGTCATCGGCGAAGTGCGTGCCCTGGGTGCGATGATCGCTGTCGAGCTGTTCGAAGGTGGCGACAGCCACAAGCCGAACCCGACCGCCGTGGCAGCTGTTGTGGCCAAGGCTCGCGACAAGGGTCTGATCCTGCTGTCCTGCGGCACCTACGGCAACGTTCTGCGCGTCCTGGTACCGCTGACTTCGCCGGACGAGCAACTGGATAAAGGCCTGGCGATCATCGAAGAGTGCTTCTCCGAGCTCTGATCACCGAGTGTGACCTGCTTCACAAAAAACCCGCTTCGGCGGGTTTTTTCATGCCCTCTAAAACGTAAAACCGCGTATTAGCGCTGTAACCGATGGCCGGCTTTGGCTAAGGTTCACGCATTGCCAGGGAGAGCTGTATGACAGTCGTCATTTTACCCGCGATTCCGAGAGTGCTGATCGCCGAGGCCGACCCATGGACCCGCGATCTGCTCAAGGAAGTGTTGTTGAACGTTCGCTGCGATGCGCGGCTGGACCTATGTGCCGATGGTCAGCAGGCGTTGGCGTTGCTGGCGTCGAACCCTTACGACCTGGTCATCGCCGACTGGGAGTTGCCAGGCGTCGACGGCCTGAATGTGTTGCGCAGTGTGCGCCAGCGCAAGCGCAATCCACCGTTGCCCTTCATTCTGATGAGCAGCCGCAACGACAGTGCGAGCGTACGTGAGGCCTTGCCGCTGGCTCCCGCCGCGTACCTGACCAAACCCCTGAACATGGCAAGCCTGACCCAGCGCCTGCAGGCTTTGCTGCTGAACGCCGGGGAAGAGGTATCGTGCGAGGTGCCAACGCTGGCGCCGGGCATGACGTTGTCCGTGTTCCTTGAGCGCCGTCGCGAACTGGCGGAAGGCGCGCCGCTGATGACCGACGTGCAAGTGGCGGTCAAGCGAAGCCTCAATCCAAATGGTCTGGATTTGACGGTGCTGGAAGATGAAATCCGCACCGATCCACAGGTCACCGCCGTGCTGATCGCCGCTGCCAACAGCGCCGCCCAGCACCATGGCACCGCCGTGCAGACGCTGTCCCAGGCGCTTCACCGTCTGGGCACCGGGCAGAGCATGAACCTGATCCTGGGCCTGACACTCAAGCGCAATGCGCGGCTCAGCGATCCGCAGCTGGCGGACTATGCCGAGCGTTACTGGGATTTGTCGCTGCACACGGCTGAGTACGCGCGAACGCTGGCGCGCTTGCTGGATCTGGATCAGGCACGTTGCTACTGCGCCGGCATGCTGCATCGGCTGGGCGACCTGGCGTTGCTGCGTTGTTTGCAGGAGTGGAAACAGGCCGGTGGTGACCTGGACGAGCAGGAGCAAGTGGGCGAGGCGTTGGCCGAGTTCGGTGCTGCCTACGGTTCGGCGCTGCGCACCCGCTGGCGTCTGCCGCTGGAGCTGCGGCAGCTGATTGCGGCGGCTTACCAGCTCGGTGGCGGGGTTTACTCCCGCGAGGCCCTGGTGATGAACATGGCGGCGCAACTGGCGCGCCTGACCGAGCATGAGGGCCTTGAGGCGTTGGCCAATAGTCGAACGGCGCGGCTGCTGAAGATCGGCTTGCCGGAGCTGGTGCGGATGCGCAAAAAATAAGGCTTGCGCAGACCTCTGTAGGAGCTGGCTTGCCAGCGAATCCAGACGACTCGGTGAGTCTGATACACCGCCTTCGCTGGCAAGCCAGCTCCTACAGGAGTTATGTGTTGGACGGGTCAGGCCGTGATGATCCGGTTCTTGCCTTGGCGCTTGGCCTCGTACATCGCCGCATCCGCGCGGGCAAACAGGCTTTCCACGCTTTTATCCTCGGCCGTGAGGCTGGTCAGCCCTTGGCTGACGGTGATGCCGAATGTCTGGCCGTCGTGGTTGAAGGTCAACGCCTGGATCTCTCGTTGCAAGCGCTCGGCCACTTGCAGGGCCATCTGCGGCGTGCAGCCGGGGAATACCGCGGCGAATTCCTCGCCGCCAATGCGCCCGAACAGATCGCCGCGGCGCAGTGCAGCGCGGCCGCGGTCGGCAATATGCTGAAGCACGTTATCGCCTTCCTGGTGGCCGTAGGTGTCGTTGATGACCTTGAAGTCATCGATGTCCAGCATGAGAAACGATAGCGGCGTGCACTGTTGTCGTGCCTGTTCGAATTCGTGGTCGGCGCCTTCGAAGAAATGCCGACGGTTGCTGCTGCGGGTCAGGGCGTCGGTGGTCGCCAGCCGATGCAGTTCGGACTCCAGCTGTTTCTTGTCGGTGATGTCTTCCGCGATGCCGACAATAATCACCGGCTGCCCAGGCTCGGTCTGCCGGCTGATGAAGCACTTGTCGCTGAGCCAGCGCAGTTGGCCGTCGGCGTTGATGATTCGGTACTCGCGGTCTTCGACGGCACCTTTGTCCAGTACGTCCGCCAGGCTGCGCTCGGCGTACTCGAGATCGTCGGGGTAAATGCTGTCGCGCCATTGGTTGTAGTCGGCCAACAGCAGGTCGGCGCTGCGGCCGAAAATCCGTTCATAGGCGGGGCTGACATACAGCACCTGGCGGGTTTCCCAATTGAATGCCCACAGTACCGCGTTGACGCTCACCAGCAAGGTGTTAAGCAGCTGTTCGCGTTCGCTCAGGCGCGCCACCTCGCCTTGGGCGTGCATCAGCGCCATCAGGGTTTGCGCGGCCTCTGGCCACTGCGTGAGTGATGAGTCTTGCTGGTTGTTGACCATCGGCACCAAATCTCAAGGGCGTGCACCGTTCAGGGTTCGAAGCGGCCACAGCGAAGCCCGCCTGGATGGCGAAGTGTCATTGAGATAAGGGATTTAGAGCGAAGTTCCGAAGGGTGCGCCCGGGCATTGGGCGCACCGATCAACGGTTTCAGGTAGCGCTTGGGCGCAGGGAATAGGTTTTCAACTGATCGGCGAAGTCGCGCAGCGATTGAATACCGCTGGCTTCGGCTTCGTGTACCCAGTCCTTGATGGCAGCCAGCATGTCGTGGCCATTTGAGCTGGTCTTGACCCAGATCTGCTGCAAGGCCAGGCGTTTCTCGTAGATTACCTTCAGCGCCTGGCTGTGCTCGAGCATGTTCTGGATGCGCACGTGGTGCTTGTCATCCAGCAGGCTGGTTTCGCGCGAGAGCAAGCGCTTGGCGCGGTGGAACTGGTGGCGGACCGAGTGATCGACCTTTTCCAGCTCTTGCTTGACCAGCGGCCCGATCACCAGCTTGCGGTACTGGGCCATGATCTGGAAGCGGTTGTTGAGGATCGCCATGGCGGTGTCCATGTCCAGGTTGCCCTTGCCTTCGACACGGTGGGCAATCGGCGCGACCCGCTGGACCTTGGCCAGGCGCAGGAAGCTGAACACCTGGATCCAGGCCCAGCCCAGATCGAATTCCCACTTCTTCACCGACAGTTTTGCCGAGTTAGGGTAGGTGTGATGGTTGTTATGCAGCTCTTCACCACCGATCAGGATGCCCCAGGGCACCAGGTTGGTCGCCGCATCGCGGCACTCGAAGTTGCGGTAACCGACGGCATGGCCCAGGCCATTGACCACACCGGCGGCCCACACCGGGATCCACATCATCTGGACGGCCCAGATGGTGATGCCGATGGTGCCGAACAGCAGCAGGTCGATAACGGCCATGATCGCCACGCCCAGCAGTGGAAAGCGGGTGTAGACGTTGCGTTCGATCCAGTCGTCCGGGCAGTTCTTGCCGTAGATGCGCAGGGTCTCGGGGTTTTCCGCTTCGGCGCGGTACAGTTCGGCGCCTTTGCGCAGAACGGTGAACAGGCCCTTGATCACCGGGCTGTGCGGGTCATCGACGGTTTCGCATTTGGCGTGATGCTTGCGGTGGATGGCGGTCCACTCGCGGGTGTTCTGCGCCGTGGTCAACCACAGCCAGAAGCGGAAGAAATGTTTCAGGCCAGCATTCAACTCAAGCGAGCGGTGGGCTGAATAACGATGCAGATAGACCGTGACGCCGATAATCGTGACGTGGGTCATCAGCAGGGTGACTGCCACCAGTGACCAGGGCGACAAGCCGAGAAAACCTTCGTACCACATAGGCTATAGGGCCCTCGAAAAAGAAAAAAACAGCCGATGCATTATCACTAAGCGGACAGATAAAACCAGTCGCCCTTTCAGATATGAGTGGCAGGATGTGTCTATAAACTATAATCGCGACTTTTTCGTAGGGACATGGACAGCCTTATGTCTGCCAGCTATCGCGATGCCATGCGTGCAGCGCTGCTTTACCTGCTGATTTCCGTGGTCTGGATGCTGCTCAGTGGCTATTTATTGAGCAGTTTATTCGATAACTCGGCCGAGCGCTTACGCTGGCAACTGATCAACGGTTATGTCTGGGTGGTATTGAGTGCAGGCGTGATCTTCATTGCCCGTGCACGACTGTTGCGTTGCCTGGGCGTCGGCGCGAAATTGCGTGAACGAAGCGAGGACCGTGAGCGTCTGCGCCAGGCCGCCGCCGTGTTCGACTGCACCCGTGAAGGGGTGTTGGTCACCGATCATCAAGGGCTGATCGTGCATGTGAACCGCGCCTTCATGGCGATCACCGGCTATCAGCGTGAAGAAGTGCTGGGGCGCAAGCCCAGCCTGTTCAAGTCGGGGCATCATCCACCCGCGTTCTACCAGGCGATGTTCGCCACGCTCAACAGCGTCGGCGAGTGGAGCGGGGAAATCTGGAACCGCCGCAAAAGCGGCGAAATCTACCCGCAATGGCAAACCATCCGCATCATTCACGATGACCAGGGGCGTTGCAGTCAATTCGTCGCGGTGTTTTCCGACATCAGCGCGATCAAGGACTCGGAACATGAGTTAAGGCACCTGGCTCATCACGATCCGCTCACCGGCCTGCCCAATCGCCTGCTGTTCACCGACCGCGCCACGCAAGCCCTGGCATCGGCGCAGATCCACAAGCGTGGCTGTGCCTTGCTGATGATCGATCTGGATCACTTCGTGATGATCAACGACAGCCTCGGGCACTCGATGGGTGACCAATTGCTCAAGGCGGTGGCCGAACGCTTGAGTGCCATGTTCGACCCTGGGGTCACCCTGGCGCGCCTGGGGGGCGATGAGTTCGCCGTGCTGGCCGAAAGCTGTCCGCAACTGATGCAGGCCGCGGCGCTGGCCCAGCGGATCATCGAGGGCCTCAAGGAGCCTTTCGACATTCATGGGCATCGGCTGTTCATCAACGCCAGTATCGGTATCAGCCAGTTCCCCAGTGATGCATTGAGTGCCGAGCAGTTGTTGCGCAACGCCGACTCGGCGCTGTTCAAGGCCAAGAGCGCCGGGCGCAATGGCTATGCCCTGTACACCGAAGAGTTGACGGCCCATGCCCAGCAGCGGGTCGAGACCGCCTCTGAGCTGCGCAGGGCGCTTGAGCAGGACGAGCTACGGGTGTTTTACCAGCCGGTTCACGATCTCAAGACCCGTCGCCTGGTCGGCGTCGAGGCGCTGGTGCGTTGGGAGCATCCGCTGCGCGGCATGGTGTCACCTGCGCAATTCATTCCGGTTGCCGAGCGGACCGGGCTGATCGCACAGATCGACGCCTGGGTGATGCGCCAGGCCTGTGAGCAGATGTGCCGATGGCAGCAGGCGGGCGTGGCGTTGTCGTTTGTCGCGGTGAATGTGTCATCGCGTCTGTTCGCCGGCCGTGAACTCTACCAACAGGTTGCGCAGGTGCTGCGCGAAACCGGCCTGGACCCGGCCTCCCTGGAGCTGGAAGTTACCGAGAGCGCGGTGATGGAAGATCCAGAGATTGCGCTTGAGCAAATGCACCGGCTGCGTGAATTGGGCGTGCAACTGGCCATCGATGATTTCGGCACCGGTTATTCGTCGCTGTTGCGGCTCAAGCGCCTGCCGGTACAGAAACTCAAGATCGACCAGGGTTTTGTCGCCGGATTGCCGCTGGATGAGGATGACGCGGCCATCGTGCGAGTCATTATCGCCCTGGCGCAGAGCATGGGCATGCAGGTGCAAGCCGAAGGCATCGAGCAAGTCGAGCAGGCGGCGTTCCTGCTCGAACACGGCAGCCATCTAGGGCAGGGTTACTGGTTTGGGCGGCCGGTGCCGGCGATGCAGTTGGATTGGACTCGTTAATCGCTAAAAGATCGTCCGATCGCGGCCCGAGCCTTCGGCAGCTCCTACAGAGGATCGCGTATCTCTGTAGGAGCTGCCGAAGGCTGCGATCTTTTGATCTTCTGCGCCGCAAACCCTTGTCCCATCAAGTAATGTCTTCTGGTTATATAAACATTCTTAAATAGTCTTTTTAAGAATATCAGCGCCTCTCTACTATTGGTCTCACGCCGCAAGCAGTGCCGCCACTGCCAGGCAACCTCTCAGTCGAAGGAGCAGCACCATGAGCGCATCTCTACGTAGCGTTGACGGCCAGGACGAAGCAACCATCCTGCGCGAAATCCAGAGCGCCCTGCGCGACCTGCGGTTTGGTGCGGTGGAAATCACCGTGCACAACGCCCAGGTGGTCCAGATCGAACGCAAGGAAAAATTCCGCTTGCAGCAGCCGGGCAATAAGCCGGGCTGAAGCGAAAGATCAACGGATCGCAACCTGCGCCAACTTCTACAGGGGAGTGCAAGCTGGCGAAGGTTGCGATCTTTGAACCGACACCGCGATTCCAGAAATCCATAAAAACTAGCCAGCACAATAGAATTCCAGGAGCTTTCACCATGTCGTCGATTCGCCATTTCGCTTTGGCCGCCCTGGCCAGCGCCCTGTTTGCCGGTTCCGCCGTTGCCAAGGATTACGAACTGCTCAACGTGTCGTACGATCCTACCCGCGAGCTGTACCAGGATTACAACGCTGAATTCGTCAATTACTGGAAGAAAAGTAATCCCGGCGACAGCGTGAAAATCCAGCAGTCCCACGGTGGCTCGGGCAAGCAGGGCCGGGCGGTGATCGACGGCCTGCGCGCCGATGTGGTGACCTTGGCCCTGGCCGGCGACATCGACGAAATCGCCAAGCTCGGCAAGACCCTTCCGGCCGACTGGCAGAAGCGCCTGCCGGAAGCCAGCACGCCATACACCTCGACCATCGTGTTCCTGGTGCGCAAGGGCAACCCTAAAGGCATCAAGGACTGGGGCGACCTTGTCAAGAACGACGTATCGGTGATCACCCCGAACCCGAAAACCTCCGGCGGTGCGCGCTGGAACTTCCTCGCGGCCTGGGCCTATGGCCTGAAATCCAACGGCGGTGACGAAGCCAAGGCCAAGGAATACGTGCAGACCCTGTTCAAGCACGTGCCGGTACTGGACACCGGTGCTCGTGGTTCGACCATCACCTTCGTCAACAACGGTCAGGGTGACGTGTTGCTGGCCTGGGAAAACGAAGCGTTCCTGGCACTGAAAGAAGATGGCGGCGCCGACAAGTTCGAGATCGTCGTGCCTTCGCTGTCGATCCTTGCCGAGCCCCCAGTGGCCGTGGTCGACAAGAACGCCGAGAAAAAGGGCAACGAGCAGATCGCCGAAGCCTACCTCAAGCACCTTTACAGCCCTGCCGGCCAGGAAATTGCCGCGAAAAACTTCTATCGTCCACGTGACAAGGATGTGGCTGCCAAATACGCCCAGCAGTTCCCGAAACTGGACCTGGTCACCATCGACAAAGACTTCGGCGGCTGGAAAACCGCGCAGCCGAAATTCTTCAACGACGGCGGCGTATTCGACCAGATTTACCAGGCGCAGTAATCTTAAATAGCCATCAAGGAGCCTCGAATCGCGATTCGAGGCTTTGTGCATTCTCAACCAAGGACTTTTATGTCGCGTCGTATCTCCCCCGTCATACCCGGCTTCGGGCTGACGCTGGGCTACACCTTGGTGTACCTCAGCCTGATTGTGCTCATTCCACTGGCGGCGATGTTCGTGCATGCCGCTCAACTCACCTGGGATCAGTTCTGGGCAATCATTTCGGCGCCACGGGTGCTGGCAGCGTTGAAGCTGAGCTTCGGCACCGCCCTGTACGCCGCGATCATCAACGGAATCATCGGCACGCTGCTGGCCTGGGTGCTGGTGCGCTATACCTTCCCTGGACGCAAAGTCATCGATGCGATGATCGACTTGCCCTTCGCATTGCCCACCGCCGTGGCCGGTATTGCGCTGACCGCGCTGTATACCCCCACAGGGTTGGTGGGGCAGTTTGCAGCGGATCTGGGTTTCAAGATTGCCTACACCCCTCTGGGCATCACCCTTGCCCTCACTTTTGTGACACTTCCATTCGTAGTACGTACGGTACAGCCGGTTTTGGCTGATATTCCCCGTGAAGTGGAAGAAGCGGCGGCGTGCCTGGGTGCCAAACCCTGGCAGGTTGCCCGGCATATCCTGTTGCCCGCACTGCTTCCGGCCTGGCTCACCGGTTTCGCCCTGGCCTTTGCCCGCGGGGTCGGCGAGTACGGTTCGGTGATTTTCATCGCCGGCAACATGCCGATGAAAACCGAGATCCTGCCACTGCTGATCATGGTCAAGCTCGACCAATACGATTACACCGGCGCTACCTCCATTGGTGTACTGATGCTGGTGGTTTCCTTCATTCTGTTGCTGCTGATCAACTTGCTGCAGCGGCGCATCGAAACCCCATAAGGAGGCGCGAACAATGTCCCAATCGTCTATTGCTGCCGCCTCTTCGGCCAACGCTGCCCGCCGTGGCAGTGCAACCTCGCGGCGAATCCTGATCGGCCTTGGCTGGCTGATTTTTGCGCTGTTCCTGTTGCTGCCGCTGTTCATCGTGGTGTCCCAGGGTTTGAAAAATGGCCTGGGTGCGTTCTTCACCGCGATCTTCGAACCCGACGCACTGTCGGCGCTGAAACTCACGGTGATTGCCGTATTGATTTCGGTGCCGTTGAACCTGGTGTTCGGCGTCAGCGCCGCGTGGTGCGTGAGCAAGTACTCGTTCCGCGGCAAAAGCATGCTGGTGACCCTGATCGACCTGCCGTTCTCGGTATCGCCGGTTATCGCCGGCCTGGTCTATGTGCTGATGTTCGGCGCCCAGGGGCTGTTCGGCCCGTGGTTGCAGGATCACGACATCCAGATCGTCTTCGCCTTGCCGGGCATCGTGCTGGCGACGATTTTTGTCACCGTGCCGTTCGTGGCCCGCGAGCTGATCCCGCTGATGCAGGAACAGGGCACTCAGGAAGAGGAGGCCGCGCGTTTGCTCGGGGCCAATGGCTGGCAGATGTTCTGGCACGTCACCGTGCCCAACATCAAATGGGGCCTGATCTACGGCGTGGTGCTCTGTACCGCGCGGGCCATGGGTGAATTCGGTGCGGTGTCGGTGGTGTCCGGGCACATTCGCGGGGTGACCAACACCTTGCCGTTGCACGTCGAGATCCTCTACAACGAATACAACCACGTGGCCGCGTTCGCCGTGGCGAGCCTGTTGCTGATCCTGGCGCTCTTCATCCTGCTGCTGAAGCAGTGGAGCGAAAACCGTATTAACCGCCTGCGCGCCAGCGCCGCGGAGGAATGATTTCATGTCGATCGAAGTGCGTAATGTCAGCAAGAATTTCAATGCGTTCAAGGCGCTGAATGACATCAGCCTGGACATTCAGAGCGGTGAGCTGGTGGCGCTGCTTGGCCCATCCGGTTGCGGCAAGACCACGTTGCTGCGGATCATTGCCGGCCTGGAAACCCCGGACCAGGGCAACATCGTGTTCCACGGCGAAGACGTCTCCGGCCACGACGTGCGTGACCGCAACGTCGGTTTCGTGTTCCAGCACTACGCCTTGTTCCGCCACATGACGGTGTTCGACAACGTCGCGTTCGGCCTGCGCATGAAGCCGAAGAACCAGCGCCCGAGCGAAAGCCAGATCGCAACCAAGGTGCACGAACTGCTGAACATGGTGCAGCTGGACTGGTTGTCGGATCGCTACCCGGAACAACTTTCCGGTGGCCAGCGTCAGCGTATCGCCTTGGCCCGCGCCTTGGCGGTGGAACCGAAAGTGCTGCTGCTCGACGAACCCTTCGGCGCCCTCGATGCCAAGGTCCGCAAGGAGCTGCGTCGCTGGCTGGCGCGCCTGCACGAAGACATCAACCTGACTTCGGTGTTCGTGACCCACGACCAGGAAGAGGCGATGGAAGTCGCTGATCGCATCGTGGTGATGAACAAGGGCGTGATCGAGCAGATCGGTTCACCGGGCGACGTCTACGAAAATCCGGCCAGCGATTTCGTCTATCACTTCCTCGGCGATTCGAACCGCCTGCATCTGGGCGAAGACAATCACGTGCTGTTCCGTCCGCACGAAGTGTCGCTGTCGCGGCATGAACTGGAAGATCACCATGCGGCCGAAGTGCGGGATATCCGTCCGCTGGGCGCGACCACTCGCGTGACACTCAAGGTTGAAGGGCAAAGTGATTTGATCGAGGCTGAAGTGGTGAAGGATCACGACAGCCTGATCGGCCTGGCGAAGGGCGAGACCCTGTTCTTCAAACCGAAGGTCTGGCAGAAAGTCGCCAACATCTAACAGCAAGAGCATCGCGAGCAGGCTCACTCCTACAGGGGACCGGTGTTGTACACATGTTATGTGACCGACCGAAAACCCCTGTGGGAGTGAGCCTGCTCGCGATGGCGTCTTACGCCGCAGCGCGATTCGGATTGACCCGCACACCCCCCGCCCGCGCCTCGATCTGCTCTTTCAGGGCATGCCGCAACCCCAGCAAAAACGCCAACTCAGCCACCACAAACAACGGCCCGACAATCAACCCCGTCACATCATCGACAAACGCCGGCTTGCGTCCCTCGTAGTGATGCCCGACAAACTGAATCGCCCAGCCGATCACAAACATCCCGACGCCGCTCGCCAGCCAGACCAGCGTGCTTTGCTGCGCCAGTGCATGACCTGCCCAAACGCACAGCCCCAGCAACACCGTCATCAACAGGCCGAGGCGCAACTCCAGGCGCAGGTAGAACCACGCCGACGCCAAAGACACCAGCACCGCTGGTGAAAGCCAGCCCCCAGCCCATTGTGGACGGGACAGCAATACCGCTACTGCCACGACGATCAATGGAATGCCGATGAAGTGGCTGGCGATGTTGCGCGGGTCGCGGTGGTAGGCGGCGTATTGACTGAGATGGTCAACGAGGCTTTTTTTCATTGTTATTCCTCCTGTAGGGTGACTGATCATGCCTTGGGGCCGTTTCACGCTCTGTCAGCCAGGCGACAATCTCTAGGAGTTTTCATGGATAAGCAGGTCTGGCGTGCTCGCCTGATGCGTGGTCAGTGGTTCAGCCATCTACCTGTGTCCCTACAGGATAGTCTGCTCAATGCTGCGCGGGTGCGGCACCTGTCAGCGGGTCAGTGCCTGTTCCAGCGTGGCGACCCGCCGTGTGGCCTGTACGCGGTGCTTGAAGGCGCGGTACGCGTCGGCGCCGTGAACGAACAGGGCAAGGAGGCATTGCTGGGCCTGGTGGAATCGCCGAACTGGTTTGGCGAAATCTGCCTGTTCGACGGTCAGCCGCGTACCCATGATGCGTTTGGCGTGGGGCAGAGCACGCTGTTGCACATCCCGCAAACCGTGTTGCTCAAGATGCTCGACGAGCAGCCCGGGCACTGGCGGCAACTGGCATTGCTGATGAGCCAGAAACTGCGCATGACCTTCATCAATCTCGAGCAGCTGAGCCTGTTGCCGGCCCCGGCCAGGCTAGCCCATCGCCTGCTGATGATCGCCGAAGGCTACGGCCAGCTCGACGAACCACGGCGCGTCCTGCAACTGCCACAAGAGCAGCTTGCCGCCATGTTGTCGCTGTCGCGCCAGACCACCAACCAGATCCTCAAGGATTTGCAGGGGCAGGGGATTCTGAATCTGGGGTATGGTGAGATCGAGATCCTGGATGCCGAACGCTTGCGGACACTGACCACCCTGTAGGAGCGGGCTTGCCCGCGAAGGGGCAAGAACAGACAGCCTGAGTCTGTCAGCGCAACCCATCCCGAAACTGCCCCGGCGTCATCCCCGTCCAGCGCTTGAACGCGCGGCTGAAGCTGCTGGTATCGGCAAACCCCAGCAAATAGCTGATCTCACTCAATGAGCACTGCGGGTCGCGCAGGTGCAGCAACGCCAGGTTTTCGCGGCTTTCGTTGAGCAGCGTATCGAAGCGGCAACCCTCATCCGCCAGGTGCCGTTGCAGGCTGCGCAGGCTCAGGTGCAGGGCCTTGGCGATGTGTTCGGCGCTGGGTTCGCCTTCCGGCAATTGCTCTTCAATGGCGTCGCGGACCTTGCGCTCCCACGTCAGCGGTTTGAGTTGCGCCAGGGTGCGGTTGAGCACGGTTTCGTTGTGTTCGGCCAGTTCCGGGTTGGCGTCGTCCAGGTGACTGTCGAAATCCGTCAGCGCGAATTCCAGCCGATCCTCGCCGGTGGCGAAATACACCGGTGAGCGAAATACCTTGTGCCATTGGTGCGGGTCCGCGGGCTCAGGGCGACGCAAGTACACCGCCAGCGGCGCATAGTCGCGGCCCAGGCGATTGCGGCAAGTGCGCACATAAATCGCCACGAAGGCGTCGATGGCTTCGAAGGCCGGGGCTGGATTGCCTGGCGGGATTTTCAGATGGAAACAGTAGCGGTCATCGGCGCGGGTCAGTTCCAGCTCCAAAGCGTCGCTGACCACCTGGTGATAGCGCACGATGCGCTCGAAGACTTCCCGCAGGCTGCCGCTGGCCACCAGTGCATAACCGAGCGCGTGGAAGGTCGTGGGGCTGACGAAGCGCGAGACGCGCAGGCCAATCGCCGGGTCGCCGCTGACCTGCACCGCGATTTCCCACAGGCGTGTGGTGCCGGACAACGGATAACGGGCGTTCGGGTCGTCCATCAGTTGCGGGTCGAGCCCGGCCTGCTGGCACAGGGCGGTGCTGTCGAGACCCAAGGCGTCGAGTTGTTTGCGCAGGGCGCGGGTCCAGCTGGCGAGGGAGGTCGGTTCAGTCATGCTGATTGGCGCTTCCGGTCAACAGGTTGGCGTTCTCGGCTACCGCTCCAGGCGAGTGAAGCGGGCAGGATGCGAACATCAATAACCAGAGGATGGAAGCATGCAAGGTACTTCTGCAAGTCCCCAGCGACTGAATGCAGCTGAACGATCAGCACATATTCGCCAAATAGTGCTGGCCAAGGGCGTCGAGCTGCGCGAGCGCTACCCGATTCTCAAGCATCAGGACGCCTTGGGCGCTGGCATCCTGGCCTTTGCGCTTGCCGGCATGATTGGGTCCGCGGCGCTCTACATCGAGGGCTACATGGCCTGGTGGGTGTGCTTGCTGCTCAATGCTTTTTTCGCTTCCCTGACCCACGAACTCGAGCACGACCTGATTCACAGCATGTACTTTCGAAAGCAGCGGGTCCCGCACAACCTGATGATGGGCCTGGTCTGGCTGGCGCGTCCGAGCACGATCAATCCGTGGATTCGTCGTCACCTGCACCTCAACCACCACAAGGTATCCGGCTCAGAAACCGATATGGAAGAGCGTGCCATCACCAACGGCGAGCCTTGGGGTTTCGCGCGGTTGTTGATGATTGGCGACAACATCATGTCGTCGTTCATCCGCATGCTGCGGGCCAAGACCTGGGCGATGAAGTTCAGCATCATCCAGCGCACCCTGAAGGTCTACGCACCGCTGGCGCTGATGCACTGGGGCGCGTGGTACGTGTTTCTCGGCTTCCACGCCGCGAACGGCATCGCGTACCTGATGGGCACGCCGATCGAGTGGTCGGCGACCACGTTGTCGGTGATGAGCGTGATCGATATCGCCGCGGTGGTGATCATCGGCCCGAACGTGCTGCGCACTTTCTGCCTGCACTTCATCAGCTCCAACATGCACTACTACGGTGACATCGAGCCAGGCAACGTGATGCAGCAGTGCCAGGTGCTGAACGCCTGGTGGCTGTGGCCGTTGCAGGCGTTCTGCTTCAACTTCGGTAGCAGCCACGGGATTCATCACTTTGTGGTGAAGGAACCGTTCTACATCCGCCAGATGACCGTGCCGGTGGCGCACAAGGTGATGCGTGAGATGGGGGTGCGGTTCAATGATTTCGGCACGTTTGCGCGGGCGAACCGGTTTGTTCGCAAGCAAGAAGTAGAGGGGCAGGCTGTGGAGGGTGTGCGCGTCTGAGGGCCTCTTCGCTGGCAAGCCAGCTCCTACAAGGATCGCGAAAATCCTGTAGG
This sequence comes from Pseudomonas sp. SbOxS1, assembly GCF_013416725.1. Classification (NCBI taxonomy): domain Bacteria; kingdom Pseudomonadati; phylum Pseudomonadota; class Gammaproteobacteria; order Pseudomonadales; family Pseudomonadaceae; genus Pseudomonas; species Pseudomonas sp. SbOxS1. Next base: position 62,249 of record NZ_JAAVXC010000008.1, read on the forward strand.
AGCGGGCTTGCCCGCGAAAGCGGTGGATCAAACAGCATCAATCCGGCTGAAACGGCGACTCACTCAAAATCACCCCGGTCTCATCGACATATTTCTGCCAATGCCCGATCAGCAACTCGAGCTTCTCGGGCTGGCTCAGCGCCAGGTCATGGATCTCCCCCGGATCGCTGCCCAAATCATAAAGCTGCCAGGTCGCCGGCCCCACCGGCCCCGGAATGAACACCGCTTTCCATTGCCCCTGGCGAATCGCCCGCCGCCCGAACAACTCCCAACCCGTCACAGTGTGCTCGTCATGCACCTGCGCCGTTTCGCCCGACAGAAATCCCAGCCATGACTTGCCCCGCAACGGCGCCACGGGCTTGCCCCGCCATTGCTTGCCCGGATGACGCACCCCGGCAAGGTCGAGGATGGTCGGCGTGATGTCCATCACCGTGCCAAAACCATGGCTGATCTGCCCCTTGAGCGGCAGTTGCGGGTAATGCACCAACGCCGGTACCCGAATCCCGCCTTCAGTGGTGAACGCCTTGAACAGCCGCGAAGGCGCGGTCGCCACTTGCGCCCAGTTCGGCCCGTACCAGACGTACGAGTTGGCGCGGCCGATGTTGTCCAGGCTGTTGTCGTAATGCTGGTTGAGGTAGGTCAGCAGCTGCGGGCCGAATTTCGGGAAGGCTTCCAGCAGCGCACCTTCGGCGCCGTTATCGGACATGAACAGGATGAACGTGTTGTCCAACTGCCCCTGGTTGCGCAGGTATTCGACGACGCGACCGATGTTCCAGTCCATGCGCTCGACCATCGCCGCATAGACCTCCATGGCCCGTGCGGAAATCTGCCGTTGTTCGTCGCTCAAGGCATCCCATTGGGCGCTGAGCTGGATCAGCGGATGCGGTTCTACCTCTGCATCGATCAGCCCCAGGGTCTTGAGTTTTTCCAGGCGTTCCAGGCGCAGCACTTCAGGGCCTGCGTCATAGCGGCCGCGATATTTCTCCACCACATCGGCAGGTGCCTGCAACGGCCAGTGCGGCGCGGAAAACGGCAGATAAGCGAAGAACGGCCGGGTCTGATCGCGCTCCTTGAGGTATTGCAGCAGCTTGTCGCCGAAGGCATCGGAGGAGTAGAAATCCTTGGGCAGTTCATCGATGAATTGATCGTCTTCGATGTACAGCGCCGGGGTGGATTTCAGCAGGCCCGGCGTGTGTTCGTCATAGGTCGGTTCGAAACCGTAATGGTTGGCGGCGCCCGGCAGCAGCGAGAACGAACGCTCGAAACCCCGGGCATGGGGCGCCAGTTCAGCGGTCAGGCCCAGATGCCATTTGCCGCTCATCAAGGTCTGGTAACCGGCCTCGCGCAGCAGCTCGGGCAAGGCGACGACGCGGTCGTTCAAGTAACCCTCGTAACCGGGTTTGCCGATCAGCTCCGGCGTCAGTGCTTCGGCCATGGTGCCGATGCCGGCGATGTGGTGATCGGTGCCGGTCAGCAGCATCGAACGCGTCGGCGAGCAGGTGGGCGCGGTGTGGAAATCGGTCAGGCGCAGGCCGTTGTTGGCCAGGGCATCGAGGTTCGGCGTGGCGATCTCGCCGCCGAATGCGCCGAGATCGGAAAAGCCAAGATCATCGGCCAGAATCACCAGAAAGTTGGGGCGTTGCGGCATCAAGAATCTCCTGTTCAGCAGGCAATGAAAGACAACGGCAAGTCACGCACCTGCACCGGTACCGGTGGTTGGTAGTGGTCGTCGCTGGTGAGTTCGTGCAGCAGTTCTTCGCGCAGCTGGTGGAAGTCGAAACTGCTGCGCAGACGCGGATGAGGCAGGGCGATGTCGACCACTTGCTTGATGCGTCCGGGACGCGGCTCCATCACCACTACGCGGTCGGCGAGGAAGATCGCTTCCTCGACATCGTGGGTGACCAGGATCGTGGTGATTTTTGCCCGTGCGCGGATCGCCAGCAGTTCGTCCTGCATCTGTTGACGGGTCAGGGCATCGAGGGCACCGAAGGGTTCGTCCAGCAGCAGGATCCGTGGGCTGGCCACCAGGCCGCGAGCGATCGCCACCCGTTGCGCCATGCCGCCGGAGAGCTGGTGTGGATAGGCGCGGCTGAAGTCGCGCAGGCCCACCAGGTCAATGAAATCACTGATGCGTTTTTGCTTTTCATCAGCGCTCAATGGCTCGTTGACCAAGCCCAGGCCGATGTTGTCCGCCACCGTCAGCCAGGGAAACAGACGGTGCTCCTGAAAGACGATGCCTCGCTCGCCGCCGATGCCGGTGACGGCTTTGCCATCGACACTGATCTGCCCGCGAAACTGCGTATCGAGGCCTACCAGCAGCCGCAGCAAAGTGGATTTTCCACAGCCGCTGGAGCCGACGATGGCGACGAATTCACCCTCGGCGATGTCCAGGTTGAATTCGCGAATGGCCTCCAGTTCAAAACCGTCGACGTCGAAGGTTTTGCCCACGTGGTTGAAGCTGACAATGGGTGCGTTCATGCGTGTCTCCAGCGGGTGGCACGAGTTTCGAGGCGTTGGCCAATGAGGTTGAGCAGGGCGCCGGTCAGGCCGACCAGCAACATGCCGGCCATGATCAGGTCCATGCGCAGCAGTTGTTGGGCGCCGATCATCTGGCTGCCGATGCCGCCGTTGGACGGCATGAAGTATTCGGCGCCGATGGTGCCCAGCCAGGCGTAGATCAGGCTCAACCGAAGCCCGGCGAAAATCCCGGGTGCGGCCCCCGGCAGCACCAGGCGACCGAGGCGTTGCCGCAGATTCAGGCGCAGCACTCGGGCGGCCTCGTTCAATTGCGGCGAGAGATTGGCGACGCTGCGTTGGGTGGCGATGAACAAGGGGAAAAACGCGGCGAGGGCAACGAACACCCATTTGGCCAGTTCGCCCAGGCCGAACCATGCGGTGAGCAGCGGCACCCAGGCGAAAATCGCGATCTGACGCAGGGCGGCGAGGCTCGGGCCGAGTACTCGTTCGCTGGTGCGCGACAGTCCCAGCAACAAGCCCAGGGCAAAGCCGAGGCCGCCGCCGAGCAACAGGCCGCCGAGGGTGCGACCCAGGCTCAGGGCCATGCCGCTGATCAGCGCACCGTCGAGCAAACCGTTCCCGGTGGTTGCCAGCACCGCCAGCGGGCTGACCAGGATGTTGGCGTCGACCCATTGCTGATTCGTCGCCAGTTGCCACACCAACAGCAACGCCAATGGCAGCAACCAGGGTTGCAGGCGCTGCCAGCCTTGATATTTCGGGCCACGGCGGATTTCAGCCGTGGCCGGATGCGGCCAGTGCACCAGCTTCTTGTCCAGCAGGCCGATGCCGCGATCCATGACCACGCCGATCAGGCCGATCACGACGATGCAGACAAACACGATGTCGAGCATGAACAGCTGTCGCGCCCAGACCATCAGGAAACCGATGCCTTCGCTGGAGGCGAGCAGTTCGACGGCGAGCAGTGACGTCCAGCCTGCGGCCAGCGCCAGGCGTACGCCGGCCATGAAGGCGGGCAGTGCGGCGGGCAGCACCAGGCGGCGGATCAGCAATCGTGGCGGAAGGCGCAGCACCGTAGCGACTTCACGCAGCCTGGGTTGTGCATCACGCACACCCACCAGCGTGTGCAGGGTCACCGGCACCACGATGGCCTTGATCAGCACCACCAGTTTCAACACTTCGCCGATGCCGAAAAACACCATGAACAGGGGAATCCACGCCAGCGTCGGGACTTGCGCCAAGCCGGCGAATGTCGGGAACACCAGGCGTTCGAGCGTGCGGTTGAAGCCCAGCGCCGCGCCCAATACCGCGCCCGCGGTGATCCCGGCAAGCAGGCCCCAGAACAGGCGTTGCAGGCTGATCCACAAATGGCTCCACAGTTCGCCATGCGACAGCTCCACCGCACTGTTCCAGACCAGCGACGGTGCCGGCAGGATCTGTTCACTCATCCATTGATTGCGGCTGGCCAGCCACCACAACGCAAACAGGCTGAGTGGCAGCAGCCAGGGCAAAAGCTGCTGGCTCAGGGTTGGCCAAAGCCGCCGACCATTGAGCGGTGGCGCGGCGAGCGGCAGGCTGAGCAGGGAAACACGGGCCATGGGCGAGACCTCCGTTGTCGGGTTGCAATACGGCCTGCCTTTTGTGGGAGCGGGGTGTATGCAAAATAGTTCTATAAAAAATCAAATCAATACTATTGAGAGATAAGCCAGACCATTTAAGGCCTCCAGCCAAAACGCATCCAATGCATTCGAAGAATATTTTCGATGCTGGTTATGCATATCGTTCCGCGGGCCCCGTCGTTGCTTGCTTAGTTCTAAAAGATATAAAAATGTGAATTTATAGTATTTAAGTGTTGATCAAGATTGAGCCTACTTTCTGCTCCTCAACGCCGCCGTCACCAGGAGCCGTACCCATGAGCATCCCCTTCAAACGTGTCATCAGCCTGTTCGCCGTACCGGCTCTGGCGGGCTTGCTGGCGTTCACCGCCCAGGCCGCCGAACTCAAGGAAATCCGCATCGCCGTGCCCGACCTCAGCGCCGGCACGCAACACAGCGCAGGCGGCGTGGTGGACGTGTTGCGCGATCAGCAGATCTACGAAAAGGCCTTTGCCGACCAGGGCATCAAGATTCAGTGGAATTTCTTCAAAGGCGCAGGTCCCGTGATCAACGAAGCCTTTGCCAATGATCAGGTCGATCTGGCGTACCTCGGTGACCTGGCGGCGATCATCGGCAAGTCCAATGGCCTGGATACACGGGTGCTGAGTGCCTCGGCGCGCGGGGTGAAGCACTACCTGGGCGTAGTGCCGGGCTCGGGGATCAAGACCCTGCAGGACCTCAAGGGCAAGCGTGTGGCGATCTTTCGCGGCACTGCCAGCCAGTTGTCGTTCGATGCAGCGCTGGCCAGCCAGGGATTGAGCGAGAAGGACCTGAAGGTCATCAACCTGGATTTCAACGCTGCAGTGGCGGCGCTCGCCGCCAAGCAGATCGATGCGTCGTGGGGCGGTTCCAATTTGACGGCGTTGCAAGCCAAAGGCCTGGCCGAGTTGCCGTTGAACACCAAGGACCTGGGTGGCGCGGGCAGTGTTCAGGCCGTATTGGTGGCCAATGGCAAGTTTGTCGACGAGCACCCGCAGGTGGTGGCGAAGCTGCTCAAGGCCCAACAGCAGGCGGTGCAATGGCTGACCCATGACAGCAACAAGCAAGCGTACATTGAGTTGGTGTCTGGGCTGGCGAGTTATCCGTCGGTGATTCTGACCGAGGACTTGAAGGACCAGAACCTGAGCGAGGTGTTCCCGTCGACCCTGGACCCGGTGTTCCTGGGTAAATTGCAGGATGCCGTGGACCTGGCTTCGCAGCAGAAGCTGATTCGCAAGTCGTTCAAGGTGAGTGATTGGGTGGTGCCGGAGTTGGCGGCGGCGAAACTTTAAATCTTTAGCGCTCTTGCGGGCCTCTTCGCTGGCAAGCCAGCTCCTACAAAGATCACCGCGTCCTTGTAGAAGCTGGCTTGCCAGCGAAGGGGCCCTAAACCGCGACAGCGATCTCCTGCTTGTCCACCGCCACCAATATCTCAATCATCGCCCGCGCCGCCGGCGACAACCTGAACCCTGTGCGACTGACAATCCCGCAGCGGGCATTCATGCTCTCGATGTTCTGCGGCAGATTGCGCCAGTGCAGCAACACCAGCGAACCCTGGGCGATGTCTTCGACAAAGGCCTCTTGCGTCCCCACGCCAATCGCATTCGATTGCAGCACGATTTTCACCAGCGCCGGGAAATGCTCGGTCTCGATGGTCGGGGAAAAGTCCATGCGTCCACTGAGGTTCGCCAGCAGTTTGCGGATGCCCGGCGGAATCAGCGTGGTTGCCAGCGGGTAATCGAACATGTCGTTGGTCGACAGGCTTTCCTTGGCCAGCAACGGATGCCCTGGACGGCAGAAAAACACCCCGCGCCTGGGTGTCAGGGCCTGGGTCTGGAAGTTCGGGTCGGCTTCGAAATGGCGGATGTCGGCGATGAAGAACTCGATCTCTTCGCGACTCAGTGCGCGGCTGAGTTTTTCCCAGTTATCCACTTCGAAACAGGTGCGTACTTTCGGGTGCGCGTTGATGAATTGCGCTACCGCATCCGGCACCAGTTTCACCGCCGGGGCGGGTCCGCAACCGAAGCGTAGCTCACCGGCGTCGAGCTTGGTCATCTGCGTCACTTCGGCGCTGAGCAGGGCCGCGCCTTGCACCAGGCTGCGCGCATGTTGCAATACCACCAGGCCTTCGGGGGTCGGGCGCAAATCCTTGTTGCCACGGTCTACCAGCACGCAGCCGAACTCTTGCTCAAGCCCTTGGATACTGCGGCTGAACGCCGGTTGAGTGATGCCCATGGCGTCCGCCGCACGGACGAAACTGCGGTGTTCGTTGAGGGCGATGAAGTAGCGCAACTGGCGAAGATCCATATGCTTTCCCGGCATCCTAAAAATAGCTCGAAGGCATTTGCGACGAGGGTTGGTTGAGGTTTTAAATGCAAGCTCTTATTCCGTCAACGAAGCATGCGAATATCTATTAGACCTAAATTGAATATAGATAGAGCGTTGTTTCGCTGTCGCTCAACCGTCAGCAGTCCGATCGAGGGTCTACCCATGAGCAATGCCGCTTTAGCTGTAAAACCCGCTGTCCACGCGCTTGAAATCCATCCGGTGGCCGGTCGGATCGGTGCCGAGATCCGTGGCGTGAAGCTCTCCGGTGAACTGGACGCCAACACCGTCGAGGCGATCCAGCAGGCGCTGGTGCAGTACAAGGTGATCTTCTTCCGCGAGCAGGCCCACCTCGACGATCAGAGCCAGGAAGCCTTCGCCCATCTGCTTGGCGAACCCGTGGCGCACCCGACCGTGCCGGTGCGCGACGGCACCCGCTTCCTGCTCGAACTGGACGGTGCCCAAGGCCAGCGCGCCAACTCCTGGCACACCGACGTGACCTTCGTCGATGCGTACCCGAAAGCCTCGATCCTGCGCTCGGTGGTTGCGCCCGCCTTTGGTGGCGACACCCTGTGGGCCAACACCGCCACGGCCTACAACGAACTGACGCCGGAGCTGCGCGAACTGGCGGATAAACTGGTGGCGGTGCACAGCAACGAATATGACTACGCCGGTGCCAAGCCTGACGTGTCGGAAGAGAAGCTGGAGCGCTACCGCAAGATCTTCACCTCGACCATCTACGAGACCGAGCATCCGGTGGTGCGCGTACACCCGATCAGCGGCGAGAAAAGCTTGCTGCTGGGGCATTTCGTCAAGCGCATCAAGGGTTACTCCCAGGGTGATTCGGCGCACCTGTTCAACCTGTTGCAGAGCCACGTCATCCGCCAGGAAAACATTGTGCGCTGGCGCTGGCAGGCCGGTGATGTGGCGATCTGGGACAACCGCTCCACCCAGCATTACGCGGTGGATGACTATGGCACCCAGGACCGCGTGGTGCGGCGCGTGACGCTCAAAGGCGAGGTGCCGGTGGGTGTGGCGGGGCAGCGTAGTCAGACGGTGAAGGGGCCGGATATCGGCGGGGTCTGATCTGACGCCTTCGCGAGCAGGCTCGCTCCCACAGGGATTGTGATCCATGGAAATCCAATGTGGGAGCGAGCCTGCTCGCGATGCTTTTTTCTACCACACGCCGATCTGCACCATTTTCTCGGTTTCCGGCTCTCCGTAGCGAAACCGCTGCCCACGCAAATCAATCTCCTGATGACTGATAGTGGTCCGCCGCTTCAACCCCCGCACCCACTCAAACAAATACCCCGCATGCTCTTCTCGGACCGAGGCATACGCCGGGTCAGCTCCCAGGTCCCGCAGCTCCTGCGGATCATTCAACAGATCGAACAGCTGCGGTCGGAAGCCGTCGTACGCCAGGTATTTCCAGCGCTCGCTGCGCACCATGGTCATGCGGCAGCGGTCGATCGGTTGATGCAAGCGTTCCCGCGCAGGCGCCTGGAAGGCGTAGTCGTATTCGCTGATAGCGAAGCGGCGCCAGTCGGTTTTCACACCGTGCAGCAGGGGAATCAGCGAGCGTCCTTCAAGTCGATGCTCGGCCCCCGGAAACCCCAGCGCCTCAAGGAAAGTCGGCAGCGCGTCGATGGTTTCCACCAGTCGCTCATCCACCGAACCGCGCGTTGCATCTGCCGCCGGACGCGGGTCGCGAACGATCAGCGGAACCCCCACCGCCGGCTCCAGCAGGAACTCTTTTTCCCCCAGGTAGTGATCGCCAAGGAAGTCGCCATGGTCGCTGGTGAACACGATCAGGGTGTCATCCCAACGGCCGCTGCTCTGCAGGAAATCGAACAACCGCCCGAGCTGATCATCGACCTGTTTGATCAGGCCCATGTACGTCGGGATCACGTTCAGTCGTACTTCGTCCCGGGAAAAATTCAGGCTCTCTTCGTGCTGACGAAACGCGTTGTACACCGGGTGATCACTGGTCTCGCCTTCGGCTGCACGCACCGGCTCGATCACCTCTTTTGCGCCATAAAGCGCGTGATACGGCGCCGGAGCGATATAGGGCCAGTGGGGTTTGATGTATGAAAGATGCAGGCACCACGGCTGTTCGCCCTGCTCGGCGATGAAGTCGAGGGCGCGGTCGGTGGTGTAGACGGTTTCCGAATGCTGCTCGGGAACGCGCGCCGGCAGATGGGCGTTGCGCATTTTCCAGCCGCTGAGGATTTCGCCCTGTTCGCTTTCGGCAGCGTTGGCCCAGTCGTGCCAGGGGTTGCGCCCTGCATAACCGAGATCGCGCAGGTAGTGGGTGTAGGGCGCGGATTCGCGTTTGTCATCGAACAGCGGGTCGTCAGGGAAGATGCCGTCATGGCGCAAGTACGGCTCGAATCCGACTTCGTTCAGGCTCTCGGCCTGCTCGCTGCCAGGGTCGATGGCCAGCCGCTGCAACGCATCGAGATTAGGCGTGGCGTGAGTCTTGCCCACCAGTGCGGTGCGAATACCGTGGGGTCGCAGGTAGTCACCGACAGTCAGTTCTTCGAGCGGCAAGGGCACGGCGTTCCAGGCGACTTGATGACTGCTGACATAGCGCCCGGTGTAAGCCGACATCCGCGACGGGCCGCAGATAGTGCCCTGGGTATAGGCACGGCTGAAACGCACGCCAGCGGCGGCCAGGCGATCGATGTTGGGGGTGTGCAAGTGCAGGTGGCCGTAGCACGACAGGTAATCGCGGCGCAGTTGGTCGCACATGATGTACAGCACGTTGCGCACGGGGTTTTGGGTGTTGGGCATGGGGTTCACCGATCGAAAAGACAGGCGAGGTTTTTCGCTGCTGGGGCGGGGTTGAGGCAAGTGCGTTTGGGGAATGGTTTTTATGCAGTGGGTGCATCGCTGCCTGGGGCGACGCCATCGCGAGCAGGCTCACTCCTACAGGGTTTTGTGTACACCGATCCACTGTAGGAGCGAGCCTGCTCGCGATGGCGACAGATCAGACAGCGAAATTCTCCAGCGAACACACCTCTTCATCCTGCCCATCAACCTCCTTGATCTGCGCAATCATCGCCTCGGCCAACGGCGACAACCGATACCCCGCGCGACTGACGATCCCGTAGCGGGTGTACAGCTCTTCCAGGTCATCGGCCAATCCATCGATCTTCAAGCGCACCAATTCACCCTTGGCGTTATGCAGCGCATCTGAATACTCGCCGACGATGCCAATCGCATCCGAACGCAGCACCACACCGAGCAGGCTGTAGCTGTTTTCGCACTCCACGTTGGGCGCGAAATCCGGTCGGCCGCTCAGGTCGACGATGACTTTTCGCAGGTTCGGCGGGCGAATGGTGACGGCCATCGGATAGCTCATCAATTGGGCAGCGCTGACGCTTTCGCGAGTGGCCAGTGGGTGTCCGGCGCGGCAGCAGAAATGCCATTTGCGCGGGCGCAGGCGTTGGGTCAGGTAGTCCGGGTCGGCCTCGAACTGCCGGGTGTCGGCGACGAAAAATTCGAACTCTTCACTCAGCAGGCGCTTGCTCAGGCTTTGCCAGTCATCCACTTGAAATTGCACCCGCGCCTTGGGGTAGCGACCGATAAAACTGCCGATCGCCCGAGGGATCAAACCCGCCGCTGGCGCCGGGCCGCAACCGAAGCGCAGTTCGCCGGCCTCCAGGCCGTTGAATTGGCTGATCTCGTTGGCCATCTGCTGCGCGCCGCTGACCAGCCGCCGCGCGTGTTCGAGCAACACCTGGCCCTGTTTGGTCGGCGCCAGGTCCTTGCGCCCGCGATCCACCAACTGACAGCCGACGCTGTGTTCCAGCGCCTGGATGCTGCGACTGAACGCCGACTGCGACAGGTTCACGGCCATGGCGCCCGCGACGAAGCTGCGCTGGTCGGCGAGGGCGATGAAGTGGCGAAGCTGGCGCAGGTCGATATGCATTTTTCACATTAAAAATATCGGGGAAATGCATTGGATATGCATTAGGTCGACTCCTTATAAAGGCAATCTCTTATGCAGTAAATCTTTGTAAAAACATAAATAAATAACTTTAAAGAATATGCACTGCTGAAAAGTCGCTGTATGTTTTTTGACCAGGAGCCGCTTGATGAGTCCGTTGAACCTTGCGTCACCCCTTACACCCCGACGGCTCAAACGCCTGCCCCTGGCCCTGTTGCTGGCGGGGAGCGCCAGTTGGACCCAAGGCTATGCGGCCGAGACCACCACTGCCCAAGAGGCCCCGGCAAAAACCGCCTCGGGCCAGGCCAAGGCCGATGGCACTCAGCTGGAAACAGTGACCGTCACCACCCGCCGTCGCGAAGAAAGTTCACAGGATGTACCGACCCCGATGAGCGTGGTCAGTGGCCAGGTCCTGGAAACCCAGCGGGTCTATCGCATCCAGGACCTGCAGCAACTGGTACCCAGCGTCAACGTCGCCTACATGCATGCGCGCCAGTCCAGCGTGTCGATCCGTGGCCTGGGCAACAACCCGGCCAGTGATGGCCTGGAAGGCAGCGTTGGGCTGTACATCGACAACGTGTACCTCGGCCGGCCGGGCATGGCGGTGTTCGACCTGATGGACATCGAGCAACTCGAAGTGCTGCGCGGCCCGCAAGGCACGTTGTTCGGCAAGAACACAACGGCTGGCGTGATCAACATCAGCACGCGGGCACCGACATTTACACCGGAACGCAGCATCGAAACCTCGGTGGGCGAGGACGGTTATTTCCAGACCAAGGGCACCATTTCCGGCCCATTGAATGATGAACTCGCGGGACGATTTTCCGCTTACCGCACCCGCAGCGATGGCGACATCAAGAACGAATTCGACGGCCATGACTTGAACGGCGGCTCACGCGATGGCTTTCGTGGCCAGTTGCTGTTCAAGCCCAATGAGGCATTCAATCTGCGCTGGATCGGCGACTACAACGAAGAGGATTCCAGCGCCGGCACCCGCGTGTTGTACAACACCGGGCCGACCATCAATGGTGTCAACCTCTACCAGGCACGGGCCAATGCGGCGGGCGCCACGCTGGTCGATGGTACGCATCGCAAGGTCAACCTGAATAACGATCAACACGTCACCGTGCACCAGGGCGGCACGTCGGTCGAGGCGAACTGGACGCTGCCGAACGACTTCACCCTGACCTCCATCAGCGCCTACCGCTGGTGGAACTTCACCCCGCGCAACGATGACGGCCTGAACGTCTCCGCCTACAACAACGCCGGCGTGTCAGTGGAGGATAAGCAATATTCCCAGGAGTTTCGCCTGGCGTCGCCCACCGGCGGATTCTTCGATTACGTGCTCGGCGCCTATTACTTCGGTTCCGACCTGGACAACAAATCGTTCAGCTTCTATGGCCCGCAAGCGGACATCTGGAACGGTACGCCGGCGGGCGCGCTGGCCAACGTCACCAGCATCGGCAAAGGCCACATCGAAACCGACAGCTTCGCCCTATTTGCCCAAGGCACCTGGCACCTCACCGAACGGCTGGATTTCACCGCTGGTGTGCGTGGCACTTATGAAGAGAAAAGCGCCTGGGTCAACCGCAACGCGCCAGTGGGTGGTGCGGCGGTGGCCGGGGCGGCAGCGGCGGTAAGACAAGGTCGCGCCGGGGCTTACGACTCCGGTGATTTGAATCAATACAGTTCCAGCCCTTCGGGTCTGCTCAACCTCAGCTATCACTTCACCGATGACCTGCTCGGCTACGCCACGCTGTCCCATGGCGAGAAATCCGGTGGGGTCAACCTGGCCGTCGGCACAGCCCCGGTCGCTGGCGCCGACTCGCTGCTGATCGGCACCGAACGCGCAAACAACGCTGAACTCGGTTTCAAAAGCACACTCTGGGACCGTCGCCTGCAACTCAACGCCAACGTGTTCTGGACCCAGGTCAACGGCTATCAAACCAACGCCTACGACGACGTCAACCGCGTGCAATACCTGACCAACGCCGGTTCCGTGCGTTCGCGTGGCGTGGAATTCGACAGCACGCTGATCCCGTTGCGTGGCCTGACGCTGAACATCAACGGCTCCTACAACGACGTCAGCTACCTCTCCTACAAGGATGCGCCGTGCCCACCGGAAGTCAGCCTGGCGCCGGGTGCCCCGGCCTCTTGCGATCTCAGCGGCCATCAGGTGGTTGGCGCTTCGAAATGGATCGGCAACGCCAACGGCGAATACAAATGGAACCTGAGTAACGGCTTCGAAGAGTACGTCACCGCCAGCTACGCGTTCCGCTCCAAAGCGGTGGGCACGGTGGAGGATTCCGATTTCGGCCAGATCCCGAGCTACGCCGTGGTCAACCTGTCGACCGGTCTGCGCGGCGACTTCAAGCAGGGGCAGTGGGACGTCTCGCTGTGGCTGAAAAACGCGTTCGACAAAACCTATTACACCACCCTCTGGACCGCTTCCAACGGCGGTTACGAAGGGTTGCTCGGGACACCGCGAACCTTGGGTGTGACCGGTCGTTACGACTTCTGATCCAGGCGGCGTCTGCAGCGAAAACCATGCCTTGGGGGAATATTTTCAATGCTCCAAAAGCATGTGTTTTTGGCTGCCTCGCCGCAGCCCTTATGGAACAGGGCCTGCAGCGAACTAGGTATTTTTCATATTCGTTTTAGGTCTAGTTTTAACGTTAAAGATTACTTTCAGAGATAAGCGTCTAGCCCAATGATTAACCCTCGATACGTCGTACGGGGGATGTCGGGTTCGGCGTATTGGGTAATTCGCAAAGAGACCGCAGGGAGTAAAGCAATGGGCAATGTCCAGACCGCCGCCGGCGCACACGAGGTGCTTTGGCGCCAGGCGCCAGGTGGCGAGTTGGTCGACCTCGGGAGGGTACACCGCGTGCCCTTGGGCCAGCTGCGTTTGCAGCGTGCACCCAAGGGCATCCTGAGCCGACGCGAAGCGATACTGCTCGGTGTGCTGGCGTTGCTGGTGCACGGTGCGGTGATCTACTGGGTCAATCAACAGCCGACCAAAGAATTGCCAATCGTGCCGCCGGAAATTCCGCCGATGACCATCGAGTTTTCGCGTCCGGCGCCGCCAGTGGTCGAACCGCCGCCACCTCCACCGCCGCCACCACCTGTGGTCGAGCCACCGCCGCCCGTGGTGGACGAACTGGCAGCCAAGCCGGCGCCGCCGAAACCGATTCCCAAGCCAAAACCGATCGTTAAACCGGTGCCTAAACCAGCGCCAAAAGCAGCCCCGCAACCGCCCGCGCCGCCACAACCGGCTGCTCCGGTCGCGGCCCCGGCACCCCCTGCACCGCCCGCGCCGGCACCGGTGACACCCGCCTCGGCCAGCGCCGGGTATTTGAAAAATCCGGCGCCGGAATACCCGTCTCTGGCCCAGCGCCGCGGTTGGGAAGGCACGGTGTTGTTACGTGTTCATGTACTGGCCAGCGGCAAGCCCGGGGAGATCCAGATTCAGAAAAGCAGCGGCCGCGAGGCCCTCGATGAGGCGGCCCTGAGCGCCGTGAAACGCTGGAGTTTCGTGCCTGCCAAGCAGGGTGATGTGGCCCAGGACGGCTGGGTCAGCGTACCCATCGATTTCAAGATTCATTAAACCGACACCTATTTAGCGCGAAACGTTTACACGAGGAATTCACCATGACGTTATTGGCTTCTCCACTCCAATCCATCGAAAGCGCGGTGATCTGGCTGCTGGTGGTTTTTTCCGTTGCCACCTGGGGCCTGGCGTTGCTCAAGGGCGTGCAGTTCGGTCGCCTGAAAGCCCAGGACCGAAAATTTCATAAGCACTTCTGGGCCGCTTCAAGCCTGGATTCGGCCGCAGAGTTAGCCGAAACCCAACCAGGTGCTGCGGCGCGGGTGGCACAGGCCGGTTATGCGGCCATTCAGGTCGGCGAGGCGCCACAGGCGGCGGATTTGAGCCAGGCGATCAATCATCAGGATCGTCTCGAGCGGGCCCTGCGCCAGCAGATCGTGCGTGAACGCCGGTCGCTGGAAACCGGGCTGGCGGTGGTCGCGAGTATCGGTAGCACGTCACCGTTCATTGGTTTGTTCGGCACAGTGTGGGGAATCATGGAGGCGTTGAAGGGCATCAGCGCAGCGGGCTCGGCGAGCCTGGAAACAGTCGCCGGCCCCATCGGTGCAGCGCTGGTTGCCACCGGTGTGGGGATCGCCGTCGCGGTACCGGCGGTGCTGGTCTACAACTACTTTTTGCGTCGCCTGAAGCTGACGGCGGCGGACCTGGACGACTTCGCCCATGACTTCTACAGCCTGGCGCAGAAGAGTGCGTTCCGTGTGTTGATTCACCCAACCGCGCACAAGGTTGCGGCGTCGGGTAATGCACAAAAAGTGAAGGAGGCATCCTGATATGGCCTTCTCCACTCAAGACAGCGATGAGGTGCTGAGCGAGATCAACGTGACACCGCTGGTGGACGTGATGCTGGTGCTGCTGGTGGTGTTCATTGTCACTGCGCCGCTGCTGACCAACGCCATCCCGATCAACCTGCCCAAGACCGAAGCCGTGGCACCGGTGGAGCAGAAGGACCCGCTGGTGGTGAGCATCGACGGTGCGGGCAAGCTGTTTATCAACAAGGATGAAATCCAGCCTGATCTGCTCGAGTTCAAGCTCCAGGCAGCCAAGGCCAAGGACCCGGAAGTGCGGGTGCAATTGCAGGCCGATGACGGGGTGAATTACGGCGAAGTGGCTCGGGCCATGGCGTCGATCGAGCGGGCAGGGATTACCAAGTTATCGGTGATCACCGCGCGCTGACAGCGTTTCAAGTTTTCTGGGGCCGTCTCCTTGGCAGGGTGCGGCCCCTTTTTTTTACCTGTAGGAGCTGGCTTGCCAGCGAAAGCGGTTTGTCAGCGGTAGCTTTTTGGCTGGAAGGACGCCTTCGCTGGCAAGCCAGCTCCTACAATTCCTATATTCAATATAGATCTTAATAAATAGCTTCTTATTCCTTAACGAATATAAATCCCGTCCCTATACTCGATCAGGAACAGACACGCAGCAGGAGAGCTTCCCCCATGCGCAACGAATCAATTCGCTACCTGATTGTGCCGGGCTGGCAAGGATCGCCAGAAGATCATTGGCAAAGCCACTGGCAAAACAGTTTGCCGAACAGCGCACGGGTGGAGCAGGCGGACTGGCTGACGCCGCGCCGTGAAGACTGGGTGGCGGCGCTGGCCGAGGCCATTGCCGCCGACAGCACCCCCGTCATCCTGATCGCCCACAGCCTTGGCTGCATCACCGTCGCGCATTGGGCGGCTACCGCGCCTGTGCAGTTTCTGCGTCAGGTGCGTGGCGCCTTGCTGGTCGCGCCGGCGGACGTCGAGCGACCGGCCTGCGCGCCGGCCCTGCGCAATTTCGCACCGATTCCAACCGACCTTTTGCCGTTTCCCAGCCAGGTCGTCAGCTCCGACAACGACAGCGCCGTCAGCGCGCCGCGGGCCCTGGAGCTGGCGCGTAACTGGGGTGCGGAAGCGGGGATCCTGGGAGGTGCCGGGCACATCAATGTGAAGTCGGGTCATCAGCGTTGGGAGCAGGGTTTTGCCTATCTCTATCGTCTGCAAAACCGCATGGAACACCACGCCCTGCGTCGTGCCTGAACCTTTTGTTTTTTTCAACGCCCCCGTCCGTTGGCGGTTTTGGGCGGGAGTCTGCCATGAGCTTTGAAACCTTCGGTCAGCCGCTGCTGACCTTTCCTGACGCTGAAAAAAGTCCCCTGAGCATCCGCGCCAAGGCGCTGGTATTCGTCGACCCGCGCTCGCGGCAATTGCGCCAGGAGCTGGAACAGCTGGCGCCGCGCTCGATCTCGGTACTGATCCGTGGTGAAACCGGCAGTGGCAAGGAACTGCTGGCCCGGCACATCCATCGCGCCAGTGATCGCGGCGGCTTGTTCGTCTCGGTCAATTGCGGGGCGATCAGCCCCACCTACGCCGACGCCGAATTGTTCGGCTATGCCGCCGGCAGCTACAGCGGTTCTGCCAGCAGTCGCGCCGGTTGGTTCGGTTCGGCCAACGGCGGCACGCTGTACCTGGATGAAATCGGCGACCTGCCGCTGCCGATCCAGATCAAATTGCTCGCCGCCCTGGAAAACCACGAAGTGACCCGCGTCGGCGCGCATCAACCGAGCCCGGTGGACGTGCGCCTGGTCGCCGCCACCAGTATCGACCTGGCCCAGGCGGTCGCCGCCGGGAAATTCCACGAGCGGCTCTACCACTACCTCAGCGAAGGTCAGCTTGAACTGCCAGCACTGCGCGAGCGGGTGGGCGACATCCTGTCGCTGGCCGAATACTTCCTCGGCATCTACAGCCAGCGCCTGGACCTGCCAGTGCCATTGATCAGCGAGGCCGCGCAAGCGGTGCTGGAACGACACAGCTGGCCGGGCAACACTCGGGAGCTGGAAAATGTCATTCACTTTGCGCTGCTGGTGAGTACCGGTGACGAGATTTTGCCGGAGCATTTGAATTTGCCTGATGAAGGCCTGAAGCAGATCGAACAGCAGCTCAAGCAAATTCTCGGTAATGCTTCCGACAGCGAAAAAGATGCCTTGAAACAATTACTTAAGGACGCCGACCTCCTGTAGGAGCGAGCCTGCTCGCGAAAAACCTGAGATCACCTCGGTGTGTCAGGTTTCCAGCGTCATCGTTCACGACCATCGCGAGCAGGCTCGCTCCTACAGGGAATGTGCGGGCTAGAGCTGTATGAATAAAATGGAATATGAAAGTGAATAAAAGATATTGTTCGGGAATAAAAAATCCCGGTATTGTCCGCGTCACGCCAGCGATAGCACTTCACTGGCACCTAAATATCTAGCCGTCGCCACAAGCGACCGTGATTGTCGATAAGGACACTGCATGAAAAAGGTTCTGTTGTTCACCGCACTGGCGGCTGCCCTGACTGCGGGCCTGGCCCAGGCTGGCGAGAAACTGGTGGTAGCGGCAACCCCGATCCCACACGCCGAGATTCTTGAGCTGATCAAGCCAACCCTCGCCAAAGAAGGCGTGGACCTGGAAATCAAAGTCTTCACCGACTACGTTCAGCCGAACGTACAGGTCGACCAGAAGCGTCTGGACGCCAACTACTTCCAGACCCTGCCGTACCTGAAAAGCTTCAACGAAGGCAAAGGCACTCACCTGGAAACCGTGGTCGGTGTTCACGTTGAACCGTTCGGCGGCTACTCGAAGAAAGTCAAAACCCTGGCCGAGCTCAAAGACGGCGCGACCATTGCCATCCCTAACGAAGGCAGCAACAGCGGCCGTGCCCTGATCCTGCTGCAGAAGGCTGGCCTGATCGAGTTGAAAGACCCGAAAAACGCCCTGGCCACGCCGAAAGACATCGCCAAGAACCCGCACAACTTCAAGTTCAAGGAGCTTGAGTCCGCCATGCTGCCGCGTGTGCTGGATCAGGTTGACCTGGACATGATCAACACCAACTACGCGCTGGAAGCGGGTTTGAACCCGGCCAAGGACGCACTGGTGATCGAAGGCGCGGATTCGCCTTACGTGAACTTCCTGGTGGCTCGTCCTGATAACAAGGACAGCGTCGCCATCCAGAAGCTGGCCAAGGCCCTGACCAGCCCGGAAGTGAAAGCATTCATCGAGAAGAAGTACAGCGGCGCAGTTCTGCCAGCGTTCTGATTCGCGAGGTAAACCCCTTCAAGGTTTCGAGCGCCGACGGCTAGTAATAGCGTCGGCGTTTTTTTTGCCTTCGCTTTTTCCGTGGCATATGAGCGGCCTGGACTAGCAGTTCTGCTAGGTGTGCGAACCCCACGACAGGTGCAAGCTAAGCACGGTACGCAGAGGGGGGCTGATGAGCGCGTTTAACACAACGATGTGTCGCTACCGCTACGATGCTCTGGACCAGTTGATTGGGGTTGACCGTGCCGGACAAGAAAGCCTTCAGCGTTTTTTCTGTCGTGACCATCTGGTGAGTGAGCTTCAGGGTGCCTCCAGCCAGAGTGTATTGCGGCACGGCGCGCAACTGCTTGCGCTGCAATCGTGCGAATTCGATGCCCTCAACTGTCAGCTACTGACCACTGACCCACAGCGCTCTGTCTTGCAAGTCACCGAGGCTGCCGGATCGGTGCAGCAGGTCTATGCCCCTTACGGTAACCGGCGGGTTGAAGGTGGTTCTGGCAGTCTGCTGGGGTTTACCGGCGAAATACTTGATCCGGCGACCGGTCATTATTTACTGGGTAATGGCCACCGGGCATTCAACCCGTTTTTGATGCGCTTCAACAGCCCGGACAGGTTGAGTCCGTTTGGGCGGGGTGGGCTTAATCCTTATTCGTATTGTTTGGGCGACCCAGTAAATTTCAGTGATCCGACGGGGCGGATAGCCGAGTTTGGCCGTCTAGTCCAGAGCGTCTTGAGTCTGTGGAACACAGGGCTAGGCATGTCCCGTGTCACCCCCTCCTTTAATTTGGCCAAGGATGCGTTGAGATTGGGAGCATTGAAGAAATTGCCACCCAAACAGTCCTTTGCGGCACTAAGCACGGTCGTGGCCAGTGGCGCGATACTCACTACATCTGTGATTGGGGTTGGCAGTGCTGTTGTGGCAATCACCGAGGACTCTGAAGTGGCCGCAATATTGGGGTACATCGCTTTAGGGCTGACAGCATTGGCGTTTCTATCGAGAGGAAGTGCTTATTGGGCTGCGAAAGCCCCCCGCACTGAGGCTGCCTTGAAGCGTTTTGTAAAGAATAAGGGGCAGGTATTCACCGCGACACCGTCTGGTACACCCCGTCCTTCCACTCTTTTTTTGTCGTCTTTCGAGGCTACGGCCCCGCTACCAACACCAAGCACATTCGGGCCGGTCTCTTTGAAGATAAGTGGTAAACGATCATACGACGAGATGATTGAATCGGCAGTTGATCGGCCAATTTTGACCGCCAAGCGTCGGCACATGACCGTGAACCCGAACAAGAAAATTCGACGGACCTGAGATTTCCATATAGAAGCCTCAATCCGGCCAATACCACGCTGGCTCATCCAGCATCCGCTGCCCGACAATCTCGGTTTGCCCGAGGTTTTTCTCCAGCACGATGCAATTGCACTCCGGGTCCTCTTGCAACGCCGAAATCAATCGCCGCGCATGGGATACCACCCACACCTGACACTCCTCGGACGCGCGGATGATCAAACGCGCCAGTGCCGGCAACAGATCCGGATGCAGACTGGTTTCCGGTTCGTTCAGCACCATCAACGTCGGCGGCCGGGGCGTCAACAGTGCCGCCACCAATAGCAAATAACGCAACGTCCCGTCCGACAACTCAGCCGCCGACAACGGCCGCAGCAACCCTTCCTGATAGAACTCGATAGCAAAACGCCCGCCGGCCAGCGGTTCTATATGCAGTCGTGCACCGGGAAATGCATCGCTGATCGCGTTGCGCAATGCGTCGGGGTCGCCGATTTCGATAATGGTCTGCAACGCCGCCGCCAGGTCTCTGCCGTCGTGGTGCAGCACTGGGGTGCGTGTGCCCAGTTGTGGCTGACGCACGGGGGCGTCGGCGTCGCTGCGAAAGTGATCGTAGAAGCGCCAGCGGCGGATGAACTCGCGGGTCTCCAATACCTCCGGCGACGCACGCAGGCTGCCGACCTGATCGAACAGGCTGTCGAAATTCGGCGTGTGCTGCGCGAGCACGTCCCAACTGCGGTTGGCCCGGGTGCGGATCAGCGGGCCATCGCGATCCACCAGCAGGCTCGCCGGACGGTAGAACGGCCCGGCCCACAGACACTCGCGCTTGATTTGCGGGTCGAGGCTGAAACGCGACGGGATAGGGGTGCTGTGCCCGGGCAGCATGAAATGGCCGTTGGAATCGGGCAGCCCCAGGCTTATCGAGTAACCGAAGTCTTCTCCAGAGAATCCCAGTCGCAGGCGCTTCACGCCCTGTCTCACCGTCGCCTCGACCGGCACCTCGCCATTGCGCATGCGTCGGCTTATGGTTTCCGGGCCGGCCCAGAAGGTCGAGTGGAGCCCACCCTCGCGGGCCAACGCATTGACCACGCCGCCCTGTGCAGTTTCCGCCAACAGGCGTAGCGCGCGGTAGAGATTGGATTTGCCACTGCCGTTGGGGCCAGTAATCAGGTTCAGCCGACCTAGCGGAATGACCAGTTTGTTGATCGAGCGGTAATTGGCCACCGCGAGGGTATTGAGCATGAAGTACGTTCCCTGTGACTCGCGTAGGTAGGCGTTACAAGCCTGCGATTTAACGCTCTTTTATAGATCAAGATCAAAAGATCGCAGCCTTGGGCGGGCTCCTGCAGA
Organism: Pseudomonas sp. SbOxS1; assembly: GCF_013416725.1. NCBI lineage: Bacteria > Pseudomonadati > Pseudomonadota > Gammaproteobacteria > Pseudomonadales > Pseudomonadaceae > Pseudomonas > Pseudomonas sp. SbOxS1. The sequence continues at coordinate 82,917 of NZ_JAAVXC010000008.1, forward strand.
GTAAATGCAGAATTTGCGTGGGCGAAGGTTAATCCCTGTTCTAAGCTCACAGACGAATCGCGCCCGTTGAACGCAAAGGAGTCTGCATGGCTGGTCCCGGATTGAAAATAGCACTTGGCTTGAGCCTCTTGGCTTTGCTGAGCGCTTGCGACAAAGAGAAGCCGGTCGAGAAGGACCGGCCCCGGGTTTTCGTGCAAGAGGTCAAGCTGGCCGACTATGCCGTCAACATCACGTTGACCGGCGACGTCCAGGCCCGGGTGCAGACCGAGCTGTCGTTCCGTGTCGGGGGCAAGATCATCCAGCGTATGGTGGATGTCGGTGACCGGGTTTCGGCCAAGCAGGTGCTCGCCAGGCTCGATCCCAAGGACCTGCAGACCAACGTGGACTCGGCCCAGGCCCAGGTCGTCGCCGAGCAGGCCAAGGTCACTCAGAACTCCGCGTCCTTTGTGCGCCAGCAAAAGCTGTTGCCCAAGGGCTATACCAGCCAAAGTGAATACGACTCCGCCCAGGCTGCCTTGCGCAGCTCCCAAAGTTCGTTGGCGGCAGCCCAGGCGGAACTGGCCAACGCCCGTGAACAATTGAGCTACACCGCGTTGATCGCCGATGCGCCGGGCGTGATCACGGCGCGCCAGGCCGAAGTCGGCCAGGTGGTGCAGGCCACGGTACCGATTTTCAGCCTGGCCCGGGACGGGGATCGGGATGCGGTATTCAACGTCTTCGAATCGCTGCTGGCGGAGCCACCGTCGGATAGGTCCGTGGTGGTCAGCCTGCTGGATAATCCGCAGATCAAGACCACCGGGACCGTGCGGGAAGTCACCCCGGCCGTCTCCGAGCAAACGGGTACGGTGCAAGTCAAAGTCACGCTCGGCGCCTTGCCGCCAGGGATGCAGTTGGGTTCGGTGGTGAGTGCCACCGCCAATACCCGGGGCAAATCCGCCGTCGAACTACCGTGGTCGGCGCTGACCAAAAACATCAGCGAGCCGGCGGTGTGGCTGGTGGATGGCGAGGGCAAGGCGCAATTGCACAACGTCAAGGTTGGTCGCTACCTGACCGGTAAAGTCATCATCAGCGCCGGACTCACCGGCGGTGAAAAAGTCGTCATCGCCGGCGGCCAGCTGCTGCACCCCGGCGTGAAGGTGGAAGTCGCCGAAAACACCTACAAGGACTTATCCGTGGGGGCTGCACCATGAAGCGTCTGTTACTGGTGTTCGCCGGTGTGATGCTGGTGGCCTGCTCGAAAGAAGAGCCCGCCCCGGAAATGGTGCGTCCGGTGCTGTCGATCATGGTGAAGGCGCTGGATGAGGAAAATCTCGGGCGTTTCGCCGGCAGCATCCAGGCCCGTTATGAAAGCAATATCGGCTTCCGTGTGCCGGGGCGCATTGCCAGTCGCAGCGTCGATGTCGGTGCCGAAGTCGACAAAGGGGCCTTGCTCGCCACGCTCGATCCCACCGACCAGCAGAACCAGTTGCGTTCGGCCGAGGGCAACTTGGCGAGTGTCCAGGCTCAACTCATCAACGCCCAGGCCAACGCCCGGCGGCAGCAGCAATTGTTCGATCGCGGGGTGGGCTCACAGGCGCAGCTCGACAGTGCAATCACCGACCTGAAAACCACCCAGGCCTCGCTCGACCAGGCCAAGGCTGCGGTCAGCCAGGCCAGGGACCAGCTCAACTATGTCGAGTTGCGCGCCGACCATAAGGCCGTGGTCACGGCGTGGAGTGCCGAAGCCGGGCAGGTCGTCACCGCGGGCCAGCAGGTGGTCACCCTCGCGCAACCGGACATCAAGGAAGCGGTGATCGACCTGCCTGACACCCTGGTCGACCAGTTGCCCGCCGACGTGGTGTTTCAAGTCGCGGCGCAACTGAGCCCGAGTATTGCCACCACGGCTATTGTGCGTGAAATCGAACCCCAGGCCGAAAGTGCGACCCGCACCCGGCGCGCGCGCCTGACGCTGGCCGAGACACCGCCCGCGTTTCGCCTCGGGACGGCGATCAGCGTGACCTTGAAAAGCGCGGTCAAGCCGCGCATCGAGCTGCCCCTGAGCGCATTGCAGGAGGTCGACGGCAAAAACCGCGTCTGGGTCATCGATGCGCAGACGCAAACGGTGTCCCCGCGAGATGTCAGCATTATCAGCCGCACGGACAGCACCGTGGTGTTGGCTGACGATATCAAGGCTGGCGACCGAGTCGTCAGTGCCGGTGTGAACAGCCTCAAACCGGGGCAAAAAGTGAAAGTCGACGAGGGCAGCCCACAATGAAAGGGAGTTTCAACTTATCCGAATGGGCCCTCAAGCATCAGTCGTTCGTCTGGTATTTGATGTTCGTCTCGCTATTGATGGGCGTGTTCTCGTACCTGAACCTGGGTCGTGAGGAAGACCCGTCGTTCACCATCAAGACCATGGTGATCCAGACCCGCTGGCCGGGCGCGACCCAGGAAGAAACCCTCAAGCAGGTCACCGACCGTATCGAGAAAAAACTCGAAGAGCTTGATTCCCTCGACTACGTGAAAAGCTACACCCGCCCCGGCGAATCCACGGTCTACGTGTACTTGCGCGACACCACCAAGGCCAAGGACATTCCGGAAATCTGGTACCAGGTACGCAAGAAGATCGGCGATATTCGCTACTCGTTTCCCCAGGGTATTCAGGGCCCGTCGTTCAACGACGAGTTCGGTGACGTGTTCGGTTCGATCTACGCCTTTACCGCCGACGGCCTGTCGTTGCGCCAGTTGCGCGACTACGTCGAGCAGGCGCGCGCCGATATCCGGGGTGTGCCGGGGCTGGGCAAGATCGAGATGGTCGGCCAGCAGGACGAAGTGCTTTACCTGAATTTCTCGACACGCAAACTGGCGGCACTGGGCATCGACCAACAGCAAGTCGTACAAAGCCTGCAGACCCAGAACGCCGTGACTCCGGCCGGGGTGATCGAAGCCGGTCCCGAGCGGATCTCCGTGCGCACCTCCGGGCAGTTCATTTCCGAACAGGACCTGGCCAACGTCAACTTGCGGCTCAATGACCGCTTCTATCGCCTGGCCGACATTGCCGACATCCGCCGGGGTTACGTCGACCCGTCGACCCCGGAATTTCGCTTCAATGGCCAGCAAGCCATTGGCCTGGCCATTGCCATGCAGACAGGCGGCAACATCCAGGACTTCGGCAAAGCCCTGCACCAGCGCATGAGCGAATTGACGGCCGATCTGCCGGTTGGCGTCGGCGTGCACAACGTGTCCGATCAGTCTGTCGTGGTGGAAGCGGCCGTTGGCGGGTTCACCAGTGCGCTGTTCGAAGCCGTCGTGATCGTGTTGGTGGTCAGCTTCATCAGCCTCGGCGTGCGCGCGGGTCTGGTGGTGGCGTGCTCGATCCCGCTGGTGCTGGCGATGGTGTTTGTGTTCATGGAATACAGCGGCATCACCATGCAGCGGATCTCCCTCGGCGCATTGATCATCGCCCTCGGACTTTTGGTGGATGATGCGATGATCACCGTCGAGATGATGGTCTCGCGCCTGGAACTGGGCGAAACCAAGGACCAGGCCGCGACCTTCGCCTACACCTCGACCGCCTTCCCGATGCTCACCGGTACACTGGTGACGGTGGCGGGTTTCGTACCTATTGGTCTCAATGGCAGCTCGGCCGGTGAATACACCTTCACCCTGTTTGCGGTGATTGCCGTGGCCATGATGGTCTCGTGGGTTGTCGCGGTGTTGTTCGCCCCGGTGATTGGCGTGCATATCCTGAGCACCAATGTGAAGCCGCACTCGGCAGAGCCTGGGCGCCTCGGGCGGGCCTTCAATGGCGGCCTGCTGTGGAGCATGCGCAACCGTTGGTGGGCGATCGGTATTACGATGCTGCTGTTCGGGTTATCGGTGGTCGGCATGCGCTTTGTGCAGAACCAGTTCTTCCCGGCCTCGGATCGCCCGGAAATCCTGGTGGATCTGAACCTGCCGCAAAACGCCTCCATCGATGAAACCCGCAAAGCCGTGGACAAGCTCGAAGCGACGCTCAAGGGTGACCCGGACATCGTGCGCTGGAGCACCTACGTCGGCCAGGGCGCGATTCGTTTCTACCTGCCCCTCGATCAGCAACTGCAGAACCCTTACTACGCACAACTCGTGATTGTGAGTAAAGACTTCGAGACGCGTGCGGCCCTCAGTGACCGCCTGCGTGAGCGCCTGCGCAAGGACTTCGTCGGCATCGGCAGTTTCGTCCAGGCGCTGGAGATGGGTCCACCCGTGGGGCGGCCGATCCAATACCGCGTCAGCGGCCCGGACATCGACCAGGTGCGCAAGCACGCCATCGATCTGGCCAGCCAACTGGACAAGAACCCGCACATCGGCGAAATCATTTTCGACTGGAACGAGCCCGGCAAGGTGCTGCGCGTCGACATCGCCCAGGACAAGGCGCGCCAGCTCGGCTTGTCGTCCGAAGACGTGGCGAACCTGATGAACAGCATCGTCAGCGGCTCGACGGTGACCCAGGTCGACGACGACATTTACCTGATCAACGTGGTCGGCCGTGCCGTGGACGCCGAGCGGGGTACACCGGATACACTGCAGAACCTGCAGATCCTCTCTCCGGGCGGCACCTCGATCCCACTGCTGGCGTTTGCCTCCGTGCGCTACGAACTCGAGCAACCACTGGTGTGGCGTCGTGATCGAAAACCGACGATTACCATCAAGACGGCGGTCATCGGTGATATCCAGCCAACGGACCTGGTGACACAGCTCAAGCCGGACATCGTCAAATTCGCCGCCTCATTGCCCGCCGGTTACAAGGTCGCCACGGGCGGTACGGTGGAGGAAAGCGCCAAGGCCCAAGGGCCGATCAACAAGGTCGTGCCATTGATGGTGTTCCTGATGGCCACCTTCCTGATGATCCAGCTGCACAGCGTGCAGAAAATGTTCCTGGTGGCCAGCGTCGCGCCGCTGGGCTTGATTGGCGTGGTGCTGGCGCTGGTGCCGACCGGAACGCCGATGGGCTTCGTGGCGATCCTCGGCATCCTGGCGCTGATCGGCATCATCATCCGCAACTCGGTCATCCTGGTGACCCAGATCGACGCATTCATAGCCGAAGGCTCTTCACCCTGGGATGCCGTGGTGGAAGCCACTGAACATCGTCGGCGACCGATCCTGCTGACCGCGGCGGCGGCGAGCCTGGGCATGATCCCGATTGCCCGGGAGGTGTTCTGGGGACCGATGGCCTACGCGATGATCGGCGGGATCATCGTCGCTACCTTGCTGACACTGCTGTTTTTGCCGGCGCTGTATGTGGCCTGGTACAGGATTCGCGAGCCGAAGAAAGAAGGGCGGTAGGGCGAGCGCTGCGCGCTCATCGCCAGCAGGCTGGCTCCCACAGTTGACCGCGTTGGTACACACAACGCGATCCCTGTGGGAGCCAGCCTGCTGGCGATGGCGTCAGTTCGGACAGCACAAATTCAAGGCTTTATACCTTGCGCCAGACACTCGCCAACCAAGGCTGCTGCTCGCGCGGCAACCCCGCCGGCCGGTAGTAATGCTCCAGCTCCACAAACCCCGCTTCAGTCAGCAACTGCTGCCACGTGTGAAGATCGTGATACGCCCCATACCGCGGCCCGTTCCAGCCTTCCTGGTTTTCGCCACGAGGATTGGAACTGAACAGCACACCGCCGGGCTTCAATGCCGCGCGCAGTTCCTTCAATACCCGGGGCAGCTCCTGGCGCGGGACGTGGAACAACACCGCATTGGCAAAAATCCCGTCGAAGCGCTCGTCCGGCAAGTCCAGCTTGAGAAAATCCTGCTGCCAGACCTCGCAGCCACTGTCCTCCCGGGCCATCTGCGCAAACTTCTGCGAACCATCGAGGCCGACTGCCGTGTGGCCCATGCGCGTAAAGGTCTGCAGGTCACGACCGGGACCACAGCCAAAATCGAGAATATCGAACGGTGGCTGACCTTGAATGTGGCGCAACAGGGCGTCGATATTCTGGCTGACATCGTGATCGCGGGTGCCTTCGCGGAAACCTTCGGCCACCGAGTCGTAATGCCCCAGAGTCGTGGAGGTGATCTGCTCGAGGTCGGCGGGAGTCTGTTTCATGGTCGGCTGCGCGTCTGATGTGAGTCCGCCAAATATACGCCATCAAGCCAGCCCTGGGGCTGCTGCGCAGCCTTCGCGGGCAAGCCTCGCTCCTACAGATCACGTTAATCCTGTAGGAGCGAGGCTTGCCCGCGAAGGCGATTTCACTGACTCAACCCTTTTTCATCCCCAGGCACTCTATGGAGTGATCCACCATCGCCTTGGCAATCTCCAGCAAATGCCACACCGAGAACACCATTGCACGGTCGGCGCCTTTGAGGTGGTCGCCACATTGATATGCCATGACCGAGGCGCAGCGCAGCAGGTCGGCGATGTAGAGTTGGGTGTCTTCGAAGCTCACGTCTTTGCTGACGTTGTAGAACCGCAGTTCGTCGGGCGGGGAGGGTTGATCGCCGGTGAGGTAGAAATCAATGGCGCGGTAGAGCGCTGATCGATCCCTGAGTGGGTCTTCGGTGGAGGTTTCGGGGGGTGGATCGGGGACTGATCTTTCCATGTGTTGCTCCTATTGCTGCATGGGAGCCGACACTTCTCGCCTACTAAACGATTGGGTGGCGGCTGTACGCAGGTTAGTAGGCCGGTCAATAGGAGAAACCGGTGCACCCGAAGGTACCCCACGCACAGCCACCATATTCTGCATGCGGCAAAAAATGCCGAACATGAGCATGGAATTGCTATGCGCCTATTGTTCCGGGCTACTAAACCCGATCACTGATGAGCAGTGACGGTCCGAGACTAGCCACGGATTTTGGCAGGCGCAAGCGAGCGGAATAATCTAGGAAATGTCCTGCAAAGGAAAGAGATCAGGCGCGTAGGAACGCTGATTTCTCTGTGAGAAAATTCCCCAAAAGCAACGGAATTTACCTTTGGATAAGAAGCTCCCGTGGCGAGGGGATTTATCCCCGTTCGGCTGCGCCGCAGACGCAGAACCTGCAGCCCTGATTTTCCTGACACACCTCGTTGAATGTTTTGGGGGTCGCTGCGCGACCCAACGGGGATAAATCCCCTCGCCACGAAAAACATCACAACGCCTATTGTGCTTAGCGTTTGTTGAGGCCACGAGCCAACCGATCTCCACCTAGTTGAATCACCGCCACCAACGCCACCAGCAACACAATCACCGTCAACATGATTTGGCTATCAAAGCGCTGGTACCCGTACCGATAGGCAATGTCCCCCAATCCACCCGCGCCAATCGCCCCGGCCATGGCCGATGAGTTGATCATCGTCACCAGCGTGATCGTGAATCCCCCGACAATCCCCGGCAGCGCCTCAGGCAACAACACATGCCAGACGATATGCCCGCGCCGGCAGCCCATGGCTTGTGCCGCTTCAATCAAGCCGTGATCCACCTCACGCAAGCTGACTTCAGCGATGCGTGCAAAGAACGGCGTGGCAGCGATAGTCAACGGCACCACGGCCGCCCACACGCCGTACGTGGTACCGACGATCAACCGGGTGAACGGAATCAACGCCACCATCAGGATCAGGAACGGAATCGAGCGAAACAGGTTCACGAAGGCCCCCAACGCACGGTTCAGCGCCGGGGCTTCGTAGATTCCACCCTTGGAGCTGGTGACCAGGATCACCGCCAGCGGAATGCCCGCCAGCAGTGCGATCAACGACGACACACCGACCATCAGAAAGGTGTCGATGAAGCCTTGCAGCAAGCGATCAAACCACATAACCCAACACCTCTACCTGTTGCGCCCAGTGGCCGGCGCGTTGACGCAATTCTTCGACGCCCAGGGATGAGCCCGTCACAGCCAGCAGCAACTGCCCAAGCGCATGCCCCTGAATCCGTTCCACGCCGCCCTGCAACAAGCGCACGCGACCACCGAGTGCACTGAACAGCGCGGCAAGGTCCGGTTCGGCGTGGGCCGTTCCGGTGAACTGCAGGCGCAGTACCACCGCGTCTTCCGCGGACTGCGGTTGTGGATGCAAGCGGCTTTGCAGTTCTGGCGGCAGGGCGTGCTGCAAGGGCGCTAGCAAGGTCTTGCTGACCTCATGCTGCGGGTTGCCGAAGACTTCCCAGACGGGCCCCTGTTCAACGATTCGTCCGTGTTCAAGGACCACGACGCGATCACAGATCTCGCGGATCACCGCCATTTCATGGGTGATCAGGATGATCGTCAGGCCCAGGCGCCGATTGATCTCGCGTAGCAGGCCGAGGATCGATTGCGTGGTCTCCGGGTCCAGTGCCGAAGTGGCTTCGTCGCACAGCAGGATCGCCGGGTCGTGAACCAGCGCACGGGCGATGCCGACGCGCTGTTTCTGACCGCCCGACAGTTGCGCCGGGTACGCCTTGTGCTTGGCTTGCAGGCCAACCAGTTCCAGCAGTTCACGAACCTTTTGCTCGCGCTTTTCCTTGGGTACGCCGGCGACTTTCAGCGGCAACTCGACGTTCTGCCAAACCGTCTTGGCAGACATCAAGTTGAAGTGCTGGAAGATCATGCCTATGCGCCGACGCAGTGCCACCAGACGGTCTTCATCGAACTCGCCGATGTCCACTTGATCGATCAGCACTCGACCCGACGTCGGTTGCTCGAGGCGGTTGATGGTGCGGATCAGCGACGACTTGCCGGCGCCGCTGCGGCCGATGATGCCGAATACTTCACCGCGCTGGATCGACAGGTCGATGCCTTGCAGCGCCGCCACCGGCCCTTGCTTGCCGTCGTAGGTTTTGCCCAGGCCGATGAAGCGCACGTGCGCACGGTTCAGCTCTGGGTGCAGTTCGGTCTGTTCGGCTTTCTGAGGCTCTGGAATATCCAGTCGCCGTTGGATCGCGGCCGTCATGCTCAGCTCTCCCAACCGGCTTGGTAGAGCTTGCCGTGGGCTTTATCCAGAGCGGCGCGAACGGCCGGCGAGTGCTGGTAGATGTCGACAAACTTGATCAGGCGCGGGTCGGTTTTGCTTTTCGGCTGGATCACGAACTGGATCACATATTCCTTGTGGTCGAGGCCGTCGAACAGCAGGGCAGAACCGGCGTCGAAGGTTTTCGCCAGGCGGATGTAAGCCGGGTAGCCCTGGACAAGATCGGCGTCGTCATAGGCCCGTACCAGCTGCACGGCTTCGACTTGGAGGATTTTGATTTTTTTCGGGTTGGCGATGATGTCTTCTTCGGTGGCCTTGTAGCCGACGCCTGTTTTGAGGGTGATCAAGCCGGCCTTGGCCAACAGCTGCAAGCCACGACCGCTGTTGATCGGATCGTTGGCGATGGCCACGCTGGCGCCTTGGGGCAGTTCGTCGAAGCTTTTGTATTTCTTCGAGTAGAGACCGACGTTGTTGATGATCCCTGGTGCGAAGGGCACGAGGTCAAACCCGGAGGCATTCTTGGCGTTTTCCAGGAACGGGATGTGCTGGAAGTAGTTCACGTCGATGTCGCCGGCGGCGAGGCTGACGTTGGGCGCGATCCAGTCGGTGAACTCCACCAGTTCCACTTTCAGGCCTTGTTTGCCGGCCTCTTCTACGGCCGCTTCCAGGGGAATGGCGAAGGCGGCGGTGGTGCCGATTTTCAGGGGCGCGTCGGCGGCGAACACCGCAGAGCTGAACAGGCCGAGGGCCAGGGCCAGTGCTTTGACTGGGTGGGTCAGGAGTTTCTTGGTCATGTTGGTTTTTCCAGTCAGTGCATAAATTTAGGGTGTTCGGGCGGGCCTCTTCGCTGGCAAGCCAGCTCCTACAGTGGGTTTATGGCATTCACAAAACCTTGTAGGAGCTGGCTTGCCAGCGAAGCTTTTAGCGGCGGTAAGCCGATCCCGTATGTTGCTCAGGCAAGTGCGCCTCACCGTGAAACAGCTTTTCGCGCAACGAGCCATTGTCGTAAGCGGTCTTGTACGACCCACGCCGCTGCAACTCCGGAATCACCAGCTCGATGAAATCCACATAGCTTTCCGGCGTAACGATGCGCGTCAGGTTGAAGCCGTCCAGGCCGGTTTCGGCGATCCACGATTCCAGTTCGTCGGCCACCTGCCCAGGCGAACCGACCACGGTGATGTAGCGCCCACCGAGGGCGTGTTGCTCGAGCAATTTGCGTCGGGTCCAGTCGTTGTTCTGCAGGTTTTTGGTCGCCGACTGGATCGCGTTGCTCTTGACGTACTGGATCGGTTCGTCGATGGCGTATTCGGAAAAATCGATACCGGTAGACGCCGAAAAATGCGCCACGCCGGCCTCGGCGCTGGCGTAGCTCAGGTATTCGGCGTGCTTGGCCCAGGCCAGTTCTTCAGTGGCGCCGACGACCACGTTCAGCCCCATGAACACCTTGATGTCCTCAGGATTACGCCCGGCCTCGACAGCGCTGGCGCGGACCTTGTCCACCTGAATCTTGGTCGACGACTTGTTCGAACCGCTGATGAACACGCACTCGGCGTGGCGCCCGGCGAACAGCAAACCGCGATCGGAGCTGCCCGCCTGGAACAGCACCGGCGTGCGTTGCGGTGACGGCTCGCACAGGTGGTAACCCTCGACCTGATAGAACTCGCCTTTGTGCTCGACCTTGTGCACTTTTTCTGGCGCAGCGTAGATGCGCTGCTGCGGATCGTTGAGTACCGCGCTGTTTTCCCAACTGCCTTCCCAGAGTTTGTAGAGCACCTCCAGGTATTCATCGGCCTGGTCGTAGCGGCGGTCATGCTCGACTTGTTCGCTCAGGCCCATGGCCTTGGCCGCGCTGTCGAGGTAGCCGGTGACAATGTTCCAGCCCACGCGACCGCGACTCAGGTGATCCAGCGTCGACATGCGCCGGGCGAACAGGTACGGCGGCTCGTAGGTGAGGTTGGCGGTGAGGCCGAAGCCCAGGTTTTTCGTCACCGCAGCCATCGCCGAAACCAGCAGCAACGGGTCGTTGACCGGTAACTGGATCGACTCTTTGAGCGGCACGTCCACCGAGTTCTGGTACACGTCATAGACGCCGACGATGTCGGCGATGAACAAACCGTCGAACAGCCCGCGTTCCAGCAACTGTGCCAGGTCGGTCCAGTATTCGATCGTCTTGTACTGGGTCGAGGTGTCCCGTGGATGCGTCCACAAGCCATGGTTGATGTGCCCGATGCAGTTCATGTTGAACGCGTTGAGCAGGATCTTCTTTTTCGCGTCGGCCATCAGATGGTCCCCCGCAGTGGCGGGTTTTCATCGTTGAGGTAGTAGTTGCCGACCGCGTGGTATTTCCAGCGAACCGGGTCGTGCAGGGTATGCACCCGGGCGTTGCGCCAATGGCGATCCAGGCCGTGCTCGATCAGGGTGGCCTGGCTGCCGGCCAGTTCGAACAAGGTGGTGCCGGCGGCGAGGGAGACTTCGGTGCTGATAGCGCGGGCTTCGGCGACGGCGATCGACGCGGCGGCAACGCTCTCGGCGCTGGTGTCGGCCTGGGCCTTGTCGAGGAATTCACCGGCGCGTTCGAGCATGGCTTCAGTGGCGTGCAGGCGAATGCTCAAGTGGCCGAAACTCTTGAGGGTCAGTGGGTCGTCGGTGGCTTTTTCATGGGTGGCGTCGATCCACGGCCGGGTTTTGGTGCGCACGAAATGCAGCGCATCTTCATAGGCCGCGCGGGCGATGCCGGTGTCGATGGCGGCATGGAGAATCTGCGCCAGCGGGCCAACCGGTGTTGGACGCTCGAAGGCTGTCTGGAACGGGATCACGTCTTCGGCGGCCACAAAGACATCTTCGAACACCACCGAACCGCTGCCGGTGGTGCGCTGGCCGAAGCCGCTCCAGTCGTCGATCACCGTCAGGCCCTTGCTGTCGCGCGGGACGAAGGCCAGTTGCTGCACACCGTTTTCATCGATCACCGAGGTCGGAATGCGCTGGGCGTAAATCGCCCCGGTGGCGTAGAACTTGCGGCCGTTGATGCGATAGCCGTCACCATCGCTCGTCAGGCTGGTGACGCGATCATGGGCTGTTTTGGTTCCGAGCTCTGCCAGCGCATTACCGAAGCGCTGACCGGCCAGTACTTCGGCGTACAGGCGCTTTTTCTGCGCTTCGCTGCCGTTCACGCGCAGCACTTCCAGCGCGTAGAAATGGTTCTGTGGGATTTGCCCGAGGGAGCCATCCGCCTGGGCAATCAGTGCGATGACCTTGGCCAGCGTGACGTTGGAAACGCCCGCGCCGCCGTATTCCTTCGGCACGCTGATGCCCCACAGGCCCGAGCGGGAAAACACTTCCAGCTCCGGGTGCGGCAAACGGCGTTCACGGTCGCGCAGGGCGCTGTCGCGTTTGAAATCTTCGGCCAGGTCGCTGGCGACGATCAGGGCTTGCTCATCGCTGGTGATGACCGCGACGGGGTGAGAAAGAGTCATAAGTTTCTCCAGATGTCTGGTCGTTAAATCCAGGAATGACGAGCGGGCAAAGTGCCGTTCAGGTGATAGGCGCCAACCGCGTGATATTTCCAGCGCACCGGGTCGTGCAGGGTGTGCACCCGGGCGTTGCGCCAGTGACGGTCGAGGTTGAATTCGGCAAGGGTGGCGCGGCTGCCGGCCAGCTCGAACAGCTTTTCGCTGGCCAGCAACGAGATCTCGGTGGTCAACACTTTGGCTTCGGCGACGGCAATCGAAGCGCGGGCGGCGGACTCGGCGGTGAGCGGCGCGGCGCTCACCTGGTCGAGCACCTGCCCGGCCTTGCGCAGCAATGCTTCGGCAGCGTGCAATTCGATTTTCAGCTTGCCGATATCGGCGATGACGTACAGGTCGTCGCTGGCCCGTTCAACGTTGGCGTCGACCCAAGGCCGTGCGCGGGTTTTCACGAACTCGATGGCGTCATCAAGGGCGCCCCGGGCGATGCCGGCATCGATGGCGGCCTGGATCAACTGCGAAACCGCACCCTGAGTATTGGGCGTGTCGTTGATCTTCCAGTTATCCACCACCAGCTCGGCGTCGACCCGCACGTTGTTGAGCAAGATGGTGCCGCTGGCGGTGGTGCGCTGGCCGAAACCGGACCAGTCATCGACGATGCGCAGCCCCGGCGTACCGCGACGAACGAAGGCCAGCACTTGCTTGCCGTCGTCATTGAGCGCCTTGACCGCGACCCAGTGCGCGAACAGCGCGCCGGTGGAATAGAACTTCTGCCCGTTGAGGACGAAACCATCGCCGTCGGCGGTGATGCGCGCCTTGAGTTCCAGAGTGTTTTTAGCGCCGCGTTCCGGTCCGGCATTGCCGATTCGCCAGCCTTCCAGAACGCTCTTGAACAGCTGTTTTTTCTGCGCCTCGGTGGCGCTGCCGAGTACCAGGTTGAGGATGCCGAACTGGTTCTGTGGAATCTGCCCCAGGGCCGGGTCCGCCGCGGAAATGATCGCGAAGACTTCGGCCAGGGTGACGAATGAAACCTGCGGGCCACCGTACTCGCGGGGAATGGCGATACTGCCCAGGCCACTTCGGGTGAATTGTTCGATTTCCGACCACGGCAGCTTGCGCTGCCGGTCGCGCCTGGCTGCTTGCAGGCGCGCGACCTGCGCCAGCTCAAAGGCGGCCTTGATGGCTTGAGCGTCGTTGCGCAGCACTTGCGCGGGCAACAACAATGGGGCGATGTCCAGGTCACTCTGGACGATTGCATCAGCCAGACTGGACATCAGTGCCACTCCTTGGCTACACGCAATGCCCTGGCGATCTGCACTGGGGTGATTGTGTTCCGGACCATACCTACCTCACATCTCATGAAAACGCCGCAGGGTGCGGCGAACGAAAACAAGAATGTCCGGTGGTCCGGTTTATATACCCTAAACGTGTATAAATGTTTTTTGAACTAACTTTTAGGAATATGTATAGAAGGTCGATTGGCACAGCCAATCTTCAACGTCCGTGCTGGCGCCCAGCGCGAATTGTTGCCTACGCGATCGAGGATGCAGTAAGTCACCTCCAGTCGCAGGTCTTCGCCGGCTTCAAGAATGATCGCCGGTGGCACCCAGACCTGAACCGGCTGGCCCACATCACTTTCCTTGAGTGGGGGCAAATCCATGCGGGCGTCGCCCCAGCGCAGGGTGATCTCGTCATCGACAGCCATGTTCAGGTACGGCTCGATGGTCACTGGCACGCCGCGCTTGACCTGGTTGGGGTTCACCCCCTGGCGGCGAATCGTTCCGGGAATGTTTACCGGGGCCAGGCTCTGGTTCTCGTCGCCACTGAGCGCAGACACCTGGCCGCCGGGACACTCGAGTTTGGACTGCACGCGCCTGGCAGGCGATACGATCGGTGCTTGCCCTATCTGCATGATTCGATAGTGGACGCGAGAGGAGCCACTGGCGATAAAGCTCTCGGGTACCCGAAGCAGGACGGGGCGGCCAATCTCATCGGCCATCAGGACCCTGGAGGCGACGTAGCAGTTGTCCCAGAACAGTTCGATCAGGTCGCCTTCGTCCATCGCGGGGTAGGGCGGCACCTCGATCAGCAAGTGCGTCGCCGAGGCGAGGTTGATTCCGGCCTTGTGCGATTGCGCCAGCATCGGGGCGGCAAGTCCGGTTTTATTTGAGGTGCTTGTCATGGAGGTCTCCTTGATGTTTTGCATTGAAGTCCGTTTCGGAAAAATAAAACGTGAGCTCGAACAGCAAAACCGTTCATTACTTTGATTTTTAAATAATGATTGAGCGTGATGGGTGCCGCTGGAAGGAGACTAGATAAGAGTGAGTCGGAGTAGGTGTCAATAGAGCAAGTTGGTTAAGTGGGAAGTTGGGTGTTATTCAGAATAATCCTACGCATTGAAGTTAATAAACTGTCCCGGCGCGTCGAATCTACCTGCTCTGAGCGCCATTTTTTGAGGGTTTGGCGCAGATTGGGTGCGACTGATGTTCAGTCGGTAAATCTGTTGCGCAATACATATATGTATCGATGGTGCTGACAAAGTGTGCTTGTCATGCACGTATATTTAATTATGTAAGAGTAGGAGGTTTTACGATGAGGGTGTCACTTCCATCCATGGAAGTTGACAGGTGTTACAAGGGGTTTAGTTGTGTGCGTTGTTCAGGAACTTGCTGAGGAACTGCTTGGTGCGCTCTTCCTTGGGATTCGCAAATAATGCCTTTGCTTCGCCTTGTTCGACGATCACACCCTTGTCGAAAAACACCACGCGATTGGCCACGTCACGGGCGAAAGCCATTTCGTGGGTGACGATGACCATGGTGCGGTTCTCGTCGGCCAGGCCGCGGATGGTCGCCAGCACTTCACCCACCAGCTCGGGGTCGAGCGCCGAGGTCGGTTCGTCGAACAGAATCACTTCCGGTTCCATCGCCAGCGCGCGGGCTATCGCCACACGCTGTTGCTGACCCCCTGAAAGGCGACGCGGGTAAGCGTCCTCCTTGCCTGCCAGGCCAACCTTGGCCAACAGTTTTTTACCCAGGGCAACGGCGTCGGCGTGCGCGATCTTCTTGACGATGATCGGGCCTTCGATAACGTTTTCCAGGGCGGTGCGATGGGGGAACAGGTTGAAGTTCTGGAACACGAAGCCCACGTGCTGGCGCAAACGGCGCACCAGGCTCTGTTGCTGGTTCAACGGGCGGCTGGTATCGACTTCGATGTCGCCGACCTTGATCCGGCCGCTGGTGGGTTCTTCAAGGAAGTTCAGGCAACGCAGGAAGGTGGTCTTGCCCGAGCCGCTAGGCCCGATGATCGCCACCACCTCACCTTCCTTCACTTGCAGATCGATGCCGTTGAGCACGACTTGACCCTTGAACTGCTTTGTCAGTTTTTCCACGACAATCATGGGGTCAGGACTCCTGGTCGTGCCGGTTGACCCGTGCTTCCAGCTGGTTCTGCAGGTGCGACAGCACCGTGGCCAGGACCCAGTAGATCAGCGCGGCGGCAAGGTACATGGTGAACACTTCGAAGGTGCGGGCGGTAATCAGTTGCGCCTGGCGGAACAGCTCCGGCACCTGGATGGTAGCGGCCAGCGCGGTATCCTTGACCAGCGAGATGAAGCTGTTGCCCAGTGGCGGCAATGCGGTACGCATCGCCTGCGGCAGGATGGCCCGTCGCAGGGTTTGCGCACGGGTCATGCCGATACTGGCAGCGGCTTCCCACTGACCGCGCTCGATGGAGCTGATCGCGGAACGCAGGATTTCGCAGGCGTAGGCCGCCATGTTCAGCGAGAAGCCGATCAGGGCCGCCGGCAGTGGATCGAGTTCCATGCCCAATTGCGGCAAGCCGTAATAGATCACGAACAGTTGCACCAGCAACGGCGTGCCGCGAAAGAACGACACGTAGATGCGGGCGATCCAGCTCACCAGCTTGAAGCGTGAAAGGCGCATCAGTGCCAGGCCGAAGCCCATCACCAGGCCGAAGAACATCCCGCCCAGGCTCAAGACGACCGTGTAGTACGCCCCCTTGAGCAGAAAGGGCAGGGAGTCCAGTGCGAGTTGAAAAGCTTCTTCCATTATTGGGTGACGTCAGCGCTGAAGTATTTTTCCGAAAGCTTTTTCAGCGTGCCGTCGGCGCGCAGCTTGTCGATGGCCTTGTTCACGGCTGCCAGCAGTTCAGGCTCGCCTTTGCGCAGGGCAATACCGGCTTCCTGACGGGAGAACGCATCGCCGGCAGCGGTGGTGTCCTTGGCTTTCTTGGCGTATTCCAGCGCGGCCAGGCGGTCGATCAGGATGGCGTCGATACGGCCGACACGCAGGTCCTGGAACTTGGTCGGATCATCTTCGTAGGTGCGCACGTCAGCGGTTGGGACATTGGCTTTGACCCACTGCTCGTAGTTGGTGCCCAGGCCTACGCCGACTTTCTTGCCACCCAGGTCGGCAGCCGACTTGATGTTCAGTTCGGCGGCTTTCTTGGTCAATACCAGCGCCTGAATCCCGGAGACGGTGTAGGGCTCGGAGAAGTCATACTTCTTCTTGCGCTCTTCGGAGATGGTCACCTGGTTGACCACGGCGTCCAGACGCTTGGATTCCAGTGCCGCGAGGATGCCGTCCCATTTGGTCGGTTGCAGTTTGACCTTCACACCCAGCTCTTTGGCCAGGGCTTCGGAGAATTCGACTTCGAAGCCGGTCAGCTTGCCGTCGGCGTCGACGAAACTGAACGGTGGGTAGGTGCCTTCCAGGCCGACGTTGATCACGCCTTTGTCCTTGATTTGTTGCAGTTGCTCACCGGCCACTGCCTGGCCGATCAGGCCGGCACTGAGTGCCAGGCCCAGCGAACCCACCAGCAGATTTCGACGTAGTGCGGAAAAATTCATGACAAGCCCCTGTGTTTTCTTATGGAAGACGCTTAAGGAAAGTTGGCAAATTCGGGATTTTGATGACTGCGTTATCCTGCCTTAAAGCAACGTACGCGTCGCGTTACAAATTCGCCTGCGGCGAGACTATATGATGACGCTTTTAGATTAGAAAATAATAAATTCTATTTTTGTTATGCTTTTAATGAATATATGATTTTCTAACGTCTGGCCCTACAAAAAGCTTGTATAGGCAAACAACGCCGGAGCCCCACCGGTGTGCAGGAAGATGATCGGTCCCTCATCGAAACGCTGGCGTCCAATCCCGTCCAGCAATCCCGCCATGGCCTTGCCAGTGTAGACCGGGTCCAGCAACAGGCCTTCCTGACCGGCCACCAGCTTCACCGCGGCCAGCGTCCCGGCATTGGGCTCGCCATAGCGCGGCGCGAAATATTCGTCCCACAACTCAACCTTGAAGCTCGCCGGCAATGGCACCCCCAACAACTCGGCGGTACGCTCGGCCAGGCCCTGTACTTTTGGCCGTTGATCTTCATCGCTGCGCGAAACCGTGACGCCGATGACTGGCAAATCCGGCAACGCTTCGCTCAACGCCAATGCCAGGCCGCTGTGTGTCCCGGCGCTGCCCGAGGCCAGGACGACCGCGGCAAAGTTCAGTCCGGTGTCCTTGATCTGCTCGGCCAGTTCCAACCCGGCTCGCACATAACCCAGGGCGCCCAGCGCATTCGAGCCACCGATAGGCACCAGGTACGGCTTCTTGCCGTTGCTGCGCAGACGGGCTGCCAGGGCTTGCAGTTGCTCGTCGGCGTTATCCAGGTTTTCTACCAGTTCGACCTTGGCATCGAACAGGTCCAGCAACAACCGATTGCCATTGCCGACATAGTTGGCGTCGTCGGTGCCCAGCGGGTTTTCCAGCAGGGCCACGCAGCCAAGACCCAGCTTGGCTGCAATGGCAGCGGTCTGGCGCACATGGTTGGACTGCAGCGCGCCGGCCGTGATCAATGTATCGGCGCCCTGGGCCAGGGCATCGGCTGCCAGGAATTCAAGTTTGCGCAGCTTGTTGCCGCCCATGGCCAGTGGGGTCAGGTCGTCGCGTTTGACGTAGACGTCGCGCCCCAGCCAGGCCGACAGGCGTTCGAGTTTTTCCAGGGCGGTGGGCTGACCGAGCAGGTCGAGACGATTAAAGCGGGCAAGCTGTTGTTTGATCATGGGTCCGTACTGGCGGTGAAAGGTCTCTGGACTATAGGCACGCCACTTTGTCGGGGCAACCGCCAATCGCTTATAGCCGATTGTGCTTACGACAGCACAATTGGTTCTTAATTTGGCTTGCGGGCCTTGCCGTAAAGTAATCGCCGTCAGTGCGGCCCGACAGTCCGGCCGCCCGTGAGGAGTTTTTACCGTGAGTGAGCGTTCCAGCCATTGGCAATTGCAAACCATCGTCAGCCAACTGCGCACGGCGCGTGAGCAGTGGCGTGCACAAAACGGCCGCGCCAGCGGTGAGCAGGGTGGTCGCGAGTTGCCGTCGCGGGCGGCCATGGCGGACATTCTCGAAGCGCTCTGCGGTGCGCTGTTCCCCATGCGCCTGGGGCCGGTGGACTTGCGCGAAGAGAGTGAAGATTTCTACGTTGGCCACACCCTCGATGTGGCGTTGAATGCGTTGCTGGCTCAGGCGCGACTTGAGTTGCGCTACGCCGCCCGACACAGCGCCCAGGCCGACACTGAAGTAGAGGCCAAGACCATTCAGATCATCCAGGACTTCGCCCTCGCGTTGCCGGCGCTGCGCAGCCTTTTGGACACCGACGTTCTGGCGGCCTATCACGGTGACCCGGCGGCACGTAGCGTCGATGAAGTGCTGCTGTGCTATCCCGGTATTCTGGCGGTGATCCACCATCGCCTCGCCCACCATCTATATCGCGCCGGGCTGCCGTTGCTGGCCCGGATCAGTGCGGAAATCGCCCACTCGGCCACGGGTATCGACATCCATCCGGGCGCGCAGATCGGCCGCAGTTTTTTCATCGACCACGGGACCGGTGTGGTAATCGGCGAGACCGCGATCATCGGCGAGCGGGTGCGGATTTATCAGGCGGTGACCTTGGGTGCCAAGCGCTTTCCAGCGGACGAAGACGGCCAGTTGCAGAAGGGCCAGCCGCGGCATCCGATCGTCGAGGATGACGTGGTGATTTACGCCGGCGCGACCATTCTGGGGCGGATCACCATCGGCAAGGGCTCGACCGTTGGCGGCAATGTCTGGCTGACCCGCAGCGTACCGGCGGGCAGCAACCTGACCCAGGCGAATTTGCAGCTGGATGATGGGGCGCAGAAGTAAGCTGCTGAATCTTCACTGACGACTCCGGCCTCTTCGCGGGCAAGCCTCGCTCCTACAGAGCTGCGTCGTTCGCATGTTCGACGCAAACCTGTAGGAGCGAGGCTTGCCCGCGAAGAGCTACACGACAATCCCCCCAGTTCCCGTGTCCTACCCATCTTTGAGCTAGCGTAAATCCACAACCGCCGAGCCCTGCGATTAGTCCTTAGCACCCTATTCATGTTTAACTTGAACGTTCATTCAAGTTAAACCGGTGGTTCGCTGCCCGCTCACAACAGGAGGCTTGCCTTTGCTGAGTCCGATTTCTACAGCCACGTTCGACCCCTCCGAGGTGCACCTTCAATGAGTGCATCGTCCATTCCCCCAAGCGGCCTGATCCGCATGAATCCGCCGGTGTTCTATTTCTCGGCGACCTTCATTCTGTTGTTCGGTGTCGTGGTCATGGCCATGCCCGAGCAGGCCGGCGCCTGGTTGCTGGCGGCGCAAAACTGGGCAGCCAACACGGTTGGCTGGTACTACATGCTGGCGATGACCCTGTATCTGGTCTTCGTGGTGGTCACCGCGTTATCGGGCTACGGCAAGATCAAACTCGGTGCCGACCACGACGAGCCCGAATTCAGTTATCTGTCCTGGGCCGGCATGCTGTTCGCCGCCGGGATCAGCATTACGCTGTTTTTCTTTTGCGTGTCCGAACCCCTGACCCACATGCTGCAACCGCCTCAGGGCGAGGCGGGCACGGCGGATGCGGCGCGGCAGGCGATGCAAATTCTGTTCCTGCACTGGGGCCTGCATGGCTGGGGCGTGTTCGCCTTTGTCGGCATGGCGCTGGCCTATTTCGCCTACCGGCATAACCTGCCGCTGGCCTTGCGCTCGGCGCTGTACCCGCTGATCGGCAAGCGCATCAACGGCCCCATTGGCTATGCGGTAGACGGCTTCGGCATCATCGCCACGGTCTTCGGTCTCGGTGCCGACATGGGCTTTGGCGTGTTGCACCTCAACTCGGGCCTGGACTACCTGTTCGGCATCGCTCATACCCAGTGGATTCAGGTCGGCCTGATCACGTTGATGATGGGCGCGGCGATCATCGTGGCGGTGTCCGGCGTCGACAAGGGCGTGCGGGTGATGTCCGACATCAACATGCTGCTGGCCTGTGCGCTGCTGCTGTTCGTGTTGTTCGCCGGGCCCACCCAGCATCTGCTCAATACCCTGATCCAGAACGTTGGCGACTACCTTGGCGCCTTGCCGAT
Organism: Pseudomonas sp. SbOxS1; assembly: GCF_013416725.1. NCBI lineage: Bacteria > Pseudomonadati > Pseudomonadota > Gammaproteobacteria > Pseudomonadales > Pseudomonadaceae > Pseudomonas > Pseudomonas sp. SbOxS1. Next base: position 103,687 of record NZ_JAAVXC010000008.1, read on the forward strand.
GAAGAGTTTTGACCTCTACGCCTACGACAAGCCCAGCGACTGGCTGGGTGGCTGGACGGTGTTCTACTGGGCCTGGTGGATCGCCTGGTCGCCGTTCGTGGGCCTGTTCATTGCGCGGATTTCCCGTGGCCGGACCATCCGCGAGTTCGTCTTCGGCGTGCTGTTGATTCCGCTGGGTTTCACCCTGGCGTGGATGTCGATCTTCGGCAACAGCGCCATCGACCAAGTGCTCAACCACGGCATGTCGGCGCTGGGCCTGTCGGCCATCCAGAATCCGTCGATGACCCTCTACCTGCTGCTGGAAACCTACCCTTGGAGCAAAACCGTGATCGCGGTCACGGTGTTCATCAGCTTCGTGTTCTTCGTCACCTCCGCCGACTCCGGCACCGTGGTGTTGTCGACGCTGTCCGCCAAGGGCGGCAACCCCGATGAAGACGGACCGAAATGGCTGCGGGTGTTCTGGGGCGCGATGACCGCGCTGGTGACCAGCGCGTTGCTGTTTTCCGGCAGCATCGATGCGTTGAAGTCAGCCGTGGTCCTGACTTCGCTGCCGTTCTCGCTGATTTTGCTGTTGATGATGTGGGGGCTACATAAAGCGTTTTATCTGGAATCGCAGAAGCAGATCGCACAGATGCATTCCCTGGCGCCAGTGTCCGGCTCGCGGCGCGGTGGTTGGCGTCAGCGCTTGAGCCAGGCGGTGCATTTCCCGTCGCGGGACGAGGTCTATCGCTTCCTCGATTCGACGGTGCGCCCGGCCATCGAAGAGGTGTCGGCGGTGTTTATCGAAAAGGGTCTGAGCGTCGTGACTCACCCGGAGCCGGTCAATGACAGCGTCAGCCTGGAAATCGGTCACGGCGACGAGCACCCATTCATCTATCAGGTGCAAATGCGCGGTTACTTTACGCCGTCGTTTGCCCGGGGTGGCATGGGTGCCAAGGAGCTCAATAATCGTCGTTATTACCGGGCCGAAGTGCATTTGAGCGAGGGCAGCCAGAACTACGACCTGGTGGGATACACCAAGGAGCAGATCATCAACGACATCCTTGATCAGTACGAAAGGCACATGCAGTTCTTGCACCTGGTGCGTTGAGCGGGCCTTCAGGTCTCGGTGGTCAACACCATGAACAACACCAGCGCCGCCACCGGGATACCGAACACGGCGCTGCCGACCATCACCTCCGTTCCCAATGGCTGGCCGGCATGCACGATGCCCACCGCGCCATTGATCAGCGTCAGGGCCAGCCACAGCACGATAAAGCTGTAGGCGAGGACCTGGCGGGGAAAGCCGATTTTTTCGCCGATGTACAGCATCATGGCGAGCAGGATCAGGCCGAACGTGATGATGATGGTGGTGTGCATGGTGTGTGCCTCCCTGTAGGAGCGAGCTTGCTCGCGATCGGCGCCGCCGCGGTTTCAATGTGAGCTTAGTTAAACCAGCCCGCCATTCACCCGCAGAATCTGCCCATTGACCCACGCCGAGTCCGGCCCGACCAAAAACGACACGACACGGGCAATATCCTCTGGTTGCCCGAGCCGCTCAAGCGGCGCCATTTTGGCGAAGTTCTGGATCTGCTCTTCGCTCTTGCCGTGCAGGAACAAGTCAGTCGCCACCGGCCCCGGCGCCACGGCATTGACCGTGATATTGCGCCCGCGCATTTCCTTGGCAAACACTTGGGTCAACGATTCCACCGCTGCCTTGCTGGCAATGTACACGGCGTAGCCCGGCAGGTTCAGGCCCACGGTACTGCTGGAGAAATTGATGATCCGGCCGCCGCTATTCAAGCGAGTGGCGGCTTCGCGCAGGGTGTTGAAAGTACCGCGCGCATGGATGTTGAAGTTCTGTTCGAACAATTCGTCGCTGTGTTGCGCCAGCGGCATGACCTTGAGAATGCCGGCGTTGTTCACCAGCACGTCGACCTTGCCCAACTGGGTCTCGGTCTCATCGAACATCCGGCGCACGTCGTCGGCACTGGCCACGTCCGCCTTGATCGCTATGGCTTGATGGCCAGCCGGACGTAACTCCACGACCAGTTTCGAAGCTTCGCTGGCGCTGTTGGCATAGTTGATCGCGACGGCGAAACCTTCGTTGGCCAGTTGCCTGGCAATGACCGCGCCTATACCGCGGGAGGCGCCGGTTACGAGGGCAACCCTGGAGGTTTGAGTAGTCATGGCGATGTTCCTGTCGATGGGGTGTGGGGCCAATTTCACATGTTTACCCAGGCCGATAAATGCAGCAGAGTTGCCTTGACTGTTCAATAATCGCCAACAATCAAGGAGCCCGCCGTGGATCAGGTCAAAGCGATGAAGGTGTTCGTCCGGATCTATGAGCGCAGCAGCTTTACCCTGGCTGCGAATGACCTGGATCTGCCACGCGCGACGCTGACCCACGCCCTGAACCAGTTCGAAGCCTGGCTCGGCACACGCTTGCTCGAGCGCAGCACACGCAAGGTGCGTCCCACGCTGGACGGCGAGGCGTATTACCTGCGTTGTGTGCAACTGCTGGCAGAGCTGGAAGAGGCCGAACTGGCGTTTCGCGGCGTGGCGCCAAAAGGGCGTCTGCGGGTCGACTTGCACGGAACCTTGGCCAAACATTTCGTGATCCCGGCCTTGCCGCAATTCATGGCGCGCTACCCGGACATCGAACTGTCCATCAGCGAGGCCGACCGCCATGTTGACCTCATTACCGAAGGTGTCGATTGCGTGCTACGCGCTGGCGCTCTTGGCGATTCCACGCTGATCGGCAAGCGTGTTGCGAACCTGCGCCAGATTACCTGCGCCAGTCCGGCCTACCTGCGTAAATACGGCGAGCCGAAAAGCCTCGACGACCTGAAAAATCACCGCGCGGTGAACTACGTTTCACGTACGACGGCCAAGTTGTTTCCGTTCGAATTCATGGACGATGGCGAGCTCAAGGAGGTGGCCATCGAGGGCGCCGTTTCGGTGTTTGGTGCGGAGATATATGCAGCCTCGGCGATTGCCGGGTTGGGTCTGATCCAGTGCCCGCACTACCGGATGGAAACGCAGATCGCCCAAGGGCAGATAAAGGAAGTCCTTATCGAAACACCGCCGCCACCGATGCCGGTTTCAGTGCTTTATCCACACAACCGACACATGTCGCCACGGGTTCGGGTGTTTGTAGATTGGTTGGGGGAGGTGTTTGCGGGGGCGCAGTAGCCGCTGGTCTGGGCGAGAAATCGGCGTAGCAAAATCGACTAATATTTTGCATAGTGTGTATGGTGTGTATTAAATCCCTGCTCCACCGCCTACATTACGTCGCAGTTGCTGACGAACAGGGCGAAGGGAATGCGGAGTCGGGAGATGATCAGGATGATCGAGGAGGATGGTTGGTATCTGGTGGCTGTGAAAGGCAGTCACCATCAATACAAGCATTCGCACAAGCCAGGTAGGGTGACGATCAAGCACCCGGACTCTGATCTTCCAAAGGGAACGATCAACAGCATATTGAAACAGGCGGGTCTGAAATGAGGCCTGTCATTGGATACGAGAGTCCCGATGCGGACTTGTCACAGGAAGGATTCATCCAAATGAAATTCCCGGTCGTTCTGCACAAGGATGCCGACTCAGACTACGGAGTGATCATCCCGGACGTACCGGGTTGTTTCTCCGCAGGCACGACAGTTGCCGAGGCATTCGAAAATGTGAAAGAGGCATTGTCCCTGCACTATGAAGGTCTGGTTGCCGATGGCGATCCACTGCCTCAGGTTCGCGAGATCGACGTCCATATCGATAACCCCGATTACGCTGGCGGCGTGTGGGGTGTGGTGGAGTTCGATGTCACGCCGTACTTCGGCAAGTCGGTGCGCTTCAACGCCACGCTACCTGAGCAATTGCTTGAGCGCATTGATCAGACTGTCAGGCGGGACCGGCGCTACAGCTCAAGGTCGGGTTTTTTGGCGGCTGCAGCTCTGCGCGAGTTATCGGCCTGACAGGAGCGTGGCAGATCCGTAAAGGATGCCTGTCGCTCAAGCACTCTCGCGCTCGATCACCCGACACGCCAGCAGATTCAAGCGCTTGACCTCATCCTCCACCGGCAGCACGCCCAGACTCTCCAGCACCCGGGTTGCCGCAAGTACGCCGATCTCCAGCGCCGGTGGCTTGATGGTGCTCAAGCTTGGCAGGAGCATTTCGGCGAAGGGGTAATCTCCGAAGCCGAGTACCGCGCAGTCCTGGGGGATGTTCAGGCCGGCGCGTTGCCCGGCCAGCAAGCCGCCGGCGGCGAGGTTGTCGTTGGCGAAGATGATGGCGTCGGGTCGTGGTGAGGCGTTCATCAAAGCCTGCATGGCTTGCTTGCCGGCTTCGAACGGGGCGTGATCGGCATTCGGGGCGAACACCCAGGGCTCAAGCCCAAACTCACGCACGGTGGCCGCATAGCCGTCACGTCGTTCCAGCGCACTGAAGTCTCCCGGTGCGCTGTTCTGTACGAATGCAATGCGCCGATAACCCTTGCCATGCAGGTAACGCGCGGCTGTCACGCCCACCTCGAAATGCGAAAAACCGATTTGCAGCGGCTCGCGCTCGGGTTGGTAGTCCCAGGTTTCGATCACTGGAATATCCGCTTCGGCGATCAGCTTTTCGGTGCCGGCACTATGGAAGTGGCTGGTCAGCACCAACGCTGCCGGCGACCAGCCAAGAAACGCCCGCACCGCGCTTTCTTCCTGTGTGGCGTCGAAGTAACTCGATGCCAATAGTAGCTGGTAACCGTGGCGGCTGAGGGTGTCGCTGAAGCCCTGGATGGTGTTGGCGAAGATCGGCCCGGAGATGTTCGGGATCACCATGCCGACGATCTTGCCGCGGGCCGACGCTAGCCCCCCGGCCACCAGGTTGGGTACGTAACCCAGCGCCGCGACCACGGAGGCGATGCGCTCGCGGCGTTCCGGTGACACCTGGTCTGGCTGATTGAAGTAGCGCGACACCGTAATCGCCGAAACACCCGCCTGGCGAGCCACGGCGTCCAGGGTGACGCGGCCGGCGCCACGGCGTTTGCGGGGCTTGTCTTCACTCAACGGACGATCCCTCTTAAAAAACAAAAAGGCATATAAAAGTAATTTTTCAGTATTGGACGCTCTATGTGGCCGCCGCCAATACTGATGATGTTAGCGCTAACAAGGCGTTCTGTCTGCTACTCGCTCGAGCGAATGCCCAAGACAACTTCACTCGCACTGTCGTCGCAGAACGGCAGCGGTTCAGGGCAATTTTCGAGCGGGCAGACCATGCACTTCACCTCTGGGGAATCACAAAAACTGGCGCAATCGATTCGCGCCGCCACACCACGTCGCACGCACCTTGGCTGGCTGTTCGCCGGATTGGCGGCGCTGCCCGTGCCGGGTGCTTTCGCCGCCGACAACGCCGAACAGGAGCCCACCCTCAAGTCCGTGACGGTCACCGCCACTCGCCGCGAAGAGTCGCTGCAGAAAATCCCGGTGGCGGTAACCGTGCTCGATGGCGAGCAACTGGAGCGCGACAACCGCACCAGCGTGTCTAGCATCGTCCAGCAAGTGCCATCGCTGAATTTCCGTACCGGCGCGTCGAACAAGGACACTTCGCTGTTCGTTCGCGGCGTCGGGACCATTTCCACCTCGCCGGGCGTCGAGCCGACCGTGGCCACGGTGATCGACGGCGTGGTCTATGCCCGTCCGGGCCAGTCGACCCTGGACCTGCTGGATCTGGAGCGCGTCGAAGTGCTGCGCGGGCCGCAGGGCACTCTGTTCGGCAAGAACGCCTCGGCCGGCGTGCTCAACATCACCAGCCGCGCCCCGACCGCCGAAACCCAAGGCTACATCGATCAGTCGTACTACAGCGGCAACGAAAGCCGTACCCGCTTCGGCCTCGGCGGCAGCCTGGTTCCGGGTACGCTCATAGGCTCGATCACCACGCTGTTCGGCACCTACGACGGCAACGTCGATAACCGCTACAACGGCCAGGAGGTCAACGGTTACAACCACAAGGGCGCGCGCGGCAAACTGCAATTCACCCCGAATGAAGACCTCACCTTTACGCTGATTGCCGACTACATGCAGTCCCACGACGATGCGCCCAATGGCGTGGTCAGCAAATCCCTGACGCCTGCGTTCGCCAATGCCTTGAGCCCGGTGCGGGCGTCCAGTGACAACCGCGACATCAACACCCAAACCCGCACCCACGTCGAAGACATCAACAAAGGCCTGTCTGGCCAACTCGACTGGCAGCTGGGCGATTTCACCCTGACTTCGATCACCGCCTGGCGTGGTTGGGACAACACCCAGTATCAGGACGGAGACCGCTTGAGCACGGTAACCGCGGCGTTCCCCGGCACCGCCGACAAGGGCGACCTGGCCTTCGACCAATACTCGCAAGAGCTGCGCCTGGCTTCACCGACAGGCGAATTCCTCGAATACGTGGGTGGTCTGTTCTACATGCACGGCAAGGACGACGAGACTTATCAGCGCACCTTGACCACGCCCACCAGCGTCAACCGTGGGGTCGCCGATTACAGCACCAGCAGCGACAGCTACGCGGTGTTCGGTGAAAGTACCCTCAATTTCACCCCGGATTTTCGCGGCATCGCCGGCCTGCGCTACACCCACGATGAACTGGAATACAATCACCGCCGGGTATCGACGTCGGCCACCGCCGTCAGCGGCATTCAGCCAGGCACCAGCAGCTCCGGTTCGGTGGATGAAGATGGCTGGTCCGGACGTCTTGGCGTGCAGTACGACTTGAGTGATGCCGTCACCACGTACCTGACCTACTCGCGTGGCTACAAAGGCCCGGCCTACAACGTGTTCTTCAACATGCAGCCACGGGACACCGAGGCGCTCAAGCCGGAAACCTCCAACACCTGGGAAGTCGGTATCAAGGCCACGAGCTGGAACAATCGCCTGACCACCAACGTCGCGGTGTTCCACAGTGATTACGACAACTACCAGGCGAACTTCTTCGATACCGTGGCAGGGCAAGTGGTGACCCGCCTGATCAACGCCGGCAGTGTCAGCACCGAAGGCGTCGAACTCGATTACGCCTTGCAGGCCACCCAACAACTGAAGTTCTCCGGCGCCCTGGCCTACACCCGCGCACGCATCGACGAATTCGCCTGCCCGGCAGGTGCGGCAGCGTCGTGCAACGTCAACGGCAAGCCACTGCCGTTCAGCCCGGACTGGAAAAGCTATGTGCGTGCCGACTACAGCATCCCCCTGGATAACGGCCTGGATATTGAGCTGGGCACCGACTTCAGCTGGCAGAGCGAAGTGCAATACGACATCAGCCAGAACGTCGACACCAAGCAGGGCGCCTACGGCATCTGGAACGCCAGCGTCGCCCTGGCCGACTACAACAATGGCTGGCGCGTGGCCCTGCTGGGCAAGAATCTCGCGGACAAGTCCTACTCACCGCTGCTGGCCAGTGGCGGCAACTACATCTACCGCGCCGTGCCACGGGACGACGAGCGCTACTTCGGCGTGCAACTGCGCAAGGATTTCTGACCATGACCCGACAGCTCAAGCTTGGCGCTTTCCTGATGGCGACCGGACACCACGTCGCCGCCTGGCGCCATCCGCAAGTGCCGGCCGATGCCGGCCTGGACTTCGCCCACTACAAGCGCCTGGCGCAGATCGCCGAAGCGGCGAAATTCGATGCCTTGTTCATCGCCGACAGCGTGGCGGCAGCGACTGGGGCCATCGCCAGTCGCATGGCCCGTTCCGACCATTTTGAACCGCTGACGCTGCTCTCGGCGTTGAGCGTGGTGACCGAGCATATCGGGCTGATTGCCACGGCCACCACCAGCTACAACGAGCCGTACCATGTCGCGCGCAAGTTCGCTTCCCTGGATCATCTCTCAGGAGGACGCGCGGGGTGGAATCTGGTGACGTCCGACAATTCCGCCGAAGCGCTGAACTTTGGCCGCACCGAGCATCTTGGGCATGCCGAGCGCTACAGCCGGGCGCGAGAGTTTCATCAGGTGGTCACCGGGCTTTGGGACAGTTGGGAAGACGACGCCTTTATCCGAGACAAGGCCAGTGGTGCGTACTACCAGCCGGAAAAAGTCCACACGCTGGATCATCTCGGCGAACACTTCCGGGTCAAAGGCCCGCTGAACGTAGCGCGTTCCCCTCAGGGCCAACCGGTGATCGTGCAGGCCGGTTCTTCCGAGGCCGGTCGTGAGCTGGCGGCGCAGACGGCCGAAGTGGTGTTTACCGCGCAGACGTCGCTGACCAGTGCCCAGGCGTTTTATCGCGACCTGAAAGGGCGTTTGAGTCGATACGGTCGCAGCGACGACTCGCTGAAGATCATGCCCGGTGTTTTCGTGGTCGTCGGGCAAACTGAAAGCGAAGCCCGGGAAAAATATGAAACGTTTCAGCAATTAGTCGAACCGGAGGTTGGCGTGGCCTTGCTTGGGCGTATGCTGGGCAACTTCGATTTGTCGAAGTACCCGCTGGACGGGCCGTTGCCCGACTTGCCGCTGACTGAAAGCGGACAGCAAAGCCGACAAAAGTTGCTGACGGAGCTGGCGGGCCAGGAGCACCTCAGCCTCGCCGAACTGGGGCGCAGGATTGCTGGCGGTCGCGGGCATTACAGCCTGGTGGGAACGCCGGTGCAGATTGCCGATCGCCTGCAGGAGTGGTTCGAGCAGGGCGCGGCGGATGGCTTCAATGTGCTGGTGCCGCACTTGCCCGACGGTCTGGAGGATTTTGCCCGCGGCGTTGTACCGGAGCTGCAACGGCGCGGATTGTTCAGAGCCGAATACGAAGGTCGCACGCTGCGTCAGAACCTTGGACTGGCGAGGCCTTCCAACAGATTTGCGACAAAACCGGTTGAAGATTTCAGATAAAACAGACAAGAGAGGATTCGATGACTTACACCGCTGCCGAAAACCGCTACGACTACATCCCTTACCGCCGCGTGGGCCGCAGCGGGTTGGTGCTGCCGGCGCTGTCCCTGGGCCTGTGGCACAACTTCGGCGACAGCACGCCGATCGACACCCAGCGTGCGCTGTTGCGCACGGCGTTCGACCTGGGCATCAACCATTTCGACCTGGCCAACAACTACGGCCCGCCGTATGGCAGTGCTGAAACCAACTTCGGGCGTTTGCTGCGTGAGGACTTCAAGCAGTACCGCGACGAGTTGATCATTTCCAGCAAGGCCGGTTGGGACATGTGGCCCGGTCCTTACGGTCAGGGCGGCGGATCACGCAAGTATGTGCTCGCCAGCCTTGACCAGAGCCTGCAGCGCCTGGGCCTCGACTATGTGGACATCTTCTATTCCCACCGTTTCGACCCGGACACCCCGCTGGAAGAAACCGCCAGCGCGCTGGCCAGCGCCGTACAACAGGGCAAGGCGTTGTATATCGGTATCTCGTCTTATTCCGGGGTGAAAACCCGCGAAATAGCGGCGTTGCTCAAAGAGTGGAAAGTCCCGTTGTTGATTCACCAACCGGCCTACAACCTGCTCAATCGCTGGGTGGAAAAGGACCTGCTGGACACCACCGACGAGCTCGGCACCGGCGTGATTGCCTTTACGCCGCTGGCTCAGGGGCTGCTGACGGACAAATACCTCAACGGCGTGCCGGCCGATGCGCGAGTCAACCGTCCGGGCGGTGGTTCGCTGCAGGCCGCGCATTTGTCCGAGAGCAACATTGCCCAGGTGCGCGCGCTCAATGAGATCGCCAAGCGTCGCGGTCAGAGCCTGGCACAACTGGCGCTGGCCTGGACCCTGCGCGACCCTCGGGTGACCTCTGCGCTGATTGGCGCGAGCCGGCCGGAGCAGATCATCGAGAACGTCGGGGCGTTGAAGAATTTGAGCTTCAGTGCAGAAGAGTTGGCGGAGATTGACCGGTTTGCCCAGGAGGGGGGGATCAATCTTTGGGAGAAGCCTTCGACGGCTGAGTAAGCATTCAGGCTTGATCGTTCCCACGCTCTGCGTGGGAATGCCTCAACGGACGCTCCGCGTTCGGCTCTCGATGGGACGCGGAGCGTCCCGGGCTGCATTCCCACGCAGAGCGTGGGAACGATCAGTGTGTTACTTGAAAAACGGCACATCCCCCAACACCGTCGCCCGCTGCATCACCCGCCGCGCCGGGCGGTAATCATCCACCGCGTAATGCTGGGTCACGCGGTTGTCCCAGAACGCGATGTCGTCTTTCTGCCAGCGCCAGCGAATGGTGAATTCCGGCCGGGTCGTATGGGCGAACAGGAACTTCAGGATCGCCTCGCTCTCGGTTTCCGACAACTCGTTGATCTTCGAGGTGAAGCCCTCGTTGACGAACAGTGAGCGTCGTCCGCTCACCGGGTGTGTGCGGATCACCGGGTGTGACAGCGGCGGATTCTTGCGCCGTGTCTCTTCCCATTGGGTCAACGCTTCAGGCGTGTTGCCATAGCGCTCCAGCGGGAACGAACGGGTGAAGTCGTGGGTGGCGGTCAACCCTTCGAGCAGGCTTTTCAAGGGCGCCGACAACGCTTCATAGGCTGCGATGCCGCTGGCCCACAGGGTATCGCCACCAAACTCCGGCAGCAGCTTGGCACTGAGCACCGCGCCCATGGCCGGGGTCGGCAGGAAGGTCACGTCGGTGTGCCAGATCGCGTTGTCACGCACGTCGGTGACGGCGGTGTCGAGGATCAGGACCTCCGGTTGTTCCGGCACGTTGGGGTAGATCGGGTGGATGTGCAGGTCGCCGAAATTGGCGGCGAATCGCGCCTGCTGTTGCGGGGTGATCGGCTGGTCTCGGAAGAACAGCACCTGGTGCTTGAGCAGCGCCTGCTCGATGGCGTCGCGTTGTTCCAGGTTCAGCGGCTGGCTGACGTCGACGCCGCTGATCTGTGCGCCGAGGGCTGAACTCAAAGGGACGATGGTCAGATTACTCATGGTCTTTCTCTTCAATTCGGGGCGCCGATTTGTCGGCGTAGTCAGTCTGTAGGAGCCGAGCTTGCTCGCGATGGCGATAGGTCAGGCAGATTTGCTCTGACAGATACACCGCAATCGCGAGCAAGCTCAGCTCCTACATTGATTCTTAGTGAGCCTGGCCGTGCCATGGCACCAGTTTGCGTTGCAGGGCACGCAGGCCCATCTCCATGGCGAAGGCAATCAGCGCAATCACCAGAATCCCCAGCACCACCACGTCGGTGACCAGGAACTGCGCAGCCGACTGCACCATGAAACCCAGGCCGCTGGTGGCGGCAATCAATTCGGCAGCCACCAGCGTCGACCAACCCACGCCCAGGCCAATGCGCACACCGGTCAAGATGTCCGGCAAGGCGCTCGGCAGAATCACGTGGCGGATCAGTTGTGCGCGGGTCGCGCCCAGTGACTGCGCGGCGCGCAATTTGGCCGGGTCGACGGTTCGCACACCAGTGGCGGTGGCGATGGCTATCGGGGCGAAAATGGCCAGGTAGATCAACAGCACTTTCGACAACTCGCCGATACCGCACCAGATCACGATCAGCGGCAGGTAAGCCAGCGGTGGAATAGGGCGGTAGAACTCGATCAACGGATCCAGCACGCCTCGGGCAATACGGTTGGCACCGATGGCAATGCCAACCGGCACGGCGGTCAGCACCGCGAAGCCTAGGCCCAGGCCAATGCGGCTGAGGCTCGCGCCCAAGTGCTGCCACAAGGTCGAATCCATGTAGCCACTGGTGACCAGCAGCCAGCCTTTTTGCAGCACGGCGGACGGTGGCGGCAGGAACAGCGGTTCGATCAAGCCAGTGGCCGTGACGGCCCACCAAATGGCTATCAGCGCGATCAATGTCAGCACACTGATCCAGCGAGTGCTCAAACTGCGGCGCAGTGGAATGACCGTAGAACCTGGTTTAACCGCCGCGGCGGGAACTTCGTAGCTACTCATGCGCGCTCCTGCCGCTGGGCGGCGCTGCGTTGGGAGAACACTTTGGCGAGCACGTGTTCGCGGGTTTCGATAAAGCGCGGATCGGACTTGATCGACCGTGCCGATTCACCGGCGGCATAACGCTGGCCGAAATCCAGGTGCAGACGCTCGACGATCTGCCCAGGATTGGGTGCCAGCAGAATCAGATCCGTGGCGAGAAACACCGCTTCTTCAATGTCGTGGGTAATCAGGAAGACTGGTTTGGCGGTGCGCCGCCAGACTTGCAGCAGCAGCTCTTGCATCTGTTCGCGGGTGAAGGCGTCGAGGGCCCCGAAGGGTTCGTCCATCAGCAATACACGCGGATCGGCAGCGAGCGCGCGGGCCAGGCCGACACGCTGTTTCTGGCCGCCCGAGAGTTGCCAGATCCGGCGGCTTTCAAAGCCGGCAAGGTCCACCAGTGCAAGCATTTCCCTTGCGCGGATTTCGCGTTTGTTCCGAGCAACGCCGGCCAGTTCCAGGCCAAAGCCGACGTTAGCCAACACGTCCTGCCAGGGCAGCAGGGCGTCGTCCTGGAACACCACGCCGCGCTCGGCGCTCGGGCCTTTGACCGGCACGCCGTCGAGGGTAATGCGCCCGGCGCTGGGCTCGACAAAACCTGCAATCAGGTTCAACAGCGAGGTCTTGCCACTGCCGGACGGGCCGAGGGCAACCAGCAACTGCTGGGGCCCGAGGGTCAGGGAAATATCCGCCAGTACCGGTTCCGGGCTGCCGGGATACTGTGCGCTGATGCGCTCCAGCTGTAGCAAAGCCATCGCCATTAACTCCCTATCAATCCGTGATGAACTTGGCGCTGACGTATGGCGCGTAGTCCGGCAGTACAGCATCAACCTTGCCTTGCTCCTTGAGGAACACGGCGGTGTCGGTGATGGCCTTGGTGGTCGGTGCGCCCAGCGTGATCACTTGATCGGCTGCCAGCGGGTAGACGTTGCCCTGCAGCAGCAGCGGAATGTCGCTGACCTTGGCGCCGGACAGTTTTACCAGCTTGTCGACGTTGCCTTGATTGGCGAGCCAGGCTTGTGGGTCTTTGCGGTAATCGGCGTAGGCATCCAGGGTCACTTTGGCGAACGCGGTGACGATTTCCGGGTGCTTCTCGGCAAAATCCTTGCGCACGATCCAGGCATCGAAGGTCGGCGCACCGAACTTGGCCAGTTCGCCGGAGGTGATCAGCACTTTGCCGTTTTCCTTGGCTACACCGAGTGCCGGGTCCCAGACGTAGGTGGCGTCGATGTCACCGCGTTTCCAGGCGGCAATGATCGCTGGCGGCGCCAGGTTCAGCACAGTGACTTTCGAAGGGTCGATGTTCCAGTGCTTCAGCGCGGCCAGCAGGCTGTAGTGGCCGGTGGAAACGAAAGGTACGGCGATTTTCTTGCCGATCAGGTCTTGCGGGGTCTTGATCCCGGAACCGTCGCGGGCCACCAGGGCTTCCGCGGCGCCAATCTGGGTCGCGATCAGGAAGGTTTCCACCGGCACCTTGCGGGTGATCGCCGCTGTCAGCGGGCTGGAACCGAGGTAGCCGATCTGCACGTCACCCGAGGCGATGGCGGCGATGATGTCGGCACCGTTATCGAATTTGCGCCAGTTGATGTCGGCCTTGGTGGCTTTTTCATACGCGCCGTCGGCCTGGGCGACTTTCGCCGGGTCTACGGTGGTCTGGTAAGCGACAGTCACGTCGGCTGCCTGGGCAAGAAAGCTCGCCGCCGCCAGGGAGGCGGCCGCCAGCAAACGAAGGGGGAAATTCAGTTTCATCGAGAAGCTCCTTGTCAGGCGACCGAGAGTCGGCGTGAAAGGAGACTAAATGATATAAGAATGCGAAAATAAATAACTTTTTCGAATTAGCTTATGAGCGGAAAATTCTAAGCTCGCACACAGATCGTTCCCACGCAGAGCGTGGGAACGATCAGTGCGCTGGAGGTTAGTTGCTGATCGCCAGAATGCTCGCCTGGTACGCCCCGACAAACACATCGAAATCACCAACTTCGTTCTGCTCAAGCTCAGCCTGTTGGGCCAGCGACGAACGCGCGAGCTCTTCAAACCTGGCCTGTTGCTCCGCCGGCAATGGCTCGCTGCGGAAAAACTCCGCGTGTACCCGGCTCTGACGCAGGGAGAATTGAGCAAAGCTTTCCTTGTGCTCGGCCATTGCCGCCAGTACCTGGGCCGATGGCGTCAGGGCAGGGTTCTGGACCTTGGCCATCTGCGCGTCCAGCGCTTTGCTATGGGCATCGCCGCCATGGCTCTGATCAAGCAGCGCGGCCAGTGGGGCAATGTGCTCCAGCAATTGGCCAGCCCACTCTTTCAGGTCGACCGGGTGCCCGTCGCGTTGCAATTGCAGGCCTGGGCGACGCCCTTCCTTGACCACGCTGAGGAAGTTGGAGGTTGCATTGGTGCAGCTGGTGTTGGTCAGCAACGGGCTGTCGTTCAGCGCGCAGTACAGGAGGAAGGCGTCGAGGAAGCGCGATTCGGTGAGGTCGATGCCCATCGGCAGGAACGGGTTGATGTCCAGGCAGCGCACTTCGACGTACTGGATGCCGCGCGCCATCAACGCCTGGATCGGCCGCTCGCCGGTGTAGGTCACGCGTTTCGGGCGGATGTTGGAGTAGTACTCGTTTTCGATCTGCAGGATGTTGGTATTGAGCTGGACCCACTCACCGTCCTGGTGGGTGCCGACTTCGACATACGGCGCATAGGGTGTCGCCACCGCTTTGCGCAGGCTATCGGTGTAGCTGTTCAGGTCGTTGTAGCACGGCGTCAGGCCGGCCTGGGCGTTGCTCTGGTAACCCAGGTCGCTCATGCGCAGGCTGGTGGCGTACGGCAAATAGAGGGTGTCCGGGTCCAGCTGTTCCAACTGGTGCGAACGACCGCGCAGGAAGCCGGCGTCCAGCGCCGGCGATGCGCCGAACAGGTACATCAATAGCCAGCTGTAGCGGCGGAAGTTACGGATCAGCGCGATATAGGCCGATGACTGATAGTCACGGTCGGTGCCGGTAAAGCCTTCGGCCTGCTTGAGCAGTGGCCAGAGTTTTTCCGGCAGGGAAAAATTGTAGTGAATGCCGGCGATGCACTGCATGGTCTTGCCGTAGCGCAGCGCCAGGCCCTTGCGATAAACGTACTTGAGCTGACCGATGTTGGACGTGCCGTAGTAGGCGATCGGGATGTCTTCCTCGGCCGGCAACGGGCATGGCATCGAAGGGCTCCACAGGTACTCGGTGCCGAGTTTGCTGTAGGCGAAACGGTGAATGCTGTCCAGGCTCGCCAGCGTATCCGCCGGGTCGGGCAGGGCCGGGGTGATGAACTCCAGCAGCGACTCGGAATAGTCGGTGGTGATCTGTTCGTTGGTCAGCGCGGAACCCAATTCTTCCGGGTGCGGCGTTTGCGCCAGGCGACCTTCATCGGTCACGCGCAGGCATTCACGTTCGATGCCGTGAAGGCACTGTTCGAGCAGAGAGAGGTTAGCGCGCTCGCCGAGCAGGGCCAGGCGGCGGTTGAGAAGTTCGCTCAAGTTGGATTCCTTCACGCGTCAGTCGCCCCAATATGGGGGTGGGCAAGACGGTCTACAAGGGTGAAGTTAAAACTGGCGTTTTCGCCTGGTTTTGGAGCCGTGCACGTACTGATCGTCGCAATCCCCTGTGGGAGCGAGCTTGCTCGCGAAGAGGGAGTCTCAGTCGACATTGAAGTCGCCTGATACACCGCCTTCGCGAGCAGGCTCGCTCCCACAGGAAACTCCGGCGCTGCGGTCACAGCGCCGAAATTACCTCAAATCGATGACATCTAGCTACAGGACAGCGAACGTGCCTTGTGCTTTTGCGACCAGTTTGTCGCCTTGCATCACGTCGGCCTCGACCACCAGCGTGCGGCGGCCCGGGTGGATCACCCGCGCCGTGCACATCACCTCGCCGCCTTCGACGGCGCGGATGTAGTTGATCTTGCACTCGATGGTCGCGCTCTGCTGGTCAAAGCCGTGGGTGCTGGAACAGGCCAGCCCCATGGCAATGTCCACCAGGCTGAACAAGGCCCCGCCGTGCAGCTTGTTGGCGCGATTGCGCAGTTGCGGCTCAAGCGCCAGGGCGACTTGCGCCACCCCGGTTTCCAGGCTGTGCAGACGGCAGCCCAGCAGCTTGAAAAACGCGCTTTCGGTCAGCCCGGCCGGGATGTCCATCAGCGTTTCTTCAACTGCTTGGCGTTGGCGAACAGTGACGCCATGGCGTTATTGCTCGGCGCCGCCGCCGTGGTTTCCTTGCGCGGTGCGGTGTTCTGGGATTGGCGTGGCGCCGAACCCGGACGCGCACCACGGGCACCGTCGATTTTCTCGCCCGGGGTGTCGCTCATGCGCATCGACAGGCCCACGCGTTTACGCGGGATGTCGACTTCCATGACCTTCACTTTCACCACGTCGCCGGCCTTGACCGCTTCGCGAGGATCCTTGATGAACTTCTCCGAAAGTGCGGAGATGTGCACCAAACCGTCCTGATGCACGCCGATATCGACGAACGCACCAAAGTTGGTCACGTTGGTCACCACGCCTTCGAGGATCATGCCCAATTCCAGGTCCTTGAGGTCTTCGACGCCTTCCTGGAACTCGGCGGTCTTGAACTCGGGGCGCGGGTCGCGGCCGGGTTTTTCCAGCTCTTGCAAGATATCGGTGACTGTTGGCAGGCCGAAGGTTTCGTCGGTGTATTTTTTCGGGTCCAGACGCTTGAGGAACGCGGCATCGCCGATCAGTGAGCGGATGTCACGGTCGGTCTCGGCGGCAATTCGCTGTACCAGCGGATAGGCTTCCGGGTGCACCGCCGACGAATCCAGCGGGTTTTCACCGTTCATGACGCGCAGGAAACCGGCGGCCTGTTCGAAGGTTTTTTCGCCAAGACGTGCGACTTTCTTCAGCGCAGCGCGAGTCTTGAACGCGCCGTGTTCGTCGCGGTGGCTGACGATATTCTGCGCCAGGGTCGCGTTGAGGCCGGAGATCCGCGCCAACAGCGCCACGGAGGCAGTGTTGACGTCGACGCCCACGGCGTTCACGCAGTCTTCGACCACAGCGTCCAGGCCGCGCGCCAGTTTCAGCTGCGACACGTCGTGCTGGTACTGGCCGACACCGATGGATTTCGGATCGATCTTCACCAGCTCGGCCAATGGGTCCTGCAGGCGACGGGCAATGGACACCGCGCCACGGATCGACACATCCAGGTCCGGGAACTCCTTGGAAGCCAGTTCCGACGCCGAATAAACCGATGCACCGGCCTCGGAAACCATGACCTTGGTCATCTTCATGGCTGGGTATTTTTTGATCAGTTCGGCAGCCAGCTTGTCGGTTTCACGGCTGGCGGTGCCGTTGCCGATGGCGATCAGGTCCACCGAATGCTTGGCGCACAGGGCCGCGAGAATCGCGATGGTCTGGTCCCACTTGTTGTGCGGCACGTGCGGGTAAACCGTGGCGTGATCGAGCAGCTTGCCGGTGGAGTCGACCACCGCAACCTTGCACCCGGTGCGCAGGCCCGGGTCGAGGCCCAGGGTCGCGCGCGGGCCGGCCGGGGCCGACAGCAGCAGGTCGTGCAGGTTGTGGGCGAACACGTTGATCGCCTCGGTTTCCGCGCCGTCGCGCAGCTCGCCCAGCAGGTCGGTTTCCAGGTGGGTGTAGAGCTTGACCTTCCAGGTCCAGCGCACCACTTCGCCCAGCCATTTATCGGCGGCGCGGTTCTGGTTCTGGATGCCGAACTGCTGGCCGATCATGCCCTCGCACGGGTGCATGGTGCCCGGCAGTTCATCGCCGACCTTCAGCGCGGAGCTGAGAATGCCTTCGTTGCGGCCACGGAAAATCGCCAGCGCGCGGTGCGACGGCATGCTCTTGAGCGGTTCGTCGTGTTCGAAGTAGTCGCGGAACTTGGCGCCTTCCTCTTCCTTGCCGGCAATCACGCGGGCACTGAGGGTGGCTTCCTGCTTCAGGTAATTGCGCAGCTTGTCCAGGAGGCCGGCGTCTTCGGCGAAGCGCTCCATCAGAATGTACTTGGCGCCTTCGAGGGCGGCCTTCACATCGGCCACGCCTTTTTCGGCGTCGATGAAGCGGGCGGCTTCGGTTTCCGGGCTCAGGGTCGGGTCGTTGAACAGACCGTCAGCCAACTCGCCGAGGCCGGCTTCCAGGGCGATCTGGCCCTTGGTGCGGCGCTTCTGCTTGTACGGCAGGTACAAGTCTTCGAGGCGGGTCTTGGTGTCGGCGAGCTTGATGTCGCGTTCCAACTGCGGGGTCAGCTTGCCTTGCTCTGTAATGCTGGCAAGGATGCTGATGCGCCGTTCGTCGAGTTCACGCAGGTAGCGCAGACGCTCTTCCAGGTGACGCAGTTGAGTGTCATCGAGGCTGCCGGTCACTTCTTTCCGGTAACGGGCGATGAAGGGAACGGTAGAACCTTCATCGAGTAGCGCGACGGCCGCTTCGACCTGTTGTGGGCGTACACCGAGTTCCTCGGCGATGCGGCTGTTGATGCTGTCCATAAAACCACCTGACAAATTGTGAAAGCAGGCTCGCAGGCGCAACGATGAGGCCTTGGCGAGTCTGGTTGAGCGGCCTGGCCTGCGCCGCTACCTGGATCAAAGGTATCCCGTTGACCCGTGAAATCGAACAATTACTGCCGGCGCCATGAAAATAAAAAGCGGCCAACCGGTGTAACGATCAGACGTTGCCTGACACAAAAGGCCGCGCATTATAACCAGCGTTGCGCGCTTCGGGGGGCATCGCAGGTTGTAGGCATAATCCCCGGATTCCTGGCGGTGAAGGAAAAATCTGCTAACAATGCACACGGTACGTATATCGGCAGCTACGCCATAATGCGTGCCGAGATCAAAGGAGCATCCAATGAGCAGCACTGCAAACATTGCTGAAGGCGAGAAAATTCTTATTGTTGACGACGATCCGGGCCTCAGCAGCCTGCTGGAGCGTTTTTTCGTCAGCAAGGGCTACCGTGCCCGCGCCGTACCGAACACTGAACAAATGGACCGCCTGCTGGCGCGTGAAGTGTTCAACCTGGTCGTTCTCGACCTGATGCTGCCTGGCGAAGACGGCCTGACCGCCTGTCGCCGCCTGCGTGGCGCAAACAACCAGATTCCAATCATCATGCTGACGGCCAAGGGCGACGAGCTGAGCCGGATCAAGGGCCTTGAACTGGGCGCCGACGATTACCTGGCCAAGCCGTTCAACCCGGACGAACTGATGGCCCGCGTAAAAGCCGTGCTGCGTCGTCAGTCGGCTCCAGTGCCTGGCGCACCTGGCAGCGAAGACGAAAGCGTGACCTTCGGTGACTACGAGTTGTCCCTGGCCACCCGCGAACTCAAGCGTGGCGAAGAAGTGCACATGCTCACCACCGGCGAGTTCGCGGTGCTCAAGGCGTTGGTGATGAACGCCCGTCAGCCACTGACCCGGGACAAACTGATGAACCTGGCCCGTGGTCGTGAGTGGGATGCCCTGGAGCGCTCCATCGACGTGCAGATTTCCCGTCTGCGCCGGATGATCGAACCCGATCCGTCCAAGCCGCGTTACATCCAGACTGTCTGGGGTGTGGGCTACGTATTTGTTCCGGATGGCGCCGCCACCAAGTGATCGGCGATTTGTAGGCGCGGGTTTGTGCGGGTAAAGGGCCAGATGGCCTTGCCCGCAGACTCGCGGCCGGCAATGTGCGAGCATCGCTCGCTCCTGCACGTGTTTAACGGTTACCCATGAAAACCCCGGTTTGGTTCCCCCAGAGTTTCTTCTCCCGCACCCTTTGGCTGGTGCTGATCGTTGTCCTGTTTTCCAAGGCGCTGACCCTGGTTTATCTGCTGATGAACGAAGACGTGCTGGTGGACCGCCAGTACAGCCACGGCGTCGCCCTGACGCTGCGCGCCTACTGGGCTGCCGATGAAAACAATCGCGAAAAGATCGCCGAGGCGGCAACCCTGATCCGGGTAGTGGGCACCGGTGTGCCTGAGGGCGAACAACACTGGCCCTACAGCGAGATCTATCAGCGGCAGATGCAAGCCGAGCTGGGGGCCGATACCGAGGTGCGCTTGCGCATGCACTCGCCACCGGCGTTGTGGGTCCGGGCGCCCAGCCTGGGCGACGGATGGCTGAAAGTGCCACTGTATCCGCACCCGTTGCGTGGCCAGAAAATCTGGAATGTGCTCGGCTGGTTTCTCGCCATCGGCCTGCTGTCCACTGCCTCGGCGTGGATCTTCGTCAGCCAGCTCAACCAGCCCCTCAAGCGCCTGGTTTATGCCGCACGACAACTCGGCCAGGGCCGCAGCGTGCGCTTGCCGATCAGTGATACGCCCAGCGAAATGACCGAGGTTTATCGCGCCTTCAACCAGATGGCCGAAGACGTCGAGCAGGCCGGCCGCGAACGCGAACTGATGCTGGCCGGGGTTTCCCATGACCTGCGCACGCCGCTGACGCGGTTGCGCCTGTCGCTGGAGCTGATGGGCGACCATAACGACCTGACGGACGCCATGGTGCGCGATATCGAGGACATGGACGCCATTCTCGATCAGTTCCTGGCGTTCATTCGCGATGGGCGTGACGAGTCGGTGGAGGAGGTGGACCTGAGCGATCTCGTCCGTGAAGTCGCCGCGCCGTACAACCAGAACGAAGAAAAGGTGCGCTTGCGTCTTGAACCGATTCAACCCTTCCCGTTGCGTCGGGTGTCGATGAAACGGCTGTTGAACAATCTGATTGGCAACGCGTTGAATCACGCGGGGAGCGGGGTTGAAGTGGCGGCGTATGTGTCGGGGGATACCAGTGCGCCTTATGTCGTCCTGAGTGTCATGGACCGTGGCGCCGGGATTGATCCATCGGAGCTGGAAGCGATTTTCAACCCGTTCACCCGGGGCGACCGCGCTCGGGGCGGTAAGGGCACGGGGCTGGGTTTGGCGATCGTGAAGCGAATTGCGTCGATGCATGGTGGCAATGTTGAATTGCGCAACCGTACTGGCGGCGGCCTGGAGGCGCGGGTGCGCTTGCCGTTGGGGTTGATGCTGCCGCGGGATGCTGTGTAGGAATTGGCAGCTTCGCTGGGGCGGATGGCCCCTTCGCGGGCAAGCCCGCTCCCACAGTGTTTTTGTGCTGGACAGGTTTCTGCGGCCAACCGTAAACCTGTGGGAGCGGGCTTGCCCGCGAAGGCGGCCTTCCAGCCGCCAAATAGTTCAGGGTTTAACCCTTGCCTTTGGTCCGCGTCATGTTCGGCCCGCCATTCTTCTCCAGGTGCTCGATGATGATCCCCGCCACGTTCTTGCTGGTAGTGGTCTCGATCCCTTCCAGGCCTGGCGACGAGTTCACCTCCATCACCAGCGGCCCGTGATTGGAGCGCAGGATATCCACCCCTGCAACGGCCAACCCCATGACCTTCGCCGCGCGCAGTGCGGTCATGCGTTCTTCCGGGGTGATCTTGATCAGGCTGGCGCTGCCACCGCGATGCAGGTTGGAGCGAAACTCCCCGGGTTTGGCCTGGCGCTTCATGGCTGCAATGACTTTGTCACCCACCACGAAGCAGCGAATGTCGGCGCCGCCAGCCTCCTTGATGTACTCCTGAACCATGATGTTCTGCTTGAGGCCCATGAATGCCTCGATCACCGACTCCGCCGCCGTGGCGGTTTCGCACAGCACCACGCCGATACCCTGGGTGCCTTCCAGCACCTTGATCACCAGGGGTGCACCGTTGACCATTTCGATCAGGTCGGGAATATCGTCCGGCGAGTGGGCAAAGCCGGTGACCGGCAAACCGATGCCCCGACGTGAGAGCAATTGCAGTGAGCGCAGTTTGTCCCGCGAGCGAGCAATGGCCACCGATTCGTTGAGCGGAAAAACCCCCATCATTTCGAACTGGCGCAACACCGCGCAGCCATAAAAAGTAACCGAAGCACCGATTCGCGGGATCACCGCGTCGAAGCCTTCCAGTGGCTTGCCGCGGTAGTGGATCTGCGGCTTGTGACTGGCAATGTTCATGTAGGCGCGCAGGGTATCGACCACCACCATTTCATGGCCGCGTTCGGTACCGGCTTCGACCAGGCGGCGGGTGGAATACAGACGCGGGTTACGCGACAGCACAGCGATCTTCATGCAACACCTGTGGAGGAGGTAGATACCGGGAACACCGGCTTGTCTTGTACATATTTGATACCCGGATTGACGACCAACTGGCCATCAATCAGGGCTTTGGAACCAAGTAGCAGGCGATAACGCATGGATTTGCGGCAGGCGAGCGTGAACTCGACCCGCCAGACCCGATCGCCGAGGGCCAGGGTGGTGCTGATCACGTATCGCACCTGCGCATGACCGTTGGAGCTCTTAATGGTTTTTCGCGTCACCAGCGGTGCTTCGCAGCGCCGGTGACGCAGCTGCACCACCGTGCCCAGGTGCGCAGTGAAGCGCACCCACTGCTCGCCGTCGCGGTCGAAAGTCTCGATGTCGGTGGCATGCAGGCTGGAGGTGCTGGCGCCGGTGTCGATTTTTGCCCGAAGGCCCGCGACTCCCAAATCAGGGAGCGCCACCCACTCGCGCAGACCGACAACGGTCAAATGGTCAAATGTCTTCAAAGTTGCTCAACCGGTAGAAACCGCTCTGGCCGCAAGCGGCCGAATTCGCGGTATTCACGCAGAATAATGGTTAAAAGGCGACAGATATCTACGGCCCGGATTTCCAGCCCCACGGGGAGGTTCTGGAATGCCTGCATTGTAATCCGAGACGGCGTAATTCTTGGTACGAGAGAAACGGTAGTACAGTTCATCAATATTTCAGAACGAGGAAATCCCATGGCACAAAAAAACGACGAGGATGACAAAGTCCGGCTGGATAAATGGTTGTGGGCGGCGCGCTTTTACAAGACCCGTGCCCTGGCCAAGGCGGCAATCGAAAGCGGCAAGGTGCACTGCCGGGGTGAACGCTGCAAGCCCGGTAAGGAGCCGCGCATTGGTGATGAATTCGTGATTCGCACCGGTTTCGAGGAGCGCACGGTGGTGGTCCAGGCGCTGTCGATCGTACGCCGTGGTGCTCCCGAAGCGCAGACACTGTATGCCGAAACCGAAGCCAGCATCGCCAAGCGCGAAAACGCCGCAGCCGAGCGCAAGGCAGGTGCCCTGGGCGTGAGCACCGATGGCAAGCCGAGCAAGAAACAGCGACGGGATCTGTTCAAGTTCCGTGGCAGCAGCAACGAATGATTGACCGGCGCCACCGATCGCGCCTGTCGGGCCAGGACTTGTAATTGCGTCGGTGCGTAGCCATATGAGGTAATTAGTCTGCCGTGCATGTGCCGTTCGTCGTAAAGCGCACACAGCCACCGGGCTTCAGGCCACAACCCGGCAGCCATACGCTATAGCCAAGGCGTAACCTCGTTCTGTAACCACTTTTGTCACCCATTCAGATACCAGACTTATGACCGACTTACCGGATAACGACTTCACCCAACGCTTCATCTTCGATGACAGCGACACCCGTGGCGAGATGGTTTCGCTGGAACTCAGCTACGCTGAAGTCCTGGCCAAACACGCCTATCCGGAGCCGGTTGCGCAACTGCTCGGCGAACTGATGGCGGCCGCGGCATTGCTGGTCGGCACCTTGAAGTTCGATGGCTTGCTGATCCTTCAGGCCCGTTCCGAAGGCCCGATTCCGTTGCTGATGATCGAGTGCTCCAGCGAGCGCGACATCCGTGGCCTGGCCCGTTACGAGGCTGACCGGATTGCCCCCGACGCCACCCTGGCCGACCTGATGCCGGACGGCTCGCTGACATTGACCATCGACCCCAAGCAGGGTCAGCGCTACCAGGGCGTCGTCGATCTGGACGGCGAAACCTTGTCCGATTGCTTCACCAACTACTTCGTCATGTCCCAGCAGATTGGTACTCGCATCAAGCTCTGCGCCGACGGCCGCCGTGCCCGTGGCCTGTTGCTGCAGCAGTTGCCCGCCGATCGCCTGAAAGACGAGGAAGAGCGCGCCGCCAGCTGGCAACACCTCACTGCGCTGGCCACCACCCTGACAACCGATGAATTGCTGGGCCTGGACAACGAAACCGTGCTCCATCGCCTCTATCACGAAGAGCAGGTCCGTCTGTTCGACGTGCAGAAACTGCGCTTCCGTTGCAGCTGCTCGCGCGAACGTTCAGCCAATGCGCTGGTCAGTCTGGGTATGGAAGACGCGCAAAATCTGGTGCTCGAACACGGTGGTAACATCGAGATCGATTGCCAGTTCTGCAACCAGCAGTACCTGTTCGACGCCGCCGATGTCACCCAATTGTTCGCCGGAGCGGGTGTCGAGACGCCGTCAGATACCCGGCACTAAAACGGTTCAGCGCAGGTAAATTCACTGGAAAGTACCGCAATAGCGCCGTTACGACGGGAGGGCCCTACTCTTTTTGGGCTTTTCTGGCATAATCCGGCCCACTTTTTTCGCGGTAGTAGTGCACGACTTTCTACTACAAAACGTTTGGAGCACTCGGCCACTGGCCGACGGGGAACCTCATGACGCAAGCCAATAACGCCGTGTACACCGATCTGAGTGTTGATGATCTGGTTAAAGAAGCCCTCAACCGCGGTGAAGGCGAGCTTGCCGATACCGGCGCACTGGTTGTTCGCACCGGTCACCGTACCGGCCGTTCGCCAGTCGATCGTTTCATCGTTGATGAGCCAACCACCACAGGCGCCATCGCCTGGGGCCCGATCAACCGCAAGTTCCCGGCCGACAAGTTCGATGCCCTGTGGAACCGCGTTGAGGCGTTCAACAACGCGCAAGAGCACTTCGTTTCCCACGTGCATGTAGGTGCGGCTTCCGAGCACTACCTGGCCGTGAAGATGACCACCCAGACTGCCTGGCAGAACCTGTTCGGCCGTTGCCTGTTCATCAACCCGGCCCAGTACAACCCGGCTGGCCGTGAAGAGTGGCAAGTGCTCAACGTTGCCAACTTCGAATGTGATCCAGAGCGTGACGGCACCAACTCCGACGGTTGCGTGATCATCAACTTCGCGCAGAAGAAAGTGCTGATCGCCGGCATGCGTTACGCCGGTGAAATGAAGAAAGCCATGTTCTCGGTGCAGAACTTCCTGCTGCCGGCCGCCGACGTACTGCCAATGCACTGCGCTGCCAACATCGGCGAAGAAGGCGACGTGACCCTGTTCTTCGGTCTGTCCGGCACTGGCAAGACCACCCTGTCCGCCGATGAAAGCCGTTACCTGATCGGTGACGACGAGCACGGCTGGGGCGAGGGCGTGGTGTTCAACATCGAAGGCGGTTGCTATGCCAAGTGCATCGACCTGTCCGAGAAGAACGAGCCGGTTATCTGGAAAGCCATCAAGCACGGCGCGGTCCTGGAAAACGTCGTGATCGACGATGCCAAGCACGCCGACTACGCCGATGTCAGCCTGACCCAGAACAGCCGCGCCGCGTACCCGCTGGAGCACGTTGCCAAGCGTTCCGAAAAGAACCTGGGTGGCGAGCCTAACGCTGTAATCTTCCTGACCTGCGACCTGACCGGCGTACTGCCGCCAGTGTCGATCCTCAACGAAGAGCAAGCGGCCTACCACTTCCTGTCCGGCTACACCGCTCTGGTGGGCTCGACTGAAATGGGTTCGGGCAGCGGCATCAAGTCGACCTTCTCCACCTGCTTCGGCGCACCGTTCTTCCCGCGTCCGGCTGGCGAATACGCAGAGCTGCTGATCAAGCGCATCCGCGGCTTCGGCTCCAAGGTCTACCTGGTCAACACCGGTTGGACCGGCGGTGGCTACGGCGTCGGCAAGCGCTTCAACATCCCGACCACCCGTGCGGTGATCGCGGCGATCCAGAGCGGCGCGCTGATCGGCACCGAAACCGAGCACCTGGACACCATCAACCTCGACGTGCCAGTGGCCGTACCGGGCGTTGAAACTGGCCTGCTGAACCCACGCAACACCTGGGCTGACAAAGCCGCCTACGACGAAGCCGCCAAAGCACTGGCCGGCCTGTTCATCGAGAACTTCAAGAAGTTCGAAGTGAGCGACGCGATCAAGGCTGCGGGTCCTAAGCTGTAAGCGCTGGATTGAAGCCATGAAAAAGCCGCCCTTCGGGGCGGCTTTTTTGTGCGTGGCATTTCAGGTTTTCAGATGCAGGACAAACGCCCCGACCAACACCAGCACAACCCCCAGCACCTGCACCTTGCCTAGGCGCTCCTTGAAAAACACATACCCCAGAATCGCCGCAATCCCGCCTGACAACGTGCTGATCACCGTCACCACCGAAACCGATCCCGCCACCGCACCCCAGGCAAAGGATGAAAACCCGCCGAGGTTCATCAGGCTGGCACCGGTCAGTGTCAGGCAATTTTTCAGCGGTGGGAATTTCAGGCCGTCGTCGATCCTGAGCACGATTGCCACCAGCACGATCAGCCCGACAAGGTACGCGAGCCAGAGCATCGTCACCGGCCCCAGCACGGGTAACACGAAGCGACCTTGCAGCCAGAAACTGGTGCCGTAGAACACCGCCGCCAGCAGCGCATAGGCAATGGAACTGCTCGCCTGCGTGGTGTGTGGCACCTTCGGGTCGGAATGAATGCTGGAGAGGACCACGCCAATGACGCAGAGCGCGATGCACAGCAACTGGAGCAGGCTGATCTGCTCACCGCCAGCCCAGGACAACAACGTGGTCACTACGCCGTAGGAGGTCACCAGCGGCGCCACAATGGAGGCTTTACCCAGGGCGAAGGCCTTGGATAAGGCCAGGGCGCCAGACACGGTCAGCACAGCGGCAGCGACGCCGATCAACCAGACATCAAGCGGTGCGGCCATGGACCGGAGAATGAACACGGGGAAGGCGATCAGCAGCAGGCTCATGATGCTAAAGCCCAGCGCCTGACCAAAATATACGGCACGTTTGACGCCAACCGCGCGGGCGTTCAAACCCACCAGGAAATCCGTGCCGCCCCACAGCAAGGCGGCCAGCAAGCCCATCAATACGTCCACGCAATTTCCTTATTGTTATGCGCCGCGGACGCGCTACAGGCCTTCGAGCTCCCGGGTGTCCCAGCGTTGAGCCTTGATCGCTCGGTAGAGCATGCCGATGGTCAATGGTTCCTTGGCGCCGCGACCCTTGGCTTTGCGTTTGAGAAATACATCGTAGCCTTCGGGGTGAAAATAGCGATAACTGTCGTAATCCACGAAATCGATGGCGAAGTGATCTTCCAGGGTTTCGATCAAGTGTTGTGCATCGACACCGTTGCAGTTCAGGTCGAAATTGATCGAGGTATTGAGGCTGATGGTTTTTCGTTCGGGGAGGCCGAGTTCTTCGTGTAATAGCTGGATGAGCAAGTGCAGGGTGGGGTCGTCGGGGAGGTTGGAGGCGAGGATCATTAAGTAAGTCCTGCTAATTGAAATGCTGGTGCCATATTGTCCTGTTCACGTCTCGATAGCCCCAGTGCACCTGCTAGCGTTGGCCATTGGCTGACAACTTCCTTGAAGCGGTCAATGATGTTTTCTGCATCTGCACGGCTGACCCTGAAATACTCCGCCACTTCTCGAGCAAGCTCCAGATCCAGGGCATTGTCAGTATCGGTGATGTTGAGCTTCAAGCCATCCCCGTGGGCCACCGGGTTCATGTCATAGGCAGCAGACAATCGCCATCCCCGACCTGGATCAAGGATGAAGCCATGGTTACGCAGGTGATCGTCGGTGTTGGAGACCAGGATGTTGAAGACAATTCGAGACCATAACTCTCTTAGGTCCGCGTTGGTTTGCGAGCCATGTTCCATGAGAACTTCGGCCATCTCAAGGTAGCTTGCGCCGACTGACGCATCGTCACCGTCAACGCGATCAGTCATGGTCATGGCCGAAGCAAAATGCAGTCGGCCACCTCGTTCGGTGCGATCGAAGCGTTTCACCATGAAACAGTGATGATCGCTGGCGTAGCGTCGGGCAATACCGGTTGCAACTCGTATGCCGCAGTGATTGGCCAAGGCATTCACCACCAGTTCCCAAGCGCCAATGTCATAGTCATCGCGGGTGCTGGGGAACTTGGCAATCCACAAGTGACCGTGCTCGTCTGCAACGCTGGCCTTGGGGCGGGCACCACCCAGTGAACCTCCGGGTGCGATCAGCATTCTTAGCCATTCACGACCGTCGAGGGAGGTGTTGTCCGGATCATTTTCCAGAGAACGGCTTGCCTGTTCCAGTGCCCGCAACTCAATGAACGGCGGGGCGGGCACCCCATCACGATCATCGAGAAAGTTACCTTCGTCATTGAGCTTGTAGCGGATCGCACCGACCCGATAGAGGTCATGTACGCCTAACAGGAAGTCTGACTCGAAGAGCTTGCTGGCTTTGGCAACCAAACCGTCGCGAATATCTCGCTCCAGTCGCCGCTTCATCAGCAGTTGACCCCAGCGATCCGGGCTTGAATCAGCGAATATGCCGAATCGGCTTTGATGCTGGCCGGGGAACTGACGACCTTCATAGAGCCCGATTCGAGGGTCCAGCGGTGTGAAGTTCAACTCGGGGTCTGCCAGCGCCGAAGTGTCGTACTCAAACTCGAAAATGTCCGTGGAACGGGCTTTCCGGGCATGCAGGAAACCGAGGCGTCTCGGGCCATTCAAGGATTCCCAATCGGCATACACCGCAATCCGGGTCATTTTTCACCTGTTGTGGGCTTGGTTTTTTTCTTGGTCAACAGATTGGAAAGTGAGTGGGTATTGAAGGGGAAGTCGGTAGATAGATCTGCTGTCTGGGGCGCACTTTCAATCACTTCAGAGTCCTTTCCATGAGTTGGAGATGATTTTTTTGTTGGGCTTATCCTGCGTACTCGCCGGTTCGTGCCTGCGGTGGAGGTTGATCCGGGTTTCAGTTGTGCATCCTGCAGTTGGCGGCCCACTTCATCGGTTGCCGCGAGGCTGTTCAAGTCTTTTTCCAGACCTAGAATTTGCATGACGGACAGATACGCTCCGATGGTCACCCCTGACCCACCTGATTCCAGAGAGCGTAAGGTTGTTAATGACATGCCCGCCCTCTCGGCCACTTGTTTAGCTGTGAGCTTGCGGCGTAGGCGAGCGAGTTTCAGTCGTTCGCCGAACTCGGAAAGTAGCCGGGAAGTGGCTGGCAAAAGTGGGGCTGTCTTCTTTGCCATGTGCCAATATTCCTTCATCTTTAATTGCTAATTGCCAGAATAATAGCACTTATAGGATGGGTGTCGCTTTCGTCAACGCCTATTGAAGGTTTTGTGGAGGGTCACATTTAAGCTGCCATTATTCCAGCTGAATGGCAGGAAAATAGCCAGAATAATGCCAGTTTGTTCTGGTGTGAGGCCCTGTGATGGGCCATTTGAACTCAGATCGGGGCTTTCCAGTTGAGCAACCGTTGCCGAGCGATGTCGAGCAGGTCGTTGCCGTCCTGGGTCAGCAGGTACAGCGCGTTGACGATGTTGGGGATGTCGCTGGCGTCGGCCTGTTTGAAGCACAGGCAGTACAAGGTTTCCAGCAGGCCGCTGGCGGCGCGGATGCGCTGGCGGGCGGCGTCGAGGATTTCCAGGGGGTCGGCCTCGGTGTCGATCACCAGCACTGGGGTTTCGCTGTTACTGGACTTGAGCAGGTGATAGCGGTCGGTCAGTAGATCGGCGTTGTTCATCGAGGTGGGTCCTGTGCGAAATCGGCAAGTGCGCCCGGCATTCAGAGACACTTTTTCAGCTGCGCCGGAAACTATAGAGGCGCGTGCTGCCGTGCGACAAGACGGCTGTGATGGACAGGTTTTGTAGGGCTTTTATTGTTTTTGAGGACGTGCCCTACAGATTGTTTGAGTTTTTTGCTGTGGACCTGCTGCTGGTAAAAAAGCCTACAGAGATGTTGGCTACGGCGAGGCAGACTTCGACAGAGGGCGTGTCATAAACCGTAGGGCGTTTCGCTATTGCGTGCTGAACAACCCATACGACTTACTTGACCAAAACCTTTGGCACCTGGCGCGATGCCGCATCGAGATCCATTAATCCTCTACCGTACGCCTCACTGTTGGCATAGATGCCAGTCCGGTTTGCCGTCGACAGCAGACGCTCGCGTACTTGCTGCGCGGTGAGTTCGGGATAACGGCTTTGCAATGCCGCCAATGCACCGCTGACCAGTGCGGCAGCAGGTGAGGTGCCTGCCGTCTGGGTGTATTTGCCATCCTTGCTGGTGGTTAGCAAGCCTTGCCCTGCACCGGAGTCGCCGCCCGGTACGGCGATGCACCAGTCTGCCGCCAGGCCACAATAATTGGATTTGGCATTGATGGCGCTGCCGTCGTTTTTCAACGCAACCACCGCAATCCAGCCTTTCTCCAGTTCGGGTATGGCGACAGGTAAGCCGGGTTCAGCCAAGGGTTCTCGTTTCAGTTCATTGCCGGTAGGGAAAACAAATACGGCACCGTTCTCAACCAGTTTTCGCGCGGTAATGAGTGATTGCGGCATGACTTGCTTGTAGCGTGCCTCGTTGATTTCGGTCGCCGGAATGGCGTTGGCCCACGAGTTGTTGAGGATGCGCGTGCCCTTTTCGAAAGCTGCCTGCCAGGACTGTGCGATTTCACTGTCGAAGAAAAATGGTTCGTTGTCGTCACCAAAGCGATAGGGAATAAGCTGTGCATTGAACGCAACGCCGTGCATGCCTTGGTCATTCTTGTTAGCTGCGAGAATGCCTGCCATCTGGGTGCCATGGCCGACCCGGTCAATGGTGCCGACCTGATTCTCGACATAGTCAAAACCCGGATCACGGAGCCGTCCTTGAAACTCCGGCAAGCTGCTGTTCAGGCCCGAGTCGATCAGTGCGACAGCCACACCCTGGCCGGTTCCGCCGCGGGCATAAAGACTTGATGCTTTGACAATCGCCAGACCTTTTTGGGCTTGATACTCCGGCGTTTCGAATGCAGCAGTGTCAGGGGAAGGTCGTTCCGGGACGGTCAGGCATCCGCTCAACAGCACGGGAAACGCCAGGACGAGGGCGAATGGTGAACGGGATGTTTGGGACATGATCGTTCCTTGATATAGATCCGCGTATCTCAGGCTTTCCGCATGATGAACACCTGACGGAGGTTGATGGAGATCAACCATACCGGCTGAGGGAAGCTTGGCGTCAGTTGGCAAAGTGCCTCGTGTGTTTCAACCTGTGGCCAAGGATCGGTGGATGGAACGCTGTATCATCCCGTATCGTTTTTGCCCCCGACCTTTTCTCGACTCGCTGCGATCGCCGGCTAGGCTTTGCTCATCGCAGCAGTCAACGGAGTGACAGCTTATGCACAACACCCTGGAACAGGTTTTCGGTTATCCACAGTTTCGGTCCGGTCAGGAGGCGGTGGTCAGCGCGGTGCTGGCGGGGCGCTCGGCGGCGGCGATTTTTCCCACCGGTTCCGGCAAGTCCCTTTGCTATCAGCTGTCGGCGGTATTGCTGCCGCACCTGACACTGGTGGTCTCGCCATTGCTGGCGCTGATGCAGGATCAGTTGGCGTTCCTGGAGCGGCACGGCATTGCCGCGGGCAGTATCGATTCGACCCAGGGTCGTGACGACGCGAGCGATGTCATGGCCCGCGCCAGGTCCGGCGAACTGAAAATCCTGATGGTCTCCGTGGAGCGCCTGAAGAACGAGCGTTTTCGTAATTTCCTGCAGCAGGTGCCCATCTCGCTGCTGGTGGTGGATGAGGCGCATTGCATTTCGGAATGGGGGCATAACTTTCGCCCGGACTACCTCAAGCTTCCGGACTATCAGCGCCAGTTCAACATCCCCCAGGCGTTATTGCTGACCGCCACCGCGACTCCGAAAGTGATCGCCGACATGCAGGCGAAATTCGCCATCGAACCTGGCGACGTGGTGACCACCGGTTTCTATCGGCCGAACCTCAATTTGTGGGTGGAGCCGGTTCGCGGCCAGGACAAGCGCCGACGCCTGGTGGAGTGGATGAGCCAGCGGCCCGGCCAGCCGAGCATTGTCTACGTCACCCTGCAGAAAAGCGCCGAGCACATAGCTGAGCATCTACAGCGCAATGGCATTCAGGCCGAGGCTTATCACGCCGGTTTGCCCCACGAGCAGCGCGACGGCATCCAGAAGCGTTTCATGGGCGGGCAGTCCAATTGCATCGTCGCCACCATCGCCTTCGGCATGGGCATCGACAAGAGCGACATCCGTAACGTGGTGCATTTCGACCTGCCCAAATCCATCGAAAACTACAGCCAGGAAATCGGCCGTGCCGGGCGAGACGGACAGCCATCGGACTGCCTGGTGCTGGCCAATCGCGACAGCCTCAACGTGCTGGAAAACTTCGTCTACGGCGACACGCCTGAACGGGACGGTATCCGCTACGTGCTCGACGAGATGCAGGCCGCCGCGCCCGAGGGGCAATGGGAGTTTCTGCTGGGGCCTCTGGCGGACCAGAGCAACATCCGCCAGCTGCCGCTCAAGACCTTGCTGGTTCAACTGGAGCTTCGTGGCTTGATCGCTCCGCGTTATGCCTATTACGCCGATTACCGGTTCAAATACCTGCAGGAGCCAGAGGCATTGCTGGCCCGCTTCGAGGGCGAGCGCAGGGATTTCGTCGCGGCGATCATCCAGACGTCCAGCCGTGCACGTACCTGGGCCACGGTGAATTTCGATGCGCTCTATGAGCAGCACCGGGCCGAGCGCAGTCGGGTGGTCAAGGCGCTGGATTATTTCCAGGAAAAGGGCTGGGTCGAGCTGGAAAGCAAGCAGATGACCGAGGTCTACAGCCTGCTGCAAAGCGGTTTCGACAGTGCCGCGTTGAGTGAAGAGCTGCACGCCGGTTTCACTCGGCATGAACAGACCGAGGTTGCGCGGATTCACGCCATGCTGGATCTGTTCGCCACTGATCGCTGCCTGGGCTATCGCCTGGCCGAGTACTTCGGTGACGAAAATGTGCCTCGCCAGTGCGGGCATTGCTCGGTTTGCCACGGGCAGGTGGCGCGGCTGCCTGCACCGCCGGCATTACCGGCGCTTGTGGATAAAAACTTCGAGGCATTGTGTAGCGGTTTTATCCACAGGCATCAACAACACACTGGGGAGGTGCCGTCGGCGGAGCGCGTGACGCGGTTTCTGTGCGGAATCAGTGTGCCGCTGTTTACCAAGCTCAAGGTGCGGACTATTTCGGGGTTTGCGGTCTTGGAGGATTATCCGTATGCCGAGGTGCGAGGGTGGGCCCAGGCACACCTCTAATCGGAGTCTGGCGGAGCGCATCCATCCGCTGAATGTTGCTCATCACAGGAATAAATTTCAAAAAGGCGCGGCGGCTGACTATGGTGAGGGCTGTCTTCGGATCGCCAACAAGAGAACAATCATGAGCCAGACACCATTCAATATTCAGCGCGCAGCCGTCATCGGCGCGGGCACCATGGGTCGAGGTATCGTCATGTGCCTGGCCAACGCCGGGGTGGCGGTTCAATGGGTCGATAACAATCCGCAGATGCTTGAACAGGCACTGGTTACCGTGGCGGACACCTATGCCCACAGTGTTCGGCAGGAACGCATCGACCAGGTCGAGGCCGACACCCGCATCGCGCGGATCACGGCGGCCGCCGATTATGCGGCTATTGCCAATGTCGATCTGGTTATCGAAGCCGTCTACGAAAACCTCGAACTCAAGCAAGCCATTTTCCGGGAAC
The DNA here is from genome assembly GCF_013416725.1 of Pseudomonas sp. SbOxS1. Classification (NCBI taxonomy): domain Bacteria; kingdom Pseudomonadati; phylum Pseudomonadota; class Gammaproteobacteria; order Pseudomonadales; family Pseudomonadaceae; genus Pseudomonas; species Pseudomonas sp. SbOxS1. The sequence goes on from NZ_JAAVXC010000008.1 coordinate 137,142, forward strand.
TGGACGGTTTGCTCAAACCTGAAGCCATTCTGGCCAGTAACACCTCGGCACTGGACATCGACGCCATCGCCGCAGTGACTGGCCGCCCACAACAGGTCCTTGGCCTGCACTTCTTCAGCCCGGCGCACATCATGAAACTGCTGGAAATCGTCCGGGGCGCCAAGACTGCACCGGCGGTCATCGATGCGGCACTGGCGCTGGGCAAGCGCATGGGCAAGGTCAGCGTAGTGTCGGGCAATTGCGACGGCTTCATCGGCAATCGCATGCTCAATACCTACGTGCTGGAAGCCCGCAAGATGCTCCTGGAAGGCGCCTACCCCTATCAGGTCGATGCGGCGCTGCAAGGCTTCGGTTTCGCCATGGGGCCATTCCGTATGTTCGACGTGGTTGGCGTCGATCTGCAATGGCGCGCCCGGCAACTGTCCGGGGTGGGGCAGGATGCACCAGAGGTGCAGGTGGATAACCATCTGTGTGAACAGGGCCGTTTTGGTCAGAAGAGCGGCAACGGCTACTACCACTATGAACCGGGCAGTCGTCAGGCTGAACACGATCCGCAGGTGGATGCGCTGGTGCTGGAAGTCAGCGAAGGGCTTGGCTTTCATCGCCGCGAGATTAGCCCGGAGGAGATTCTGGAGCGCTGCCTGCTGGCATTGGTTAACGAGGGCGCGAAGATTCTTCAGGAGGGGATCGCCGGATCGGCTCACGACATCGACCTGGTGTACCTCAACGGCTACGGGTTCCCGGTGGACAAGGGCGGGCCGATGGCCTGGGCGGATCAGCAGGGGTTGGCGGATATTCATCAACGCCTGATGGCGCTGGAGACCCGCCAGGGTGATCACTGGAGCCCGGCGCGGTTGATTGGGGATTTGGCGGCGGTTGGGAAAGGGTTTGCTGACAAGTGATTTGATGTGGCGCCTGTCCGGCGCCTTTCACTCTAGACTACCAACTCAACCCTAGGAACCAACACTGATGCCCCAACGCTCCGAATTCCCGCACTTCCAACCCATCACCACGCGCTGGCACGACAACGACGCCTACGGTCACGTCAACAACGTCACCTATTACAGCTTCTTCGACACGGCGGTGAACACCTACCTGATCGAAGTGGGCGGCCTGGATATCCACGATGGTGAGGTGGTGGGTTTCGTGGTGAGTTCGGCCTGCGATTACTTTGCTTCCATCGCGTTCCCGGACCGGATCGAGATCGGCCTGCGAGTGGGGAAATTGGGCAACAGCTCGGTGCAGTACGAGCTGGCGGTGTTCAAGGTCGGGGAAGATGAGGCCTGTGCAGCCGGGCGCTTTGTGCATGTGTTTGTCGACCGGGCGTCGAATCAGCCAGTGGCGATTCCGGCCGGTTTGCGCAGTGCGATGGAGCACCTGCTGGTTTAAAGCAGGCAAAAAAAATCGCAGCCCTCGGGCTGCGATTTTTATCTGTCACTTAAACCTTTCCGGTATCAGTGACGATGGCGATGCTTGCGATGGCCATAGGCATGACCGCGCCCCGGGTGGCCGTCACGGTAGTAGCGACGGTCGTGGTCACGATAGGAACGACGGTGATCATCATCGTCGTCATCATCAGCTTTGTTGCCCATGTAGTTACCCAGCGCGCCACCGGCGCCGCCGCCTGCCGCGGAGCCGATCAGGCTGCCGGTGGTGCCGCCCATGCTGCGGCCGACCACGTTACCGCCGGCTGCGCCCAGCGCACCACCAATGGCGGCTTCGCCACGGCTGTGTTTGTCTGCGCCGACCGCGCTACCACCCGCGCCGCCCAGGGCCGCGCCGATGGTGGAACCTGTACTGCCGCCAAGCGATTGGCCGACGACCGAGCCCAGAACCCCGCCCAATGCGCCGCCCACACCTGCTTCGGTGGTGCCGCCAGCAGAGGCCATGCCACTGACCAGGCCAAGGGACAACAAGAGAATCGAGGAGAACTTCATGGAGGAACCTCAAGGGGATGACGACGCGATCCTGAGGCTGTGCCATGGACGTGACAATCGAAATCCGACGAATAACACGACTTGAGCACATTTCTATAAGTTGCTGTTTTTTGGGCGGAACTTAATGCTTTTTCGCCGGTCTTTTACTACTTCGGATAGGCCGTTTTCATGAGAAAACGGCCTTTTTTGTGGGCGATTAGAAACTGTCGCAAGCTGCGATCTTAAGCCGACTTCGCCAGGATCAACCCTGTCTCACTCGCCGCTTCCAACCGGATCGCCACGAACTTCGACGTTGGCGTGTGGCTGCCATCCCCAGTGCTTTCCAGCGGCACCAGCGGATTCACTTCCGGATAGTACGCTGCCGCTTGCCCAGCCGGAATATCAAACGCCAACAATGTGAAGCCTTTCACCCGACGCACAAGCCCGTCATCCCAGATCGACACGATGTCAGCCTTCTGCCCCGGCTTGAAGCCCAGGCGAATGATGTCGGCTTCGTTGACGAACAGCACGTCACGTTGCCCCTTCACCCCGCGATAACGGTCATCAAGGCCATAGATCGTGGTGTTGTACTGATCGTGGGAGCGCATCGATTGCATGATCAGGTCGGGCAACACACCGGTTGCGCGCGTGCGTTCGTGCACCAGGTCCTTGGGCAGCGCGTTAGCACGGAAATTGGCGCGCCCGGAGGCGGTGTTCCACTTGCGCGCACCGGCGCTGCTGCCCAGGTAGAAGCCGCCTGGGTGCTTGACCCTCTCGTTGAAGTCCTTGAAGCCTGGAATGGTATCGGCAATCAGGTCGCGGATGCGGTCATAGTCGGCCACCAGCCAGTTCCAGTCCACCGGATGGCTGCCCAGTGTCGCCGCGGCGATGCCCGCCAGGATCGCCGGTTCCGAGCGCATCTGGTTCGACTGCGGCTGTAACTGGCCGTTGGAGGCGTGGACCATGCTGAACGAGTCTTCGACGGTCACCGCTTGCGCGCCTTCGGTCTGGATGTCGATGTCGGTGCGGCCCAGGCACGGCAGGATCAGGGCGTCTTTCCCGTGAGTCAGGTGGCTGCGGTTGAGCTTGGTGCTGATCTGCACGGTCAGGTCGCAGTTGCGCAGGGCCTGGAAGGTGCGCGGGCTGTCCGGGGTGGCTTGAGCGAAGTTGCCGCCCAGGCCGATGAAAACCTTGGCCCGACCTTCGGCCATGGCATGAATCGCCTCGACTACGTTGTGGCCATTTTCGCGCGGTACCTTGAACTGGAAGCGACGTTCCAGGGCATCGAGGAATGCCACGGGTGGCCGCTCGTTGATGCCCATGGTCCGGTCACCCTGCACGTTGCTGTGGCCCCGCACCGGGCACAGGCCGGCACCTGGCCGCCCGATGTTGCCACGCAGCAACATCAGGTTGGCGATTTCCTGGATGGTGGCTACCGAATGGCGATGTTGGGTGATGCCCATGGCCCAGCACATGATGACGTTCTTGCCCTTGGCATACATGCGCGCCGCTTGCTCGATTTCCACCAGGGACAGGCCGGACTGCTCGACGATCTGTTGCCATGGGGTTTCGTCGATGGCGGCCAGGTAGTCCAGGACATTGACGCTGTGCTCATTGAGGAAGGCGTGATCGAACACCGCAGGCTCGCCCGCTTTCTGGGCGTCGCGCTCCCATTGCAGCAGGAACTTGGCCATGCCACGCATGATCGCCATGTCGCCGCCCAGTGCCGGCCGGAAGTACGCGGTGTTGGTCGGTTTGTCGCCGTTGGTGAGCATTTCGATCGGGTGTTGCGGGTGCTGGAAGCGCTCCAGGCCGCGCTCTTTCAACGGGTTGATGCACACCACTTGGGCGCCGCGCTTCACTGCTTCACGCAGCGGTTCGAGCATCCGTGGATGGTTGGTGCCGGGGTTCTGGCCCCAGACGAAAATCGCATCGGCATGTTCGAAGTCGTCGAAGGTCACGGTGCCTTTGCCGACGCCGACACTTTGTGCCAATGCCACGCCGCTGGCCTCGTGGCACATGTTCGAACAGTCGGGGAAATTGTTGGTGCCGTAGGCGCGCACGAACAGCTGGTACAAGAAAGCCGCTTCGTTACTGGCCCGGCCCGAGGTGTAGAACTCGGCCTGATTCGGGCTCGACAAGCCGTTCAGGTGTTTGGCGATCAGCGCAAAGGCAGCGTCCCAACTGATCGGCTTGTAGCGATCGGTCTCGGCGTCATAGCTCATCGGCTCGGTCAGCCGGCCCTGATACTCAAGCCAGTAGTCGCTTTGCTCCAGCAGTGAAGTGACGCTGTGCCTGGCGAAAAATTTGGCGTCGACGCGGCGTTTAGTCGCCTCCCAGTTCACCGCCTTGGCGCCGTTCTCACAGAACATCACCATGCCGCCTTCCTTGGAATCGCCCCAGGCGCAACCGGGGCAGTCGAAGCCGCCGTTCTTGTTGGTCTTGAGCATCATGCGCAGGTTTTTCAGCGCGTTGTCGCTGGTCAACCAGGCTTGGGCGACGCTGATCAGTGCGCCCCAGCCTCCGGCCGCGCCTTTGTAGGGCTTGTAGCGAGGGACGGGTTTCTGGTCGGCTTGACGGTGTTGACTCACGCTTGGTTCTCCAACGCTGGGCTGTAGACCCGCGGCGCATTCTTTTGAGGCAGATGAATGAGATTGAGGTTGTGGCGACGGGCCCATTGCACGGCAAGCCCGGTAGGCGACGACAGGCTGACCAGGGTCTGGATGCCGGCGCGCAAGACTTTCTGGATCAATTCGAGGCTGCATCGGCTGGTGACAATCGCCAGCCCGCCAGACGTCGAAATGTTTTGCCGGATCAAGCCGCCGATCAATTTGTCGAGGGCGTTGTGCCGGCCGATATCTTCCCGACCCAGCAACAGTTGGCCTTGGTCGTTCATGAACACGGCCGCGTGCACCGCCCCGCTGTGCTGGCCAAGCGGCTGGAACGCGCCGATGCGCTGACGCAGGCCCTCGAGCCATTCGGCCGGTGGAAGGGGCGCGCCGGGCAATACCTTGAGCTCGGGCAATGCCTGCTCGACCGCTTCCACGCCGCAAAGCCCGCAACCGCTGGTGCCAGCCAGTTGCCGACGCTGTTGCTTGAGGTTCCAGAACGCGCGATTGGCGATCGTCACTTGCGCGTACTGCGCCGAGCCCGAGCCGCTGAGTTGCAGGTCATAGATGTCCGAGGCGTCCTGGATAATGCCGCTGCCCAGGCTGAAGCCGACGATGAAGTCCTCCAGGTCTGTGGGCGTCACCAGCATCACCGCCTGGCTGATGCCGTTATAGGCAATCGCCAGCGCGACTTCCTCGGCCAGCGCGGTGCTGGCTGACTCCGAGTGCTCAAGGTTGCTGTAGCTGTATATCTGACTGGCGTCGGGCGCAGGCGTTTCGAGGGCAGGCGCCGCGCAGGCTGGGCGCTTGGTGTTCATGGCATCACCGAGGGTTTGATCAGCTTTAAGACTAGGCGTGACAACTTGTCACGTCTAATCGCTATTACTGATCTACCGATAGATGCCGTCGATCAGGCACCGGTCAATGATTGTTGGTAGATCGCGAAACAAGCTTCCGCCAAGGCCGAACGTGGTGCGCTGCGACGCATGATCAGCCCCAGCCGACCGAGGGTCTGGGCGTTTTCGATCGGTTGCAGGCGCAAATGATCGGTCAGTTCTTCCAGGCCGCCGTCCAGTGGCATTACGGCGCAGCACAGGCCGCCGTGCACAGCTTGTAACAGTTGATGGACGGCATCGGTTTGCAACAAAGGCTGGGGGTTGAGGCCGCGGCTATGGAAGTTGTGGTCGATGGACTGGCGAAAGTGCATGCCACTGGTAAGCATGCCCAGCGGCAATTCGATCAACGATTCCCAACTCAGCGGCGCTTCGCCGAAGCTGAAGAATCGCTGATCGTAGAGCAGGCCCATGCGGGTTTCACTGAAGGCCAGGGAATCGAAGCGCTCGGCATCCAGGCGTTCGAGGTAGGACACGCCGAGGTCCAGGCGGTTGTTTGCCAGCTGTTCGAGGATCTGCTCGGAACTCAGCGCCGAGAGTTCGAATCGCAGGTTCGGGTGCTCCGCGTGCAGGCGTTGCAGCAGCGGCAAGGGGTCGAAGCTCGACAGCGGCACCACGCCCAGGCGCAAGGTGCCGACCAGGTTGCCGCGACAGGCGGCCGCCTCGGCGTACAAGCCGTCATAGGCCGCCAGGACGGTGCGCGCCCAGGCCAGCACCCGCTCGCCAGGCGCAGTAAAGCCTTCGAAGCGCTGGCCGCGATTGACCAGCGGCAGATCGAGTTCTTCTTCGAGGCTGCGCAGGCGCATGGACAAGGTCGGCTGGGTAATGTGGCAGCGTGCGGCGGCTTGGCCGAAATGGCGGGTTTCATCCAGTGCGATGAGGAATTTCAGCTGCTTGATGTCCATCTTCGCTCCTGGGTGCGGGAAGGGACAGATTCTATCGCAAGCGGCGTCATTGGTCGGGTTGGATTGGCAAATGACTGCCGTGGTCTAGGCTTTTGCGTCTGGAACCCGAAACCCAAGGAGAGCGAAACGATGAGCCTGTTCAGTTTTCTCAAAGAAGCCGGTGAAAAAATCCTCGACGCGTTGACGCCGGACAAGGCCGAAGCCAACAGCGAAACGCTGACCAAGCATGTGCAGAGTGCGTTGACGGGGATCGATACGTCCAAGATTCAGGTGAAGGTCGAGGGCGATAAGGTCATCGCAAGCGGCGAAGCGAATACGCAAGAAGAGAAGGAGAAAATTCTCTTGGCCCTGGGCAATGTGGCGGGTGTCAGCGGTGTTGAAGACCAGATCACCGTCACTGGCCCCGTGGCCGTGGCCGCGAAATTTGTCGTGGTCGAGAAGGGCGACACCCTGAGCGCCATTTCCCTGCGCGTGTATGGCAATGCCAACCTGTACAACAAGATCTTCGAAGCTAACAAACCGATGCTAAAGGATGTGAACAAGATCTATCCGGGGCAATCGCTGCGGATTCCCGAGTAATCCTTAAGTCCGTGTGATGGCCTTCGCGGGCAAGCCTCGCTCCTACAGGACCTGTGTCGTTCACACATGATGCGAACGACATAAATCCTGTAGGAGCGAGGCTTGCCCGCGAAGCAGTCAACACGATCTCAAAGCCCGGTAATCAAATCCCGATAATCCTCGACCGCCGCAAACTCCGCCGTGTCCTTGGGCCCTTTGCGGCTGTCCGGCTCTTTGACCGCCAACAAATGCGCCACCCCGAATTCCCTGGCACTGCGCAGGATCGGCAGGGTGTCGTCGATAAACAGGCTGCGCGCCGGGTCAAAGTCGATGTCGGCCTGCAAGGCCTCCCAGAACTGCGGGTTTTCCTTGGGGAAACCGTAATCGTGGGAGCTGATCAATCGTTCGAAATACGGTGCCAGCTCGATTCGTTCCAGCTTCAATGACAGCGAATCGCGGTGCGCGTTGGTGATCAGCACCACGCGTTTGCCTGCACGCTTGATCGCTGCCAGAAAGGTGTCCGCATCCGGGCGCAGGGCGATCAGGTGAGCGGTTTCCAGTTTCAGTTCGCGCACGGGCAGCTTCAGTTCGGCACTCCAGAAATCCAGGCAGTACCACTGAAGCTGACCGGCATTGCGTTCAAACAGGGGATGCAACTCCATCTTGGCCATGGCCCGGCTCACCCCGTGCAGCTCGGCGTAGCGCTGGGGCAGGTGCTCCAGCCAGAAATGGTTGTCGAAGTGCAAGTCCAGCAGCGTGCCGTCCATGTCCAGCAGAACGGTATCGATGTCGTGCCAGGGCAGCAGGGACATAAAAAACTTCTCCAGCGGTAAAAAAAGGTATCCAAGGACAACAAGCAGGATAGGCCGGGTATAGTAACCCGCTATCGCCCAGGAGCCGCTCATGCGCCAGAAACCCACCATCCTCGCCCGCGAGATTGTCGCCACCAGTCGTTTGTTCTGCGTCGAGGAGCTGAAGTTGCGTTTCTCCAACGGCGTGGAGCGCACCTATGAGCGGTTGGTCGGCAAGGGCGCAGGCTATGGCGCCGTGATGATCGTGGCAATGCTCGATGCCGACCATGCCGTATTGGTCGAAGAATACTGCGGTGGTACCGATGAATACGAACTCTCACTGCCCAAAGGCTTGATCGAGCCGGGCGAGGACGTTTTGGCGGCCGCCGAACGCGAGCTCAAGGAAGAGGCCGGTTTTGGCGCGCGGCAGTTGGAACATCTGACCGAGCTGTCGTTGTCACCCGGTTACATGAGCCAGAAGATCCAGGTGGTGTTGGCGACTGACCTGTACGAAGAGCGCCTGGAAGGTGACGAACCGGAGCCGATGGGCATGGACAAGGTCAACCTGCGCGAGTTGTCGGCGCTGGCGCAGAACCCGAAGTTCACCGAAGGCCGTGCCTTGGCGGCCTTGTACCTGGCCCGTGACCTGCTGATTCAGCGCGGAGTGTTCCAGCCATGAATTTTCCCCATCCATTGATGGCGCCGGTGGTCGAGCTGGCATTGAAGGCCGGCGAGGCGATCCTGCCGTTCTGGCGCGTTGGCACTGCCGTGACCGCCAAGGCCGACGATTCTCCGGTCACCGCCGCCGACCTCGCCGCCCACCATGTGATCCTGGCCGGGCTCACCGCACTGGACTCGAGCATTCCGGTGTTGTCCGAAGAAGACGCCAACATCCCGCAGAGCGTACGCGCCGGATGGCAGCGCTGGTGGTTGGTCGACCCGCTGGACGGCACCAAGGAGTTTATTTCCGGCAGCGAAGAGTTCACCGTCAACATCGCGCTGATCGAGCAGGGGCGCGTGGTATTTGGCGTGGTGTCGATGCCGACTAACGGGCGTTTCTATGTCGGTGGCACCGGTCTCGGCGCGTGGCGTTGCGATCAGGGTGGTACGCCTGTGGCGATTCAGGTGCGTGAGGTGCCGAGCCCCGGTCAATCGTTCATCGTGGTTGCCAGTCGTCGCCATTCCAGTCCGGAACAGGAACGCTTGCTGGCTGGGTTGAGCGCCAGCCTGGGTGATCTGGAACTGGCCAATATCGGCAGCTCCCTGAAGTTCTGCCTGTTGGCCGAAGGGGCGGCGGATTGTTATCCGCGGCTGGCGCCGACTTCGCAGTGGGACACTGCGGCGGCGCAAGGTGTGCTGGAAGGGGCGGGTGGCGAGGTGCTGGACCTGAATGGCAAGCCGTTCTGTTACCCGGCCCGGGAATCGCTGCTGAACGAATTTTTCCTGGCGTTGCCGGCCAAGGCTGCGTGGCGGGAACAATTGTTGGCGTTGGCTACCCTGTAGGAGCTGGCTTGTCGGGTCGCCGCATCGCAGCGAAGGCGGCCTGCCTGACACACCGCATCGCCTGGTTCGCCGGCAAGCCGGCTCCTACAGGAGCCAAAACACTTACCGGTGCAACACGTATTGCCCGACAAACTTCACTGCATCCTCATCGCTACCCGCGTTCACCACCCGCGTGTGCAGGACCAACCGCGCCCGCCCGTAGCGCTGATACATCGCCAGGAATTTCTTCCACACCTGCGCACTCGGCGCCTGGCAAATGGCATGTGCATCGCCTGTCACTGGCAACGGGTAGTTGATCTGCCCTTCCTGGATAACGATGTGTCCATCGGTTATCCCTTCTTCTTTCAGGCGCAGATGCAGCCAGCCCCAACCGGCCAGCACCGCGCCGCAATACAGGCTGCCGCCGAACATGGTGCTCTTGTGGTTGACGTTGGCGTCCAGGGGCAAGTACAGGCGCAGTTGTTGATCGTGCCAGTCGAGCACCTTGAGGCCCATGTCCCGGGTGAGGGGAATGTCGTGATGGAGGACGGATTCCAGTTGACGACTGTCGCGGCTCATTCAGCGGCCTCTTGTTTGAAGTGGATGAGTGGGCGGCGGCTCAATCGAGGTCGTCGCCGTGGGTGGAGGCGCCGCTGTCGGCGAAGCTCAGGCCGTGCTTGCGCAATTTGTCATGCAAGGTCTTGCGTGGAATGCCCAGCGCTTCTGCGACGCTGCGCACCGAGCTGTGCGAGCGCGCCAGTTCGGCGGCAATCAGGGTTTTTTCGAAGTTTTCCACTTGCTCGCTCAACCCGCCGCTGACCATTTCTACTGTTGTGCCAGCCGTGCCTTGCACCTCGTTGTTGTCCAGTGCCAGCTCCAGGCCCAGGGCGAAGCGTTCGGCGGCATTCTGCAGCTCGCGCACGTTGCCGGGCCAGGTGTGGCGCAACAGCAGGGCGCGTTGCCCGGGTTGCAGTTCATGGGGCGGCAAGCCGTGGCGGGCGCTGGCTTCATCGGCGAAATGCTGGAACAGCACCAGCGCATCTTCACCGCGTTCGCGCAGCGGCGGAATGCGCAATGGCGCGACGTTCAGGCGATAGTACAAGTCGGCGCGGAATCGGCCCTGATCGGCGGCCTGGCGCAGATCTTCCTTGGTGGCGGCGATGATGCGGATGTCCAGCGGGATCAGTTGATTGCCGCCCAGGCGTTCGACCACACGCTCCTGCAGCAAGCGTAGCAATTTCACCTGGACGTCCAGGCTCATGCTTTCGATCTCATCGAGAAACAACGTGCCACCGTTGGCAAATTCGAACTTGCCGATGCGGCGTTTCTGCGCGCCCGTGAAGGCGCCTGGCTCATGGCCGAACAACTCGCTTTCGACCACCGATTCGGCCAGTGCCCCGGCGTTGATCGCCACGAACGGACCACTGCGCCGACTCGACAGGTCATGCAGCGCCCGGGCGACCACTTCTTTACCGGCCCCGGTCTCCCCGAGGATCAGCACGTCCGCCCGGGTCGCCGCCAGGGCGCCGATTTGTTCGCGCAGGCGCAGCATCGAGGGCGACTGCCCGACCAGGCGTGTGCTCAATTCATTGCGATCGCTCAGGGCCAGGCGCAGGCTGCGGTTGTCCAGCACCAGTCGGCGCAAGGCCAGGGCGCGGCGCACGCTGTCGAGCAGCGCGTCGCTGGCGAAGGGTTTTTCCAGAAAATCATAGGCCCCGGCGCGCATGGCTTGCACCGCCAGCGGCACATCGCCGTGGCCGGTAATCAGCAGCACCGGCAGTTCCGGGTCCTGGGCGTGGAGTTCGGTGAGCAGTTCGATGCCGTCCATGCCCGGCATGCGGATATCGCTGACGACCACGCCCGGCCAGTCGCGCTCCAGTTGCGCGGCCAGGCCCTTGGCTTCGGCCAGCGGCAGAATCTTCAGGCCGGCCAGGTCCAGGGTCTGGCTCAAGGCCTGGCGCAGGTGGGGATCGTCGTCGATCAACACGACCTGGATGCGGTTGTCGATGGTCATGCACTTCGGTCCTCGGACGGTTGCAGGCTCACACCCGGTGCGCCTGCGCGTAGCTTCAGGGTAATCAGGGCGCCGCCCTCCTTGTGGTTGGCGAATGACAGTTCGCCGCCGAAGGCGCGCATCAGGGTCTCGCAGATCGCCAGCCCCAATCCAAGGCCCTGGGTGCGGGTCTTGGTGGTGTAGAAGGGCTCGCTGGCGCGGCCGAGGGCCTCCAGGCAGAAACCGGGGCCGTTGTCGCGAATGTACAGGTTGACGCCCTCGGCCGTGGATTGGGCACTGAGCCAGAGTTTACGTGGCGGGCCTTTTTCCGTCAGGGCATCCAGAGCGTTGGCCAGCAGGTTGCCCAGCACCTGGCGCAGGCGGGTTTCTCCGGCCTCGACCCACAACGTGGCGGCGGGCAAGTCGCGGATCAGCTCGACCTCCATGCTGCGCCGACGCTTGGCCAGCAAGGCCAGGGCATCGTCCAGCGCCGGCTGCAGGGCGACGCTTTCCGGGGCATGGCGGTCGCGCCGGGCAAAGGCGCGCAGGTGAGCGATGATCGACGCCATGCGCCCGGTCAATTCGCTGATCAGCTTGAGGTTGCCACGGGCATCGTCGGTGCGCTGGTGGTCGAGCAGCACTTCGGCGTTTTCCGCGTAGCTGCGGATCGCTGCCAGCGGTTGGTTGAGTTCGTGGCTGATGCTCGCCGACATCGTTCCCAGGGCGGAGAGCTTGCCAGCCTGCACCAGGTCATCCTGGGCGCGAACCAGCTCTTGCTGGGCCTGTTCGCGCTCCAGCACTTCCTGCTTGAGCCGGCGGTTGAGGCCCTCAAGATCACTGGTACGCTCGGCTACCCGGCCCTCCAGTTCGCGTCGGGCCTTCGCTTCGAAGGCGATCCGTTCCAGGTAGTGACGGCGGCGTTGCATCATCAGGCCGAGCAACAGCATCAACACTAACAGCGTCGCGCCACCGATGGCGACCACGGTGCGCACCGGGCGATCAATCAGGGTACGAGGGGCGAGGATGCTGACGTTCCAGCCGGTTTCCGCGATCGCCTGGGTCTGGGTCAGCCAGGCGTTGGGGTTGAGCTTCAGCGGCTTGGGCTCGCGGGTGGGGTAGGGCTGGATCGCGGTGATGGCCTTGCGCTCCTCTTCGCTCAACTCCCGGGTTGAACGAAAACGCCATTCCGGCCGCGAGGTGAGGATGACCACGCCGTTGTGATCGGTCAGCAGTAATTGCTCCGGGGTTTTACCCCACAGGCTCTCGGTGTGGTCGAGGTCGACCTTGACCACCAGCACGCCGGTGATTTTCTCCCCCTCTCGTACGGCGGCGGCGAAGAAGTAACCACGTTTGGCAGACGTGGTGCCCAGCCCGAAAAATCGCCCGAGCCGGCCGGCCATGGCTTCGCTGAAGTACGGCCGGAAGGCAAAGTTGCGGCCTACGAAACTGTCGTGCTTGTCCCAGTTGGAGGCGGCCAGGGTCTTGCCCGTGGTGTCCATCAGGTACATGACTTCGGCGCCGGTCTGGGTGCTGATGTTTTTCAGCAGGCGATTGGCGTTGCCCTGGGTGACGCCATCGTCCGGCGCGCCAAGCACGGCGCGCAGGGCCGGCAGGTCGCCGAGGATCTGCGGCAGTACTTCATAGCGGTGCAGGGTGCCCAGCAGGTTGGCGACGTAGAGATCGAGGGTCTGGCGATTCTGGCCAGCCAGTTCGCTGCGGTAATAGCGCTCGGCTAGGTGCTCCAATGGCCACAGCAAAGGCGCCAGGCACAGCGCGAGCAGGGCCAGGCTGCGCCAGCGGGGTCTGCGGGGAAGGGTCGGAGTCATGAGCATCGAGCGCCTGTGGGTACAGGTGCATTATGCCTAGGCTTGCCGACGCAGTCTGCGCACCTTGGGGCCGGTGCGAGCGGTGTTTCAGTCGAAGACGTCGGCGTCCTTGAAAAAGGCCGCGGCCTGGTCCCTGGCCGACAGTTGCGGCGCGGTATCCAGCGGCCAGTCGATGGCCAGGTCCGGGTCGTCCCAGCGAATGCTGCGTTCGGCCGACGGGTTGTAGTACTCAGTGGTTTTGTAGAGAACTTCGGCGAAATCACTCAACACCAGGAAACCGTGGGCGAAACCCTTGGGGATCCACAGCTGGCGATTATTCTGGGCAGAAAGGCGTACGGCCACCGATTTGCCGAAATGCGGCGAGCTGCGCCGCACGTCAACGGCGACATCAAGGATTTCCCCGGAGCAGACCCGGACCAGTTTGTCCTGGGTATTCTCCAATTGGTAATGCAGCCCGCGCAGCACGCCTTTTTGCGAGCGCGAATGGTTGTCCTGAATGAACTGGGTGTTCAGGCCGGTGGCTTCCTGGAAAACCTTCGCGTTGAAACTTTCGAAGAAAAAACCACGTTCGTCACCGAAAACCTTGGGCTCGATGATCAAAACACCGGGCAGGTCGGTGGTCACAACATTCATGGGTTTCTCCAACGATGGGCATTGATGGTGGCCATTCTTGCCCAGAGTGCCGGTTTAGGGCGAGCGTCATGTGTTTTTTTCTTCGTGGTTGGCCGATCCAGCCGCTTGCCGGCCGGCTGAAGGGGGGTTGCGTATCGGCTCGTGCAGTGGCGATATAGGCGCCTAATAAATTTAACACCTTCATTGAAGAGGTCTGTTTCATGCCGCTCGCCACGTTGATTCATCGCGCCAGTTTGCCCAGCCCGCAAGTGTCTGCGGAGCAAGCGCTTGAGCTGTTGCAGGAGCATTACGGGCTGAGCGGCAGGTTGCAGGCCCTGGGCAGCCAGCAGGATTTGAACTACCGCGTCGACAGCGACCAAGGCCGTTTTGTCCTGAAAATCTGCCGGGGCGACTATTCGGCGCTGGAGTTGCAAGCCCAGCATGCCGGGCTCAAGCATCTGGCTGAACATCCGGGCGTGCACGTGCCGCGTGTGATGGCGGCGAAAAACGGTGCGGACCTGTTGTCCCTGAACGTCGCTGGCCAAGCGGTGCATGTGCGCCTGCTGGATTACATCGAGGGCCAGTCCCTGACGCACCTCGAATACTTCAATCGCACGGTGGTGGCCGGTTTCGGGCGGCTGTGCGGTGAAATGGACCTGGCGCTGGCGGATTTTGATCATCCGGGCCTGGTGCGAACCCTGCAGTGGGACGCGCGCCACGCCCACGCATTGATCGCGCACTTGCTGCCGGTCATCAAGGATGAAACCCAGCGTCGGCTGATCGTTGAAGCATCCGGGCAGGCCGAACGCCATTTGTTGCCACTGCAAGACAAGTTGCCGGTGCAGGCCATTCACATGGACATCACCGACGACAACGTGGTCTGGCAGCGAGATGCGCAACGCCATTGGCAACTGCAAGGTGTGATCGATTTCGGCGACTTGGTTCGCACCTGGCGCATTACCGACCTGTCGGTGACCTGTGCAGCGCTGCTGCACCATGGTGAAGGCGATCCGTTCTGCATTTTGCCTGCGGTGCAGGCGTATCACGCGGTCAATCCGTTACAGCATGAAGAACTGCTGGCGCTGTGGCCGCTGATCGTCGCCCGCGCGGCGGTGTTGGTGCTCAGTGGCGAACAGCAGGTCAGCATCGACCCGGGAAATACCTATAGCCGCGATAATCTCGTCCACGAGTGGGAAATCTTCCGGGTGGCCACATCGGTGCCGTTGGCGCTGATGGAAGCGGCCATCCTGTCGGCCGTCGGGCAGAATCTGCCTGGCATTGGCGGCGAAGGCTTTGCGCCGCTGCTGCCGAGCCTGGTGGGGCGAGAGTTCGCGTTGATCGACATGGGCGTGCTCAGCCCGCATTTCGAGGCCGGTAACTGGGAGCAGGAAGGCATTGATCAGCGCCTCCTGGACGAAGCCGCCGCCGTCCACGGCCTGGCGGCCAGTCGTTATGGGCAATACCGTTTGTCCCGCACACGCCCGGACACTGCCGGCGAGCCGGACACCTGTCCCTTGCACGTCGAATTGCGCGTGCCCCACGGCACGGCAGTCGAAGCGCCGTTTGCCGGGGTGGTGCACCAGCCGATGCCCGGGTTGCTGCAACTGGACGGTCCGCAACTGAGCGTGCGGTTGTGGGGTGTCACGCCATCGCTGCACACCGGCGCTGCACTGGTCAAAGGCCAGGTGCTGGGCTCGGTCAGCGGGCCGTTGATCGTGCAGCTGTGCCGAGGGGCGTCGTTTACCGCACCGTTGTTTTGCACGCCTTCACGTGCAGGCGCCTGGCAAGCATTGTGCCCGTCGCCAGCGGCGCTGCTGGGGCTGGCCTGCGATGCGCAGGAGGAGCTCGATTCACAGACCTTGCTGGCCCGCCGCGACGCCAGTTTCGCCCGCACGCAAAAACACTATTACGTCGACCCGCCGCGTATCGAGCGCGGCTGGCGCAACCACCTGATCGACATGCAGGGCCGCTCCTACCTCGACATGCTCAACAACGTCGCGGTACTCGGCCATGGCCATCCGCGCATGGCGGCGGTCGCCAGCCGTCAGTGGTCGTTGCTCAACACCAATTCGCGGTTCAACTATGCGGCCGTGGCCGAGTTCTCCGAGCGCCTGCTGAAATTGTCACCAGAGGGCATGGATCGGGTGTTCCTGGTCAACAGCGGCAGCGAGGCCAACGATCTGGCCATTCGCCTGGCGTGGGCCTACAGCGGCGGACGCGACATGCTCAGCGTACTGGAGGCCTATCACGGCTGGACAGTCGGCGCGGATGCGGTATCGACTTCGATCGCCGACAACCCCAAGGCCCTGAGCAGCCGCCCGGACTGGGTGCACCCGGTGACCGCGCCGAACACCTATCGCGGCGAATTCCGCGGCCCTGACAGCACGCCGGACTACGTGCGCAGCGTCGAACACAACCTGGCGAAAATCGCCGGTCAAAAACGCCAACTGGCCGGTTTCATTTGCGAGCCGGTGTACGGCAATGCCGGTGGCATCTCGCTGCCGCCGGGTTACTTGCAGCAGGTTTACGCCATGGTCCGCGCCCAAGGTGGCGTGTGCATCGCCGACGAAGTGCAGGTGGGTTACGGGCGCATGGGGCATTTCTTCTGGGGCTTTGAAGAGCAGGGCGTGGTACCGGACATCATCACCATGGCCAAGGGCATGGGTAACGGCCAGCCACTGGGCGCGGTGATCACCCGCCGGGAAATCGCCGAAGCGCTGGAGGCCGAGGGGTATTTCTTCTCGTCCGCCGGTGGCAGCCCGGTCAGTTGCCAGATCGGCATGACGGTGCTGGATGTGATGGAAGAGGAAAAACTCTGGGAAAACGCCCAGGTCGTCGGCGGGTACTTCAAGGAGCGCCTTGAAGCGCTGATCGATATTCATCCGTTGGTCGGCGCCGTGCATGGTTCCGGGTTTTATCTGGGGGTGGAGTTGATCCGCAACCGTGAAACCCTGGAGCCGGCCACCGAAGAAACCACCGCATTGTGCGATCGCTTGCGCGAACTGGGGATTTTTATGCAACCGACAGGCGATTACCTGAACGTGCTCAAGATCAAGCCGCCGATGGTGACGTCGCGCCAGAGCGTGGATTTCTTTGTGGACATGCTCTCGAAGGTGCTCGCGGAGGGTCTGTAAACACATCACCCCTGTAGGAGCGAGCCTGCTCGCGATTGCGGCCGAACAGACACTATTGATGTTGACTGATCCACCGCCATCGCGAGCAGGCTCGCTCCCACAGGAATAGGGGTGTTAATTCGATTGTTATCGGGATTTTAAGTGCTTGTTTAGACGAAATGCATTTTTTTAGCTTCAAAAGCCGATTTTTATCGGATATAAAGTCGCCAATGCTAGGGCGTGGATGAACCATGCCCGACCGTCACGCACTTGCCCGGAGATGCTTCATGAGCCGTAACGTTACTGTCGCTGCCACGCAAATGGCCTGTTCCTGGGACCTGGAAGGCAACATCGAGGTCGCTGAAAGACTGGTCCGCGAAGCCGCCGCCAAAGGCGCACAGATCATCCTGATCCAGGAATTGTTCGAGGCACCGTACTTCTGCCAGAAGCCAAACCCGGATTACCTGCAACTGGCGACAACGGTGGAAGACAACGTCGCCATCAAGCATTTCCAGAAAGTCGCCAAGGAGCTGCAAGTCGTATTGCCGATCAGCTTCTACGAACTGGCAGGCCGCGCACGTTTCAACAGCATCGCGATCATCGATGCCGACGGCAGCAACCTCGGGATTTATCGTAAAAGCCACATCCCGGATGGCCCTGGCTACCACGAGAAGTACTACTTCAACCCGGGCGATACCGGCTTCAAGGTGTGGAACACCCGATACGCGAAGATCGGCGTGGGCATCTGCTGGGACCAGTGGTTCCCCGAGGCCGCTCGCAGCATGGCGCTGCAAGGCGCGGAAATCCTGTTCTACCCGACTGCCATAGGCAGCGAGCCGCACGACAAGACCATTTCGTCCCGCGATCACTGGCAGCGCGTACAACAGGGCCACGCCGGCGCTAACCTGATGCCGCTGATCGCCAGTAACCGCATCGGCAACGAAGAACAAGACGGCTACGACATCACCTTCTATGGTTCTTCCTTCATCGCCAACCAGTTCGGCGAGAAGGTGCAGGAACTCAACGAAACCGAAGAAGGGATCCTGGTTCACACCTTCGACCTCGACAAACTCGAACACACACGCAGTGCATGGGGCTCCTTCCGCGATCGCCGTCCGAACCTGTATGGTGCTATCAAAACCCTCGACGGATCCCTGGAGTCCTGACTGCCATGACCACTTTGAACAGCTCCCCTCGCGCAGACGGCTTCTACATGCCGGCCGAGTGGGCACCCCAAACCCAGACCTGGATGATCTGGCCCGAGCGTCCGGACAACTGGCGCCTGGGCGGCAAACCGGCGCAAGCCGCACACGTGGCGGTGGCCAAGGCCATCGCCCGTTTCGAACCGGTCACCGTGGCGGTGTCCGCCGGCCAATACGAAAACGCCCGTGCGCGCCTGGACGTGCCGAATATCCGCGTGGTCGAGATGTCCAGCGACGACGCCTGGGTTCGGGACACCGGCCCGACGTTCGTCATCAACAACAGCGGCGAAGTCCGGGGTGTGAACTGGGACTTCAACTCGTGGGGTGGTTTCGACGGCGGCCTGTATTCGCCGTGGAACCGCGACTCGCAGGTGGGCGGCAAGATCCTCGAGATCGAACGCAGCTCGCGTTATCGCACCGAGGGCTTCGTGCTCGAAGGCGGTTCGATCCATGTCGATGGCGAAGGCACGCTGATCACCACCGAAGAATGCCTGCTCAACCGCAATCGCAACCCGCACCTGAACCGTGCGGAAATCGAAGCGGTGCTGAAAGACAATCTGGCTGTGGATAAGATCATCTGGCTGCCGGATGGCTTGTTCAACGACGAAACCGATGGCCATGTGGATAACTTCTGCTGCTACGTGCGCCCGGGTGAAGTGCTGTTGGCCTGGACAGACGACCCACAGGACCCGAACTACCCACGCTGCCAGGCGGCCATGAAGGTGCTGCAAAGCAGCACCGACGCCAAGGGGCGCCCGTTCACGGTGCACAAGATGCCGATCCCGGGGCCGCTGTATGCCACTGAGGAAGAATGTGCCGGTGTCGATCCGGTCGACGGGACTCAGGAGCGTAACCCGAGCGTTCGCCTGGCTGGCTCTTATGTGAACTTCCTGATCGTCAACGGCGGCATCATTGCCCCGAGTTTCGACGACCCGCTGGATGGTCCGGCAAAGGAGATCTTGCAGACACTGTTCCCGCAGCACGAAGTGGTCATGGTGCCTGGCCGTGAACTGTTACTGGGAGGCGGTAACATTCACTGCCTTACCCAACAACAGCCAGCACCGCACAAAGAGTGAGTGCAGTTGTAACAGCTTGAGTTAACAGCATAAAAATTCAGGCTGGCACTTTCACACGCCGCGCCATGCAAAGCCCGCAGTCCTTGAGGATTGCGGGCTTTTTTGTATCCGTCGGTCGGCAAATGAAAAACGTTGGCATAGCTCTTGTATCTGCCAGGGGGTAAGGGGGAGGGGAGAGCTTCGACGTTCTGTCATAAACCTTGGATAAGTTAGCCGCTCAAAAACCAGGAGAGAGCGTTGAAATGAACGCCGAAGTGAATGTGGCAAGCGACAGCGAATCGCTGCAGGTCCTGGCGCACTGGTTCAAGTCCAATGGAACGTGTCAGATCAGCCAGACTGATCCGCGCCGGACAATGATCGAGCGTTACCCTGCTGGTTTATTCAGCGAGGCGGAACTGGATGCGTTGTGGGATGTGATGGAAGGATAAGAAGAAAAACAACGGATTGAAAAAGAAAAAGCGCTGCCGGGATGGCAGCGCTTTTTTTATGCACGAAGGTCCCGCTGCACCGCACCCTGTAGGAGCTGGCTTGCCAGCGAAGGGGCCATCACATTCAACATTGATGTTGGATGAAATACCGCCTTCGCTGGCAAGCCAGCTCCTACAAAGGGTTATCGTGTTTAGAAACTGTAGGTTCCGGTCACCACCACGCTACGCGGCTCCCCCGGTTGAATCTGCGCCGCACTGGTGGCCGACTCGTAGTACGTCTTGTCACTGATGTTATTCAGCGCCGCGCGCACATCCCAATCCTTATGCCTGAAGCCGGCCAAGG
This sequence comes from Pseudomonas sp. SbOxS1, assembly GCF_013416725.1. Lineage (NCBI taxonomy): Bacteria > Pseudomonadati > Pseudomonadota > Gammaproteobacteria > Pseudomonadales > Pseudomonadaceae > Pseudomonas > Pseudomonas sp. SbOxS1. The sequence goes on from NZ_JAAVXC010000008.1 coordinate 156,889, forward strand.
CAACCCAGCGGCCATAACCCGGCAGCACGGTGGTGTTGAGGTTGTCGGCATAACGATCGCCGACCAGGGTCACACCGGTTTCGGCGTACCAGCCCATTTCCGGTTTCCAGGTCAGGAACAGACTGCCGTTACGCTTGGCCACGTTGCTGATGCGATTGCCTTCAAAGCCGTTGTTGTCTTTCTCGATCGTTGCGTCCTGAAGGCCTACGCCGCCGCGCACATACCAGTTGCCGGTCACCTTGCCGGAGGCGGTCAGCTCGATCCCGCGCGAACGTTGCATACCGGTCAGCAAGGTAATCGTCGGGTTGTTCGGATCGCTGGTACGGCGGTTGTAGAGTTCCAGCTCGTAGATCGCCAGCGTGGTGCTCAGGCGATCGTCCAGCCAGTCGCTTTTTACGCCGATTTCTTTCTGCCTGGTCAGCTCCGGGCTCAGGTCGTTGGTGTTGCCGGCCGCACCTGGGGTAATGCCGATCAAACCACCACCGACTGGCGAAAATGTCTTCGACCAGGAAGCATAGAAGGAATGATTTTGCAGGGGTGTCCACACCAGCCCTACGCGAGGGCTGGTGCTGTGACTGTCACGGTCTTCGGAAATGTCCCGCAGCTTGTTGGTCGACTCGATGTCGAACCTGTCGTAACGCAAACCGGCGAGCAGTTGCCATTGATCGTTCAATTGCAGCTGGTCCTGCACATACACGGCACGGCTTTCGACTTCGGTGTGCGAGCTGCTGGAAACCTGCATGCGTCCGGTGTGGCGCAAGTCCCGATTGGGGTTGTTCAGGTCCAGCGACGGCACCGGTGAACTGCCCGGCCCCGAAGTGGCGGCCGTGTACAAGGTTGGATCGCGGCGCTGGCTGCCGATCTCGATGCCGGTCAGCAGGCGATGCTCCAGGCCGAAGGTATCGAACCCGCCTTCCAGTTCGAGGTTGTTGTAGACGTTGCGGGTGGTCAGGTCCTGTTGCCAGTGCTGGCGTGTGACCTGGTTGGTGCTCGGGTTGTAGCCGGTCAGGTAGGTGTTGTCGAAATCACTGTTGAGCTTGAACACGCCCAGGGTCTGGCGCAGTTGCCAGTTATCGCTGAGCTCATAGGTGAGTTTGGAGCGCAGGGATTGCGACTTGTCGTCGATGAAATCGTGCTCGCTGCCGTAGGTGGTATCGCGTCCGACGTCTGCCGGGCGGCCGTTGACCCCGGGGATGCCGCGATCCGGCGTACGGTTGTAACGGCTGTATTCGTACTGCACCAGCCAGTTCAGGTCCGGTGCCAGTTGCCAGCTCATCGAGGGCGCGAACAATTGGCGATTGCCACTCACGCCATCGCGGAAACTGTTCTGGTCCATATTGCCCATGTTCAGGCGAAGGCTGATGTTTTCGGATGGATCGGTGCTTAGGTCGGCATACAGGCTGCGCAGATCATCGCTGCCGCCCTGGGCTTCGAGGGTCGAGCGGCGGCCGAACTCCGGCAGTTTGCTCACCCGGTTGACGATCCCGCCCTGGCTGCCACGGCCGTATAGCACGGCGGCCGGGCCTTTGAGTACGTCGATGCGTTCGATGTTGTGCAAGTCGCGCACGTATTGGCTGTCGTCACGGATGCCATCGAGATAGAAGTCGTTGCTGGCGTCGAAGCCACGGATGCGCAGGCTGTCGAAGCGGGTGTCGGCACCGCTGCTGACGTTGGGGATGCCACTGAGTGCGGTGCCCAGATCGTTGGTGCCGTAGTCGACAACGTTGGCGGTCTTGATCGAGTCGATGGCTTGAGGCACGTAGCGCACCGGTGTGTTGGTGCGGGTCGCGGTGTTGGTCTCCTTCACTCGCGGGTCATCGGCCTCGGCTTCGGCACTGATGGACGTGGCAGGTAAGGTGGTAGGAGCAGCGTAGGAAAAACCGGCAGATATCAGTGCAGAAAGCCCAAGGCTGAAGGGCGTAAGGCGAAAAGGGGCAGGCATTGAAGAACGCATCCGTAGGATTTTTAGGGGTGCAACGAGAGCGGCGCGAATGATAATGCTTGCTATTTACTTGTGTTAATTATTCTTGAGAGTGTTACCTGATGGATTGTTTCCAATTGTGTCGTAAATGTTACTTTCAGGTTTTCGGCGTCATTGGATGACGTCAATCCTGCACGTGAGTTGAATTTTCCTGCCAAGTAAATTCATTTCTTAGACGAATTTCGCCTGGTTACAGACGATTCATGAAATTGACACACCATTAAAGGCGCGGCTACGATCCGTCCAACGCCTGTGGCAGACCGCCATGACCCAAAAATAATTAAAAGGCCCGCCGCGAGCGATCGTGCGCGGGCCTTTTTGTTTGCGGAATGAAAAAAGAGCGCGATAGTGCCGTTTCAGCCGTTCGGACACAGCGCGTTTCAACCCGTAATAAGGAAAACAACATGTTGAACAAGCGAATCAGCCTGATCGCTCTGGGGATTTTGAGCGCTACGCAGGCCATGGCTAACGACCAGGCCGAATCCAAGGGATTTGTTGAAGACAGCAGCCTCAAAGTGCTGCTGCGCAACGCCTACATGAACCGTGACTTCAAAGACGGCAACCCGGACAAATCCGAGTGGGGCCAAGCGGCCATCGGTACATTCTCGTCCGGCTTCACCCAGGGCACCATCGGTGTGGGGGTGGATGCCTTTGGTCTGTACGCGCTCAACCTGGAGCGCAATGAAGACCGCAGCGGCGCCCAAGGCATCGATTTTTTCAAAAAAGGTGCCAGTGGCGAGCCAGCTGACGACCTGGCCAAGGCTGGCGCAGCGGTCAAATTCCGCCTGTCCAGCACCACGCTGACCTACGGCGACCAAATGCCGGTCCTGCCGGTACTGAGCTACGACAACGGTCGTCTGCTGCCGGAAAGCTACACCGGTACCCTGATCACCTCCAAGGAGATCAAGGGCCTGGAACTGAACGCCGGTCGCTTCACCGCCGAATCGCGCAAAAGCGCCGAAGGCCACGACAGCGGTGGCCTGAAGTCGATCAACGTGTTGGGTGGTAGCTACCAGTTCACCGAACAATTCAAGGCCGCGTTGTACGCTTCCGACGTCGAAGACGTGCTGAAGAAGCAATACGTGAACGCCAACTACGTGTTCCCGATCGACAAGGATCAGTCCCTGACCCTGGACTTCAACGGCTATCGCACCAAGCTGGAAGATTCCTACGTTCGCGACAACAACGTCACCGGCGACGACAACAAGATCTGGAGCCTGGCAGCCACCTTCGCCACCGGCCCACACTCGTTCACCCTGGCGCACCAGCGCAGCACCGGCGACAGCAACCTGGGCTACGCCTACGGCGGCTACCAGAAGGATCAAGGTCGCGTTGGTGACGGTGGCAACACCATCTACCTGGCCAACTCGTACTGGTCCGACTTCAACGCCGAAGACGAACGCAGCTGGCAACTGGGCTACGGCCTGGACTTCAGCACCTTCGGTGTCCCGGGCCTGAGCTACAACTTCGCCTACGTACGCGGTGACAACATCACCACCTCCACCAGCGAAGGCGGCACCGAGCGCGAAATCTTCAACCAGTTCAAGTACGTCGTGCAAAGCGGCCCGGCCAAAGACCTGAGCATCAAGCTGCGCAGCTCGATCCTGCGCGTGTCGCAGAAGTCGAGCGAGTACAACGTCAGCGGTAACGAAGTGCGTGTGTTCGTGGATTACCCGATCAACGTTTTCTGATGATGGGTTGCGGTATCGAGGCCTGATTCAAGGCCGAAAAGAAGAAGCCCCGACTGGTTCGGGGTTTTTTTTGCGCGTTCGAATAGTACATGTCGCCAAAAATTGATTTCCGGTGCACGTGTTGGGAACGTGTCGTCCGCGGCGACATGTTCTGAGGACGTGTTGCAAAAACTGAAAAATTTCGACACGTTAAGGCGTCATGTCTAGATCGGCATGGAAAGCAGGCACATCACCGATATCCCATCCCAAAATAAAAAAGCAGCTTAGACAGGCTGCTTTTTCTGAAAAGGTCGCTTGATCTTATGCTCCCTCAAGCGGGGGAGAAGAGGTCTCACCCGAGCGCTGATTTTCAGGTAATCAACGGGGTTCCTAACGCCGACTATTGCCACCTGAAGGCAGTCGGTTTCGCGCTCTTGGGCCGATACTCGGCCACTGATGGTGCTTATGTCAACCTGGTTAAGGTACCGCACCTACGTGGAAAAAACGGCAAAGTAACCGCGCAAGTAATTACACCACGTAACTAATGATGTTCCCGTCCCCACCTTTATCCCCTCCAGCGAACTCCCTACATTGAGCTCCAACGCCTCTCCCATCATCCCGACGGGAAGGTCACTGGAGTTTCCCTCATGCCTTTTGTAAGCGTACGCATCACCCGCGATGGCGTTACCACTGAGCAGAAAGCTCAGGTGATTGCCGAGATCACTGAAACACTGGAGCGCGTCCTCAACAAACGCCCTGACCTGACCCACATCGTGATCGAGGAAGTCGACACCGATAACTGGGGTTACGCCGGCATCACCACCACCCAGTACCGCAAGCAACTGGCGGACGAGGGGCAGTCATGACGACGTCGGTGACCATAGATTTCGTCTCCGATGTGGTGTGCCCATGGTGCGCACTGGGGGCGACGGCACTGGAGCAGGCGATCGAGAACGTGGCGGGTGAGGTTGCGGTCGAGCTGACCTACAAGCCTTTCGAGCTGAACCCGAACATGCCGGCCGAAGGCGAGAAAGCCGTCGAGCACTTGATGCGCAAATACGGGCGCACTGCCGCGGACGTCGCCGCCGGCAAAAAGATGCAGATCGAACGCGGCGAAGCCATCGGCTTCAAGTTCGACCTGGAGAAGCGTACTCACTTCTACAACACCTTCGACGCCCACCGTTTGTTGCTTTGGGCGCTGGAAGAAGGACGCCAGGTGGCGCTGAAGAAGATCTTGCTCCGCGCTTACTTCAGCGAAGGCCAGAACCCGAGTGATCAGCAGACGCTGGTGCGGTTGGCGAGTGAAGCAGGATTGGACGAGGCCCGTGCACGTGAGGTGTTGGTGTCGGGTGCGTTTGCCGAGGAAGTGCGCGAGCTTCAGGTTTTTTACCAGCAGCACGGCATCAATTCAGTCCCGGCCATGGTGTTGAACGGCCGACACCTGGTGTCCGGTTCGCAATCGGTCGAGTACTACGAACAGATGTTGAGACAAATGGCGACGGCGCCTGCTGAAGCCTGATTTATCGAATTCAAATCCCATCATTGTTAGAGGTATACATCATGAGCAATTCGAAAAAAGTCATCGTAATCACTGGGGCATCCCAAGGTCTCGGCGACGGCATGGTCAAGGCCTTCCGCGAGCTCGGCTACCAGATCGTCGCCACCTCGCGCTCGATCAAGCCTTCCACCGATCCGGACATCCTCACCGTGGCCGGCGACATCGGCGAGCCGGAGACTGCACAGCGCGTGATCCGCGAAGCGATCGCCCGTTTTGGCCGTATCGACACCCTGGTCAACAACGCCGGGATCTTCATCGCCAAGCCGTTCACCCAGTACACCGCTGAAGACTACGACAATGTGCTGTCGGTGAACGTAAACGGCTTCTTCTATATCACTCAACTGGCCATCGCCGAGATGGAAAAACAGGGCAGCGGTCACGTCGTCAACATCACCACCAGCCTGGTTGACCACGCGATTGATGGCGTGCCTTCGGTACTGGCTTCGCTGACCAAAGGTGGCCTGAATGCGGCGACCCGCTCCCTGGCCATCGAATACGCCAAACGCGGCATTCGGGTCAACGCAGTGAGCCCTGGCATCATCAAGACCCCAATGCACGGCGAAGAAACCCACGCCGCACTGGGCGCTCTGCACCCGGTCGGTCACATGGGCGACATTGACGACATCGCCAACGCGGTTGTGTACCTGGACGGCGCGAAGTTTGTAACTGGCGAAATCCTGCACGTTGACGGTGGGCAGAGCGCGGGTCACTAAGATCCGGGTTTTCAAACGGCAGAAACAACAAAGCCCTCGTATTGCTACGAGGGCTTTGTTTTGTATGGTGCCGGCACCAGGAATCGAACCCGGGACCTACTGATTACAAGTCCCGCATTATTCTGTGCAGCAGTGTGCGTAGCGTTTTAAAGTCTAATGAATACCCTTCTAAATCAATGAATCCAGCCTATCCTTTGTTTGTACCTGTTCACTTATGTATGCCAGTGACCGAGGCTTATATAGATTTTTACAGACACGGGAGAAAAGGCCATGAGCGTTTTCACCAACAAGACGGTTGACGCGGCGAGCAGCCGGGCCAAGCAGCTTGGCAACGATGTATGGGAAACCGAGGGTGGTGCACGTGGTGAAGGTCGGCTGCGCCTGCGCGCCTCGCCGCATGGCGGCATCGCCTACTTCTTTCGCTACAGCCGAGGCGGCAAGCAGTACCAGCTCCGTATCAATGAAGAAGGATTGGCTGAGGCCCGCGCCGAGGGTGACAGGCTTTCTCTGCTATACCGCCAAGGCATCCATGATCTGCATCAGCACGCTAGGATGGAAGCGCAGGCGGCACAAGCGCGGCTGGCAGTGGAAGCAGCACAGCTCGATGTGCTCAGGCAGGCAGAAGAAGCAAAGGCCCGGCAAGGAACGTTTGCCCAATTGCTGGAAGCCTACACCGCCGACATGGACCGGCGCGGCAAGAGCAGCGTCAGGGACGTACGCGGTGCGTTTCGGATAGATGTGCTGAACGCCTTCCCCGATCTGGTAGCCAAACCGGCGAAGGAGGTTGCCGTGAGCGACATCACTGCCGTTCTGCGGCACTGTCGGACCCGCCCCGTCGCCTTCAAAGGACGCGGTTCAAGGCTAACCCCAGCCAGCGCCAGCAATGGAAAGCTGCGGCAGACTGCCAAGCTCAGGAGTTATCTGGCGGCTGCGTTCACCTTTGGCCTGACCGCCGACAACGACTCACAGCAGGACGCCGGCACGGCAGTTTTCGGCTTGAGCGCTAACCCGGTGCTGGGCGTCAAAGCAATCGAAGGCGCCAACCGTGCCGAGACGTGGGCGTTGACCAAGGATGAACTAAAAGAGGTACTGCTAGCCCTCGAGGATCTACCCGAGCGCCACCGTGTCATTGCCAAGACGATGCTATATGCAGCCGGGCAGCGGGTAGAAATGTTGTGCCGAATGACCTGGGCGGACCTGTACGATGACGGCGAGCATGGGGCGGTCATGCGCATGTGGGATCTGAAAGGTGGTAAGGGTACGCCGGCACGTATACATCTATTGCCTATGACCGCACGCTTGAGCGAAGTCATGGCACCACTGCTGGTGCTGCGAGAAGCCCCCGGTCCATTCTCTCTACGCGGTGAAAGGGTAGCCACCCCCGGCACGCTACAGAAGATCTTCAGCGCAATGGGTAATCAACTGGCAGAGCAGGGCAAAACCCGACGCTTCACTTGGAGGCATATGCGCGCAACCATCGAGACTCATCTTGCATCCTTGGGGGTGAATCAGGAGCGCCGTGCATGGCTGCTGTCACACGGGCGGTCGGGTGTTCAAGCTAAGCACTACGACAGATACAGCTATCTGCCCGAGAAGCGCCAGGACTTGGAGAAATGGGCGCGATATCTGGATCAACTGGTATCAGGTGAAGCGGCCAAGGTAGTGCAGTTGCACGCGTAATTAGACGAGCGGTTAAGCAGAGGTATTTACTACAAATACACGGTATTGGCAGTTAGTTCTTCTGTTTTTTGTTTTTTATCCAGTCAAGTTGACTGCTTGAAGGTCTATTATTTTGATTGAATTAAAAAGAAACCAGTAGTGATTATCGCCGGCCATACATGGCTTGACCTGATTCGAAATGGGGACTAGCGTTAGACCAAAGGTACTGCACTTCCTGGGAACGGGAAGCCTTACAAAAGCAGATCGGAACCCGGCAATATTCGAGGCGGGCTTTTACTTCCTTATCGGAGTTTAAGCCATGTCATCGACCACCTTCGAAACAACCTCCTTCTTGTTGTCCCCCAATAGTGTCGCGAAAGCCCTCGATATAAGCCGTAGTAGCGTTTACGCATTAATGCGCAATGGCGATCTGGCATGGATTCCTTTCGGCTCTGATCGGCGTATTCATATTAGCGAAGTTCAGCGTCTGGCCACTGAAGGTATCCCCACCACTGTTAAGCGGGGGGAATGATCGTGAGCAAGCAAGCCCGCGGGGGGTATGGATTCCAGATCACTCGGTTTACCGCCCATAATCCTACACGTTTGTCCAAGCGCTTCCTGCTCGCGGACAACGACGAACTGATAAAAGAATCGGGCGGAGTGCTGATCGAGGGTGAGGCCGAGCGCCTGTGCCTAACTGGCATCGCCGAGTTTGCACAGCTGCTCACCGACCTCACCCCCAACCGCGCCTTGAGCTACGGGATCAACGACCACGACTTTGCTCGCGTGGTCACCAAAGGCAAAGTGGAAGCCGCGGCGAAGGACAGTCCTTTGCCGGTGATCGCTCGCGACCGGAAGCATATGAGGTGGCCTGAAGGTGCGGGGATTTTGTTGGGTGATTACGATCCTGCTGATGATGGAGACAGTCTAAGTCCCGACGCTCTGCTGTCCCTTCTATATAGTGTGTGTCCGGCCATAGCCACTGCACCGCATCTGCATCGCCCTTCATCAGGCTCCTGCATCGTCAACGTGGATACGCTTGAGGTACTGCGCGGCGTTCAAGGCCAGCGCGTCTACATCGTCGTAAAGGATGCCAATGATCTAGCCCGCGCCGGGCAAAACCTCTATGACCGTCTGTGGCTGGCCGGTAAGGGTAGGATTCAAATCTCCGCCAGTGGCGGCATGCTACTACGCGCGCCCATCGACGCCTCAGTGTTTCAGCCTGAACGGCTGGACTTCGCTGGAGGCGCGGAGTGTATTGCTCCATTGGCGCAGAAGCTGCCCAAACCTCTGGTAATGAACCCTGACGCGGCGCCCCTGGATACAGCAGTCAGTCTGCCGGACCTGACCAAAACCGAGCAGGCCCAGATACTCCTGCTGCAAACGGACGCGAAGGCAGCCTGCGCAGCAGACGCGGCAGCAGTGCGAGCCCAGTGGATGAATGGCCGGTTGAAAGAGCTGGTCAAACAGCACCCGGACACCCCCAAGGCGCGCTTGCGCGAGGTGCTGAAGCAGGCAGCTGAAGGTGGCGTACTCGGGCCTGAGTTCATCCTGTATACCTCCGATATGCAGCCAGTCACGGTCGCTGAACTGCTGGCCGCTCCAGAGCAGTGGCATGGTCGTTACCTGCGCGATCCTCTGGAGCCTGAGTACGGGAGTTCGACGGCGTGGGTCAACCTCAAGGGTGCCCCCTACATCTATTCCCATGCCCACGGCCTGAATGCACGCTACGAATTAAGCCTGGCGCGGGCGGCCATCGAGCTCAAGGCTGGAGAACTGCCGAAGATCGTCGATAGCGCCATCCAGGTCATGCGCGAGGATGGTCTGCTCTTCGAGCACGGCGGTGAGCTGGTCCGTCTGGTCAATGACGGCGTGGAGCCGGTCGATGCTGAATGGCTGCGCATCTACCTGGGGCGCCTCATTCGCTTTACCAAATATGACAAGCGCCAGAAGGCTACGGTCGTGGTCGATTGTCCAGTAGATCTGCCGCGACTGGTACTTGCTCAACATGGTGCCTGGGATCTGCCAGTGCTGCGCGGCGTCATCAGTGCGCCTATCTTGCGCCCGGACGGTAGCATATTGGAGACGAAGGGCTTTGACCGGGATACCGGACTCTACCTGGACCGTCAAGCCGAGGTACACATCGAGGCAAGGCCGAGTAAGGCGGCAGTCGCCTTAGCACTAGGGCGACTCTGGAAACCATTCGAGAAGTTTCCCTTTGTCAGTGCAGTGGATCGTGGGGTGATGCTGGCTGCCCTGTTCACTGCCTGTCAACGCCCGATCCTGCCGACGGCTCCAGGTTTCGGCTTCGACGCGCCCACTGCTGGTAGCGGCAAGACGTTGCTGACCAAGTGCCTGGCGCTAATCGCTGGGGTGAGTGACCCTGTGATGATGCCGCCGGTCACGCAGGAAGACGAATTGCGGAAAAGGTTGCTGTCGGCGTTGCGTCGGGGCAAGGGAGCGCTCGTTCTCGACAACCAGGTCGGTATGCTCGACAGCCCGTCGCTCTGCACATTCCTGACCAGTCCCGTGTATGGCGACAGGGTGCTGGGGCAGTCTGCCGTACTGGATTTTCCCAATACCGCACTCTTCATTATCAATGGCAACAATTTCCAGCCGATGGGCGATCTGGCCCGGCGTGTTCTGACGAGCCGCCTCGATGCGCAGATGGAACGCCCAGATAAGCGTAGCTTCGGCTTGGATCCGGCCGCTTGGGTGAGGGCTAATCGTCAGGAGATGGTCCGCGATGCCCTCACTGTTTTGCGGGGATACCAGCTCGACCTGATCGGCAGTCGTCGCGGAGCGGGAAGGATGGCTTCCTTTGAAGCCTGGGACGATGCAGTGCGGCAGGCGGTGTTATGGGGCGGGTCGTTGGGCGTGATCGAGCTTGGTGATCCACTCGATGCTATTGATACCGCCTATGGACAGGATCCCGACAGGGCGAAGCTGGCGGCGCTGCTGCATGGTTGGTATGAGATCTATGGCGATAAGCCGACGAAGGTAGCAACGGTCATCGATGGAACGAAGGTTCCATGGTCCGCCTTCACCCAGCAAGGTACGACGAACGAGAATGAAGATGCACGGGTTGGGTTGCGCGCAGCATTGGAAGAAATCGCTGGTGAGGGGCATGTGATCAATCCCCGTTTGCTGGGTAGATGGATCGAAAAACATGCGGGATGCGTCGTCGGTGGTCTTCGGTTCAGGCGTGGAAAAAACCTTAATGGGACCGCCACATGGTCGGTGAGCCAAATTTAGGTGGAGTAGGTGGAGTAGGGTGATCTTTATCCCCACGTACGGAAAATGGCAGATAGGAATATATCGTATTTGCCATTCATGGGGGGAGCGCTGGGAAATCCCTCCTACTCCACCTACTCCACCTTGACTGCCAGGAACGGTCACTTTCAGGAGGTAGTGAGATATGCGGCCGAAAATGTTGGTACACGGTAGCTACGCCAGGACAATCAGCGACCCCAAGGAGGTGGAACGCTTGTTAACGATGGGTTGGCTGCTGGCCAAACCCAAACCGCGAACCAAGACGGCGAAGACCATGCGTACGCTGCGCGCTCGCCGAAGGGCTGAGGGGTGGCAAACGCTTTTACTATGGTTGGCACCTGAAGATGCCGCAGCTGTTAAGGGAGCATTACTCCCCGGAGAAAGTTACGCCGAACTGCTAATTCGTTTGATAAAAAAACAATGTTTACTTTAGTGAAATCTGGGACAACTGGGACACAATTGGAAAGTTCTTCAGATTCCCGTATGGAAGGCCGAACGCCCTCGCTACGGCAGCGTAGCAGGATCGAAGCTACGGCGCTGGTGCAGGAAACGCATTTCGGACCCTGACCACCAACGGACCTTTGATCCGCTGATAACTGGCATGAAAACTAAAACATGGGATTGCTAATCCCTAGGTATACGGCGCAAGAATGCGGCTTTTCAGAGGGTTTTGTAGTGGATTGAGGATTTTGTGCCTATACCGTACCTGTTGAGTGCTACAGCGGGTCGAGAAATGGAAGACGAATCGATGCTCGCTTTTTACAAAACACAGATTTGCTTCGACTCTTCGGCCAACACCAAATGGTGCATATGGTGCGCAGAACACGACATATCGGATGCACTACTCGCATCAATCAGTCTTGAGACACCACTCTCTATGTGCCCGGATCGCATCTATAGACGGACCTGGAGAGCCAACTGCTGTATCCCTGATTTTTTTACCTGCGAGAGGAGCATACTCAGAGGGGGCCAGAGTCGGTTTGAGATGTAATTTGAGACCATCACAAAGATAGATCAAGCCTCTGTCCCACAACGTATGTAGATCGCTGCGGAGTAAAAGCCCGTTGCTTATGTGATTGGTTTTTGGCCCCAAATATGGGGTGATATGCGCAGCTTCTAGCACTTCTTCAACTGCGTAATTTGTGATGGCGCAGCGTCCCTCGTAGGCGGTTAGCAATCCACTTCGAAACGATCCCTGCCCCTGACGCTGAGCGATCTCCCTCAGTGTGCGTTTACGGTTATCCTCGACTCCATTCGGCGAATATGTTGTCGAATGGCCGGGAGTGAGGTTTGCAGTGATGTCATTTTCTGACAACGTGGTGCTCTCCAGGGTAAAAACCCCGTCCTTCCACGAGACAACCTTGGCCAGACCTAGCATTCGGTATTTCGTCACTTCAGGTTTTTTCGAAAGTTGCACCAGAACCGCTACCGGCACTCCATCGTCCATGCATTTCTTCAGACCTTGATTGGTGAAAAGGTCAGCCGAGTTACCGCGCGGGTTCTCCTCTTGAGCATAGGAGTAGTGCCAACTTCCGTTCTCTTGATAATCGAGCTGTTGATCACTGTAGGGGCTGTCTAACGTCTGGCGAATCGACAGCGCATACATGAGTTCCTTTGGCTTGTAGATACCCTTGGCCGAAATCGTGACGGTACTGGGAGCTTGCTGGAGCTGCTCCCAAGTTAGCTCCTTCCCTGTGTGTCGTGAAAGCCAACCCAGTAACTTAGAATGGCTGATGGATCGACTTTCATGCAGAGGCGTTTCGCTCGCAGATACTGAACTCACAGGCCCAGTCCGCTTAGCATCAAGCCCTGGGTATAGAACTCCCAGAAGGTCAAGCAGCGAACTATCATCTCTTAGTGTTAAAGGTAAGCCGTAATGAGTCGGTTTGCCCCCTTTATTCAAACGCTTTGGAAAAACGTTCATATTGCTATGGTAAACGTGCTTGGCCCCGGGGATCACACCTCGAATTCCCTGGAGCTCCGAAACTCGCTCCATCCAGCCTGGGTCAATGACTAGGGCAGATTTCCCCGTGTGATTCTCCATATTCACAAAAATTGGTTCACCTCCTTTATAGCGCCAGATGTGTTTTTTTACATTATTGCTGACGACGGTAAAACCTATTTTTTCAAGGAGCGCGTTGATCTGCAGAGGGGTCAATTTCATAATCGATTAGCACTTAGTAGATTGTAGAAAAGCCCATTGCCAAAGGGCTAAAAAGTACAATGGCGACGACATAGAAACACCTCCTGAATAAATTAGCAATTTACTATTGTGAGTCGTTCCGCATTATCTAGATACATCCGACTGACACATTTTGGCCGATTGTGTTAAAAAAGTCGCTCTGGCCTGAGCCGTCATGCATTTAACGGTGAAACACCTATTTTGCACGCTGCCACGTCAAATTTGAGTCGGGAGCCTATTGTGCAAAACGCGGATTTCAATTTCGGACGCGTAGTTTTCTGTCGTGGTAACCGAGGCCGAATTTGTCAACAGAGTCGGCCGATAGCGGTCAGTAGTAAATGACCGCTAGTAATCCAGACGGTTGTCTTTTGCAATCAGCCTTTCTTATGTCTTAACCGATGGTTTCCGTTATTAACCCGGAAAAGATTTACAAGGGGGGCTACATCAGCGCGACGCGGAAGAAATACTGGATCAGTAACGGACTCAAGCGCGGCCACAGCATTTAGTATGTCTGGCTTTGCATTTTTTAACAGTCTATCAATGTGGATTTTGTTGTTTTGATAGTTTTGGGCGGATTCGTGCATATTGTCAAAGAACGAGAATAAGTCTGACGTCTTGCCGCTGACCGTATAAGCTCTGGCGTGCAATTGTGCTTTAACAAGCGTTGCACTATAGTAGGTTTTATTTTTCAGTCCTTCCGTCTCAACCCGAACCTTACTAACCCATAGCATGCCGTTCTCAAAGTCTTCCGCTGTGCTTCCTGAGATAAGTTCACACTTTGCTCGCTGAATCCAATAGTGTGTATCATCCTTGAAGTTTGAGTGCACCAAGCTATAAATCTCTCTGATAAACTTGTGAAAGCTTTTTCCTCCCCCTGATATTTCGTTAAGCTTGTCAAAGCTTATGAGGTTTTCTGCAGTGCCTTTATATCCGTCGTTTGAGAGTGACGATATTATTTCAGCAATGATTTTTGCTACCTGAGGTTTATTAAAATAGGTTTGGACTTCACGGAGTAACCAAGAGCTAGAGTTGCAGACGATAACTTCCGATGCGGACGGACCTTCGTTTGAAATTACCTCTAACAGCCGGTCGTTTTCTGCAATGAAAGACTTTATGTCGAAGTTGTTGCATATCACACGCACTTGATGGCAGTCCGCCTTGCCAAGCGCGACTATGAGTATGAGTACCTTGATTTCGCTGTCGTTGAATGTCTTTTTAAAGAGGCTTGATGTCGTGAGTTGCGACTCGTACTCTCGAAAGTACTTATAGGAGAAATTGAGTAGGGCTTCATTGTTTTTATACTTTGGTAAGCCTAGTTCTGAAAGTGCTTCGTTGAATTTGGTGACTTCCGTGCCATGGAGTTTGTTGTTGGTGTTAATTTCACAGTACTTCGCTTTTTTGTATTCTAATTTCATTCGTATAAGGTCTGCATCACCATATCCTGTACAGATAATTATACGATTTGAGGGGTCAATTTTTTCGAGAGGAAGTGAGTCTAACGCTTGGGCATTGAGGTAGTTAGAGTCGAATGCAAAGATATGATTTCGTCTGTTTTTGAGAAGTTCTATTATTTCAGGGCTAAAGTTGTCTGATGATGAAAAGTAAGATGATCCATAGTCCAGGATGTTCGAAAGTGCCTGGAAAATCAACGTCGTTTTACCACTGAATCTGCGACCAACGATAAGTAAAATATCATGCGAGCGGATATTTCTTGCTATATCATTAACTGTGTGTCGGTTTGGGAATGTTGAAGGGCATAGAGCGGAGCGGCTATTTGCCTCGGTTTTTGAAAGCGGGCCGCCGTTAGAGATAATCTCAATAGCTTGCTTGGGGGAGAGGGGGGAGTCGTCAATACTTAATGTACGATAAGGTACCGCGATATCAACATCCTTCAATATTTTTACTAACCATGAAGAAATTTCATCATAGTCGTCAAAGTAGATTACCTGCTCAATTCCATAGTCCTTGAGGGCAAGCTTTTCTTCAAAAGATACTTTTCCGCGTTTTAATAATATCGATTTAGAAAAAGGTGTTTCTTGGGCCAAACTAAGTAGATCGAGTTCAGTATCTAATGAGCATCCAACAAAAAGAAAAGTAGAGCTTTCCGCATGCTGCTGTATGAACGATAGCATGCTCTTGTTTTCGTTTATGCTACGGGCATACTGAGACCACGTGAAAATAGTTCTTTGATCAGTATAAGCGCATAGGTCCTCTACATCCCCATGTACTTTGAATAAGCATTTGTTAGAAGCAATATACTCTTTTGCAACTTCTTTGTTTGGTAATAATTTTTTGTAGCCGCTGGTTGTGGATTCAATAGCGTCGTCAATATTGAATGTGAATATGTGAGGCCAGTCTAGCTTGAGAAGTTTTGATTTGTTGGTGTCGGAAACTGTAACATCAGAGAACACATTGCTTAAATAAGTTCTGGCCTGCGCAGGTGTCACGTATTCCGAGTTGAACAAAAGGTTGAAAGCTTTTTTCAGATCGGTAATTTTTCGTATTTCTTGAGATTCCGAAGGATCAATGCAATTGGAGCTAGCTATCTCCGTTATTTTCTCAGTAAGCTGCCTCGCATCCGGGACCCGGGATGATTTTGACTTTAGTCCTTTCGTAAAACCGCTTCCGAAGAAGGGTAGCAATCTCGAACTCTCGTAGAGTCTTCGAAGATCCGTTGCGGCGGAAGGATCCATGAAGTGCTTCTGGTCCATATATTTCTCATCCTTGTATGGAATGCTTGAGTGGAATGCAATAATAGTGGCAAACGCAGGTATTGTTGTCCAGATGCTAAGCAACGCCAGCTCTCTTTTTGTTATTTTTTTATGTCTAAATGAGCTTTCGTTTATCTAATCCCCGTATCACGGCTAGGGAAAAGTATGAAACAGCGTCTTCCGTCTATATTCTGTGTTCAGGCACAAAGCCGCGAGGTCATTGTGGGGGGCTGACGGCCTGCATTTGGCCGATTCTGTTGGAAAAGTCGTTTTTTTCAAATTGCCAGAAGACTGATCGGTGGAAGCGCCTTATTACCACGCTACTACGTGAAATTTGAGTCCGAATGCCTCTGCGACGCTTCAAGATTTCAATTTCAGACACGTACTTTTTTGGCCATGCAAACTAGGACCGACTTTTTCAACAGAATCGGCCGTTCTCTGTCAGTCGTCACTAGAGCGCCTGCTGGTCAAGCGAATGCAAACTGTTGGTCAGCACGGGTGCAATTGACTGGTCAGTGGCAAAGCAAATGGTTGTCCAGCGGGACACACTTTCCATTATCCACAGAGTCTCATTTTTTTCTCGCATTAAATCGGGATTCGCTCATGCAAGAGGAAGAGGTCGTTTGATAATGCCTACAACTGTCGAAGCCGCATGATGGCGTCTGTGATGCCTTGAGCATTTGTATCCAGCCTTTCCATGGCCCCTAAAGCGTTAGCAGAAACACTTCCCACACCATTTTCTGAGAGCCACTTTGTGATCTCCTCTATGGCAGCACATATGGCGTGCTGGTTGTGTAGGAGCAACGTGAGTGCGTCCGCTGTGGCAATCTTGGCTTCTGAGTTATCTGGCATGGTTATCGTCACTGAGCGATGTTGAGGAAATCCTAGTACATCTCGCCGCTGGCCGGCTATAAAAAGGCCGCCTCGCGACGGTCAACTCTCCTATCCCTCATCAACTGGGCTTTCCATTCAGACCAGCATACTGACTTCCAGCAGCAGGCTTTCATCGAACAAGTCAGAATCATCGAGCAGTTCGAAGGCGACGTGGCCGTATTGCCCCAGGACGCGCAGTAGCGCACCATCGGGCAGTTCGATTGTTTGTCAAGCTTTGCTTTCTTGGACGCTGTCGAGGATTACCTGGACGATCTTCGACTGGGTTTGCGAGTCGATGCGCATGATGTGTACTCCGCACTTAGCAGGAATTTGGCGAGCGCCCCTGCAAATGGGAAATCGGCGCTGAGTGTAGCGCAGCCTATCTAGAACGATAGGTCGAGCGGGTTTTCTAAAGCCTGGCGTCGATAAGCCTCTCGCTTATCATCAATGTATTTGATGACATCTCGTAAACCTTGCTCGCGGCTCCATTCGCTTGGTTTAGGTTCTTCAATCGGCAAACCGGAATGCTTACGGAGCTTTTGTGCCAGGCCAATCGCCTGAAGGCCTAGGTCAGCATGCTCCCTTCTCCTGACCCAAAAATATTCGGTGTGATCGGGATAGTCGCATTCATACTTCGTGATTCCTGCAAGCCTGCTCTGGAGTTGGTCTAGCTGATCGGGAAGCCGAAGAATGGGGTACAGGAGATCTCTCGGAAGCAACTTCCAATCGACACTGATATCCAGAGGCCGGAACTCAGGGGGTGCGGTAGTAGGCACATATTGCTCCCCATTCGATCCTGCGGGCTGACCGTACTCGGTACCGTCGTCTTCGGCAACATCCAAGCAATCATTGGCGAGTCGGTCTAAATGGGAAACGACCAAGATCGCCAGATACACCGTGTCTTTCTTACGTGTGCGTCGACCGACGACATACTCTTTAACAGCGACGGATAAGTTCCCGAGTATCACCCCGCTTATGACAGCCGCAGCAGAAATGATTGCAGAAATGTTTCCAGCATCCATGTTTTTCGCTCTCTCAACCTTGCGATTAGACTATTGGTTAGGCCGAAGCCCCTTGCCTGGGCTATATCCTCCGCTGCCCTGATTAGAGAACTTGCATCGCTCCCTTGGCTACTGGACGAGCGCGACCCGATACATCACCTGCCGTTAGGCAGGGCCGCTATCGCAAAGCAGCCTTTCACGTTTAGCAAACCTAGGGTAATTCAAAACATGGCACTGTAGCTTCTGTACAGAGCGTCATAGCGTTCCCATGACGTGGCATGAGTGGGTCTGTATTTCTTGATGAGAGAGCCTTTCGAGACAGCCTTACCCTTAAATAGCAGTTTGTTCGCCATTGCCCAATAATCCAGCATCATCTGATCGTCTGCTTTGAGTGGGATAGGGTAGCGGCCAGCCCATTGAATCGAGGCTTGGTAGAAATTCAGGATCTGCTTCTGTGGCGGGCTCCGTTTCACACCAAGTAAGTGAGCCAGGAGATTGAGATCGTGATGCTCTGGTGGAGTTTCGCCTTTATTGACAAGCACGGCTTTCATTAGGACTTCTAGCGAAAGCCCACAAAGCATGTGGTACACAGGGAAGCACGCTAGATGCATGTTGAACCCATCACCCAATCCCAATGCTTCGGCAGACTCCTTGGATCGTCCACCAGTCATTGAAAGCCATATTGCACCAGCAGAAGCGTATAGGTCGTGTGAACGGTTACGCCAGTGGTTCGGGTGGCTTCGATCCTGCACGATGGATGGGGGTACGTATGAGCCGTGGCCGTCGTATTCCATGAAATGTTCCTTTTTTCAATATTATTACGGACACACCTGGACAACAGAAACCAAAAAGCCTTGCGATCCTGCAAGGCTTTTTGTGCTCAATGCCATATAGGCATTAAATAGACACGAAAGACCCAGAAACGAAAAAGGCCCACCTTTCGGTGAGCCTAAGTCGTTGTTTCGTATGGTGCCGGCACCAGGAATCGAACCCGGGACCTACTGATTACAAGTCAGTTGCTCTACCATCTGAGCTATACCGGCATGTCAGGGCGACGATTATAGCGATTGGGAAGGTTCTGTAAACCCCTGAATTCAGACTATTTTTGCGTGGGTCTCGGTTGAGGTGTTTCGACGTGCGTTGGTCGTCATCGCGTGGTGTAAAACGAGGTCCCAGAGCTGGTTTTTTTCTGTGTGTGCCGATCTGGATCCGTCTTTGGTTATGTCCTTTGATCAAACGCTTATGCACAACGCGAATTGCGCTTCACCCGGTTAACACTGTTTTTGTGGATCCGTTCTCATTAGTGCGCAAATGCCTGTTTTTCGGGTTTTTTATTCAGTGTACGAAATCTGCGCAGTGCCGTTTCAGGGCTGCAACAGCTGTAAAGATTGGATCCATGAATATTTCATCAACAGAGTTATCCACAGGCTGTAGGACGTTAAGGACGTTCCGCCAGCAGCAGGATATTACGTGGTGTGAGCGAGGATTCGCAGAAGGTGCCGAGGCGAACGGTGTAACCCTGTTCTTGTAGGAATAGCGCCCGATCGAGCACCAGCCATAGCTCCAGTGGGCGTCGGAAAAGCCCGCGTAGAAGCTCTAGATTGCGTACTTGGGCGAGGCGCAGCCATCCGGCGGCCTCAAGTTTCGGCCAATTTTGTGCGCCGATTGTGGATAACTCTTTGAGCTCGGCCAGGTGCTGGCAGTATTCGGCAAAGGGTTTTTCCAGCCAGGCGCTGGGTAGGGAGGGGGTCGGCAGGTACTCGTCAACGCCGCGTAGTTGCCTTTGCAGCAAGTCGAAGCCCAGGCGTCGGGCCATCGATGTGTCGCGTTGGCGTCGCACGCGAGCGCCGGCGGTAACGGTTTCACTCATCGGCAGCCCCAGGTCGTCGAGGGACAGTTGCAGGTCAGAACTTTGGGCGGCCGAGGACATTGGCGAATACCAGGCCTGGCTGGTCCGGTTATAGCAGCAGGGGGCGACGGCCAGTTGCTTGCAGCCAGCCGTGCTGGCGTGCCGGATCAGTCGCACGTGCAAATCGCCGCAGGCATGCAGGGCGACGGGTGTGTGTCGAGCTTCCAATAATGCTGCCGCATCGGCTGCCAGTACGTCCTGTTCGACATGCAGCGCGTGCAGTCGATGCCGCTGGCTGAGGGCCTGGCCGCTGGCAACCAGCGCTGGATCGTATTCCAGGCAGGTCAGTTGTTGACCGGGTTGTAGCAGGCGTCGACCCAGGTGTCCCTTGCCCGAGCACCAGTCCAGCCAATGCCTGGCGGCATCGGCAAACTGCAATCGGCCGGCAAAGGCTTCAATTTGCTGCCACTTGCGCCCCGGTACATCCACATTCAATCGATGAGCTGGCGCCAGGAGCGCCTGTGCGGGCAATTGATCCAGCGCACTTAGCGCCAAAGACTTGGCCGCCAGCGAAGCAAAAGGCTGCGGCGCATCCACAAGGGCAGGGTGGTTGTGAGCGCTTTCCGCTTCTTCCAGCGACCGCCCGCGCAGCCAGGTGGCCAGCTCGGGGTAGGTGGTTTCCCAGGGCAGTTGCAGGTGCGTGAAGGGTCTTGGTTTCCACAGCGCCTGATGCGCTGTCAGAAAAGTGTCCAGCGCGGTGAAACGGGCGAGCAGTTCCGCGCCCGTCAGCACCCGAGGATCAACGCCCTTGGCAGGCATCGACGCGCAACCAGCGCTCCAGCAGCTTGAAGCCGCGTACCAGCACGTAGGCCATCAACAGATAGAACATGCCGGCGGCGAAGAAGATCTCCACCGGCAGGTAGGTCCGGGCGATGATGGTACGGGCCATACCGGTCAGTTCCAGCAGGGTCACGGTGCTGGCCAGGGCGCTGGCCTTGAGCATCAGGATCACTTCGTTGCTGTAGGCCGGCAGGCCGATGCGCGCCGCGCGCGGCAGCATGATGTAGATCAGCGCCTTGGTTTTCGACATGCCCAGCGCCCGTGCCGCTTCGATCTCACCCGGCGGAATCGCCTGGATCGCGCCGCGCAGGATTTCAGCGATGTAGGCGGCGGTGTGCAGGGTCATGGTCGCCGTGGCGCACCAGAACGGATCGCGCAGGTAGGGCCACATCGAGCTGTTACGGATCACGTCGAACTGCGCCAGCCCGTAATAGACCAGGAACAGTTGAACCAGCAACGGCGTACCGCGGAAAAAGAAGATGTAAGCGTAGGGAAACGCCCGCACCCACCACAGGCGGGATGAGCGCGCGATACCCAGCGGAATCGCCAGCAGCAGGCCTGCGATCACGGCAATGGCGACCAGTTCCAGGGTCAGGGTTGCGCCCTGGGCCAGTTTTGGCAGCCACTTGATGATGACTTCCCAGTTCATTGGGTGCTCCTCGCGAAGCCGCGAGCGGCGCGTTTTTCCAGGAAGTGCATGCCGGTCATGGCCAGGATCGTCAGGCTCAGGTACATGAACGCCGCGACCATATAGAAGGTGAACGGTTGCTTGGACACGGTCACGCCGATTTGTGCGTGACGCATGATTTCTTCCAGGCCGATCACCGACACCAGCGCGGTGTCCTTCATCAGGATCATGAACAGGTTGCCCAAGCCTGGCAGGGCGATGCGCCACATCTGCGGCATGATCAAGCGGGTGAAGATGCGCCATTTCGACAGGCCCAGGGCCACGCCGGCCTCACGATGGCCTTTGGGGATGGCGAGGATCGCGCCGCGAAACACTTCCGTGGCGTAGGCGCCAAAGCACAGGCCCAGGGCGATCACGCCCGCGGCGAAGGCATTGAGCTCAAGGTCAGGGTTACCGAAAAACTCGCCCAGGGCGCGCATCAGGTTAACCGTACCGAAGTAGATCAACAGCACCCAGAGCAATTCCGGGATGCCGCGAACCAGTGTCGAATAAGTGCCGCCAAGCCATTGCAGCGGCTTGTACGGGGAAGTCTTGGCCAAGGCGCCGAGCAGACCGAGCACCAGCCCCAGGCACAGGGCCGAGAGTGCCAGTTTCACAGTCATCAGCGCGCCAGCGGCGAGCGCCGGGCCGAATCCGTAGAGGTCGATAATCATGGATTTCTTTTCAAATCGCGGCAGGCAATACCGTGAACCGGCGCCATCAGGCGCCGGCCAGGCAGGTCAGTATCAATAGATGCTGAACGGGAAGTACTTGTCGTTGATCTTCTTGTAGGTGCCGTCGGCAACGATTTCTTTCAGCGCGATGTTCAGCTTCTCGCGGATCGGGTCGTTTTTACGCACAGCAATACCGATCTTATCGCTTTCTTCCACTGGGTCGCCCTTGAATTCATAGGACTTGCCAGCGTCGCTTTTCAGCCACTCGTAGTTGACGTATTTGTCGGCCAGGATGCCGTCCAGACGACCGGAAGTCAGGTCGAGGTAAGCGTTTTCCTGGGTGTCGTAGAGTTTGACTTCAACGCCTTCCATGTTGTCTTCCAGCCAGGTGCCGGCCAGGGTTGCACGCTGGGCGCCGATCACTTTGCCCTTCAACGAATCCTTGTCGGTCTTGAAGTCGACGTCTTTCTTGGCGATGAACTGCAGCTTGTTGGAGTAGTACGGGTCGGTGAAGTCCACCGCTTGCTTGCGCTCGTCGGTGATCGACATCGAGGAGATCAGGAAGTCGAATTTCTTGGCATTCAGGGCCGGGATGATGCCGTCCCAGTCGGAGGTCACGACGGTGCACTCGACTTTCATCTTGGCGCACAGGGCGTCGCCGATTTCCTTGTCGAAGCCGACGACATTGCCACTGGCATCTTTATTGTTGAACGGCGGGTAGGCCGCTTCGATGCCCATCTTCAGGGTTTCGGCCATGGCACCGGCGCTGAACGCCAGGGTAACGGCGGCGGCCAGGAAGACCTTCTTGTAATTGCGCATGCGGTTAGCTCCGTTAGCGGTTGCTGGACATGAATTGTTTGCAGCGCGCCGAAAGCGGGTTTTCAAACACCTGCTGAGGCGATCCTTGCTCTTCTACCAGGCCCTGGTGGAGGAACACCACTTCGCTGGAGACCTGACGGGCGAAGCCCATCTCATGGGTGACCAGCAGCATGGTGCGACCTTCTTCGGCCAGTGCGCGGATGACATTAAGTACTTCCTGGACCATTTCCGGGTCAAGCGCGGAAGTGGGCTCGTCAAACAGGATGACTTTAGGCTGCATGGCCAGGGTGCGGGCGATGGCCGCGCGTTGCTGCTGGCCGCCGGACAATTGCGCCGGGTAGGCGTGGCGCTTGTCGGCGATACCGACCTTGGCCAGCAGGGCTTCGGCGACTTCGATGGCTTCGGCCTTGCTCTGGCCGAGCACACGGCGCGGGGCCTCGATGATGTTGTCGAGCACGCTCATGTGCGGCCACAGGTTAAAGTTTTGAAACACAAAACCGATTTCGCTGCGCAGGCGATTGATCTGCTTGCCGTCGGCAGCGACCAGTTCGCCGTTTTTCGCGGCCTTGAGCTTGAGTTCTTCGCCGGCCACCAGGATCTGGCCCTGGTGCGGGTTTTCCAGCAGGTTGATGCAGCGCAGGAACGTGGACTTGCCGGAACCGGAGGAGCCGAGGATCGAGATCACGTCGCCATCGCGGGCGGTCAGCGAGATACCTTTAAGTACCTCCAGCGAGCCGTAGCGTTTGTGCAAGTTGCGGATTTCAAGCGCGGGCGTGGCCTCAGCCATGTGCGTTCCTCATTGTGTATTCGCTCCTGCTGTTGGTGGCCTTCCTGGCGAGGCGGCCAAGCTAGCATAGCGTTTCAAGGGCAGCCAACAGCGTAACGGGCAGTAAACGGGTGGCATGTGAAAGGTTGTCGCATCGGCACAGCAGACTGTCGCCCCATCAACAACCGAACAGCCGTTTGAACCCTGCTTTCAGATGAAAGCCGGTGGCTGTCGCGTAAAAAAGGGCGCGATGTTGCCAGCTTTGGCGGGGGGTGGGAAGCGCTAACGGGCCAAAGGTGGCGGATCTGCCCTTTTATCGTGCGTCGAGGGATTTTTGTGTGTGTTTCCGGGGCGCTGGTTCGTTCATAAAGTGAGTCGCAGGGTAACGCTCTGGCAAAGTGCCATTAATATCAATGGCTTGCGATCTCTGTCCTGGCGGAGCGAAATTCCCGAGCTAGACGGTTTTGAAACATTTTGGCGCAAATATTGCGTGCAGATTCCGGAACGCTCCGTTTGTTTCTTTTTACAAGAAGGAACACAAGCGGGTTGCACGCTTTCGCTTTTCCTTACAAAGGTAGTTTCAATGAGCAGTACCCAAAGCTCCAACGGCCTCGAACAGGGGCTCAAACCACGGCATGTCACCATGCTGTCGATCGCCGGGGTTATCGGCGCCGGCCTGTTCGTTGGCTCGGGCCACGCCATCGCTGCAGCAGGCCCGGCCGTGCTCCTGGCTTACGCCGCCGCCGGCATGCTGGTGGTGTTGGTAATGCGCATGCTCGGTGAAATGGCTATTGCCTCGCCGGACACTGGCTCCTTCTCGACATACGCCGATCGCGCGATCGGTCACTGGGCCGGCTTCACCATCGGCTGGCTGTACTGGTGGTTCTGGGTGCTCGTCATCCCGTTGGAAGCCAACGCCGCCGCAACCATCCTGCATGCCTGGTTCCCTGGCGTGGACATCTGGGCCTTCGCCCTTGTGATCACCATGCTGCTGACCGTGACCAACCTGTTCAGCGTGAAGAACTACGGTGAATTCGAGTTCTGGTTCGCACTGGTCAAAGTGTTGGCGATCATCGGCTTCATTGTTCTGGGCGTCATGGCCATTTTCGGCTTCCTGCCGGGCAGCCAGGTCAGCGGCGTTTCGCACCTGTTCGACACTCAGGGCTTCCTGCCAAACGGCATGGGCGCGGTACTGGGTGCCATCCTGACCACCATGTTCTCCTTCATGGGCACCGAGATCGTGACCATCGCGGCCGCGGAATCGAAGAACCCTGGCAAGCAAATCTCCAAGGCCACCAACTCGGTGATCTGGCGGATCGGCTTGTTCTACCTCGTTTCGATCTTCATCGTCGTGGCCCTGGTGCCTTGGAACGATCCTGTCCTGGCCAGCCTGGGTTCCTACCAGACCGTGCTTGAGCGCATGGGCATCCCTAACGCCAAGATGATTGTCGACATCGTGGTTCTGGTTGCTGTTACCAGCTGCCTGAACTCGGCGCTCTACACCTCGTCGCGCATGTTGTTCTCCCTGGGCAAGCGCGGTGATGCACCGGCCATGTCCACCCGCACCAACAAAAGTGGCACGCCTTACTGGGCGGTAATGCTGTCCACTGGCGCAGCGTTCCTGGCAACTTTCGC
The DNA here is from genome assembly GCF_013416725.1 of Pseudomonas sp. SbOxS1. Lineage (NCBI taxonomy): Bacteria > Pseudomonadati > Pseudomonadota > Gammaproteobacteria > Pseudomonadales > Pseudomonadaceae > Pseudomonas > Pseudomonas sp. SbOxS1. The sequence continues at coordinate 181,760 of NZ_JAAVXC010000008.1, forward strand.
CAACTACGTGGCTCCGGCTGCGGTGTTCGAGTTCCTGCTGGCCAGCTCTGGCGCCATTGCACTGCTGGTGTACCTGGTGATTGCGATCTCGCAACTGCGCATGCGCAAGCAGCGTATGGCTCGCGGTGAGAAAATCGTCTTCAGCATGTGGTTGTTCCCGGGCCTGACCTACGCGGTGATCGTGTTCATCGTCGGTGCCCTGACCATCATGCTGTTCCAGGAAGCTCATCGCGTGGAAATCCTCGCGACTGGCCTGCTCAGTGTGTTGGTGGTGGCTGCTGGCTTGCTGGTGGCTCGCCGTCGCAAGCTGGAAAAAAGTGGCGCGGTGGTGTTGAACTGATTCATACCGCGTAACGCAAAACGGCCGCTGTCAGTGATGACAAGCGGCCGTTTTTATTTGAGTCGTAACCCTTACTCGGCTTTTTCTTCCGGCGTGTCCAGCGTCTGGCGGTAGACGTCCAGCGCATCGCCGAAGTCGGTAATGAATTGCGGGTCGGTCAGCCATTCCTGGGCGGTCTCGCGGTCCATGCCGTCGGCCCACATGCGGTAGTCGATCAGCATGTCGGCGGCCAGGTGGGTGGCGGCCATGCCTTCGTCGTCGGCGTTTTCCATGTCCAGCAGTTCTGGATGGTCGATGATGATGAAGGCGAGATTCGTCAGCAGCACGGAGAGCATTTCGCTGCGGCTGATGGCTTCCGCTTCGCGCATTTTGCTGAACATCGCCAGGGTGTATTCCGGGATCGGCTCGCCGATTTCGCCCAGGTCATCGTCCAGTGCGGCGGGTTTTCTGCCGTGGATATTGATCTGCTTGGCTTTGGCTTTTGCGCGTTTGGCGCGTTTCTGTTGCTTGTTCAGGGAGGCCATGGGAACTCAGTTCGGTTTCTGTTGGGTTTGTGCCGCGATGGCGTCGGACGCCGCCACGTAGTCAGCCTGGAAGGCTGGTGATTCGATCCACGCCAGGGCGCCGGATTCATCCGTTTCGGTGGACCATTGGCGATATTCGATCAGCGCCGCGAGGATGAAGTCCATCGCGCCTTCTTCGCCTTCCTGCTCGTAGACCAGCTCCAGTAGCGGGTCTTCGAGGAACGCCGTGCACATGGCTTGCTGGCTGATCTTCTCGGCGTCGATCATTTTCTTGAACAGTTCGGTCAGGTCCACTGACTCGAAGTCGATGCGATCGTCGTTCGGGTCCAGCTCCACCGGCGCGGCGGCCCGCTGCGTGCGGTTCTGCTTGGCCTTGGCCTTGGCGCGGGAGGCGCGTTTTTGCTGTTTGTTGGCGGAGGCCATGGGCGTCGTTCCGTATTTCGTTGAAAAGGGCTGGTGGCTCAGTGGCGTGGCACTGTGCGCCCAGGTGTGTCGGGAGCCAGCTCGCCGTTTTGCAGCCAGGACAGTGCAATGGGCCATAGTGTGGCTTGGTATGCGCTGCGAAAAAAGGCGAAATGTCCAACTTCTTGTTCGCCGATGTCTTCGGGGGTAATGCGCAGGTGGGTGTTTGTGCTACCGGTGAAGTAGCCAAGCAGGCGTTCGATGGCCGGGACTGTGCCGTAGGGATCGTCGCTGATGCTGATCGCCAGGGTATTCGCGGTGACCGCGGCGAAGTTCCTGACATGGCTGTCCTGGCCGCTGGGGCGCTTCTCGTAACGAGCGGTGGGCGTGCTCCAGTCGTGGACGACACCGGCTGGGGTGTCTTCCAGCCAGCCGAAGCGTTTGCCGGGAAAGTAGCCGCACAGCCTCGTCACCAGCGGCATTACCACGTGCCACTTGCCAAACATCCTCCAGCGCTGGGCGGGGTCATAGTCGCGCCAGTAAGCGAACTGCGCACCGACCGTTACCAGGTGTCGGATGAGTTGTCCGGACGCTCCCAGGCCCGCTGCACAACCGCCAAAACTGTGACCGACCACGTCGATCGGCTGGCCGGGAAATTCACGCTGTGCGCGCGTGAGCATCGCCTCGAAGTCCAGGGCCCCCCAGTCGGACCATGACGCCTGCAATCCTTTGATCGATGCCGGGCGCGACTCACCGATACCGCGATAGTCATAGGTGATGACATCGAAGCCGTTGGTAAACAGGTAATCGGCGAAGCGCGAGTAGTGTCGGCAGCGGACCGATGTGGCGGCGTTGATGATGACCACTGCCCGGGAAGTGTCCTGCCGCGCATGCCGCCAGCTGAAGCCGCCGAGGATGAAGCCGTCGGGGGCTGGTTGCTTGAATGGTTCGCCGGAGGTGCCAGCTGTCAGCGGCAGTTCGATTTGAGCCGGGGCGAGTGAGGGGCTGTCCTGCAAATTCATTGGCGTCGGACCTTTGCGGGTAGCTGCCTACAATAGTCCTGGCGCCGCGTATGAACAATCCATCACGGGTCCTGATGAAGCCGCGCTTCAAGTACCGCCCGCTCTCGATCCAGTTCTGCACGTAACTCTTCCTCGCTCGGCAGTACCAGTTGGTATTTGCTGGCGAATAATTGTTCGTTGCCCTCCAGTACTGAGTAACGCACAACTGACTCATCCTTTTGCGCGCAGAGAATGATGCCAACGGTGGGGCTGTCTTCTTCTCCGCGCTTGAGGTCGTCGTACATACGTACGTACATGTCCATCTGGCCCACATCCTGATGGGTCAGTTCACCACGCTTGATATCGAAGATGACGAAGCATTTGAGCAGGTAGTTGTAAAAGACCAGATCGATGTAGAAGTCCTTGCTGTCGGTGCTGATGCGCTGCTGACGGGCGATGAAGGCAAAGCCTTTGCCCAGTTCGAGCAGGAAACCCTGCAATTGTTCGATCAGTGCCTGTTCTATCTCGCTTTCCTGAAGCCTGCTGGCGCTGGGCAAACCAAGGAATTCCAGCACAACCGGGTCTCGGATGAAATCCCGAGGGCTGGCCTTCATTTGCTGGATATTGGTGGTTGCTTCCTGCTGAACGGCACAGCGGTCGCGGCTCGTCAAAAGGCGTTCGTAGTACAGGGTGTTTATCTGGCGCTCCAGCGCTCGGCTTGACCAGTTCTGGGTAGCAGACTCGTTCATGTACCAGAGGCGTGCGTTTTCGTTGTCGACTCTTAACAGCTTGCGGTAATGGGTCCAGCTCAATTCGTGACGCAGTGCGTCACAAATTGGGAACGCTTGATAGAACAGGCGCATGTAACGAAGGTTGGAGGCGTCAAAGCCCTTGCCAAATTCCGCGGTCAGTACCTTGGCCAAGGTCGAAAGCAATTGTTTTCCATAGCCCGCACGCCGAGCCCCTTCCTGCTCGAACTCGACAATATACCGACCAATCTGCCAGCAGGTTTGCACTTGAATGGTATCGACCGCGCGCAACACCTTCTGTCGTGCCTGGCGAATCAATTCACCCAGATCGCCAAGCAGTGAGGTGATATGTGGGTCTTGCGTGTCATCGGGTATCAGGGCGCTCATGAAGTCTTCCGCAGCAGGTTGAACAGGCAGAAGAGAATGGCAAGAGACTATGGGTTGATGATGCAGGGCCCCTCTGAGATATCCGAAGGACCTTCCGGTTTAGTGGGCAGGACCTGGCTGATAGCGGTGAAGGGCCATGGAGCGATACATGTGGTACGTTTCGTAGTGCCTTCAAGTACAAATCGTTCTAAAACATGACGCCCGCGCCCGAAATCAAAAGTTAAGTAACGATTGGGTTCCGCGGAGCCCGGGAGGCGTCATCATGAAGTATGTGCAGACACTGTTCCTGCCCTTTGTTGTCGCTATCGGCGTGTCGATATTTCCGGTTATGGGGCAGGCTGCCAGCCTCGAGCCGATCGACAATTCGGGTGTGCAGGTCCAACGACAAGAACAAAACGGAATTACCTACCTGTCCGGCGGTATCGGTGAGGATGAGGCCAAGGCAATCCAGCAAACCACGGGTTACAACCTGCATATGACATTCTCCGTCGGCGGCGGGAACGAATACATTCCGGATGTCGATGTAGCCATTCATAACGCGCAGGGGAAAAGCGTGTTGACGCTGACTGAGGCGGGTCCGCTGGTTTACGTCCAGCTACCTCCTGGCAAGTACACGGTCATTGCAACGCGTGCTGGTCAGGAGCGGCGTGATACCGCGGATGTCGGCATGGGTGCTGCGCGCAATCTGGTATTTCACTGGAGCGATAGTTAGCCGTGTCATAAGGCGCGAGGCGATTTCGTCAGCTCTCAAGTCCGCAAACAGCTGCCTTCACTGCTGTTTGCGGAGTACCGCTGAACAAACACCTGGGGGGATGAGTTAGCGGATGCTGCGGATATTGCCTTTGTTGCCTTTTACCGTGACGGAGACTTTCTTGAAGATGAAGTAGTTTTCTTCATTCACTTCATAGCGAGGAGCGACGATCAGGTCGGCACCCGAAGATTTGACTGCTTTGTAGGCCGCAGCAGATTTGACCGCGCTAACGGGATCCAGGCCAAGGCCGCTCAAGGCGCCGCTCTGGCCGCCATAGCTGACGCCATCTGCAAACTGGGAATCGCCACCAAATTTGAGGAAGCCGAACAGTACGTTGACCGAAGACTGGCCGGAGATCGCGTCACCGACGGCAATGTCCGCTTTCAGGTCTGCCTTGACGGTGCTGTCGATAGGCGAAGACGGCTGGCTGTTGTTGTAACTGACACAGCCGCTGGCGGTGGCAATGATTGTCGATAGGGCGAGGAGTTTCAGTAGCGTGTTCAAGAGCTGCTTCCTTACGTTGAAACGTGAATGCATGCAGGCAGATTTGCTGCTGCAATAGTTTCAATGAGGTAAGCGTTTGCCCTCTATGAGAAGGATCTTGAAGTGCTGTATGAAGAGCGGGCACAAGTGGAAGGAAGGAGTGCCTTATGGGTGTAGGAGTTTTCGGCGGCGGTGGGTTTGTTAAATTCCAGGCGTAAAAACTTAAGCTTGCCTACTGCTCCAGCCCCTCGGCACTACCCAGTTTTTTCTTGGGAACCGAGCACATTTTTACTATTTTTCCTCGCCGCGAGAGTAGAGCACCATCCTGCGAAACCAATAAAAACTGACCGTATCAGCGGTCGGCATGGGAGTAGCGTGTGCTCGATCTCAACTACTGGCAGCAGCGGGCTGCCCGCCAAACATTCATTGAAAATGCCTTGATCGAAGGGCAGCAGGTCGCGTGCGCCTCGGGCGCGACGTTCGAGGTGATCAACCCGGCGACCAACCAGCGGTTGGCCTGTGTCGCCGCATGCGGTGAGGAGGAAGTGAACCTCGCGGTACGCTCGGCTCGCCAGGCGTTCGAAGAAGGGACGTGGGCCCGCATGGCCCCGGTGGAGCGCAAGAAGATCCTGATCAGGCTCTCCGAACTGCTCCTGGCCAATCGTGAGGAGCTGGCATTGCTCGACTCGCTGAGCATGGGCAAGCCGGTCATGGATGCCTACAACATCGATGTGCCTGGCGCGGCCGGTGTGTTCGCCTGGTACGGTGAAGCCCTGGACAAAGTCTACGACCAGGTCGCGCCTACCGCGCGCAATGCCCTCGCCACCATCACTCGCGAGGCCCTGGGAGTGGTTGCCGCCGTGGTGCCCTGGAATTTCCCGCTGGACATGGCGGCCTGGAAGCTCGCCCCGGCATTGGCCGCGGGTAATAGCGTGGTCCTCAAGCCCGCCGAGCAGTCGCCATTTTCTGCCTTGCGCCTGGGTCAACTGGCGCTCGAAGCCGGCATTCCGAAAGGGGTGTTGAATGTTGTCCCGGGCCTGGGTGAAAGCGCCGGCAAGGCCCTTGGGCTGCATCCTGATGTGGACTGCCTGGTGTTCACCGGCTCGACCCAGGTCGGCAAGTACTTCATGCAGTACTCGGCGCAGTCCAACCTCAAGCAGGTCTGGCTGGAGTGCGGCGGCAAGAGCCCGAACCTGGTTTTCGAAGATTGCCAGGACCTGGATCTGGCTGCGGAAAAAGCCGCGTTCGGCATTTTCTTCAACCAGGGCGAGGTCTGCTCGGCCAACTCCCGGCTCTACGTGCAACGTTCTATCCACGACGAGTTCGTCGAGCGCCTGATCGCCAAGGCTCGGGACTGGCTGCCCGGTGATCCGCTGAACCCTGAAAGCAGGGCCGGTGCGATCGTGGACAGCGAGCAAGCCGCCCGCATCATGCAGGCGATCGAGCAAGCACGGGGTGAAGGCGCGAAACTCCTGGCAGGTGGCGACAGTGTGACGATCAATGGCTCTTCGAACTTCATCCAGCCGACGATTTTCGCTGGCGTGGATAGAGATATGCGCCTGGCGCGTGATGAGATTTTCGGTCCAGTGTTAGCCATTAGTGTCTTCGACTCCGAAGAGGAGGCTATCCAGTTGGCCAACGACAGCATCTACGGTCTCGCCGCGTCAGTGTGGAGCGATGATCTGAACCGCGCTCATCGTGTGGCCCGGGCATTGAAGGCCGGAACTGTCTCGGTCAACACCATGGATGCACTGGATGTCGCCATTCCTTTCGGTGGCGGCAAGCAGTCCGGTTTCGGGCGCGATCTTTCCCTCCATGCGTTCGACAAGTACACGCAACTTAAAACCACCTGGTTCCAGCTCCGTTAACGTCGCTTCCATCGGCCACGTCGCAAGGCGTGGCAGGGAAAAAACCATCTGCACGCACTCCCCGGAGTGGCGTGCTTTTCCTGTTTGTGGGGCAGTTGGGGCGGTCATCCGACACCCTTTGGTCGACTCACCCTAACGGGTGATATCGGCACTTTTGCGAGCGTGGGAACATCATTTCAACCCCGGCACCAGTCAACCTTGTGTCGCTCCCAACCGTTCTTTTTGGCGAGTCTTTGAAGTGGAAAACGATCGGTTTGTTTCTGCGCAATGGTTCGAACAGATGGCCAAGGTGACCGAGAGTATCGGTCAACCGGGATTCACCGCGACGCTGTTCGAAACCCTGGGCTGTATCTGGCCCATCCAGGCGACGACGCTGTACCAGTATCCGCATGGCGGCATGCCCAGCGCGCTGTTCGAGCTTGATGGGCCGTGGCTGCCGCAAGGCAATGTGCGCCAGTACCTGTCCGGGTTCTATCTGCTCGACCCGTTCTACGGTGCCTGTGTGGAAGGCTTCAGCTCCGGTTGCTACGACCTCGCCGAGGTGGCTCCCGACCACTTCGAACTCAGCGAGTACTACCAGTCGTTCTATCGCCACTCGCACCTGCAGGATGAGTTGAACTACATCCTGCAGTTGTCTCCCGGGCTGAGCCTGGCGGTCTCTCTGGCGTTCACGGAAAAACTGGACGCCGCCACGACGCAGCAGTTCAAGTGCATCGCCCCCTGGGTCCTGACCTTGCTGAAAAAGCATTTTGTCGGCCTGGACACGCGCGGCGTCCGCTTCGAAAACCTGCTGGAGCAGCGCATCCACTCGGCACTGGATAACTTCGGCTCGTCGATCCTGACCGAGCGCGAATGCCGAATCGCCCAACTGATCCTGCGTGGCCATTCGACCCGCTCCCTGGCCGAGCGCCTCGGGGTATCGGAGGACACCATCAAGTCTCACCGCAAGAACGTCTACTGCAAGCTCGACATCGGTACGCAATCGGAGTTGTTCTCACTGTTCATCGATTCGTTGGCCGAAGCCCAGGGCGTGCTCAGCAAAGACCCGCTTGAAAGCTACATGAGCAAGAGCCGCTGAGCGCACTTGCTACCCCTCGCGTGACTACCAACAAAAGAGAAAAAAGCCATGAATGCACCCTTCGAACCGAAACGGCAGACTCAGGATTATCAGAAGTCCGATGCAGCCCACCATATCCACGCGTTCGTGGATCAAAAGGCGCTCAATGCCGAAGGTCCTCGAGTGATGGTACGCGGCGAGAGACTGTATCTCTGGGACAACGACGACAAGCGTTACCTGGACGGCATGTCGGGGCTGTGGTGCACCCAGCTCGGCTATGGTCGCAAGGACCTGACCGCGGCGGCTGCTGCGCAGATGGACCAGTTGCCGTACTACAACATGTTCTTCCACACCACCCACCCGGCGGTGATCGAGCTGTCCGAGCTGCTGTTCAGCCTCCTGCCAGGCCACTACAGCCACGTCATTTACACCAACTCCGGCTCCGAAGCGAACGAGGTGCTGATCCGTACCGTTCGCCGTTACTGGCAGGTCGTCGGCAAGCCACAGAAGAAGATCATGATCGGCCGCTGGAACGGCTATCACGGCTCGACCCTGGCGGCCACTGCGCTGGGCGGGATGAAGTTCATGCACGAGATGGGCGGCCCCATTCCGGACGTCGCGCACATCGATGAGCCTTACTGGTTCGCCCAGGGCGGCGAGCTGACCCCGGCCGAGTTCGGTCGTCGCTGTGCCTTGCAACTGGAAGAGAAAATTCTTGAACTGGGCGCGGAAAATGTCGCGGGCTTTATCGCCGAGCCTTTCCAGGGCGCTGGTGGCATGATCTTCCCGCCTGAAAGCTACTGGCCGGAAATCCAGCGCATCTGCCGCCAATACGATGTGCTGCTGTGTGCCGATGAAGTGATCGGTGGCTTCGGTCGCACGGGCGAGTGGTTCGCCCACCAATACTTCGGTTTCGAGCCGGACACCCTGTCGATCGCCAAGGGCCTGACCTCCGGGTACGTGCCGATGGGTGGCCTGGTGCTGGGCAAGCGCATTGCCGATGCGCTGGTGGAGCAGGGCGGCGTCTTCGCCCACGGCCTGACCTATTCCGGGCACCCGGTGGCGGCCGCGGTGGCGCTCGCCAACCTCAAGGCGCTGCGTGATGAAGGCATCGTGCGCCAGGTGAAGGAGGATACCGGGCCGTACTTGCAGCAGATTCTGCGCGAGGTGTTCGGCAACCACCCGATGATCGGCGAGATCCAGGGCGCGGGCCTGGTCGCGGCCTTGCAGTTCGCCGAGGACAAGGCTACGCGCAAACGCTTCGCCAATGAAAACGACCTGGCCTGGCAGTGCCGCACCTTTGGTTTTGAAGAGGGTGTGATCATTCGCTCGACCCTGGGCCGCATGATCATGGCGCCGGCGCTTGTGGCAACGCGCGCTGAGCTGGACGAGCTGGTTGAAAAGACCCGCATCGCGGTCGACCGCACTGCACGGATCGCGGGAAAGCTCTGAAGTCATCTGTGGGCCAACCCATGCACGGGGTGGTGATCGACAGCGTTACATCGCCCTGCATGCATATCGATTGAACTGAGGCTGCCGTAAATCGGGCAGCCCACCCTTCAGCAGATCATTCACTAACGGTGTCCGTTCTTCGGATACCGCAGCGTCCTGCATTCAAATTTTCAGGAGTCAGCAATGATTACAACAACAAGCGTGGCCGATACTCCTTCCCATCATTCCCCGGCGGATTCGCCTGGCAAGTTTCGACAATCCCTCGGGCTTACCGGGCTGGTCCTCTTCGGCCTGGCGTACATGGTTCCGCTGGCGGTGTTTACCACCTATGGCCTGGTGACCCAGATGACCAAGGGCCACCTGCCTACCGCCTACCTGCTGACCCTCGCCGCCATGCTGCTGACCGCCTACAGCTACGGGCGTATGGTGCAGGCGCATCCGTATTCGGGATCGGTGTACTCCTATACGCGCAAGGCGTTCGGGACCTACTTTGGCTTTATGGCCGGCTGGACCTTGTTGCTGGACTATATCTTCCTGCCGCTGCTCAGTTATCTGCTGATCGGCATCTACATGTCCGAGTACTTCCCCTCGGTTCCCGCTGCGGTGTGGGTGGTCGGCTCCATTGCGCTGGTGACCTTCCTCAATTTGATCGGCATCGAATCCATCACCCGGGTCAACTTGCTGCTCGTGGTTGTCCAGTTGGTCTTCATCGTGGTGTTCGTTGCCTTGTCGATCCACAACCTGGGGGATCAGTCCGAGCCGGTTTCGCTACTCGCACCCTTTCACCATGAGGGCTTCAGCGTCCCGTTGATCATGACCGGCGCGGCGGTCCTGTGTCTGTCCTTCCTCGGCTTTGACGCCGTGTCGACCATGGCCGAAGAGACACCCAACCCGCGGCGTCTCATCCCCCTCGCGATCATGGTGGTGAGCCTGCTCGGTGGCCTGCTGTTTGTGCTCGTTTCGTATTTCGCCCAAATGGTTTATCCGGAATGGAACACCTTTGCCGACCCGGACTCGGCCTCGCTGGACGTTATGCGCCGTGTTGGGGGTGAACTGCTGGTGACCGCTTTTACCGCCACCTACGTAGCCGGATGTTTTGCCTCGGCGATGGTCTCCCAGGCCAGCGTCTCCCGGGTGCTGTTCGCCATGGGCCGCGACGGCGCGCTGCCCCGGGTGTTCGGCAGGCTGGTCTCGAAGAAGCGGGTGCCGGCTACCGCGATCATGCTGGTCAGCCTGTTCTCCCTGATTGCCCTGTTCATCACCCTGGATACCGTCGCCAACATGATCAGCTTCGGTGCGCTCTTCGCGTTCTCGGCGGTGAATCTGGCGGTCATCAAGCATTACCTGGTCGACCAGAAGCTGCGTGGCCTGCGCAATGGCCTGATCTACGGCGCGGTGCCGGCCCTGGGATTTCTCAGCACCATTTGGCTGTGGACCAGCTTGTCCAGCATGTCATTCATGATTGGCCTGTGCTGGATGGGCCTGGGGCTCGTTTGTTTGCTGGGTGTTACGCGTGGGTTCCGAATGAAGCTGCCGGAGTTGCAGATGGCGGAGTGATCAATGGTATGAAGCTGTGCAGTGTTTCCCGTCGCTGAGGCGGGACGCCCCTCGTGATCGCCCACCAGGCTTTCACGGGGGGGGCTTATCGCGGGCAAGCAGATTTCCAGATCGAGCGGGATCTGCTCACATGGGTTTGGGCTTGGAAGGAAACGAACCGTAGAAAGCAAAAAACCCGCACTAGGCGGGTTTTTTGTGTGCTTTCAGGTGTGCTTGGCATCACCTGAAAACGAAAGGTGGTGCCCAGAGACGGAATCGAACCGCCGACACGGGGATTTTCAATCCCCTGCTCTACCGACTGAGCTATCTGGGCAACGGGGCGCATTAAACGGGTTTTTCAGGGGGTCGTCAAGCAAGTTATCAAAAAAAATTTAATTATTACCGTCGCTTACGATCCGACCCCCGGTTTTACGGGCTTACTCGGCAGGCGGCACGTAGCCTTCGGCCTTGGCGTAATCTTCGCCGGAGAAGTACTTGTCCATCTCGCCCTGAAGATATTTACGGTCTTCGGCGTTCATCATGTTCAAGCGCTTTTCATTGATCAGCAGGGTCTGGTGTTTTTGCCAGTCGGCCCAGGCCTTGGCCGAGACGTGGTCAAAAATGTCCTGGCCTTTGGCACCCGGGAATGGAGCGCGCTCCAGGGCGGGCAATTCTTCTTTGTACTTGCGGCACATGATGGTGCGGGTCATGACGACTCTCCTGCGTTCAATACGGCGGCCGCGCGTTCGAGCAAGGTCTTGACCGGGGCGGCAAGGCCCAGGCGCGGCGGGGTGGCGAGGTTATACCAGAGCCAGTCGGCCTCGGCCACGTGATGGCCGGCTTCCTGGACCTTAACCAGCCAGGGTTCGATGGATAACTGGAAATGGCTGAAGGTGTGCACCAGGCTCGGCAGTGCCTGCGGGTTGCCCAGTTCCAGCGAGTGCTGCGAGGCGAGGTGTTGCAGATCGTCGAGGTCATCGAGTTCCGGCAAGCTCCATAAACCGCCCCACAGGCCCGTGGAAGGGCGGCGGTAAAGCAGGATCGCGCCTTCAGCATTGGCGAGCATCGGCATCAGCGTGCGCTTCTGCGGGATGGCCTTGCGCGGCTTGGGAATCGGGTAGCGGGTTTCCAGGCCGAGCATGTGCGCTTCACAGCCCTTTTCCAGCGGGCAGAGCAGGCAGCTCGGCTTGCTGCGGGTGCAGAGCGTCGCGCCCAGGTCCATCATCGCCTGGGTGTAGGCGTTGACCCGATCGTGCGGGGTAAAGCGCTCAGCGTTCGCCCAAAGCTGTTTGGCGACCTTCGGCTCGCCTGGGTAGCCCTCTTGTGCGGTAAAGCGCGCCAGCACGCGCTTGACGTTGCCGTCGAGGATGGGCGCGCGCAGGCCCATGCTGATGCTGGCGATCGCGCCGGCGGTGGACAGGCCGATGCCGGGCAGGTCGGTGAGTTTTTCCACGTCCCGGGGAAACTCACCGCCGTACTGCTCGACGACGATCTTCGCGGTCTTCTGCAAATTGCGCGCGCGGGTGTAGTACCCCAGGCCCGTCCACAGGTGCAGCACTTCGTCCTCGGGCGCCGCCGCCAGGGCCTCGACCGTCGGCAGCGAAGCCATGAACCGGTCGAAGTAATTCAGCACGGTGCTGACCTGGGTTTGCTGCAACATGATTTCAGAAACCCACACCCGATAGGGGGTGATGCCTTGTTGCCAGGGCAAGTCGTGGCGGCCGTGGCGGTCGAACCAATCCAGCACCGCCGTTGAAAACTGCTCGGCTTTCATCGCTTGAACAGCCCCTTGAGTGCGTCCTTGAGTTCCGGGCTGACTTTATCGCCCAGTTTCTCGTCGATTTTTTCGCTGATGCGCTCGCCCGCCAGTTTGCTCGCGACCTGGCCCATGCGTTCGTTGTCCAGGCGACAGGCCTTGGCGCCCAGCTCCAGCGGACCGCGGCAACGCAACGGCCACTGGATGCCGACAAATTTCTCGCCCACCTGGCAGGCCGGGTCCGGCATGTCGCTCTTGTCGCCTTCGACAATGATGCCCACGCGGTAATCCATGCCCAGGACCCGCAGGTCTACGTCGCCGTCACCGTTGACGGTCATGCCGGGGATGCGCACTTTCAGGTCCGGGTTGCTCGCGACACCGTTACGGAAGGTCAGGTTGCCCTTGAGCTCCTGGAACGGTGTGTCCTTGCCCCGCGGCTCGCCGCTGAGCTCCTTGCGGTTGAGCGTGGCGATGCCTTTGCACAACTGTTGTTCGAGGTTGGCATTGAGCAGCACGCCATTGTTGATGACGAAACTGGCGTTGCCGTTCAGGGTTTCGATCAGCGCTTTCTGGCTGTTGCCGCTACCGGTGAGGGTGCTGTTGAGTGTTACCAGGCCCTTGACCGGTGGTTCTTTGCCCTGGCTTTCGAGGATTTTTTCCGCGGGCACCCGGCTGATCTGCGTCTGCATGTTCAACACCGGTGCCTGCTGGCGCACATCGAGAGTGCCTTTGGCTTCGAAGTTGCCCTCGTACAGGTCACCGCGCAGGCTGGACAGCGTCAACAAGCCACCCTGGCCGTTGGCCTTGAGTACGGCGTTCTGGATCGGCAGTTTTTCCAGGGTCAACTGGCCGAAGGTCAGGTCGGCGTCTACATCCAGCTTGTTCAGGCGTTCCACCGGCAGCAGGCGTTCGTTGCTCCAGGCTTCCTTGGTTGGGGATTGCGGCAGCGGTGTGCTGCCGGCGCCGGCCATGGCATCGGCTTCGGTGCTGGCGACTTCGGCCTGGCGAACTTGCTTGGCGCTGTTGGCCTCGGCTGACTTCGGCGCCAGGTAACGGTCGACGTTGAAGGTGTCAGCCTTGAGGGTGGCGCGCAGCGATTGCTTGGCAAAGTCCTCGACGGCGATGCGACCGGTGAAGGTGCTGTCATCGACTTTCAGGTTGATGTCTTCGAGCGTGAGGCTGGAAGGCGTGCCGGCCAGGCGCGTGGCCAGTTCGACCTTGCTCAGGCTGCCCTCGGCCATCGCCGGGAGTTTCTGGCCGATGCTGTCGACGAACTTCGCCAGGTCGAACTGGGCAATCGACAGGCCGCCGTTAACCTGCGGGGTCTTGTCCAGGTCGTTGACCTTCAGCTCACCCAGCGCTCGCAGTTGGTTGGCGGAGACCTTGATCCCGGTCCATTCGGCGACGTTGGCAGCCTTGTCCAGCAGCAACTGCCCCTGGGCGGCAAACGTCACGGTCTTGCCTTGCAGTGGATCGCCGGCGACTTCACCGGACAGCTTCATGTCTTCGAGCTTGTAGCGCTGCAACGCGCGCTCGAAGCGCAATTCGCCGTTGAGCTCGGTGCGCACTCGCAGAACTGGCTGGTTGGTGCCCAGGAATGCGGTGAGCTTGACCGGGATATTGGTGGAGTCGTGCACCGGGCCAGTACTGAGCTGGATGCTTTCGGCGCTGAATTGCTTGCCGGTTTTTTCGTCGCTGTATTCAACGCGGGCGTTGTTGACGGTCAGGCTGTCGATGTCCAGGCGAATAGGCTGGGCCGGTTTTTCCGCCTGGGCGGTGGTTGTCGGCTCGGGTTCACTGGTGGCATCGGCCGGCGTGGCCATGGTTGCAGGCTTGGGCACCTTGCCGATGTCTTCCCAGTTGCCGTGGCCGTCCTTGTCGCGGTTCAGGCGCAGGTTCAGGCCTTCGACGCGCACATCGCTCATTTGCACCTCACGGCGCAGCAACGGCAGCACACGAACCGACAGGCCGAGCATCTGCAGGTCGGCGAACGGTTCGGCGGGCTTGGCCAGGGTGGCGACTGCCGCGTCGTGCAGTTCCAGGCCCAGCCAAGGGAACAGGCTCCAGCCGATATCGCCATTGAGCGTCAGCTCGATGTGGGCCTTGTCGCGGGCAATCTGGCGTATCTCGTCTTTGTAGTCGTTGGGATCGAAGAGGTGGGTCAGGGCAAAGCCCAGCGCCACTACGATCAGCAACAGCCCGAGAAGTACCAGACCCAGGATTTTGCCGAACGCTTTCATGGGCGAGTCCTTGTAGTTAGTCGAATTCGAAATTTAGCCGGGGAGTATAGCGCTCCGCGGCGACCGACCGGGCAGATCACAAGGGCAGAGCATCGAGCATCCAGGCAAAAAGGGATTTTTCCTACGTGTAATCAGGATCTGTACGGAAGAAGAAGTTGTTAAGGAGTTCGACAATGATCGGAACGGAGGTTCCTTTGGGTGGTACGAAAACAGACAACTTCGAAAACGTGATGTCAGTTTGGTTTTTCGGCTGCTGGCAAATGCTACCCTGCACCCGTTCGTCCGTCCCTCTGTGACGTGATGTCGCAGGAAAAACCAGCTTTTCCCTAAAAAACAGTCATGTCTGCGTGCATTAAGGCTGAGGGTGAAGAGTGGCTGGCGAACACTACTGACAATTGGGGGATAAACAATGACCACGAGCATCACGGCGGACGGCCTTCAAGCCGGCCAGCCCGCGTTCCTTTCCAAGGAGCGCATCATCGCCAGGCCCGGTTTCAACCGCTGGCTGGTGCCACCGGCCGCGCTGGCCATCCATCTGTGCATCGGCATGGCGTACGGCTTCTCGGTGTTCTGGTTGCCACTGTCCAAAGCGCTGGGCATCACCGCGCCAGTGGCTTGTGCGCCGGACATGAGCTTCATCGCCCAAGTCTTTTCTTCGCAATGCGACTGGCCGATTTCGATGCTCGGCTGGATCTACACCCTGTTCTTCATCTTCCTGGGTTGCTCGGCCGCCATCTGGGGTGGCTGGCTGGAGCATGCCGGGCCACGCAAGGCGGGTGTCGTCTCGGCGCTGTGCTGGTGCGGCGGCCTGCTGATTTCCGCGCTGGGGGTCTATACCCACCAGATCTGGCTGATGTGGATAGGCTCCGGGGTCATTGGCGGTATCGGCTTGGGCCTGGGCTACATCTCGCCGGTGTCGACCCTGATCAAGTGGTTCCCGGACAAGCGCGGCATGGCGACCGGCATGGCGATCATGGGGTTCGGCGGGGGCGCGATGGTCGGTGCGCCACTGGCGGCGGCGTTGATGAGCCATTTTGGCTCGCCAACCAGTGTCGGCGTGTGGCAGAGCTTCCTGGTCATGGCCGCGATCTACTTCGTGTTCATGATCGGCGGCGCGTTGTCCTATCGTGTGCCGCCGACGGGCTGGAAACCTGAAGGCTGGATGGCACCGGCGAAAAAAGCCTCGAATGCGATGATCACCCACCGTCACGTGCACGTGAACGTGGCGTGGAAAACGCCGCAATTCCGCCTGGTATGGCTGGTGTTGTGCCTGAACGTTTCGGCGGGTATCGGCATCCTCGGCATGGCATCGCCACTGTTGCAGGAAGTGTTTGCCGGCAAGTTGCTGGGCAATGACCTGAAATTTGGTCAACTGGACGCCGCGCAACTGGCTTCGATTGCCGCCATCGCAGCAGGGTTCACTGGTTTGCTGAGCCTGTTCAACATCGGCGGGCGGTTCTTCTGGGCTTCGTTCTCGGATTACCTGGGCCGCAAAAACACTTACTTCGTGTTCTTCGCCCTGGGCTTTGCCCTGTACGGACTGATTCCGAACCTTGGGCATCTGGGCAGTGTCGCGCTGTTCGTGGCGGCGTTCTGCATCATCCTGTCGATGTATGGCGGTGGTTTTGCGACGGTCCCCGCTTACCTGGCGGACCTGTTCGGCACGCAAATGGTTGGCGCGATCCACGGTCGCCTGCTGACGGCGTGGGCGGCGGCGGGTGTATTGGGCCCGGTGCTGGTGAACTATCTGCGTGAATATCAGCTGAGCATCGGCGTTGAACGTGCGGCGGCTTACGACATCACGCTGTACATCCTGGCGGGCCTGCTGGTGCTGGGCTTTATCTGCAACCTGCTGGTGCGCCCGGTGGCGGACAAGTACTTCATGACCGACGCCGAACTGGCTGCCGAACAGGCGCTGGGACACGACAAGGGGGCTGACAGCAGCACCGTGCTGGAGTGGAAAGCCGATGCCGGCACCAAGCCGCTGGCGGTGGCTGCCTGGCTGGTGGTGGGTATTCCGTTGGCGTGGGGTGTCTGGGTGACCTTGCAGAAGACTGCAGTACTCTTTCACTAAGTAAACGCTTTACCCCTGTGGGAGCGAGCCGGCTCCGGGCGGCGTTCCGACGATAGCGGTGTGACAGCCAGCAGAGATGTTGGATGTTATGGCGACATCGCGAGCAGGCTCGCTCCCACATTTGTTTTGTATTCCATTCAAATGGCTTGTATGGACATGTCTATCCCCGACGACTGGGGATTCTATCCGTCAGCGATATCACCTCCCGTGTTTCTGTTTCGCGCCCGCGCCCCTATAATGGTTGCCTTTTTCGCCCAATGATTTTGCGGAGCTGGTGATGGCCGAACGTATGGCGTCAGTCGAGCGCGACACTCTGGAAACCCAGATCAAAGCCTCGATCAACCTGGATGGCACCGGAAAGGCCCGATTCGATATCGGTGTTCCTTTTCTTGAGCACATGCTGGACCAGATCGCCCGTCACGGGCTGATCGACCTGGATATCGTCGGCAAGGGCGACCTGCACATCGACGACCACCACATGGTGGAAGACGTGGGTATCACCCTCGGTCAGGCATTTGCCAAGGCCATCGGCGACAAGAAAGGCATCCGTCGCTACGGCCATGCCTATGTCCCGTTGGACGAAGCGCTGTCCCGGGTGGTCATCGACTTCTCCGGCCGCCCAGGCCTGCAGATGCACGTACCCTACACCCGCGCCAACGTGGGCCGCGGCTTTGACGTCGACCTTTTCCAGGAATTCTTCCAGGGCTTCGTCAACCACGCACTCGTCAGCCTGCACATCGACAACCTGCGCGGCACCAATACCCACCACCAGATCGAAACCGTGTTCAAGGCTTTCGGCCGCGCGCTGCGCATGGCTGTGGAGCTCGATGACCGCATGGCCGGGCAAATGCCATCGACCAAGGGCGTCCTGTAATGCAGACAGTCGCGGTTATCGATTACGGCATGGGCAACCTGCACTCGGTGGCCAAGGCCCTCGAGCACGTCGGTGCCGGCAAGGTCCTGATCACTAGCGATGCGAACGTGATTCGCGAAGCCGACCGGGTGGTTTTCCCCGGTGTCGGCGCGATCCGCGATTGCATGGCGGAGATCCGTCGCCTGGGTTTCGATTCGCTGGTGCGTGAAGTCAGCCAGGATCGTCCGTTCCTCGGCATCTGCGTAGGCATGCAAGCGTTGCTCGAGCACAGCGAAGAGAACGACGGCGTCGACTGCATCGGCCTGTTCCCGGGCCAGGTGAAGTTCTTCGGCAAGGACCTTGTCGAGGATGGCGAACATCTGAAAGTCCCGCACATGGGCTGGAACGAAGTGAAGCAGAAGGTGAGTCACCCGCTGTGGCACGATATTCCGGACATGGCGCGGTTCTACTTCGTGCACAGCTACTACATCGCCGCCGGCAATGCGCGGCAGGTGGTCGGTGGCGGTCACTATGGGGTCGATTTTGCCGCAGCGCTGGCTGAAGGCTCGCGTTTCGCGGTGCAGTTCCATCCGGAGAAAAGCCATACCCATGGCCTGCAGTTGCTGCAGAACTTCGCCGCGTGGGACGGTCGCTGGTAATGGCCGTCAAGAAGAAGCCGCCGATCCTGACCCTCACGCCTGAACAGGAGAGTGAGGCCAATCGCAAGATCAAGCGCTTCATGGAGGATCGCTTCGAACTGGACCTGGGTTCGTTCGAAGCGGCCGAAATTCTTGAGCTTTTTACCCGCGAAATTGCTCCGCACTATTACAACAGGGCGATTTTCGATGTGCAGACGCACCTCAAGGAGAGGTTCGAAAGCATCGAAAGCGACCTGTGGGCGCTCGAGAAAAACTGATTTCCGAGCCAAGCTGAACATTCGAATTTGAAGGTTTGCCAGATGCTGATTATTCCCGCTATCGATCTTAAAGACGGTGCCTGTGTTCGTCTGCGCCAGGGCCGCATGGAAGATTCCACAGTGTTCTCCGATGACCCGGTGAGCATGGCAGCCAAGTGGGTGGAGGGCGGTTGCCGTCGTCTGCATCTGGTCGACCTGAACGGCGCGTTCGAAGGCCAGCCGGTCAACGGCGAAGTGGTCACCGCGATCGCCAAGCGCTACCCGAACCTGCCGATCCAGATCGGTGGCGGTATCCGTTCCCTGGAAACCATCGAGCACTACGTGAAAGCGGGCGTGAGCTACGTGATCATCGGCACCAAGGCCGTGAAAGATCCGGCCTTCGTCGCCGAAGCCTGCCGCGCGTTCCCGGGCAAGGTGATCGTCGGCCTGGATGCCAAGGACGGTTTCGTCGCCACCGACGGCTGGGCTGAAATCAGCACCATCCAGGTGATTGACCTGGCCAAGCAGTTCGAAGCCGACGGCGTGTCCGCCATCGTTTATACCGACATCGCCAAAGATGGCATGATGCAGGGTTGCAACGTACCGTTCACCGCCGCGCTGGCTGCTGCCACGAAGATCCCGGTGATCGCTTCCGGTGGCATCCACAACCTGGGCGACATCAAGACGCTGCTCGACGCCAAGGCTCCAGGCATCATCGGTGCGATCACCGGTCGCGCGATCTACGAAGGCACCCTCGACGTCGCTGAAGCGCAAGCTTTCTGCGATTCGTACAAAGGCTGAGGACTGACCATGGCGCTGGCCAAACGCATCATCCCTTGCCTGGACGTGGACAACGGCCGGGTCGTCAAAGGTGTGAAGTTCGAGAACATCCGCGATGCAGGCGACCCTGTGGAGATTGCCCGTCGCTATGACGAGCAAGGTGCCGACGAGATTACTTTCCTCGACATCACCGCCAGCGTCGACGGTCGCGATACCACGCTGCATACCGTCGAGCGCATGGCCAGCCAGGTGTTCATCCCGCTGACCGTGGGCGGTGGCGTGCGCACCGTGCAGGACATTCGCAACCTTCTCAATGCCGGTGCGGACAAGGTCTCGATCAACACCGCGGCGGTGTTCAACCCGGAATTCGTCGGCGAAGCGGCGCAGCATTTCGGCTCGCAATGCATCGTGGTTGCCATCGATGCGAAGAAGGTCTCCGGCCCTGGCGAAACCCCGCGCTGGGAAATCTTCACCCACGGCGGTCGCAAGCCAACCGGCCTCGACGCGGTCGAATGGGCGAAGAAGATGGAAGGCCTGGGTGCCGGTGAAATCCTCCTGACCAGCATGGACCAGGACGGCATGAAAAACGGCTTCGACCTCGGCGTAACCCGCGCCATCAGCGACGCACTGGGTATTCCGGTGATCGCTTCCGGCGGAGTCGGTAACCTGCAGCACTTGGCCGATGGCATTCTCGAAGGCCACGCCAGCGCGGTGTTGGCGGCGAGTATTTTCCACTTTGGCGAATACACCGTGCAGGAAGCCAAAGCCTACATGGCCCATCGCGGAATTGTGATGCGCTGAACAAACCAGTGCAGGCCAGTGGACATCATGGCGGGCTCAGGGCACTCTTGAGTACGCCATGGATTTCGGTAGCCAGACATGTTTAAACGCATTCTTCTTGTCCTCGCCAGCGCTTCCTTGTTGCTCATCAGTAGCGCACGCGCCGCAGACAGCTCCGCCACGGAACTGGTGTTGCTGACGGAAAACTTCCCGCCATACAACATGGCCAAGAACGGCAAGAACTTCGCTCAGGACGAGAACATCAATGGCATCGCTGTTGATATCGTCCGCGAGATGTTCAAGCGCGCCAACGTCACCTATAGCCTGACCCTGCGTTTCCCTTGGGAGCGTGTCTACAAACTCGCCCTGGAAAACCCCGGTTATGGAGCATTCGTGATGGCGCGTTTGCCGGACCGCGAGCGGCTTTTCAAGTGGGTCGGGCCGATCGGGCCGGACGACTGGATCATGCTGGCCAAGGCTGACAGCAAAATCTCCCTCGATACCCTGGAGGACGCGCGCACGTACAGGATTGGTGCCTACAAGGGCGATGCGATTGCCGAGACGCTCGCCAAGCAGGGCCTGAAGCCAATCGTGGTGCTGCGTGATCAGGATAATGCGAAGAAACTGGTCAATGGCCAGATCGACCTGTGGGCCACCGGCGACCCCGCCGGGCGCTATCTGGCGCGCCAGGACGGGGTAAACGGGCTCAAGACCGTGCTGCGTTTCAACAGCGCCGAACTGTACCTGGCGCTGAACAAGGACGTGCCGCAGGCGACCGTCGCCAAGCTACAGGCTGCGCTGGATCAGATGCGCAAGGACGGTATGGTCGACGAGATCATGGGGCGGTATCTGTAGGCGTCGGCGAGTCCGTTTCCGGCACGGAGGGCGTGATGACTTCAGGCTCCTGGTCCGGTGGATATTGAGTCAAGTGCAGGCTGTTACCATCGATGTAATAGAGTTCGCTCGGCACTTGCGTTTTGTCTTCGCGCAGAAGCCTGAAGGTACTCTGCACTTCATAAGCCGCGACGGTTTTGTGTTTTGCAACGATAGTTGCCACTTGCACGTGTGCAGGACCTCCCCACCCATTGGATGAATCGACGAGAGAAAAGCTATTGCTCAGTCTTGCAGAGAACAGCGAGGGTGTTCCGCTGGGCCACTGGCCGTCGATCACGATAGAGGTGATGCGAGTGAATACATCCTGGCTGCCCATGCTCTGTGGTCGACGTGCTGCCCATCTGAAAGCCTGGCTCTCGGCGCTTTCGTTTTTGCCATATCCGACAAGTACATACTGGTCTGTTCTTTCCAGAAAATAGGACGGTGACGTCCGTAATTGCTCGAGAGGTCTCAGTTTGGGATCTTTTATTACGAACCAGGGGAGTTTGGCAGTTTGAGTCACCCTGGCCGGCTCGAAAAGTGGTGGCTGTTCATCTCCTGGAAGTTCCGGAGCTATAGGAGGGGGCTTGATCTCAAGAGGGATCGGCATCCGCAGTGAGTAGGCGGTGACGTGTGTCTGCGGCTTGTTGTAGGTGGTGACACCAATAAAGGTGCCGGGTACGCAATTGATTTCCCCGGCCATTGCAGTCGGTGGAAAAATTCCCCAGGCACTGAAGGCCTGTCTTGCGCCGCTGCCCTTGTCGTTCCAGATCAGATCACTGATGTATGAAGGGATTACCAGGTCCGCCCGGACGCAACGAACGTCGCTTGGCAAAGGCTTGTCGCGCCCGTTGGAACACAATAGCCCAAGGGCGACGTAACCACTGGGAGGGATCGGGCGCCATATGCTGCAGTCGGTCCTCGTTCCTGAGCCTGCATCGCTCCAGACTTGCTCAAAGTCGACGGGGGCACGCAGAGCTGGCCCGTTGCTTGTCTCGCCGCTGGGTAGTTCACCCTCGCAGACGACCATTACCATCCGCTTCTCGTTGATGTTGTCATGTCCGGCGGCGAGGACATCACCTAGCGGGAAATAACCTGGAAGCAAATCAGGCGCAGGAGACGGGCGCCAAAAGGCTGCGGATTTCGCGTTTGAGCCATTGGTGTCCCAGATACGGCGGAACTCTGTCGTAAAGTTGATGAGCAGATTGTCGTGCTTTATAGGCTCGATTCGCCGTGCGGCCAATGGGGCGTTGTTTTGGGGGTTCATAATCTATCCAGATAGTTGAGAGAGCGACTCGGGAGGAGTCGCTCGTGACCTGTTTCAGGTCTCACTATCCGGAATGGGGGAAGGTATCTGGCGGTAATTATTTATAGGTATGCAACTGCGTATTATCGATAAACACCGTCTTTTCCATGGGCGACCATGGCGCGATTGCCGCGCACGCTGATCATCTGCCTGATATCGATCCACTCGACTCCCTGAGCCTTGAGCTTGGGCAATTCCCGCTCCAGCACTGCCAGTGTCTGCGGATACGGATGCCCGATCATCACCGCCGAGCCCTGCTTTCGCGCCAGGCTGATTGCCGTCTGCAGTTGCGCGAAGATGGCTGCTTCAGTGCGCTCGTCATCCAAAAATACATCCCGGGAAACACTGGCCAGTGCGGTCTTCTGGGCTTGCTGCGCGGCCACGGTCTGGGCACTGGTGCGGCTGTCGACGAAGAATTTGTGTCGACGCTGCAAGTCCGCCATCAACCAGGCCATCGCGGCCGGTTGAGCGGTCATGCGGCTGCCCATGTGGTTATTGATGCCGGCGGTGTAGGGCACGACCTTGAACGCCGCGTTCAGGCGTTTCTCGAGCTCTTCGATGGGCAAGTCGGGATGCCAGGCGAACGGTCCGGTGGCCGGGTCCATGGGCATGTGCAGGATGACGATCTTGCCGGCACGATGGGCTTCGCGGGCGAATTCGGTGGCGTGAGGGGTGTCGGGCATGATCGCCGTGGTCACTGGCCCGGGCAGGGCCAGCACCTGGCGATCCCGGGGCAGGCTCTGCCCCAGGTCATCGATGATCAGGCTTATATAGGCCTTTTGAGGGGCGGGCGCTGCGTGCACAACACCCGCCAGGCAGCACAACAGCCCCAGGACTACCCGCAAAAGCATCTCAGCGGCCGGACGTGATGCTCAGCCCTTTGAGCAGGCTCAGGGCCTGGGCCAGTTGGTAATCGTCGTCCTGCGGCATCGGCTTGGTCTTGCCGCCGGAACTGGTCGGTTTGTCGGCGCCGCCGTTGCCGTTGCCAAGGTGACCCTGCAGATCGGCTTCCTTGAAATAGTCGCCGTCCTGCTCGTTGGTGATCTTGGCCTTGCGCACTTCGATGTCCGGGACGATGCCCTGGGCCTGGATCGAGCGGCCGTTTGGCGTGTAGTACAGCGCCGTGGTGATCTTCAGGGCGCGGTCGTTGTTCAGTGGCAGCACGGTTTGCACCGAGCCTTTGCCGAAACTCGGCGTCCCCATGACCACCGCGCGTTTCTGGTCTTGCAGGGCGCCGGCGACGATTTCCGAGGCCGAGGCGCTGCCGCCGTTGATCAGCGTGACCATTGGCACGGCTTCGCTTTCGTCCTTGCCGGTGGCAGAGAAGCGCAGTTCGGAGTTGGCGATGCGGCCCTTGGTGTAGACGATCAGGCCCTTGGTGATGAAGTGGTCGACCACTTCCACCGCCGCTTGCAGCACGCCGCCCGGGTTGTTGCGCAGGTCGAGGATGATGCCGTTGAGTTTCTTGCCGTTGTCTTTGCGCAGCTTCGCCAGGGCCTTGGACACTTCTTCGCCGGTCTTGACCTGGAACTGGGTGATGCGGATGTAGCCATAGCCGGACTCGAGCAGCTGGCTCTTCACGCTCTTCACCTGAATGATGGCGCGGGCCAGGGTCACATCGAACGGCGTGCCACCGTCACGTACCAGGGTCAGGGTGATTTTCTGGCCGATCTTGCCGCGCATCTTGTCCACGGCTTCGGTCATGCTCTGGCCGCGGGTGGGTTGGCCGTTGATCTTGACGATGAAGTCGCCCGCCTGGATGCCAGCCTTGGAGGCCGGTGTGTCATCGATCGGCGACACCACCTTGATGAAGCCGTCCTCGGCGCCGACTTCGATGCCCAGGCCGCCAAATTCGCCGCTGGTGCTTTCCTGCAGTTCAGCGAAGTCTTCAGGTCCCAGGTACGCGGAGTGCGGGTCAAGGTTGCTGAGCATGCCCTTGATCGCGTTTTCCAGCAGGGTCTTGTCGTCTACCGGCTCGACATACGCGGCCTTGATCCGATCCATGACCTCGGCAAAGGTGCGCAACTCTTCCAGCGGCAATGGCGCCCTGGTGGTCGCGGCAGTACCCGCAGGCGCGACTGCCGGGGCCGGTTGAGCGGCAAACGCCAGAGGCGCGCCGATCACCAGGGCAATCGTCAGGGCCAGCGAGGTAAGGCGGGACAAATGCAGCATGTCGAACGAACTCCTAATGTAGGTGACTCAGCGCCTATCCTTGCGCGCGGCACCATTGCGCCGGATCACTCGGGTGACCCTGCTGACGAATAGCAAAGTACAGCGCTGGTGTGTCCTGCCCGCCACTGTTACCGACAGTGGAGATGGATTCACCGGCTTTTACCACGTCACCCGCAGACTTGAGCAGTGTCTGGTTGTGACCATAAAGACTCAAAAAGCCGTTGCCGTGGTCGAGAATCACCAGCAGCCCGGCGCCGCGCAACCAGTCGGCGAACACCACTCGACCGCCATGCACCGCATGCACCGCACTGCCGGCAGAAGCGCCGATCATCACGCCGTCCCACTTGGTCCGGGCGTCGTCGCCACGGCTTTCACCGAAGCGCGCCAACAGTCGACCATCGACAGGCCAGGGAAGTTTGCCGCGAGTTGACGCAAATGCGCCGCCAAAGGTTTCGCCTGAACTTGAAACCATTGGGCCGGGTGTCGATTTAACCGGTTTGCGTGGGGCGTCATCGTTGGCTTCTGCCAGCGCCTGGGCCTCACGTAAACGCTTTTTTTCGGCTTCCTGCTGGGCGATCAGCGCTTTTTGCCGCGCTTCTTCTGCCTCACGGGCCTGGCGGGCCAAGGTTTCTTCAATGGTTTTAAGGACTTTAGACAGGTCAGCCTGATCCTGCTCGCGGGCTGCCAGTTTCTGGTCGCGGGCCTTCACGTCGTCGTTGAGCTTGGCCAGGACTTGCTGGCGCTCCTGGCGAACCTTCTCGAGTTCGCCGCGCTGGGTTTCGAGGCTGCTTTGCTGTACCAGCAATTGCGCCTGCTGCAGGCCGATGTCTTTTTCGACATTGGCCAGCTGGCGCAGGGTTTCGTTGAAGTTCTTCAGCTGTTCCAGGCGGGCCTGGCTCAGGTAGTCGTAATAGGTGAGCGTGCGGGCGAACTTCTCGGGATTCTGCTGGTTGAGCAGCAGTTTCAAGTACTCCTGGCGGCCGTTCTGGTAAGCCGCGCGGGCCTGGATGGCGATCAGTCGCTGCTGTTCAGTGCGCGCGCTCTGGAGTTTTTTTTTCTCCGCATCGAGTCGCTGCAACTCGGTTTCGCTTTTCTTCAGCTCTTTTTGCAGGGCGTCGACCTGCTTCTCGAGCTTGCCCATCTCGGTCTCGGTGCCCTTGAGGTCCTTCTGCACGCCGGATTTTTCTTCCTGCAGCTTGCCCAGCAGTTTTTTCAACTCGGCAATGTCCTGACGCGTGGCGTCCAACTGTTGCTGGGTTTGCGCTCGCTCATCGGCGAAGGCCGGTTGGAGCAGGCAAGTCAGGGCAAGGGCTATCAGGACGCGGAGCATAGAGGCGGGCGACACCAGGGAAAGGGACGCCCTAGTATGCCCGCCCCACGCTGCAAAAAAAACGCCCAATTGGGGCTGTGTGATAACTGGCCCGAAAAACCACGCAAACCCCCTGTAGGAGCGAGCCTGCTCGCGATGGCGTCCTCACATTCAACATCGATATTGACTGTTGGATTGCTATCGCGAGCAGGCTCGCTCCTACAGGGGGTTGCGGTGTTTGGTGTAGCTCGATTAGACCAGAATCGAAGTCCCGGTCATTTCCGCCGGTTGTTCCAGGCCCAGCAGCTTCAGCATGGTCGGTGCCACATCCGCCAGCACGCCGCCTTCACGCACCTTCAGGTCGCGCTTGCCGACATAGATGAACGGCACCGGCTCGGTGGTGTGCGCGGTGTGCGCCTGACCCGTGGTCTCGTCGGACATTTGCTCGACGTTGCCGTGGTCTGCGGTGATCAGGGCTTCGCCGCCAACTTTCTCCAGCGCTTCGACAATGCGGCCGACGCACTGGTCAAGGCACTCAACGGCCTTGACCGCCGCTTCGAACACGCCGCTGTGGCCGACCATGTCGCCGTTGGCGTAGTTGACCACGATCACGTCGTAACGCTGGTTGTCGATGGCGTCGACGATGCGGTCGGTGACTTCCGGTGCGCTCATCTCCGGCTGCAAGTCGTAGGTGGCGACTTTCGGCGACGGGATCAGGATGCGCTCTTCGCCCGGAAACGGTTCTTCACGACCGCCAGAGAAGAAGAAGGTCACGTGGGCGTATTTTTCGGTTTCGGCGATGCGCAGCTGGGTCTTGCCGTTTTTCGCCAGGTAGTCGCCCAGCACGTTTTCCAGGCTGCCGGCGGCGAAGGCCGATGGCGCGGGAATGCTGGCGGCGTATTGGGTCAGCATGACGAAACCGGCCAATTTTGGCTGACGAGCACGCTCGAAGTCGTTGAAGTCGTCCTCGACGAAGACGCGGGTCAGTTCCCGGGCGCGGTCGGCGCGGAAGTTCATGAACACCACGGCGTCGCCGTCTTCTACTTTAACGGGTTCACCGATGGAGGTGGCCTTGACGAATTCGTCGCTCTCGCCACGCTCGTACGCGGCTTGCAGGCCTTCCTGGGCGGTGGCGGCGTTGAATTCGCCATGGCCGTCGACGATCAGGTTGTAGGCCTGGGATACGCGGTCCCAACGGTTGTCGCGATCCATGGCGAAATAACGACCGATGAGGCTGGCGATGCGGCCTTTGCCCAGCGCCTGGAAGGTGGCGTCCAGCAACTCGATCGAAGATTGCGCGCTTTTCGGCGGGGTATCGCGGCCGTCGAGGAAGGCGTGCAGGTAGATTTTTTCGGCGCCGCGCTTGGCAGCCAGCTCAGCCATGGCGACCAGGTGATCCTGGTGGCTGTGTACGCCACCATCGGACAGCAGGCCCATGAAGTGCACGGCTTTGCCGGCAGCGACGGCTTTGTCCACCGCGGCGCAGATGGTTGGGTTCTCGAAGAATTCGCCGTCGCGGATCGATTTGGTCACGCGGGTGAAATCCTGATACACCACACGGCCGGCACCGAGGTTCATGTGGCCGACTTCGGAGTTACCCATCTGGCCGTCAGGCAGGCCGACGTCCATGCCGCTGCCCGAAATCAGGCCGTTGGGCACGGTGGCCCACAAACGGTCCAGTACGGGCTTCTTGGCCGCGAAGATGGCATTGGATTCAGGGCTCTCACTGTGACCGAAGCCGTCGAGAATGATCAGGACCAAAGGTTTAGGCGTGGTAGTCATGGAGTCCACTCGTGGCTGAGAAAAGAGGGCGATGGAAAAGGGAGTGGCAGTTTAATGCGAAGTTCCGGCCACGTCACCGCCGGACGGGGTTTGGCCCACCATAGTGGCTGTGTATACTGGCCGACATTTTAACGCCCTGGAACCTCCTTCGATGGTTGCTCACCTGATTGAATTTGCCACTAACCACTACATCCTCGTCGGTATCTTCGTCGTACTGCTGGCGTTGCTGATTGCCTATCAGATGCAGGGCGGCGGCCGTAGCCTGAGCACCGGCGAACTGACTGGCCTGGTCAACAAAGACGCTGGCGTGGTGATCGACATTCGTCCGACCAAGGACTTCGCCGCCGGCCACATTGTAGGCGCGTTGAACATTCCTCACGACAAACTGGCTGCTCGCGTTGGCGAACTGGAAAAGCACAAGGCCAAGACCATCATCCTGGTCGATGCCATGGGCCAGACCGCCGGTACCCACGCTCGCGAACTGGTAAAGGCTGGCTTCACCGCCGCCAAGCTGTCCGGTGGCGTTTCCAGCTGGAAAGCCGACAATCTGCCGCTGGTGAAGTGATATGAGTAACGTCGTCGTCTATTCCAGCGATTACTGCCCTTATTGCTCCCGAGCCAAGTACCTGCTCGAGAACAAAGGCGTGGCCTTCGAAGAGATCAAGGTCGATGGCAAGCCGCAGGTGCGTGCCGCAATGGCTCAGAAGGCCGGACGCACGTCCGTGCCGCAGATCTGGATCGGCAGCACTCACGTTGGCGGTTGTGATGATTTGTTTGCCCTGGAGCGCGCCGGCAAGCTCGACGCGCTGCTCAAGGCCTGAATTCCATACCCTATAAAAGCCCAAGATCAGAAAGGATCTGAGATGACTGACCAACAGAACACTGCAGCTAGCGAAGAAGAAACCGCACCGCAATTCTCCTTGCAGCGCATCTACGTACGTGACTTGTCCTTCGAAGCCCCGAAAAGCCCGGCGATCTTCCGCCAGCAGTGGGAGCCGAGTGTCGGTCTGGATCTGAACACCCGTCAAAAGGCGCTGGAAGGCGATTTTCACGAAGTCGTACTGACCCTGTCGGTCACCGTGAAAAACGGTGAAGAAGTGGCGTTCATCGCCGAAGTGCAGCAGGCCGGTATCTTCCTGATCAAGAACCTGGACGACGCTTCGATGAGCCACACCCTGGGCGCGTTCTGCCCGAACATCCTGTTCCCGTACGCTCGCGAAGCGCTGGACAGCCTGGTGACCCGCGGCTCGTTCCCGGCCCTGATGCTGGCACCGGTGAACTTCGACGCCCTGTACGCGCAAGAGCTGCAACGCATGCAAGCGGCGGGCGAGACTCCGACCGTTCAATAAAAGAAAGCTTCGTTTGCTCCATGAAAAAAGCGCCTGTTAAAGGCGCTTTTTTCATGGAGCAAACGAAACCTGTAGGAGCTGGCTTGCCAGCGAAGGGGTCATCACACTCAACCTCTGTGTGGCTGTTGCACCGCCTTCGCTGGCAAGCCAGCTCCTACAAGGGCCGCGGTGTTATTTGAAGTCGTTCTGCCGCCAAGCCTCGTATACGGCGACAGCCACGGTGTTGGACAGATTCAGGCTGCGGCAGCCTTCGCGCATCGGCAGGCGCAGGCGTTGTTCGCCGGGCAGGGCGTCGAGCACCTCGGCTGGCAGGCCACGGCTTTCCGGGCCGAACAGGAACGCATCGCCAGGGGCGAAGCTGACGTCGTGAAACGGCCGCGAGCCCTTGGTGGTGAAGGCGAACAACCGCGGATGACCGAGGCTTTCCAGGCAGCTGGCCAGGTCCGCATGGCGTTGCAGAGTGGCATACTCGTGGTAGTCGAGGCCCGCCCGGCGCAGGCGCTTGTCGTCCATCTCGAAGCCCAGCGGTTCGATCAAATGCAGGTGGCAGCCACTGTTGGCGCACAGCCTGATAACGTTGCCGGTGTTCGGCGGAATTTCTGGTTGGAAAAGGATGACGTGAAACATGCACGGCTCCGAAGGTAGAGATGAGCGGCATTCTACGCCGCAAGCCGACCCTCGTTCGAAACTATTCCCGCGTGTGATGGCTTCGCTGGCAATTGTGGGGGTGATGGTAGGGTTGATGATCGGTCGCCTGACCACCCCCGACCCCAGCGAATTGCAGCAGATCGAAGTGACTGGTGACGGGTTGGTGGTGTGGTTCAACAATGAACCCAAGACCCACGGCGAGATCGTGGAAGGCAGTGTTGCACTGTTGTTCGAAGCTCAAGGCCAGGCGCAGAAAGGCCAGCTCAAGCTCAACGGCAAGGACGTGAACTGGAGAGCGCGATTGAGTGACGGGGGATTGTTGCTGACGCTGGTGGCGGCCCGTCCTCTTCAGGGGGAGTGGGCCGGTAGTGAGGTCGATGACCGCTGGCGGCTGGAGATCCATCTCCAGGAGCAATAAAAGAGGGAATCCCCGGCCTGCCTGTACCAAGGTCCCCAAAACGGGAGGGTTCGCGCATAGCGCCTGAACCCGGTGTAAAGAGGGAATCCCCGGCCTGCCTGTACCAAGGACCCCAAAACGGGAGGGCTCGTCGCTTGTGCGGTGTGAGCCCGGTGTAAAGAGGGGAATCCCCGGCCTGCCTGTACCAAGGTCCCCGAAACTGGGTAGTGATCTGAATCACTGATGGGACTATTGCAGGGGACGTGCCAGGTTTTAACAAGTTGAAATAGAAAGTCGTGTAGAAAAGCTGAAAGCCCCGTAATCCGGGGCTTTCGTGTTTTTTCGATAGGGGTTCGATTGCGAATAAAAGTGGGGTTTCGGATCAGTTACCGTGCGCGATTGCGGTTCACGGTGCCTTCAGGCGGTGCACGGGAGCCCAAAAAGCTTCGCGAGCAGGCTCCCACAGGGCTTTTGATCGTTCCCACGCTCTGCGTGGGAACGCCTCAATGGACGCTCTGCGTCCGCTCTTGGGACGCGGAGCGTCCCGGGCTGCATTCCCACGCGGAGCATGGGAACGATCGGGTTAAGGGTTTAGCCCTCATCCCCCTCATCATCATCCCCACCATCTACCTTCATCCCCAGCTCCTTGATCTTGCGAGTCAGGGTATTACGCCCCCAGCCCAGCAACACGGCGGCATCGCGGCGGCGGCCGGCGGTGTGCTTGAGGGCGGTCTCGATCATGATCCGCTCGAAGGTCGGCACGGCGCTGTCCAGCAGGCTGGACTGCCCGCGAGCCAGTGCCTGGTCGGCCCATTGGCGCAGCGCCTGTTCCCAGTTGGTTACCGGGGCCGAATCCTGCGGAAGGCTCAGCAGCTCCGGTGGCAGGTCGCCGATATGCACTTCGCGACCCGACGCCATCACGGTGATCCAACGGCACGTGTTCTCCAGTTGGCGCACGTTGCCGGGCCATGGCAGGTTTTTCAGGTATTCCTCGGTTTCGTTTTTCAGCAGCTTCGGCTCGACCGCCAGCTCCTGCGCTGCACGGCCAAGGAAGTGCTTGGCCAGGGTCGGGATGTCTTCGCGGCGGTCTGACAGGCGCGGTATGTGGATGCGGATCACGTTGAGACGGTGGAACAAGTCTTCACGGAATTTCCCGGCATTCACCAGGGTTTCCAGGTTCTGGTGCGTGGCGGCGATGATCCGCACATCGACCTTGACCGGGACGTGGCCACCGACACGGTAGAACTCGCCATCAGCCAAAACCCGCAGCAAACGAGTCTGGGTGTCAGCCGGCATGTCGCCGATTTCATCGAGGAACAGCGTGCCCCCATCCGCCTGCTCGAATCGCCCGCGACGCAGGTTGGCGGCCCCGGTGAACGCGCCTTTTTCGTGGCCGAACAACTCGGATTCCATCAGGTCCTTGGGGATCGCTGCCATGTTCAGTGCAATGAATGGTGAAGCTGCGCGCGGGCTGTGGCGGTGCAGGGCGTGGGCCACCAGTTCTTTACCGGTGCCGGATTCGCCGTTGATCAGCACGGTGATGTTGGAGTGGCTCAAGCGCCCGATGGCGCGAAACACTTCCTGCATCGCTGGCGCTTCGCCGATGATTTCCGGCGTGCGGGTCAGTGCGACCGGGACTTCCAGGCCTTGTTGCTCCTGGGCGTGCTGGTTCGCGCGCTTGACCAGGGAGACCGCTTCGTCGACATCGAACGGCTTGGGCAGGTATTCAAAGGCGCCGCCCTGATAGGACGCGACAGCGCTGTCCAGATCCGAGTGCGCGGTCATGATGATCACCGGCAGCCGTGGGTGCTGCTCGCGAATCCGCGCCAGAAGGTCCAGGCCGCTGGCGCCGGGCATGCGGATGTCGGAGATGATCACGTCCGGCTGCTGGCGCGCCAGGCGGCTCATTACGCCATCGGCGCTGTCGAAGCTTTGCGTGGTCATGCCTTCCTGCTGCAAGGCTTTTTCCAGGACCCAACGGATAGAACGGTCGTCATCGACGATCCACACGGTTTCACTACGGCTCATGTCGATGTGGCTCCTTGTTCCAGTGGCAGAAAGATCGAGAAGGTGGTGTGGCCGGGGTGGCTGTCACATTCGATCAAGCCCTGGTGCTGGCTGATGATGTTCTGGGTAATGGCCAGGCCCAGCCCGGTACCGTCCGGACGTCCGCTGACCATGGGGAAAAAGATGGTTTCCTGAAGATCCGCAGGAATGCCCGGTCCGTTGTCGATGATTTCGATCTTGGTCACCAGGCGATGGCGCACGTGGCCGATGGTGAACTGGCGCATGGCGCGGGTGCGCAGGCTGATGCGGCCCAGGCGCAGCTCATTCTGGCTACTGATGGCCTGCATCGCATTGCGCACGATGTTCAGCACGGCCTGGATCATTTGTTCACGATCGATCAGGACGTCTGGAATGCTCGGGTCGTAGTCACGCACCAAAGTGATGCAGCCCTGGCTTTCGGCCTCGACCAGATGGCAGACGCGCTCCAGCACTTCGTGGATGTTGCACATGGCCAGCGATGGCAGCTTGTTCGAGCCGAGCATGCGATCGACCAGGTTGCGCAGGCGGTCGGCCTCTTCAATGATGACATTGGTGTAGTCGCGCAGGCTTTCTTCCGGCAGCTCGCGGGCCAGCAGCTGTGCCGCGCCGCGAATACCGCCCAGCGGATTCTTGATTTCATGGGCCAGGCCCCGCACCAGCATCTTGCTGGTTTCCTGCTTTGAAAGCTGCGCCTCTTCCTTGGTGATGCGCAGCAAGCGGTCGCGGGGGTGGACTTCGAGCAGCAGCAACGTGTCGCCACCTGAAAGGATCGGCGTTACCGCGTAATCGACCGTGAGGGTCTGGCCGGTAAGGGCGGTAAGCATCGCTTCGCGCTTGGTAAAGGGGTGCGCCTGCTGTACCGCCTGGCGCAACGAATTCAGCGCCTCGGTGGATTCGGTAAACAGCTCGCTGATGAACTGCCCATGGCTGCGCTGGCCGCTGATGGCCAGGAGCATCTCCGCCGCGGGGTTCATGTACTCAAGGCGCAGTTCGGCGTTGAGCAGGATGGTGGCGGTGGTCAGGTTGTCGAGCAGCAAGCGGTGTAGTGCGTCGCTGATGGTCATTCAGGACCTCTTTTGGCGCATGAATAAAGAGCTGATGCGAGCAAACTGCAAAAACCAAACCAAGGCTCTGAAAAGAAGCGTTTAAGCGCTGAAACGGGCGTTTGACGCTCGATTGCGTGGCGCTTTGCCAGATCGTTCGGGTACTTTCGAACCAAAATGGGTTGGAATTTGAACGCGGTGCAACCAATCGCACCAATATAGTGCGAAAACTCAAGCGAGGCTAAAACAAGCCCAAGGTCTTCAGCGCTTGTGCACTCGCTGCAAGGTAAAGGTCACGGTGGGGCTCTGCTGTACGACTGTTTCGCCGTCGATCACTTGCACGGCGACGGTGTGCAAGCCGCGATCGATGTTCACCAGTTGCAGGATCGGTACGTTGCCTGGCTGGCCATAGGGTTGCCCATCCAGTAACAACCTGAACCGATGCGAGCCTTGGAGGCGCGGTTTGATCAGCACGTTGACGGTGAAGGTACCGTTGTTGGCGCGCAAGGACCCTTCGTTGGGCAGGCCGGTCAGCTCAAGAACCTCGTAAGTACTGTTTATCTGCTCGCGGTTATTGATGGGGACGGGCGGAGCAGGTTCGCTGGGCGGTTGACGCTCGATACGGTTCAGCGGTGGCAAATCAACCGCCTGAGCGCTAACACCATCGGGTGGTTGATTGCTGTAGGCCGTGTTGCCGGCAGCATCGGTGTACTTGTAGATCTGGGCCATTGCAGGAAAGCCTGATAACAGCCCCAGGAACAATAAGAGTGGCCGCATTCAGGCTCCCTGTGAGCAGCAAAAATTACTCCGACAAAGGAATACCCTCGCTGCCAGCATAGAACACGATAAGTTCTACCGGTTCCTCACCGGTGACTCCGCGATGAGTGATATTGACCATTTCGGCGACAGCATCCCCTTGTTTGACGCGCCGGATCTGGCCACTGTCCTTGCTCTCTATCGTCAGCTCGCCGCTGAGGATATACGCCGCATTTGGCATGGCGTGGGTATGCCATGGAAGTTGCGTATTGGCCGGGATCTTCAGTTTAAGCACTGACAGTTCAGGTTCGGCGTAAGGGTAGTGAGTGTAAGGCGTGTCGTCCCAGGATCTGCTGCTTTGCAACAGGACTTTGCGTTCCATCGCTGTTGGGGGCGCGGAGTTGCTACAGCCCTGCAGGGCGAGGGCGACGAGGGCAGTAAATAGGGGGGTGAGCATGGATCGCTTCATGTTTCCGTCCTTTGAGTTCAAGACGGTACAGGCTACGGGTCGCTCATATTTTTTTAAGCCGGACGTTGCCGGGAATGCCCGGGGAAACATGGACTCCTTGCGTGAGACGTTGCCTACAAAAAAGGCCTCCCGAAGGAGGCCTCTTTGTCACGCCGCTTGCGCAGGCGCTACCGGATTAGCAGCTGTAGTACAGCTCGTATTCCAGTGGGTGTACGAAGGTACGTACCTTGATTTCTTCTTCGCTTTTCAGGGCGATGTAAGCGTCGATGAAGTCGTCGCTGAAAACGCCGCCTTTGGTCAGGAACGCACGACCTTTGTCCAGCTCTTCCAGGGCTTCTTTCAGGCTGCCGCAAACTTGTGGGATCTCTTTCGCCTCTTCAGGCGGCAGGTCGTACAGGTTTTTGTCAGCTGCGTCGCCAGGGTGGATCTTGTTCTGGATGCCGTCCAGGCCAGCCATCAGCAGTGCGGCGAAGCACAGGTACGGGTTGGCAGCCGGATCCGGGAAGCGTGCTTCGATACGGCGGGCTTTCGGGCTCGACACGTAAGGAATACGGATCGAAGCCGAGCGGTTGCGAGCCGAGTAGGCCAGCATTACCGGCGCTTCGAAGCCTGGAACCAGACGCTTGTAGGAGTTGGTCGCCGGGTTGGTGAAGCCGTTCAGGGCCTTACCGTGCTTGATGATGCCGCCGATGAAGTACAGGGCGGTATCGGACAGGCCGGCATAACCTTCGCCAGCGAAGGTGTTCTTGCCTTCTTTCCAGATCGACATGTGTACGTGCATACCCGAGCCGTTGTCGCCGTACAGAGGCTTAGGCATGAAGGTAGCAGTACGGCCGTAGGCATCTGCAACGTTGTGCACGACGTACTTCAGGGTTTGGGTCTCGTCGGCTTTCTTCACCAGGGTGTTGAACTTGACGCCGATTTCGTTCTGGCCGGCAGTTGCCACTTCGTGGTGGTGAACTTCGACGGTCAGGCCCATTTCTTCCAGTGCGTTGCACATGGAGGTACGGATTTCGTGGTCGTGGTCGAACGGCGGAACCGGGAAGTAGCCACCTTTGACGCCTGGACGGTGGCCTTTGTTGCCGCCTTCGATGTCCTGGTCGGACATCCAAGAACCTTGTTCGGAGTAGATCTTGAACATGGAGCCGGAAATGTCGGACTTGAACTTCACTTGGTCGAAGATGAAGAACTCTGGCTCTGGACCGGCGAACACGGTGTCACCGATACCGGTGGATTTCAGGTGCTCTTCGGCGCGCTTGGCGATCGCACGTGGGTCGCGGTCGTAGCCTTGCATGCTCGAAGGTTCGATGATGTCGCAGACCAGGATCAGGGTCGGCTCTTCGGTGAACGGGTCCAGAACAGCGGTGGAGTCGTCCGGCAGCAGGATCATGTCGGAGGCTTCGATGCCTTTCCAGCCAGCGATGGAGGAGCCGTCGAACATTTTGCCGACTTCAAAGAAGTCATCGTCCAGCGCATCGCGAGCCGGCATGGTCACGTGGTGCTGAGTGCCCTTGGTGTCTGTGAAGCGCAGATCAATCCACTTGACGTCATGATCTTTGATGAGTTGAACCGACTTCGACATAGTGTCCTCCGGGTGGATTAGGGCTGGTAGTGGATGCCCTTAAATGTTTGTGATGCCGGCGCGAATACTCTGCCAAGGCAACCTGCCTCACAAGGGAGCAAATTGCATGCCAGTGCCCCACCATGGGTTTTTTGCCCCAAATTCACGCTTATAAGGTGGGAAAGCACCTTAAAGCGGAAAATCTCGCCCTACAATGTGGCGCTCATTTCAATAAATGACCTGTTTTGGTGCATGTAAAACCTTCTGCACATTATCTGGTTAAACCTTGAGCAATTTCCGCTATAATCCGCGCCCCCCTTTTTCGGCAGGCCTCGCGCGCGCTGTTTCCATGAAATTAATCGTAAAAGTCTTTCCAGAGATCACCATCAAGAGCCGCCCGGTACGGATGCGTTTCATCCGCCAGTTGGCCAAGAACATCCGTGCCGTGCTCCGTGACCTGGACCCGGCTGTGGTGGTGAACGGTGTGTGGGACAATCTCGAGCTGGAGACCCGCGTCAGCGATCCCAAGGCCCTGAAGGAGATGGGCGAGCGCCTGAGCTGCATGCCGGGCATCGCGCACTTCCTGCAGATCGACGAGTACCCGTTGGGTGACTTCGATGACATCGTCGAGAAGTGCAAGCAGCACTACGGTGATGCACTGGCCGGGAAGATCTTCTCGGTACGTTGCAAACGCGCCGGCAAGCACCCATTTAGCTCCATAGACATCGAGAAATATGTCGGCAGCCAGTTGCGCCGTCAGTGCGGTGCCGCCGGAATCGACCTGAAAAAGCCTGAAATCGAAGTTCGCATCGAAGTTCGCGACCAACGGTTGTTCGTGATCCACAGCCAGCACAACGGTATCGGCGGTTATCCGCTGGGTGCGCTGGAACAGACGCTGGTGCTGATGTCCGGTGGCTTCGATTCCACCGTTGCGGCCTACCAGATCATGCGCCGCGGCCTGATGGCGCATTTCTGCTTCTTCAACCTGGGTGGACGTGCCCACGAACTGGGCGTCATGGAAGTCGCGCATTTCATCTGGAAGAAGTACGGCAGCTCCCAACGCGTGTTATTTGTCAGTGTGCCGTTCGAAGAAGTGCTGGGAGAAATTCTCGGCAAAGTCGATAACAGTCATATGGGCGTAGTATTGAAGCGTATGATGTTGCGCGCTTCCTCCCAAATTGCCGATCGACTGCACATCGAAGCGCTGGTGACCGGTGAGGCGATCTCCCAGGTGTCGAGCCAGACGTTGCCGAACCTGTCGGTGATCGATTGCGTGACCGACAAACTGGTCTTGCGCCCGCTGATTGCCAGCCACAAGCAGGACATCATCGACACGGCCAACGAAATCGGCACCGCCGACTTCGCCAGGCACATGCCGGAGTACTGCGGGGTCATCTCGGTGAACCCCAAGACCGCTGCCAAGCGCCATCGCGTGGAGCACGAAGAGAAAGAATTCGACATGGCAGTCCTTGAGCGTGCGCTCGAGAACGCCAAACTGGTACCGATCGATCGCGTGATCGACGAATTGGGCCAGGACTTGCAAATTGAAGAAGTCAGCGAAGCGCTGGCCGGTCAGATCGTGATCGACATCCGTCACCCGGATGCCGCTGAAGACGACCCGCTGGACCTTGCTGGCATCGAGGTACAAACGATGCCGTTTTATGCACTGAACGCTCGTTTCAAGGAACTGGACCCTACTCGCCAGTACCTGCTTTATTGCGACAAAGGCGTGATGAGTCGCCTGCATGCCCACCATTTGCTCAGTGAGGGACATGCCAATGTGCGCGTTTATCGACCGAGCTAAGTGCCCGGGGCTGTTTGCCTGTGGCTTGCGTCACCGGCCCCCCGACGCCGCCGTCAAGCTGTAACGGCAAGGCCTGACTCTACTGTAAATCGCTGCCAAGACTTGTCAGCACACCGAATCCTCTGATCGAGATACACAAGTGATCGAAAATCTACGCAACATCGCCATCATTGCCCACGTTGACCATGGTAAAACCACCCTGGTAGACAAACTCCTGCGTCAATCCGGCACCCTGGAGCGCAACGAGCTCAACGACGAGCGCGTGATGGACTCCAACGACCAGGAGAAAGAGCGCGGTATTACCATCCTGGCGAAAAACACCGCCATCAACTGGAACGGCTACCACATCAACATCGTGGACACCCCGGGCCACGCCGACTTCGGCGGCGAAGTAGAACGCGTAATGTCGATGGTTGACTCCGTTCTGCTGCTGGTTGACGCTCAAGACGGCCCTATGCCGCAGACCCGATTCGTGACCAAGAAGGCGTTCGAAGCCGGCCTGCGTCCGATCGTGTGCATCAACAAGGTTGACCGTCCAGGCGCGCGTCCGGACTGGGTTCTGGACCAGATCTTCGACCTGTTCGACAACCTGGGTGCCACCGAAGAACAGCTGGACTTCAAAGTCGTCTACGCCTCGGCCCTGAACGGTATTGCCGGTCTGGACCACAACGAAATGGCTGACGACATGACCCCGCTGTACCAGTCGATCGTCGACAACGTACCGGCGCCGGCTGTTGACCGTGACGGTCCGTTCCAGATGCAGATCTCCGCACTGGACTACAACAGCTTCCTGGGTGTTATCGGCGTTGGCCGTATCGCTCGTGGTCGCGTCAAGCCGAACACCCCGGTTGTCGCTATCAGCGCCGACGGCAAGAAGCGCAACGGTCGTATCCTGAAGCTGATGGGTCACCACGGTCTGCACCGTGTAGACGTTGAAGAAGCTGCAGCAGGCGACATCGTGTGCATCAGCGGTATGGACGAGCTGTTCATCTCCGACACCCTGTGCCAGCAGGACACCCCGGAGGCGATGAAGCCTCTGACCGTTGACGAGCCAACCGTTTCCATGACCTTCCAGGTAAACGACTCGCCATTCTGCGGTAAAGAAGGCAAGTTCGTGACTTCCCGTAACATCAAGGAACGTCTGGACAAAGAGCTGCTGTACAACGTTGCACTGCGCGTTGAAGAAGGCGACTCGGCTGACAAGTTCAAGGTTTCCGGCCGTGGTGAGCTGCACCTCTCCGTTCTGATCGAAACCATGCGTCGCGAAGGCTTCGAAATGGCTGTAGGCCGTCCGGAAGTGATCATCCGTCTGGTTGACGGCGTGAAGCACGAACCGTACGAAAACGTGACCATCGACCTGCCGGAAGAATCCCAAGGCAAGGTGATGGAAGAGATGGGCCTGCGTAAGGGCGACCTGACCAACATGGTGCCGGATGGCAAAGGCCGTGTACGTCTGGAATACAACATCCCTGCTCGTGGTCTGATCGGTTTCCGTAACCAGTTCCTGACCCTGACCAACGGTGCTGGCATCCTGACTTCGATCTTCGACCGTTACGACGTGATGAAGTCCGGCGACATGTCCGGCCGTCAGAACGGCGTTCTGGTTTCGGTTGAAACCGGCAAGGCTCTGACCTACTCCCTGGAAACCCTGCAGGCGCGTGGCAAGCTGTTCGTTGAACACGGTCAGGAAATCTACAACGGTCAGATCGTTGGCCTGAACAGCCGTGACAACGACCTGGGCGTCAACCCTACCAAGGGCAAGAAGCTCGACAACATGCGTGCTTCGGGTAAAGACGAAACCATCGCCCTGGTTCCACCTGTTCGCTTCACCCTGGAACAGGCTCTGGAATTCATCCAGGACGACGAGCTGTGCGAAGTGACTCCTAAGTCCATCCGTCTTCGCAAGAAGATCCTGGACGAAAGCGAGCGTACCCGCGCTGCGAAGAAAGCCAAGGCATAAGATTTAGCCCAGGCTGAAAAAAAAACGCCCCCGGTCGAAAGGCCGGGGGCGTTTTTGTTTGCCTGCGATTAATGCGGTACTTGTGCTGGCCCCATCGCGAGCAGGCTCGCTCCCACATTGGATCTTCAGTGAACAGCTGATTTGTGTGCACCAAAGATCCCCTGTGGGAGCGAGCCTGCTCGCGATGGCGGCCGCTCAGACGCCACCAATATCAGAGATGATCAGAAGCGCTCGATACTCCGCGAATTGGTCTCGCGCACCACTTCTTTTGGCTTGTACGCGCAATACCCTGGCCGAGGGCCGATTTTCGGGTGGTTGCGGCACGTATCCGGGCGTTTTTCATAAATAGTGCACAGACGGCTCTTACGATCCAGGTACAGGCAATCGTTGTTGCTCATGCGCTGGAGGGTGAAGATCTCGGATTTCTGGTTGTAGCGCTCGACGATCCCTTCCTTCTGCAGGCGCTTGGCGATGTTCTTTGGCGGGTCGCCGCGTTCGAACTCGTCGACGATGCCGATGCGGATCAGGTCCTTGATCTTGACCTCGACCGGCAGGGTGCAACAGCTCGATAGGCAGGAGCCGCACATTGGGGCAGAGTACTTGGCCCAGGTATCGAGTCGGTCGATCTCCGCGGCGGCGATCAGGTTCGGCTTCATCATCGGTTGTTACCAGCGTGTGCATCAGGGCGCGCGATCATACCGGGACTGGTGGATTTTTGAACAACCTTTCGCCAGTTTTTTTCACGGACATGCAGCAGCACGGCTAATCCGGCACGGCCCCTGCATTGATTCAGGTACATGACAATGCATTGCCAGCTTGACGCGCATTAACAGGAAAAACTGCCGAACCAGAGGCTATACCGTCTGTCAGACCGTCTAGTCTCAGACAATTCCAAGCTCGCTCGAGGTCCAATCGATGACTCAAGAACCACTTGTTCGCGAAGCAGAGGTGGCCGCATTCCGCGACGCCGTCTTGACCAAACTCACCTACGCGGTGGGCAAAGACCCGGATCACGCCTTTGACCATGACTGGTTCGAAGCCATTGCCCTGGCAGCGCGCGATCACATGGTCGAGCACTGGATGGACCACACCCGGCAGATTTACCGCAAAGGACAGAAACGGGTTTATTACCTCTCCCTGGAATTCCTGATCGGTCGGCTGCTCTACGACAGCCTGAGCAATCTCGGCCTGCTCGACGTGGCACGCGAAGCCCTGACCGAGCTGGGCGTCGACCTTGAACGCATCCGCCTGCTGGAGCCCGATGCGGCGTTGGGGAACGGTGGTCTCGGACGACTGGCGGCGTGCTTCATGGAAAGCATGTCGACCTTAGGGATCGCGGGCCATGGCTACGGCATTCGTTATGAGCACGGCTTGTTCCGTCAGGCCGTCGTCGACGGTTGGCAGCAGGAGCAGACCGAACACTGGCTGGATTTCGGTAACCCCTGGGAGTTCGAGCGGCCGGAAGTGGTTTATCCGATCGGCTTTGGCGGCAGCGTCGAGACCGTGACCGATGAAAACGGCAAGTCCAAGCAAGTCTGGCATCCGGCGGAAACCGTGCGGGCCATTGCCTATGATACGCCGGTGGTCGGTTGGCGCGGGGCTAGCGTGAACACTCTGCGGCTGTGGCGCGCACGGGCCATGGAAGATTTGCACCTGGAACGCTTCAACGCCGGTGACCACCTGGGGGCGGTGGCCGAAGTGGCCCGGGCCGAAAGTATCTCGCGGGTTCTGTACCCGGCGGACAGCACCGAGGCCGGCCAGGAGCTGCGGTTGCGCCAGGAATACTTCTTCGTCGCCGCATCCCTGCAGGATTTGCTGCGCCGCCATCGCAACATGCACACCTCGGTGCTGACCCTGGGCGATCACGCAGCGATCCAGCTCAACGACACCCACCCCTCGATTGCCGTGGCCGAGTTGATGCGCCAGTTGGTCGATGTCTACGACGTGGCATGGGATGCGGCGTGGCAGGTCACGGTCGACACGCTTTCCTACACCAACCACACCCTGCTGCCCGAGGCGCTGGAAACCTGGCCGGTGGGCCTGATGGAGCGCATGCTGCCACGGCACATGCAGATCATTTACCTGATCAATGCCCAGCACATCGACTCGCTGCGGGCCAAGGGCATCCACGATTTCGACGTGTTGCGCGCGGTGTCCTTGATCGAGGAAGACAACGGTCGACGCGTGCGCATGGGTAACCTGGCGTTCCTCGGCTCGCACAGTGTCAACGGTGTATCCGGCCTGCACACGCAACTGATGCGCAAGACGGTGTTCTCCGAGCTGCACAAGCTTTATCCGCAGCGGATCAACAACAAGACCAACGGCATCACGTTCCGCCGCTGGCTGTACCAGGCCAACCCGGAGCTGACCTCGATGCTGGTCGATGCACTCGGCCAGGACCTGCTGGACAAGCCCGAGGAGCGCTTGCTCGAGCTGCAGCCGTTCGCCGATAAGGCGGCGTTCCGTAAAGCGTTCGCCGAACAACGCCTGCACAGCAAAAAGGCCCTGGCCTACCTGATTCATGAGCGATTGGGCGTGGCGGTCAACCCGGCGGCGATGTTCGACGTGCAGGTCAAGCGGATCCACGAATACAAGCGCCAGCTGCTCAACCTGATGCACACCGTGGC
Organism: Pseudomonas sp. SbOxS1; assembly: GCF_013416725.1. Lineage (NCBI taxonomy): Bacteria > Pseudomonadati > Pseudomonadota > Gammaproteobacteria > Pseudomonadales > Pseudomonadaceae > Pseudomonas > Pseudomonas sp. SbOxS1. The sequence continues at coordinate 223,790 of NZ_JAAVXC010000008.1, forward strand.
GTTGTACCAGGCGATTCGTGCGGAACCGGAAATCGACTGGGTACCACGGGTGAAGATCTTCGCCGGTAAAGCGGCGGCCAGTTATCACCAGGCCAAGTTGATCATCAAGCTGACCAACGACATTGCCCGGGTGGTGAACAACGACCCGACTGTACGCGGCTTGCTCAAAGTGGTGTTCCTGCCCAACTACAACGTCAGCCTGGCGGAGAGCATCATTCCGGCGGCGGACCTGTCCGAGCAGATCTCCACGGCCGGCTTTGAAGCCTCGGGCACCAGCAACATGAAATTCGGCCTCAACGGTGCATTGACCATCGGCACGCTGGACGGTGCCAACGTGGAGATGTCCGAGCGCATCGGCGTCGAGAACATGTTCATCTTTGGCCTCAGTGCCCAGCAGGTTGAAGCGCGCAAGCAGAACCACGAGTTCAGCGCGGTGCCGGACATTGCCGCGTCCCATCGACTCAACGATGTATTGCAAGCCATCCGCGGTGGGGTGTTCTCGCCGGATGATCCTTCCCGTTACGCCGGGCTGATCGATTCGTTGGTGGACTACGACCGCTTCCTGGTCTGCGCCGATTTCGATTCCTACTGGAATGCGCAAATGCGCGTCGAAGCCCTTTGGCACGATTCCGAGCAATGGTGGCGCTCGGCGGTGTTGAACACCTCGCGCATGGGCTGGTTTTCGTCCGACCGGACGATTCGCGAGTACGCCACGGAGATCTGGAAGGCGTTGGAGTAACGCTTTCAGCGGATCGATAGACTGGCAGCCGTAAAAGATCTCAGCCTCCGGCAGCGCCTACAGGGATTTGTATGCCCTTGTAAGGGCTGCCGGAGGCTGCGATCTTTTTGGAGCTGGCTGCGCTAATCTTCCTGGATTGCGCTTAGGGATATCGACCATGCAATGGATGTTCATGCTTGTGGGCCTGGTGCTGGGCTGGATACTCGACGAGTCGTTCAGTGATGCGTTGCTGGGCGCCTTGCTCGGGCTGGGCATCGGACAGGCCATTCACATCGGCAGGCTGGGATCGCAAGCTAGCGAGCAGCGTCGCCTGCTTGAACAGGCGCAGGTTTCACTGCGGGAGGTCGAGCAACGGCTGGCTGTGCTGGAGGGGCCTGGGATCAAGGCGCCTGAAGCTAGCCCTGCCGTTCCGGTTGCGGACATCGCGGTCACTCAAGCCACTGTAGAAACCCCGGAGCTGATCTGGGAACTGCCGCCCGAACTGGAACCGGTCGCCGCAGCGGTTAACCAAACAAGGCATGCGCAGCCCCTGGACGCGTGGAAACCCGCGCCAACCGACCGCGAACGCGCCAATCCCCCTGAACCAAACCTCGTCGAGCGCGCCATCAACGCTGCGCGTGCCTGGCTATTGGGTGGCAACACCGTGCTGCGGGTGGGTGTGGTGCTGTTGTTCCTCGGCCTGGCCTTCCTGCTGCGCTACGCCACCGAGGGCATGGTGGTGCCGATCGAGTTGCGCTACGCCGGTGTCGCGGCGGTTGCATTGGGGTTGCTCGGCCTTGGCTGGTGGCTGCGGACGCGTAATAACGATTACGCCTTGATACTACAAGGCGCCGCAATCGCCGTGCTGTACCTGACGGTGTTTGCCGCGATGCGCCTGCATCCGTTGCTCGATCCCTCGGCGGCGTTTGGCCTGTTGGTGGCGGTGACGGTGTTTTCGGCGATCCTGGCCATTACCCAGGATGCACTGGGCCTGGCTGCCGCCGCCGCGCTGGGCGGATTCGCCGCGCCCTTGCTGGCTTCCACAGGTGCGGGCAGTCACGTCGCGCTGTTCAGTTACTTCGCCCTGCTCAACGCCGGCATCCTCGTTATCGCCTGGTTCAAGGCCTGGCGCTTGCTTAACGTCATCGGTTTTACCGGCACCTTCGGTATCGGGCTCGCCTGGGGTTTGCGCTCCTATACGCCAGAGTTGCTGTGGAGCACCGAGCCCTTCCTGATTCTGTTCTTCGTGATGTACCTGGCCATCGGCTTGTTGTTCGCCCGACGTAAATTGCTGCAAATGGGTGACGCGCCCGAGGATGAAAGCCGTGAAGCGCTGTTGCGCTGGTCCGCGCGCAAGGGTGATTACGTCGACGGGACGCTGCTGTTCGGTCCGCCGTTGGTTGGCTTTGGATTGCAATTCGCCCTGGTTCAGCATCTGGAGTTCGCTGCCGCCTTCAGCGCCCTGGCGCTTGGTATGATCTACATGGGGCTAGCTCGTTTGCTGATGGGCGGACGCGCATTGCTGTTGGCGGAAACCTGCCTGGCGCTGGGTGTGATTTTCACCAGCCTGGCGATTCCCCTGGGGCTGGATGCGCGATGGACGAGCGCGGCATGGGCGGTGGAAGGCGCGGGGATTTTCTGGTTGGGTCTGCGCCAGCAACGTCCGCTCGCCCGAGCGTTTGCCTTGTTGTTGCAGGCGGGCGCGGCGCTGGTGTTTCTCAGTGAACTGCGCACCGGCGAGAGCAGCCTGCTTGAGGGCACGCCGCTGGGGGCGTTGATGCTGGGCGGCGCACTGCTGTTCAGTTTCCATCAGCTGCACAAGGCCTTGCCTGGGCAGATTTCCTCTTGGGAACGGCATGTCCCGCCGGTCCTTGCCGCTCTCGGCCTGACGTTTGTCTACTTGCTGGCGCCGATGTTCTTTTTCGCCCATGGCACGTCAATCAGTTGGGCATTGGCCGGGCTGCTGACGTTGTTCGTCGCTCTGCGGCTGCCCTCGGCCACCTTCCTGCTGGGTGCATTGGTCGTTCAGGTGCTGGGCGGCGTGTTGTTCCTGGTGGCTGAACCGCTGGCCAGCGAAGGCTTGCGCCCTTTGGCCCATGCCGGATTCTGGTCGCCGCTGATGCTGGGCCTGGTCGCGTTGATCGGGGCGTGGCGTTTGCACATCGGCGTTGCTGTCACGGTGATCGATCGCGTGAACCTGCAGCGCTTGTCCTGGGCGTTGCTGGCGTGGGGCGCGGGGTGGTGGGCCCTGGCTTGGGTCAGTGAAGTGCTGCTGTTTGCACCGTTGCCCCTGCAGGCCACGTTGATGCTGGCGGCCGCGGCAATCAGCGTGGCGCTCTGGGCCGTGTTGGCGCTGCGCCTGGCGTGGCCCGCGCTGGGTGTGCTCTGCACCTTGCTGATCCCGGCCGCCGGCCTGGTGTTGCTCGCCGCCTGGCATCCGCGTTTTCATCCGGCGGCCAACGTCGGTTGGCTGCTGTGGGCCGTGGTGTTCGTCGTGCATTTCGTCTCCCTGCGGCGCTTGGCGCCCATGCTGCCGAGCGCTGTCCTGAGCAGTGCCCACGTAATCGGATGCTGGCTGCTGATCGGTGTGCTGGCGCTTGAGCTGCGTTATGGCTTGCTGCTGTTGTCCGAGCAGTACAACGCCTGGCGCTGGCTGGGCTGGGCGCTACTGCCGAGCCTGTACCTGGTGCTGATGGCGGCGCCCCGTGCCTGGCCCTGGCCGGTGTCGGCCTACGCTCGCGAATACCGCGTGTATGCCGCCGCGCCTTTGGCATTGTTGATGCTGGGCTGGTTATGGCTGGCCAATATCGTCAGTGATGGCAAGGCTGAGCCCTTGCCCTATGTACCGCTGGTCAACCCGCTGGATTTGGGCCTGCTATTTGCGTTGTTCGGCGTCTACACCTGGTCCCGCTCCGAGATGGCGCAACTGGCGGTCCGCAGGCGCTATGCCGCTGCTGTGCAACTGATCGTCGGTGTTTCGCTGTTCCTGTTCTTCACGGCCCTGGTGATGCGCACGGCTCACCATTGGGGCGGCGTGCCGTTCGAGTTGGAGGCCTTGCTCGAATCCATGCGGGTCCAGGCCGGCCTGTCCATCGTCTGGACCTTGATGGCGCTGGGTTTGATGATTGGTGGCCATTTGCGTCACCGGCGTGAGGTCTGGTTGGTCGGTGCGGCCCTGATCGGCGTGGTGGTGGCGAAATTGTTCTTTGTGGAATTGAGCAACCGTGGCGGGCTGGCGCGTATCGTGTCGTTTATCGGCGTTGGCGTGTTGCTGCTGGTAGTGGGCTATTTCGCCCCGTTGCCACCCAGGCGCGTCGAAACCGTGGCGGATCCCGAGAAACCGGCACCGCAAACCCAAGGAGTGTCGTCTTGAGTCAGAAGCTGAACCTGGTCTGGTTGGGTATCGCAATGGGCTTGGCACTGACTGTCTCTGCCCAGGAAACACGGGCCCAGGAAACACCGGCGGACTTCGCCACGCAAGTGCCATTGGCCGTGAGCGGTGAAGGTCCATGGTATCGCCTTGAGCTACCCCTGGCCGCGCAGTTGAGCGCACGGCAGGCCGACCTCAGTGATGTGCGCGTGTTCAACGCCGTTGGCGCACCGCAAGCCTATGCCCTGTCCCAGGCCAGCGCACAAGCTGACGACAACCGCACGCTGACTGACGTCAAATGGTTCCCGCTGTACGACTCGGCGGACGCCACCGAACATGCCCCGAACGTGCGGGTGCAAGCGAATGCCAACGGCACCCTGGTCCAGGTGCAGCCTTCCACTGAGCTGGAGGTGGGGGAGGAAGCGTTACGTGGCTGGCTGCTGGATGCCAGCGCCATCAAGGCGCCGTTGCAGCAGCTGATACTCGACTGGACCAGCGAGCGCGATGGCTTCCAGCGGTTCAGCATCGAGGCCAGCGACGATTTGCAGCATTGGCAGTCCTGGGGCGAGGGGCAACTGGCGCGGCTGACGTTTGCCGATGAACGGGTCGAGCAGCATGAGGTCAGCCTGCCGGGGCAGTCGGCACGCTATCTGCGCTTGCTGTGGGACACGCCGCAATCGGCACCGACACTGACATCGGCGCAGCTGCAAAGCGTGCGCAGCTTGCCGCTGCCGTTGGTCTGGTCCCATGCGTTGGATGGCAGTAGCGTGAAGGCAGGGGAATACACCTGGCAGTTACCGAGGGTGTTGAACGTCGAGCGTGTGCAGGTTGAGTTGAGTCAACCCAACAGCCTGGCACCGGTCATCCTGTCTGGGCGTCGCGACAGCAGCTTGCCGTGGCAACCATTGAACAATGGCTTGCTCTATCGCCTGACCCAGAGTGGCGAGGACGTGGTGCAGAACCAATTGCAGTTGCCGGGGCAAGCGGTGCAACAGTTGAAACTGACCGTGGACGAGCGCGGCGGTGGCTTGGGCGCTCAAGCGCCAACGCTGAAGTTTGCCGTGCGGGCAACGCAATTGGTGTTTCTGGCACGGGGGCCTGGGCCTTTCAGGTTGGCGTTGGGCAATGCGACGGTGAAGGCGGCGAGCCTGCCGTTATCGACGCTGATTCCGGATTACAGCGCGGCGAAGCTGGCGACGTTGGGCCAGGCGTCGGTTGATGGTGGGGCGTCGGAGCCCCCGATGGTGTCGACCGTGCCGGTATCGGAGGGCATCGACTGGAAGAAGTTTGGCTTGTGGGCGGTGTTGTTGCTTGGCGTGTTGTTCCTGGCGGCAATGGCGTTCAGTCTGCTGCGCAAGCCGCCAGCCAATACCTGAGAATGGCTGGCGCTGCGCGCCAGTTCGCGGGCAAGCCCGCTCCTACAAAAGGAGGCAATTTCCGACTACGCTGACCCCCGCGCATGAACTCTCTTGAGCCGATCACGTCTGATAGGAGGAAATGCGCCCCGACTCGCGTTAAACTGCGCGGGTTTTTAGTCCCCCATTCCTCCGGAGCCTTCCATGTCCCGCGTTACCTTGAGTCGCTATTTGATTGAGCAGACCCGCAGCAACAACACTCCTGCCGATCTGCGCTTCCTGATCGAAGTGGTGGCGCGTGCCTGCAAGGAGATCAACCACGCCGTGTCCAAAGGCGCCCTCGGTGGCGTTCTGGGCAGCATGGGCACTGAAAACGTCCAGGGCGAAGTGCAGAAGAAGCTCGACGTGATCTCCAACGAGATCCTGCTCGAAGCCAACGAATGGGGCGGTCACCTGGCCGGCATGGCGTCCGAAGAAATGGACAATGCCTACCAGATCCCGGGCAAATACCCGAAAGGCGCGTACCTGTTGGTATTCGACCCGCTGGACGGTTCGTCGAACATCGACATCAACGCCCCGGTTGGTACCATCTTCTCGGTACTGCGTTGCCCGAACGAATACCTGAGCCAGAACGAGCCTTTGAATGAAAAGGCGTTCCTGCAGCCAGGTACCCAGCAAGTCGCCGCCGGTTACGCGATCTACGGTCCACAGACCATGCTGATCCTGACCCTGGGCCACGGCGTGAAAGGTTTCACCCTGGATCGTGAAATGGGCAGTTTCGTACTGACCCACGAAAACATCACCATTCCTGAAACCACCCAGGAATTCGCGATCAACGCGTCCAACCAGCGTCACTGGGAAGCTCCGGTTCAGCGCTACGTTGGCGAACTGCTGGCAGGCGATGAAGGCCCGCTGAAAAAGAACTACAACATGCGTTGGGTGGCCGCGATGGTCGCCGACGTGCATCGCATCCTGACCCGTGGTGGCTTGTTCATGTACCCACGCGACAGCCGCGAGCCGTCGAAGCCGGGCAAACTGCGCCTGATGTACGAAGCCAACCCGATGTCGTTCCTGGTGGAACAGGCGGGCGGCGCGTCCACCAATGGTCACCAGCGCATTCTCGACATCCAGCCTGAAGGCCTGCACCAGCGCGTAGCGGTGTTCCTCGGCTCGAAAGAAGAAGTTGCACGCGTTACGGCTTACCACAAGGAGTAAACCATGAACGCGCCCTGGCAGCCGTTGCTCGATTGGTGGTTCGGTACAGCCGAAACAGCCAGGGCAATCGCGGCTGACAAGGGCAAGTTGTGGTTTGGCAAGCGTGACAGCCAGGACCTCGAGGCGCGCGAGCGTTTCGGGGACCAGGTCGAGCAGGCACTGGCCGGCGGATTGACCGAGTGGATGCAACGTCCCGAAGGTTGGCTGGCGCTGGTACTGTTGCTCGATCAACTCCCGCGCATGATCTTTCGCGACACCCCCAAAGCCTTCTCCGGTGATCTGCGGGCCCAGAAGCTCGTCGCCCAAGGCATTGCCGCGGATTTTGATCGGCAGTTATCACCGATTCAGCAGGTGTTTATCCTCCTGGTGTTCGAACACAGCGAGAACCTCGCGGTGCAGAACGAAGGCGTCTCGCGCTATATCGATCTGGTGGCGCAACAACCGGAGAGTGATCGGGCATTGTTTGCCGATTATTTGGATTTTGCCGAGCGGCATCAGAAAGTGATCGCGCAGTTTGGACGGTTTCCCCATCGCAATGCGGTGTTGGGGCGCAAATCTACGACTGAAGAGTTGGAGTTTCTGGCGAAACCGGGTTCACGGTTCTGAATATTCGTTGCGGTTGATGCCGTCATCGCGAGCAGGCTCGCTCCCACATTGGATCGCCGCCGGACACAAATTTTGTGACCGGCGCAGATTCCCTGTGGGAGCGAGCCTGCTCGCGATGAGGTCGGTTAGAGCGCCTTAGATCCTGAAACTGCCGACCAGCTGCTTCAAGCGCGCCGCCTGTTGCTCCAGGTCAGCGCACGCACGCAAGGTCGACTGCAGGTTCTCCACACCCTCCTGGTTCAACGTGTTGATCTCGGTGATGTCGACGTTGATCGATTCCACCACGGCCGTCTGCTCTTCCGTTGCCGTCGCCACGGATTGGTTCATGCCGTCGATCTCGCCGATGCGCTGGGTCACGCTGCCCAGGCGCTCGCCGGCCTGGTTGGCGATGCCAACGCTGCTTTCGCTCTGGCGCTGGCTGTCGGTCATGATGGTTACCGCTTCCCGGGCGCCGACTTGCAGTTCCTCGATCATCTTCTGCACTTGCTGCGCCGAATCCTGGGTGCGGTGGGCGAGGTTGCGCACTTCGTCGGCGACCACCGCAAAACCACGTCCGGCTTCACCGGCGCGCGCGGCTTCGATCGCCGCGTTGAGCGCCAGCAGGTTGGTCTGCTGGGAGATGCTGGTGATCACTTCCAGAATCTGCCCGATGTTGACGGTATTGCTGTTGAGCGTCTCGATGTTGCCGCACGAGTCGCTGATCTTTGCTGACAGCTGGTGCATCGCCGAGATGGTTTTATCCACAACCTGCTGGCCCTCTTCGGCCAACGTGCGCGCATCGCTCGAGTGCTGCGAGGCGAGGGCGGCGTTCTGGGCGATTTCCTGGGCGGCGGCGCCAAGCTGATTGATCGCGGCGGCCACGCTGCTGGTGCGCGAGGCTTGCTGGTCGGAGTTGAACATCGAAGAATTGGATGCGGCGACCACGCGCAGGGCCACTTCGTTGACCTGGCCCGTGGCCGAGGACACTTCGCTGATCGAGGTGTGGATGCGTTCGACGAAACGGTTGAACGACAGCCCCAGTGCGCCGAATTCGTCGTGGCCGTGGATGGTCAGGCGTTTGGTCAGGTCACCTTCGCCTTCGGCGATGTCGTGCATGGCACGGCCCATGGTCAGCAACGGCTGCATCAGGACACTGATCAGCATGCCCAGCAACGTGATGATGATCACCACTGCAATCACCATGGCGATGATCGCCGAGGTGCGGAATTCGCTCAGCATCGAGAACGCGGTGTCCTGGTCCAGCACCAGCGCCACGTACCAATCCGCCGACGGCACGCCGTTGACATGGGTGAAGGAAATGAACTGGCTTTTACCATCGATCTCGACCTCTTTCATGCCCGGGCTGACTTTCGGCGCACCATTGGGGTATGCGTCGGTGAGATTTTTGAGCACCCATTTGCTGTCCGGGTGAATCAGGATCTTGCCGTCGGCGCCTACGATGAAGGCATGGCCGTGGCCGCCGAAGTTCAGCGAGTTGATGATCGCACTGACGCTGGACAGGTCGATGTCGGCGCCTGCAACACCAATCATCTGGCCCTGGCGCTGAACCGGAGTTGCCACCGTGATCACCAGCTTGCCGGAAGATGCGGCGATGTACGGTTCAGTGACGACGGTCTGTTGTGCGCTGTTGGCAGCTTTGTACCAGCCGCGGGCGCGCGGGTCGTAGTCTGCCGCGCGATTACCCGCCGGGACCGAGAACATCACGCCATCGGCGCCCCCGAAGTAACTCAGCTGGAAATTGCCGGTGTAGGCGGGCAGGTCGATGATGCGTTTCAGGCTGGCAGGGGCGTTGCCGTCGGCGCTGACCTGCTGGGCCATGGATTGCAGCAACTGCATGCGGCTTTCCAGCCAGGTCTGGATGTTGCTGGTGGTCAGGCTGCCAAGTTCCTGCATCGAGGCTTCGGTGCTGCTACGCAAGGTCTGGCGCTGGCGATAGTCGTTGAACAGGATGAAACAAGCGAATGCGACGGCCACCACGAGGGCGGCAGCCAACAAGATCTTGTGGCTGAATTTCATGTTTCTGGTCATTGGATGAGCTACCGCAGGAGAACTGGTCAACAAAAGGGAGGCAAATGTCACGGGCGTGGCTTTGCGTTGCCTGTATGTCGACTGGACGGCGCCAAAGATTAGGCGCTTCATGCAAAAAACGACGAAATACCCGGCAGCAGGACGAAGTGCTTGAAAATTCGCGCAAAGGCAGACGAGCGGCCTGATAAATAGCCCGTCGGGAAGGGAACCAGACTGGGGTTTTCTCTTCTAAGGTTCAGCTTGGCAGTCATGCCAATACCCTCGTCCGTGGAGTTTCACATGTCGCTGCGATCCATCGCCCTGCTGTCGTTTTGCGTGTTGTTGGCTGCGTGCAGCAAGGTCAATCAGGAAAACTACTCCAAGCTGGAGTCAGGAATGGCCAAGGCCGAAGTTGAGACCCTGCTGGGCAAACCCACCGATTGCTCGGGCGCGCTCGGCATGTCCAGTTGCACATGGGGCGACAAGAACAGCTTTATCAGCGTGCAGTTCGCCGGTGACAAAGTGTTGATGTTTTCCGGCCAAGGCCTGAAGTAAACCGGGGCCACGGGCCCGCGGGAGAAAAACAATGAAGCGGTTATTGATCATGCTTTTTGCCGGCCTGGTGTTGGCCGGCTGTGCCAGTTCTGGCCAGGATCCGTTGGCGCCCAAAACCGCCAACAGTGTCAATCTCAAGCGCTATCAAGGTACCTGGTACGAGTTGGCGCGAATGCCGATGTACTTCCAGCGCGACTGCGCGCAATCCGAAGCCCACTACACGCTCAAGCCTGACGGTAACGTCGCGGTGTTGAATCGCTGCCTGACGGCACAGTGGCAATGGGAAGAGGTCAAGGGCACGGCGTATCCACAAGTGCCAGGCAAGAGCGACAAATTGTGGGTCGAATTCGATACCTGGTTTTCAAGGTTGATACCGGGCGTGGCGAAGGGCGAATACTGGGTGTTGTACGTCAGCGATGACTACAAGACGGCCATCGTTGGCGACCCGAGTCGTCGTTACCTGTGGTTGCTGGCGCGCACCCCGACCGTCAATGGTGTAGTGCGTGAAGAGTTGCTGAGCAAGGCGCGTCAGCAGGGTTATGACACCACGCGGCTGATCTGGCGGGCAACGGATACGCAGATGGCGAAGACCTCGGACTGAGGTATTAGATGATCGTTCCCATGCTCTGCGTGGGAATGCCTCTTGTGACGCTCCGTGTCACGCTTTGGGACCCGGAGCGTCCCCGGCTGCGTCCCCACGCAGAGCGTGGGAACGATCAGTAGCAGGGTTTTGGGTCAGCCAAGGAGTTCGCGCAGGACCTGAGTGAAGGCGCGATTGCTTTCCTCTTCCCCGGCATGCCGCCCGTCACGCACCACCCACTGGCCATTGACCAGCACATCACGCACCTGACGATCGCCACCGGCAAACAGCCAGCGATTCAGGATTCCATCGCCGCTCGCCGTGGCCAGGTATGGATCGTTGCCATCCAGCACCAGCCAATCCGCGCGTTTACCCACTTCCAGCGCACCAATCGGTTGCCCCAACGCCTGCGCGCCGCCGTCCAGTGCCGCGTCGAACAGCGTGCGACCGACCATCGGCTGGTCCGCGCCATACAACCGGTTACGCCGCTGATCGCGCAGACGCTGCCCGTATTCCAGCCAACGCAGTTCTTCCACCACGCTCAACGACACATGGCTGTCGGAACCGATGCCCATGCGCCCGCCCTGGGCGAGAAAATCCACTGCCGGGAAAATCCCGTCGCCCAGGTTGGCTTCGGTGGTCAGGCACAGGCCGGCGATGGCGCGACTCTTCGCCATCAGCGTGACTTCTTCCGGGTTGGCGTGAGTGGCATGGACCAGGCACCAGCGCTGATCGACCTCGGTATTTTCATACAGCCATTGCAGAGGACGGCGACCGCTCCAGCTCAGGCAGTCGTCGACTTCCTTCTGCTGTTCGGCGATGTGAATGTGCACCGGGCATTGCTTGTCGCTGGCCGCCAGCACTTCGCTGATCTGTTGCGGTGTGACCGCGCGCAATGAGTGGAAACACAAACCCAGGGACTGGGCCTTCTGCTGAGCCAGCAGGGGTTGCAGGCGCGATTGCAGCTTCAGGTAATTCTCGGTGCTGTTGATGAAGCGGCGCTGGCCGTCGTTCGGGCTCTGGCCACCGAAACCGGAATGACTGTAGAGCACCGGCAGCAAGGTCAGGCCAATACCGGCTTCGCTGGCGGCCTGGCTGATGCGCAGGGCCAGTTCGGCCGGGTCGGCATAAGGCTGGCCGTTGTGGTCATGGTGCACATAATGAAATTCTGCGACCGAGGTGTAACCGGCCTTGAGCATTTCGATGTACAGCTGGCGGGCAATGACGCCGAGTTGCTCCGGGCTGATTTTTCCGACGAGGCGATACATCAGGTCGCGCCAGGTCCAGAAACTATCATTCGGGTTACCTGCCACTTCCGCCAGCCCGGCCATGGCCCGTTGGAAGGCGTGGGAGTGCAGGTTCGGCATGCCTGGCAGCAGCGGACCGCTCAACCGTTCGGCGTCATCTGCATGGGAATCGGCCTGGATATGGGTCAGGACGCCATCGGCGCTGACCTCAAGACGTACATTGTTGGCCCATCCGTTAGGCAGCAGCGCGCGTTCGGCAAAGAAGGCGGACATGGTTCAGCACCCCATCGTGTGTTATTTGTATATACATATACAGACGTTTGCCTGCCCGGTAAACTCCGGCAAGCTAGCGACATCAACCAAATGACCAAGGATTAACCGTGCCGACTCCGCCTCCAGTCTCTCCGTTGGCCGCGAACATGGGCGACAGTCCGGCGCCCTTGTACGCCCGCGTCAAACAGATGATCACCCAGCAAATCGACAGCGGTAACTGGCCACCGCACTACCGCGTTCCGTCGGAAAGCGAGCTGGTCAGCCAGCTGGGTTTCAGCCGCATGACCATCAACCGTGCCTTGCGCGAAATGACCGCCGACGGTCTGTTGGTGCGCATGCAGGGCGTCGGGACCTTCGTCGCCGAGCCGAAAAGCCAGTCCGCCCTGTTCGAAGTGCACAACATCGCCGACGAAATCGCTTCCCGTGGCCATCGCCACACCTGCAAGGTGATCACCCTTGAAGAAGAGGCTGCCGGCTCCGAGCGCGCCCTGGCGCTGGACATGCGCGAAGGGCAGAAAGTGTTCCACTCGCTGATCGTGCATTTCGAAAACGACATTCCGGTGCAAATCGAAGACCGTTTCGTCAACGCACTGGTGGCGCCCGACTACCTCAAGCAGGACTTCACCCTGCAAACGCCATACGCCTATCTGAACCAGGTCGCGCCGCTGACCGAAGGCGAGCACGTGGTCGAGGCGATTCTGGCCGAGCCGTCCGAATGCAAGTTGCTGCAGATTGAAAAAGGCGAGCCGTGCCTGCTGATCCGTCGCCGCACCTGGTCGGGGCGTCAGCCGGTGACCGCTGCTCGCTTGATTCACCCGGGTTCCCGTCATCGTCTGGAAGGTCGGTTCCACAAATGAATGAGCTGAAAGTTTTACGCGCCAAAGATTACCCGCGCATGCCGTGGAAAAACGGCGGCGGCAGTACCGAAGAAATCACTCGCGACGCCGGCACTGGCCTCGATGGTTTCGGCTGGCGCCTGTCGATTGCCGACATCGGCGAGTCGGGCGGGTTTTCCACCTTCGCCGGTTACGAACGGATCATCACTGTGCTGCAGGGCGACGGCATGACTTTGTCGGTGGACGGTCAGGTCACGCGGCCGTTGTTACCCATCGATCCATTTGCCTTCAGCGGCGAGAGCCAGGTGTCCTGCACTTTGCTGGGTGGACCGATCCGCGATTTCAACCTGATTTATGCGCCACAGCGTTACAGCGCGCGGTTGCAATGGTTGAGCGGTGAACAGCGGTTTTTCAGTGAGGCTGGGATTGTTCTGGTGTTCAGCGTGAGCGATGCGCTGGAAGTGAAGGTCGGTAACAGTGCTTCGCAGCTTGGTCGTCATGATTGTTTGCAACTTGTCGGTAACACCGGGTTGCTGGAAGTCGCCAGCAATGGTGCCTGCTGTGTGATTGAGCTGTCTGCACGCTGATCCAATACCGAGTCGTTCCCTTCGCGGGCAAGCCTCGCTCCTACAGATACCACCGTCCGTAGGAGCGAGGCTTGCCCGCGAAGCTTTTTCCACCATCAAATACGTTCCCGAACGCGCACCACTTTGTTACCGAACGCCCCAGCGTGGCGCAAAACCACGCTCAAGTAACAGCACGCCCACTCTTCAAAAAATCCCCTCGAAAAATTTCATCTACGCCGGAACCCTTGATCCAGGCGCTCTCCAGCCATTTCAGAATTTTTCTTGAATGCCCATCCAACAAGTTGGCCGCTTGATTGCATATGCTTGTATGTACAAGTAAAGACGTATGCGTATGAGTCGATCGAGACTCCCCGCAACGTCCACTGATTCGCTTGTTGCGCGTTGACGCGCACAGGCTGGCTTACCCACCGCCAGGGTTGGTTTGGATTGATCGCTGAGGAGTCTTTTTCGTGACTGACAATAAAACTACCAAGTTTCGTGACGTTGAAATCCGCGCTGCCCGCGGTAACAAGCTGACCGCCAAGAGCTGGCTGACCGAAGCGCCGCTGCGCATGCTGATGAACAACCTCGATCCGGAAGTCGCCGAGAACCCTAAAGAGCTGGTGGTTTACGGTGGTATCGGTCGTGCGGCACGTAACTGGGAATGCTACGACAAGATCGTCGAGAGCCTGACCAACCTGAACGACGACGAGACCCTGCTGGTGCAATCCGGCAAGCCGGTCGGCGTGTTCAAGACCCACGCCAATGCCCCGCGCGTACTGATCGCCAACTCCAACTTGGTGCCAAAATGGGCCAACTGGGAACACTTCAACGAGCTCGACGCCAAAGGCCTGGCCATGTACGGCCAGATGACTGCCGGCAGCTGGATCTACATCGGCAGCCAGGGCATCGTCCAGGGCACCTACGAAACCTTCGTCGAAGCGGGTCGCCAGCACTACAACGATGACCTGAAAGGTCGTTGGGTCCTGACCGCAGGCCTGGGTGGCATGGGTGGCGCTCAACCTCTGGCTGCAACCCTGGCCGGCGCTTGCTCGCTGAACATCGAATGCCAGCAGGTCAGCATCGATTTCCGTTTGACCAGCCGCTACGTCGACGAGCAAGCCAAAGACCTCGACGACGCTCTGGCGCGCATCGCCAAATACACCAAGGAAGGCAAGGCGATCTCCATCGCCCTGCTGGGTAATGCCGCTGAAATCCTGCCGGAACTGGTCCGTCGCGGTGTGCGTCCGGACATGGTCACCGACCAGACCAGCGCCCACGACCCACTGAACGGCTACCTGCCAGCGGGCTGGACCTGGGAAGAGTACCGCGCTCGCGCCAAGACCGAGCCTGCTGCCGTGGTCAAGGCCGCCAAGCAATCGATGGCCGTACACGTTAAAGCGATGCTGGATTTCCAGAAAATGGGCATCCCGACTTTCGACTACGGTAACAACATCCGTCAGATGGCCCAGGAAGAAGGCGTGGAAAACGCATTCGACTTCCCAGGCTTCGTACCGGCCTACATCCGCCCACTGTTCTGCCGTGGCATCGGCCCGTTCCGCTGGGCTGCGCTGTCGGGCAACGCTGAAGACATCTACAAGACCGACGCCAAGGTAAAAGAGCTGATTCCGGACGACGCCCACCTGCACAACTGGCTGGACATGGCGCGCGAGCGCATCAGCTTCCAGGGTCTGCCGGCGCGTATCTGCTGGGTTGGCCTGGGCCTGCGCGCCAAACTGGGCCTGGCGTTCAACGAAATGGTACGCAGCGGTGAGTTGTCCGCGCCAATCGTGATCGGTCGCGACCACCTGGACTCCGGTTCTGTTTCCAGCCCGAACCGCGAAACCGAATCGATGCAGGACGGTTCCGATGCCGTTTCCGACTGGCCACTGCTCAACGCCCTGCTCAACACCGCAAGCGGCGCGACCTGGGTGTCCCTGCACCACGGCGGCGGCGTCGGCATGGGCTTCTCCCAGCACTCGGGCATGGTGATTGTCTGCGACGGTACCGATGAAGCGGCCGAGCGTATCGCTCGCGTCCTGCACAACGACCCGGCGACTGGTGTCATGCGCCACGCCGATGCGGGTTACCAGATCGCGATCGACTGCGCCAAGGAACAAGGGCTGAACTTGCCGATGATCACCGGTAAATAAAAAGCCGGCTTTGGCCGACGCAAACTTGTAGGAGCTGGCTCGCCAGCGAATGACGCACCTCGGTGTGTCAGGAAAGGCGCCTTCGCGGGCAAGCCCGCTCCTACAGGGGATCACCACCCAGAATAACAATCCACAGAGGTTGAACCATGGCTGTCAGCAACGAACGTGCAGGCAACAAACCGTTGATCGAGAAACGTTCGATCGACTACATCCCGGAAGCGGAAAGACACGGTCGTCTGTTCAGCCAGTTCACCCTGTGGATGGGTGCCAACCTGCAAATCACCGCGATTGTCACTGGGGCCCTGGCCGTGGTGTTGGGCGGTGACGTGTTCTGGTCGTTGATCGGCCTGCTGATCGGTCAACTGCTCGGCGGCGGCGTCATGGCGCTGCATGCTGCGCAAGGGCCCAAGCTTGGCCTGCCGCAGATGATCTCCAGCCGTGTGCAGTTCGGCGTATATGGCGCGGCCATCCCGATCGTGCTGGTCTGCCTGATGTACCTCGGCTTCACCGCAACGGGCACCGTGCTGTCCGGACAGGCACTGGGCCAGTTGTTTGGCGTCAGTGACACCGTCGGTATCCTCATCTTCGCCAGTGTCATCGTTCTGGTCACGGTACTCGGTTATCGGGTGATCCACTGGATTGGCCGTGTTGCCAGCGTCATTGGTGTGATTGCCTTCGTTTACCTGTTCAGCCGTCTGATGAGCCAGACTGACGTTGGCGCACTGCTGGAAATCCGCCACTTCAGCTGGAGCAGCTTCCTGCTTGCGGTGTCGCTCGCGGCGTCCTGGCAGATCGCCTTCGGCCCTTACGTGGCTGACTATTCACGCTACCTGCCGAGCAAGACTTCCTCGGTGAAAACCTTTTTCGCCGCTGGCGCAGGTTCGGTGATTGGCGCACAGGTGGCGATGATCCTCGGCGTGCTTGCCGCTGCCTCGGCCAACGGACAATTCGCCGGCCACGAAGTGGCCTACATCGTTGGTTTGGGCGGTACCGGTGCCACCGCTGCGCTGCTGTATTTCAGCATTGCGTTCGGCAAGGTCACCATCTCCACGCTCAACTCCTACGGCAGCTTCATGTGCATTGCGACCATCATCAGCGGTTTCCGTGGTGACCTGAAGGTAACGCACTTGCAGCGTCTGGTGTTCGTGCTGGTCATCGTCGGTGCTGCGACCCTGATGGCGTTGCTCGGTCAGCACTCGTTCCTCGGCGCGTTCAAGTCTTTCATCCTGTTCCTACTGGCGTTCTTTACTCCTTGGAGTGCGATCAACCTGGTGGACTACTACTGCATCACCCGCGAGCGCTATGACGTGCCGGCGCTGGCCGATCCGAACGGTCGCTACGGCCGTTGGAACACCCTCGGTATCAGCGTCTATGTTTTCGGTGTGCTGGTGCAGCTGCCGTTCATCGCCACCAAGTTCTATACCGGTCCGCTGGTGAATGCCCTGGGTGGTGTGGATATTTCCTGGATCATCGGTCTGGTGATTCCCGCAGCCCTGTATTACGTGTGTGCGAAAAAATGGCACGGAGCAGTACCTGATCACCTGATTCTGCCGGTCGAGCAGGACAGCGTTGTACAACCTAAAACAAGCGGGGCCGGTCGCGCTGCGGCGCAGGCCTGATTGGACGTGGACAGGGCTGGATGCCTCTTGACTGCCGTAAGCCAATTCATGATTAGGAGCGTCACTACAATGAAATCGAACAAGACCCTGCTGACCACATTGCTTTCCATGGGCCTGCTGGCCAGTGCCGGCGCCACTCAGGCGGCGGGTTGGTGCGAGTCGGGCAAACCGGTGAAATTCGCTGGCCTGAACTGGGAAAGCGCCATGCTGCTGACCGACGTGATGCAAGTCGTGTTGGAAAAAGGCTACGACTGCAAGACCGACAGCCTGCCGGGTAACTCCATCACCATGGAAAACGCCCTGAGCAGTAACGATATCCAGGTATTCGCCGAAGAGTGGGTCGGCCGCAGCGAGGTCTGGAACAAGGCCGAGAAGGCCGGCAAGGTCGTCGGTGTTGGCGCTCCGGTCGTCGGTGCGATCGAAGGCTGGTATGTGCCGCGCTACGTGATCGAAGGCGATGCCAAGCGTAAGCTGGAACCCAAGGCCCCGGACCTGAAGAACATCGCTGACCTGGGCAAATACTCTGCCGTGTTCAAGGACGCCGAAGAGCCATCCAAAGGGCGTTTCTATAACTGCCCGGCCGGCTGGACCTGTGAGCTGGACAACAGCGAAATGCTGAAAAGCTACGGCCTGGAAAGCACCTACACCAACTTCCGCCCAGGCACCGGCCCGGCGCTGGATGCCGCGGTGCTGTCGAGCTACAAGCGTGGCGAGCCGATCCTGTTCTACTACTGGTCGCCAACGCCGTTGATGGGCCAGGTCGACGTGGTGAAACTCGAAGAGAAACCGGGTGTGAACAAGACCGTGACCATCAAGGTCGGCCTGTCCAAGACTTTCCACGAACAAGCACCGGAACTGGTGGCCGTGCTGGAAAAGGTCAACGTGCCAATCGACCTGCTGAACCAGAACCTGGGCCGCATGACCAAAGAGCGGATCGAGTCGCCAAAACTGGCCAAGATCTTCCTGAAGGAACATCCTGAAGTCTGGCACGCCTGGGTAAGTGAAGACGCAGCCAAGAAAATCGACGCGGCCTTGTAGGTTGGGCTTCTCCGGCTGTCGGCAGCGGCAGTCGGATGCTTGATCGCAACCCCTTGATTGAGAGTCTCTTATGTTTCCCGAAAGCTTTACCTTTTCCATCGCCGACTGGGTCAACGGTTGGGTCGATTCGCTGGTCACCAACTACGGCGATGTGTTCCGCAGCATCTCCGACACCCTGTTGTGGGCCATCGTCAATCTTGAAGGGCTGCTGCGTGCGGCGCCCTGGTGGCTGATGCTGGCGATCGTGGCGGGCGTTGCCTGGCACGCGACCCGCAAAGTGGTGACCACGGCGGTCATCGTCGGCTTGCTGTTCCTGGTGGGCGCCGTCGGCCTCTGGGACAAGCTGATGCAGACCCTGGCGCTGATGATGGTGGCCACGGTCATTTCGGTGCTGATCGGCATCCCGTTGGGCATCCTCTCGGCCCGCAGCAATCGCCTGCGTTCGGTGCTGATGCCGTTGCTGGACATCATGCAGACCATGCCGAGCTTCGTGTACCTGATCCCGGTGCTGATGCTGTTCGGCCTGGGCAAGGTCCCGGCGATTTTCGCCACCGTGATCTACGCCGCGCCACCGCTGATCCGCCTGACCGACCTGGGTATTCGCCAGGTTGACGGCGAGGTGATGGAAGCCATCAACGCCTTCGGTGCCAACCGTTGGCAGCAACTGTTCGGTGTGCAATTGCCGCTGGCCCTGCCAAGCATCATGGCCGGGATCAACCAGACCACCATGATGGCCCTGTCGATGGTGGTGATCGCCTCGATGATCGGTGCCCGTGGCCTGGGTGAAGACGTGCTGGTGGGGATTCAGACCCTCAACGTCGGACGCGGCCTGGAAGCCGGCCTGGCGATCGTGATTCTGGCAGTGGTGATCGACCGCATTACACAGGCGTACGGTCGCGCACGGCATGAGGTGAGCAAATGAACAACGCAACCGTGAGCAAGATCGAAGTCAAGAACGTCTTCAAGATTTTCGGCAACCGCGCCAAGGATGCCTTGGCGATGGTTGGCCAGGGCAAGACCAAGGATCAGGTGCTGTCCGAAACCGGCTGCGTGGTCGGCGTGAACGATCTGTCCCTGAGCATTGGCAGCGGCGAGATCTTCGTGATCATGGGCTTGTCCGGTTCGGGCAAATCCACCTTGGTGCGCCACTTCAATCGCCTGATCGACCCGACCAGCGGCGCGATCCTGGTGGATGGCGTGGACATCCTGCAATACGACATGGAAGCCCTGCGCGAATTTCGCCGGCGCAAGATCAGCATGGTGTTCCAGAGCTTCGGCCTGTTGCCGCACAAGAGCGTGCTGGACAACGTCGCCTACGGCTTGAAAATCCGTGGCGAGAGTAAGCAGATGTGCGCCGAGCGCGCGCTGCACTGGATCAACACCGTGGGCCTCAAGGGCTACGAAAACAAATACCCGCACCAGCTCTCCGGCGGCATGCGTCAGCGTGTAGGTTTGGCCCGGGCGTTGGCGGCGGACACCGACATCATCCTGATGGACGAAGCGTTCAGTGCCCTCGACCCGTTGATTCGCGCCGAAATGCAGGACCAGTTGCTGGAACTGCAAAAGACCCTGCACAAGACCATCGTCTTCATCACCCACGACCTCGACGAGGCCGTGCGCATCGGCAACCGCATCGCGATCCTCAAGGACGGGCGCCTGATTCAGGTCGGCACGCCGAAAGAGATCCTGCATTCGCCGGCGGATGAGTATGTCGACCGGTTCGTGCAGCGTCGGGCGGCGGTGGTGTGATGATCGTTCCCACGCTCTGCGTGGGCACGCATCCCGTGACGCTCTGCGTCACCCATGCGCAGGGCTCGAGCCTTGTGTTGATATCGGGACGCGGAGCGTCCCAGGCGGCATTCCCACGCAGAGCGTGGGAACGATCAAGCTCAAGAGGTTAATGATGTCCCAGGCTGAAAAAATCGTTATCGCCAATGCCCCGTTGCGTTGGCAGGATGTGGTTGCCGTAGCCCGTCATGGCGCACAGCTTGAGCTGTCGACGCAGGCCTGGGCACGAATCGAAAATGCGCAGGCGATCGTCCAGCGCATCGTCGCCAGCGGCGAACGCGCCTATGGCGTGAACACTGGCCTGGGCGCCTTGTGCAACGTTTCGCTCAAAGACGAACAACTGAGCCAGCTGTCGCGCAATACCCTGCTCAGCCACGCCTGTGGCGTTGGCGCACCGTTGGCCGACGAGCAGACCCGCGCCATCATGTGCGCTGCGATCCTCAACTTCACCCAAGGCAAATCCGGCGTGCATCGTCGGGTGGTCGAAGCCCTGCTGGAGCTGCTCAATCGCGGCATCACCCCGCAAGTGCCGTCCCAGGGTTCGGTCGGTTACCTGACCCACATGGCCCACATCAGCATCGCCCTGCTGGGTGTCGGCAACGTCAGCTATCGTGGGCAAGTCGTGCCTTCGCAACAGGCATTGGCCGAAGAAGGCCTGCAACCGGTTCAACTCGGCGCCAAGGACGGTCTGTGCCTGGTCAACGGCACGCCGTGCATGAGCGGCCTCAGCTGCCTGGCCATTGCCGACGCCACGCGCCTGCTGCAATGGGCCGACGTGATCAGCGCCATGAGCTTCGAGGCCCAGCGTGGGCAGATTGCTGCGTTCGATGCCGAGATCATTGCGCTCAAGCCGCACCCGGGCATGCAACAGGTCGGGATCAACCTGCGCGCGCTGCTCGATGGCAGTGAAGTGATCGCCCAGAGCAAAGGCATTCGTACCCAGGATGCATTGAGCATCCGCTCGATTCCACAGGTGCACGGCGCCGCTCGCGATCAGCTCGATCACGCCATCAAGCAAGTCGAAACCGAACTCAACGGCTGCACCGATAACCCGTTGCTGCTGGGTACGCCGGACAACTTCCGGGTCATGTCCCAGGCCAACCCTCACGGCCAGTCGGTGGCGCTGGCGGCGGACCTGCTGGCCATCGCCATGGCGGAAATCGGCTCCATTGCCGAGCGCCGCCTGGACCGTCTGATCAACCCGCACGTCAGCGGTCTGCCGGCATTCCTGGTGGCCAATCCGGGGGTGAACTCCGGGATGATGATCGTGCAGTACGTCGCCGCTTCACTGTGCGCGGAAAACCGTCAACTGGCGCAGCCGGCAGTGCTCGATAACTACGTGACTTCAGGCTTGCAGGAAGACCACTTGAGCATGGGCACCAACGCCGCGCTGAAGCTGCATCGCGCGCTGGAAAACTGCACGCAGATTCTCGCCATCGAGTACCTGCTGGCAGCCCAGGCCTTTGAATTCCTCAAAGAGCAACGCTTCGGCGCCGGCACCGATGCCGCATGGCACCTGCTGCGCGAGCGTGTCCCGGCCTACGATCAGGACCGCTGGTTGGCGCCGGACATCGCCGCCGCCGCCAGCATTTTGAAAGACCCGGCTTTGTTGCAAAAGGCGTTACCGAATCTGAACTGATTTCCATACAAAACCAGCGTGCCAAGGCGCCAGCCCCCTCACAAAAGGGGGAAGCGACGGACAACGGAATTATCCGGAGCGTCTGGTAGTTAATAACAAACTCTCAAAAGGAGCATGAAATGACTGCGCTTAATTTGATTCCTGGCCAACTGAGCCTTGCCCAACTGCGTGATGTTTATCAGCAACCGGTCAAAATCACCCTCGACCACAGCGCCGCGGCCCAGATCGAAGCCAGCGTTGCCTGCGTGGAGCAGATTCTTGCCGAGAACCGCACCGCCTACGGCATCAACACCGGTTTCGGCCTGCTGGCTTCGACCCGCATCGCCAGCGAAGACCTGGAAAACCTGCAACGCTCGCTGGTGCTGTCCCACGCCGCCGGTGTCGGCGAGCCGATCAGCGACGCACTGGTGCGCCTGGTCATGGTACTCAAGGTCAACAGCCTGAGCCGTGGTTTCTCCGGCATCCGCCGCGTTGTCATCGACGCACTGATCGCCCTGATCAACGCCGAGGTTTACCCACACATTCCGTTGAAAGGCTCGGTTGGTGCCTCCGGCGACCTGGCACCGTTGGCGCACATGTCGCTGGTACTGCTGGGCGAAGGCAAGGCGCGCTACAAGGGCGAGTGGATGGAAGCCACCGAAGCGCTGAAAGTCGCTGGCCTGACCCCGCTGACCCTGGCCGCGAAAGAAGGCCTGGCGCTGCTCAACGGCACGCAAGTGTCCACCGCGTTTGCCCTGCGTGGCCTGTTTGAAGGCGAAGACCTGTTCGCTGGCGCCCTGGCCCTGGGTGGCCTGACCGTCGAAGCCGTGCTGGGCTCGCGCTCGCCGTTCGACGCGCGCATCCACGCCGCTCGTGGCCAGAAAGGCCAGATCGACGCTGCAGCCGCTTATCGTGATCTGCTGGGTGAGCGCAGTGAAGTCTCCGATTCGCACGAAAACTGCGAGAAGGTCCAGGACCCGTACTCCCTGCGTTGCCAGCCGCAAGTCATGGGCGCCTGCCTGACCCAGTTCCGCCAGGCTGCCGAAGTGCTGGCGATCGAAGCCAACGCCGTCTCCGACAACCCGCTGGTGTTCGCCGCTGAAGGTGACGTGATTTCCGGCGGTAACTTCCACGCCGAACCGGTGGCCATGGCCGCTGACAACATGGCTTTGGCCATCGCTGAAATCGGCTCCCTGAGCGAGCGTCGCATCTCGCTGATGATGGACAAGCACATGTCGCAACTGCCGCCGTTCCTGGTGGCCAATGGCGGTGTGAACTCCGGCTTCATGATCGCCCAGGTGACCGCCGCGGCGCTGGCCAGCGAGAACAAGGCGCTGTCCCATCCGCATTCGGTGGACAGCCTGCCGACGTCCGCCAACCAGGAGGACCACGTGTCCATGGCCCCGGCTGCGGGCAAGCGTCTGTGGGAGATGGCCGAGAACACCCGTGGCATCCTGGCTGTGGAATGGCTTGCCGCCGCTCAGGGCCTGGACCTGCGCAATGGCCTGAAGACTTCGCCGAAGCTGGAAAAGGCCCGCGCCATCCTGCGTAACGAAGTGCCGTTCTATGAGAAGGACCGTTTCTTCGCGCCAGACATCAATGCGGCGACTGAGCTGTTGGCGTCGCGTTGCCTGAACGAGCTGATCACTACCAAGCTTTTACCTAGCCTGTGATGGACTCATCGCCAGCAGGCTGGCTCCCACAGTTGTAATACGTACTTCTGTGGGAGCCAGCCTGCTGGCGATTCGATTTTGAATACTGTGGAGACTAAGGGATGAAAACCCTCTGGCAACACTGCCACGTCGCAACCATGGCCCAAGGCGTCTACTCGATCATCGAGGATGCCGCCATCGTGACGTCCGGTGCACACATCGAGTGGGTCGGCCCGCGCAGTGAGCTGCCGTCCGGCGAGTACCCGGCGGTCAATGATTTGAACGGGGCCTGGGTCACGCCCGGCCTGATCGACTGCCACACCCACACGGTGTTCGGCGGCAATCGCAGTGGCGAATTCGAGCAGCGCCTGCAAGGCGTCAGCTACGCGGAAATTGCAGCAAGCGGTGGCGGCATCGCCAGCACCGTTCGGGCTACTCGCGCGGCCAGCGAAGACGAACTGTTCGCCAGCGCTGCCAAGCGCCTGAAAAGCCTTATGCGCGATGGCGTCACCAGCATCGAAATCAAATCCGGCTATGGCCTGGACCTGGCCAACGAACGCAAGATGCTGCGGGTAGCCCGTCGCCTCGGCGTCGAACTGCCGGTCAGCGTGCGCAGCACCTGCCTCGCGGCTCACGCCTTGCCGCCGGAGTACACCGATCGCGCCGACGATTACATCGATCACATCTGCAGCGAAATGCTCCCGGCCCTGGCCGCCGAAGGGCTGGTGGACGCGGTGGATGCCTTTTGCGAATACCTGGCGTTTTCCCCTGCACAGGTTGAACGCGTATTCATCACTGCCCAGGAGCTGGGTCTGCCGGTGAAGCTGCACGCCGAGCAGCTCTCGTCCCTGCATGGATCGAGCCTCGCGGCGCGTTACCACGCACTGTCGGCCGATCATCTGGAATTCATGACCGAAGACGACGCTATCGCCATGGCCAAATCCGGCACGGTGGCCGTGTTGCTGCCCGGCGCCTTCTACTTCCTGCGCGAGACCCAATTGCCACCGATGGAGGCCTTGCGCAAACACGGCGTGAAAATCGCCATTGCCAGCGACCTCAACCCCGGCACCTCGCCGGCGCTGTCGTTGCGCCTGATGCTGAACATGGCCTGCACCTGTTTCCGCATGACCCCGGAGGAAGCCCTGGCTGGCGCGACGATTCATGCCGCCACGGCATTGGGCATGTCCGCTACCCACGGATCGCTGGAGGCGGGCAAGGTCGCGGATTTCGTTGCCTGGCAAATCGATCGCCCGGCCGACCTGTGCTACTGGCTGGGCGGCGACTTGGAAAAACGCGTCGTGCGTCACGGCGTCGAAACAAGTCTGTAGGAGAACAGTTGTGGATAAGGTTCTGAACTTCAAGCAAGGCCGCGTACCGCTGCTGATCAGCATGCCTCATGCCGGTGTGCGCCTGACTCCGGCAGTCGAAGCCGGGTTGATCCCCGACGCGAAAAGCCTGCCGGACACCGACTGGCACATCCCGCAGCTGTACGATTTCGCCGCCGAACTGGGTGCCAGCACCCTCGCCGCCGAATACTCGCGGTTCGTCATCGACCTGAACCGGCCGTCCGACGATAAGCCTTTGTACGTCGGCGCTACCACCGGCCTGTACCCGGCGACCCTGTTCGACGGCATTCCGTTGTTCCGCGAAGGGCTGGAGCCTTCCAAGGAGGAGCGTGCAACCTATCTGGAACAGATCTGGACCCCATACCACAGCACCTTGCAGAACGAACTGGCGCGACTGAGAGCCGAGTTCGGCTACGCGCTGTTGTTCGATGCGCACTCGATTCGCTCGATCATCCCGCACCTGTTCGACGGCAAATTGCCGGACTTCAACCTCGGTACCTTCAACGGCGCCAGTTGTGATCCGCAGCTGGCTTCGCAACTGGAAGCGATCTGCGCCGGTCACCCGGACTACAGCCATGTGCTGAACGGGCGCTTCAAGGGCGGGCACATCACCCGTCACTACGGCAATCCGGCAGAAAACATTCATGCCGTGCAACTGGAACTGGGCCAGTGCACCTACATGGAAGAGTTCGAGCCGTTCCGCTATCGGCCGGATCTGGCCGAGCCGACGCGGGTGGTGTTGAAGGAATTGCTGCAAGGCCTGCTGGCCTGGGGCGAAAAGCATTACAACGTGTAACCCTGCAACTGATCGTTCCCACGCTCTGCGTGGGAATGCCGCCATGGACGCTCCGCGTCCACTGTGACGCAGAGCGTCACGGGATGCATTCCCACGCAGAGCGTGGGAACGATAACTCTGACTCTACATGTGCATGCTCAATGACGTAATTCGGGTTTATGATGCCCAACGGCAGAATAATAGAAGTCCCCCCAGGGATGACCTCGACCCCTTACGGAGTGCGCAATGCAGACTTTGTACCCGCAGATCAAACCCCACGCCCGGCACGATCTGGCCGTCGACGAGACCCACACGCTGTATGTCGACGAAAGCGGTTCACCGCAAGGTTTGCCGGTGGTGTTCATTCACGGTGGTCCCGGCGCCGGGTGCGATGCGGCGAGCCGCTGCTACTTCGATCCCAACCTGTACCGCATTGTCACCTTCGATCAGCGTGGTTGCGGCCGCTCCACGCCCCACGCCAGCCTCGAAAACAACACGACCTGGGACCTGGTCGCCGACCTTGAGCGAATCCGCGAGCACCTGGGCATCGACAAGTGGGTGTTGTTTGGCGGCTCCTGGGGTTCGACCCTGGCGCTGGCCTACGCGCAAACCCATCCGGAGCGTGTGCACGGGTTGATCCTGCGCGGGATTTTTCTCTGCCGCCCGCAGGAAATCGAATGGTTTTATCAGGCGGGCGCCAGCCGTCTGTTCCCCGATTACTGGCAGGACTACATCGCGCCTATCCCGCAGGACGAGCGCCACGATTTGCTTACCGCGTTCCACAAACGCCTGACCGGCAACGATCAGATCGCCCAGATGCACGCGGCCAAGGCCTGGTCCACGTGGGAAGGCCGGACCGCGACCCTGCGGCCGAACCCCTTGGTGGTCGATCGTTTTTCCGAGCCCCAGCGCGCGCTCTCCATTGCTCGTATCGAATGCCACTACTTCACCAACAATGCGTTCCTTGAAGCCAATCAGTTGATTCGCGACATGGACAAAATCGCTCATTTGCCTGGCGTGATCATCCATGGTCGCTATGACGTGATTTGCCCGCTGGATAACGCCTGGGAGCTGCACCAGGCCTGGCCGAACAGCGAACTGCAAATCATCCGTGACGCGGGCCATGCCGCCGCTGAGCCGGGGATTACCGATGCCTTGGTGCGCGCCGCCGATCGGATGGCGCGACGCTTGCTCGATCTGGCCCCCGACGAAGCATGAAAGGGCTGCTGCAGCGCGTGCGCGGCGCGCGAGTCGAGGTGGCGGGGCAGGTGGTCGGCGCGGTCGATCAGGGGTTGCTGGTGCTGGTCGCCATAGAACCGGACGACACGCGGGCCAGCGCCGACAAACTTCTCAATAAGCTGCTTAACTATCGTGTGTTCAGCGACGCTGAGGGCAAGATGAACCTGTCCCTGGCGGATGTGGGTGGCGGGTTGCTGCTGGTCTCGCAGTTCACCCTGGCCGCCGATACCAAGAGCGGCTTGCGCCCGAGTTTCTCGACCGCGGCCCCTCCGGCCTTGGGCGAGGAGCTTTTCGACTATCTATTAAGCAAAGCGAAACAGGTGCATGGCACTGTGGCATCAGGTAGATTCGGCGCGGATATGCAGGTGCACCTGGTCAACGACGGCCCGGTAACCTTCCTGTTACAGACCTGAAAGCGCTTGAAACATCTTTTTAAGCGCATTTCGACTGAAAACAGGCGTTTTTCCCGATAAATACTTTGTTACCCCTGATGCGTTGTAACGCGGCCTACTAGATAATCGCGCGCTACGGGGATCAGCGTTCGTTGGTCCATTTTGACTTAGGTAGAGACTTGTCCGGATCCGATTGGGGAATCATTTTGCCCCAGCGGAGTCGGAACAATGCTCGCCAACTTGGCAAGAGTGGTCTGCGGGACCGGTTTTTTTGTACCGGATACCTGCTGGCCCTTTAACTGGCCGTTGGTTTTTTGATCTGTTTTCGGCGAGGGTTGCTCGTGATTGTTAGTCCCTGTAACGCACCAAAATTGACTGCCAAACGGTTTCGTAGCGCATTGGTAGCGGGCTCGGCACTGCTGTGCCTGCTCAGCGCCGGCCAGCTTTGGGCATTCAGTCTGGATGATGTATCGGTCAAGGCAAAAGAGCTGGCCGGGCAAAAGTACGAAGCTCCGCGCAGTAACCTGCCGAACGAATTTCGCGAGATGAAATTCGCCGACTATCAGAAAATTCGTTTCCTGACTGAAAAAGCCGAATGGGCCGATCAGAAGACCCCGTTCAAGCTGTCGTTCTATCACCAGGGCATGCATTTCGATACGCCGGTGAAAATCAACGAAATCACGGCGAACACCGTCGAAGAGATCAAGTACGACCCAAGTCGTTTCGATTTCGGCGACGTCAAGTTCGACCCCAAGGCCACCGAACAACTCGGTTACGCCGGTTTCCGTGTCCTGTACCCGGTCAACAAGGCTGACAAGCAAGACGAAATCATGACCATGCTGGGCGCGAGTTACTTCCGCGTGGTTGGCAAGGGGCACGTCTACGGTTTGTCCGCTCGCGGCATGGCGATCGATACCGCACTGCCGTCCGGTGAAGAATTCCCGCGTTTTCGCGAGTTCTGGATTCAACAGCCGAAGCCGGGCGACAAGCACCTGGTGATCTTCGCCCTGCTGGATTCGCCACGGGCGACCGGTGCCTATCGCCTGACCCTGCGTCCGGGCAGCGACACCATTGTCGACGTCAAGGCGCAGATGTTCCTGCGTGACAAGGTCGGCAAACTGGGCATCGCGCCACTGACCAGCATGTTCCTGTTCGGCGCCAACCAGCCGTCGAAAGTCCTCAACTACCGTCGTGAGCTGCACGATTCCAGCGGCCTGGCGATCCATGCCGGCAACGGCGAGTGGATCTGGCGTCCGCTGAACAATCCGAAACACCTGGCGGTGAGCAACTTCTCGGTCGAGAACCCGCGTGGCTTCGGCTTGCTGCAACGTGGCCGTGACTTCAGCCACTACGAAGACCTCGACGACCGCTACGACAAGCGTCCAAGCGCCTGGATTGAACCGAAAGGCGACTGGGGCAAGGGCACCGTCGATCTGGTCGAGATTCCGACCGCCGACGAAACCAACGACAATATCGTGGCTTTCTGGAGCCCGGAAAAAATGCCGGAGCCAGGCCAGCCGCTGGACTTCGCCTATCGCATGCACTGGACCATGGACGAAGCGGCGCTGCACGCACCGGACAGTGCGTGGGTCAGTCAGACCCTGAAATCCACCGGTGACGTGAAACAGTCCAACCTGATTCGTCAGCCGGATGGCAGCGTTGCCTATCTGGTGGACTTTGAAGGTCCGTCCCTGGCGGCATTGGCACCGGATACAGACGTGCGCAGCCAGGTCAGCGTCGGCGATAACGCCGAGCTGGTCGAGAACAGCGTGCGCTACAACCCTGAAACCAAGGGCTGGCGCCTGACGTTGCGCATGAAGATCAAGGACCCGAGCAAGTCCACCGAGATGCGTGCGGCACTTGTGCAGAACATCGTACCTGCCGATCTGGCCAAGACTTCGATTCCAGCCTCCACTTCTTCCGTAGCCAAGGCCGACAAAGTGGCGGCCAAGCAAGCGGAGAAAGCTGACAAGGAAGCGAAGGCCGCCGAGGCCAAACAGGCCGAAGCCAAGCCAGTTGCAGATGCCAAGGACAAGGCGAACAACAATGACGTCAAGCAGCCTGCTGCTGCCGACGCGGTCCCAGCCACACCGGAATCGGCACCGACTGAAGAAGTCCTGACCGAGACCTGGAGCTACCAGTTGCCTGCCGATGAGTAATTCTCAAGTACAGCCAGAGACTCTATCCGAGTACCTGGCACATCTGCCGATGACCGACCAGCAGCGCGCGGAACTCGCGGGCTGCAGGTCTTTCAGTGAACTGCATGAACGTCTGTCGTCTTCGACGTTCGACGCGCCGACCGAGGCCGCCCAGGCCTCGGTTGGCACGCGCCTGACCCTGAGCACTGCCGAAGAGTTGCAGGACGCTGAAATGCTGGCGCTCGACGCCAGCGGTCGCGTTTGCCTGAAGGCGACCCCGCCGATTCGTCGGACCAAGGTCGTGCCGGAGCCGTGGCGTACCAATATTCTGGTGCGCGGCTGGCGCCGTATGACCGGTCGCACCAACCCGCCGAAGCCGCCAAAGGATGAGAACGTGCTGCCGGCGGCGCGCTGGCGCACGGTCGGTTCGATCCGTCGCTACATTCTGCTGGTACTGATGCTCGGCCAGACCGTCGTCGCCGGCTGGTACATGAAAGGCATCATGCCGTACCAGGGCTGGTCGTTCGTCGATCTTGACGAAGTCCTGCACCAACCGCTGCTGCAAACCGCCACGCAAGTGCTGCCGTATGCCTTGCAGACCAGCATCCTGATCCTGTTCGGGATTCTGTTCTGCTGGGTCTCGGCCGGTTTCTGGACCGCGCTGATGGGCTTCCTCGAGTTGCTCACCGGTCACGATAAATACCGCATCTCCGGCAAAAGTGCCGGCAACGAGCCGATTCCGAAGGATGCGCGCACCGCACTGGTGATGCCGATCTGTAACGAAGACGTGCCTCGGGTGTTCGCTGGTCTGCGTGCAACGTTCGAGTCGGTAGCCGCCACGGGTGACCTGGATCGCTTTGACTTCTTCGTCCTCAGCGACAGTAACGACGCCGACATCTGCGTCGCCGAACAGCAGGCCTGGCTGGACGTCTGCCGCGAAGCCGGTGGCTTCGGCAAGATCTTCTATCGTCGTCGCCGTCGCCGTGTGAAACGTAAAAGCGGCAACCTCGACGACTTCTGCCGTCGTTGGGGTGGTGACTACAAGTACATGGTCGTGCTCGACGCCGACTCGGTAATGAGCGGCGAGTGCCTGACCAGTCTGGTCCGCCTGATGGAAGCCACGCCGGACGCCGGGATCATCCAGACCGCGCCACGTGCGTCGGGCATGGACACCCTGTATGCGCGCATGCAGCAGTTCGCCACCCGCGTGTACGGTCCGCTGTTCACCGCTGGCCTGCACTTCTGGCAGTTGGGCGAATCCCACTACTGGGGCCACAACGCGATCATCCGCATGAAGCCGTTCATCGAGCACTGCGCCCTGGCGCCGTTGCCGGGCAAAGGCGCGTTCGCCGGTGCGATCCTGTCCCACGACTTCGTCGAAGCCGCGCTGATGCGCCGAGCCGGTTGGGGTGTGTGGATTGCCTACGATCTGCCGGGCAGCTATGAAGAGCTGCCGCCGAACCTGCTGGACGAACTCAAGCGTGACCGTCGCTGGTGCCACGGTAACCTGATGAACTTCCGCCTGTTCCTGGTCAAGGGCATGCACCCGGTGCACCGTGCGGTGTTCCTGACCGGCGTGATGTCCTACTTGTCGGCGCCGCTGTGGTTCTTCTTCCTCGTGTTGTCGACGGCGCTGTTGGCGGTTAACACGTTGATGGAGCCGCAATACTTCCTCGAACCGCGCCAGCTCTATCCGCTGTGGCCACAATGGCACCCGGACAAGGCGATCGCGCTGTTCTCGACCACGATCGTGTTGCTGTTCCTGCCTAAGCTGTTGAGCATCATCCTGATCTGGGCCAAGGGCGCGAAAGAGTTCGGTGGCAAGTTCAAGGTGACGCTGTCGATGCTGCTGGAGATGCTGTTCTCCATGCTGCTGGCGCCGGTGCGGATGATTTTCCACACCCGTTTCGTGCTCGCCGCGTTCCTGGGCTGGGCTGCGACCTGGAACTCGCCGCAGCGTGACGACGACTCCACGCCATGGAGCGAAGCGGTCAAGCGCCACGGTCCGCAGACCTTGCTGGGTTTCTTCTGGGCCCTGCTGGTGATCTGGCTGAACCCGAGCTTCCTGTGGTGGTTGGTTCCGATTGTCGGTTCGCTGATGCTGTCGATCCCGGTGTCGGTGATTTCCAGCCGTGTCGGCCTGGGCCTCAAGTCCCGTGACGAGAGCCTGTTCCTGATCCCTGAGGAATACAATCCGCCGCAGGCGTTGTTGGCGACTGATCAGTACACCCACGAAAACCGTTGGCATGCGCTGAACGACGGCTTCGTCCGTTCGGTGGTCGATCCGCAGCAGAACGCCCTGGCGTGTTCGCTGGCGACTTCGCGTCACCGTGAGGCCGAGCCGATCGAATGGCTGCGGGTCGAGCGGGTGCGGCACGCCATGAAAGTCGGGCCTGAAGGCCTGACCAACAATGAGCGCGTGCAACTGCTGAGCGACCCGGTGGCATTGGCTCGCTTGCACGAGCAGGTGTGGAGCGAAGGTCACCCCGAGTGGCTGGGCGCATGGCGCAAGTCGGTGCAGGCCGATCCTCATGCACCGCTGTTGCCGCTCAGGCCGCTGAGCGTGCAGCCGCAGTTGGCGTGATGAAGAGCCCTGCTGGCTGGCGCTGATCGTTCCCACGCTCTGCGTGGGAATGTCTCAACGGACGCTCCACGTTCGGCTTTGGATTGGGACGCAGAGCGTCCCT
Organism: Pseudomonas sp. SbOxS1; assembly: GCF_013416725.1. NCBI lineage: Bacteria > Pseudomonadati > Pseudomonadota > Gammaproteobacteria > Pseudomonadales > Pseudomonadaceae > Pseudomonas > Pseudomonas sp. SbOxS1. Next base: position 255,563 of record NZ_JAAVXC010000008.1, read on the forward strand.
GGCTGCATTCCCACGCAGAGCGTGGGAACGATCAATCAAGACCCGCGAAAGCGGGTTTTTTATTGCCCAAAAAACTTGTGCAATTGAGCAGGTGCGTTAGCATCCGTCCCCGAATTGGTGCGCCCGGACCGCTTTGTGTCCGTATCTGTCTGTTTTCCTTGGAAAACTGTCGATTTCGCGCCGCAAACGCAATGGTTTTGGGGACTTGAAGATGAAGAAGTATCTGTCGATGCTGCTGGTCGGCGTCACGGCATTGGTTGCAGTCAGCGCGGCGCAGGCCGGTGCCATTGATGACGCGGTCAAGCGCGGCACGTTGAAAGTCGGCATGGACCCGACCTACATGCCGTTCGAAATGACCAACAAACGCGGCGAGATCATCGGTTTCGAAGTCGACATCCTCAAGGCCATGACCAAGGCCATGGGCGTCAAGCTGGAGCTGGTGTCCACCGGCTACGACGGCATCATCCCGGCCCTGCTGACCGACAAGTTCGACATGATCGGCAGCGGCATGACCCTGACCCAGGAGCGTAACCTGCGCCTGAACTTCAGCGAACCGTTCATCGTGGTTGGCCAGACCCTGCTGATCCGCAAGGAGCTGGAAGGCACGATCAAGTCCTACAAAGACCTGAACACCGCTGACTACCGCATCACCTCCAAGCTCGGCACCACCGGCGAAATGGTCGCTAAAAAGCTGATCTCCAAAGCCAAGTACCACGGTTATGACAACGAGCAGGAAGCCGTGCTCGATGTAGTCAACGGCAAGGCCGACGCCTTCATCTACGACGCGCCTTACAACGTCGTGGCTGTGAACAAGGTCGGCAACGGCAAGCTGGTATTCCTCGACAAGCCGTTCACCTACGAGCCGCTGGCGTTCGGGCTGAAGAAGGGTGACTACGACAGCATCAACTTCATCAACAACTTCCTGCACCAGATCCACGAAGACGGAACCTACGATCGCATCCATGACAAGTGGTTCAAAGACACCGCTTGGCAGAAGGACATGGAGTAAGGCCCGGTCAGATAGACCGCGTCGCGCGCAATCGCCAGCAGGCTGGCTCCCACAATGAAATGCATTCCCCTGTGGGAGCCAGCCTGCTGGCGATGACGGCCTCCAAGGCAACACAAATCCCGGAACCTGTAATGAAACAGAAAAAAGCCCAATGGCCCTGGCACGTGCTGACCGTGCTGGTGCTGATCGGCCTGGCTAGCGCGTTGTATTACGCCACCTCGCTGATGTCCTACGAATGGCGTTGGAACCGCGTACCGCAGTACTTTGCCTACCAAGCCGAAGAGTCCCAGCGCGCCGCCGACATCTCTACCGTCAGCGAACTGGTGCGCAAGGGCGGCAAGGCAGAAGTCACCCTGCGCAATGACGCCGGCGACGAGCAACACCTGACTGTCGATGACAACAGCCTGCAAGTCGCCCAAGGCGATGACGTGGCCGAAGGCGATGTGATTGGCGTCACCCGTCACTGGGCCGCTGGGCCGTTGTTGTGGGGGCTGTGGACCACGCTGTGGCTGTCGGTGGTGTCTGGCGTGCTCGGCCTGTTGATCGGCCTGGCGACAGGCCTGTGCCGGCTGTCGAACAACCCGACCCTGCGCGACCTTTCGACTATTTACGTCGAGCTGGTGCGCGGTACGCCGCTGCTGGTACAGATCTTCATTTTCTACTTCTTTATCGGCACCGTGATGAACCTGTCCCGGGAGTTCGCCGGGATCGCCGCACTGTCGCTGTTCACCGGCGCCTACGTGGCGGAAATCATCCGCTCCGGCGTGCAGTCGATTGCCCGTGGCCAGAACGAAGCCGCGCGTTCCCTGGGCTTGAGCGCGGGGCAGTCGATGCGTCATGTGGTGTTGCCGCAGGCGTTCAAACGCGTATTGCCGCCGCTGGCTGGGCAGTTCATCAGCCTGGTGAAAGACACGTCGCTGGTGTCGGTGATCGCGATTACCGAACTGCTCAAAAGCGGCCGCGAAGTCATCACCACCTCGTTCTCGCCGTTCGAAATCCTGTTCTGCGTCGCCGGCCTGTACCTGTTGATCAACCTGCCGCTGTCGAAAATCGCCAGCCGGCTTGAGCGGAGGCTCGCGCAAAGTGATTGAAGTCCGCGATCTGGTAAAAGTCTACGACACCCGTGGCCAGGTGGTGCGTGCCGTCGATAACGTCTCCACCAATGTGGCCAAGGGCGAAGTGCTGGTAGTGATCGGTCCGTCCGGTTCCGGCAAGTCGACCTTCCTGCGCTGCCTCAATGGCCTTGAAGAGTTCGACTCGGGCTCGGTGAGTATCGATGGCCTGCAACTGGCTGACCCGAAGACTGACGTGAACGCCTATCGCCGCGAAGTCGGCATGGTGTTCCAGCACTTCAACCTGTTCCCGCACATGACCGTGCTGGAAAACCTCTGCCTCGCACAGAAAGTCGTGCGCAAGCGCGGCAAGAAAGAGCGCGAGGCCAAGGCCATGGCGCTGCTGGAAAAGGTCGGTATTGCCCAGAAGGCCAATGAGTTTCCGTCGCGCCTGTCCGGCGGTCAGCAACAGCGTGTGGCCATTGCCCGGGCTTTGGCGATGGAGCCGAAGGTCATGCTGTTCGATGAGCCGACTTCGGCGCTGGACCCGGAAATGGTCGGGGAAGTGCTGGATGTGATGAAAAACCTGGCCGTGGAAGGCATGACCATGGTCTGCGTCACCCATGAAATGGGCTTTGCCCGGGAAGTGGCGGATCGGGTGTTGTTCTTCGATCACGGGAAGTTGCTGGAAGATGCTTCGCCGGCGGAGTTCTTTGATGCACCGAAGGATCCGCGGGCTCAGGCGTTCCTGCGGCAGGTCCTCTAAATGCAGCGGCCTTGGGGGCCGCTAATCGCCAGCAGGCTGGCTCCCACAGGGTTTGGTGTGAACACCACAAATCCACTGTGGGAGCCAGCCTGCTGGCGATTGCATCACCTCGGTCCCATGCGAACCGAGGCCCTCGCATCACCTCAAACCCTGAACTTGCCCACCAGCATCTGCAAATGCGTCCCCAACCGCGCCAGCTCGATGCTGGACGCCGCCGTCTCTTCACTCGCAGCCGACGTCTGGTCCGACACATCGCGTACGTTCAGCACGCTACGGTTGATCTCTTCGGCGACAGCGCTCTGCTGTTCCGCAGCGGCGGCAATCTGCTGGTTCATCGCCTGGATCGCCGACACCGTGCGGGTGATGTTCTCCAGTGAGCCGCCGGCGCGACGGGTCAGCTCCACGCTGCTGTCGGTCAGGGCGCGGCTGTTGTCCATGATGCTTGCCACTTGCTGCGTACCGTTTTGCAGGCCGACGATCAGCTCTTCGATCTCTTCGGTGGACTTCTGGGTGCGTTGCGCCAGGCTGCGTACTTCATCGGCGACCACCGCGAAACCACGTCCGGCTTCACCGGCACGGGCGGCTTCAATGGCCGCGTTGAGCGCCAGCAGGTTGGTTTGCTGGGCAACGGACTTGATCACGTCGAGCACGCTGCCGATCTTGTCGCTTTCGCGCTTGAGCTCGCCCATGGCCTCGGTGGAGTGACTCACTTCCAGGGCCAGGCGCTCGATCTGTGCGATGGCTTCGCCCACCACCTTGTCCCCTTCGCGGGCCTGTTGATCGGCGGCGACGGCGGCCTCGGAGGCTTCCTCGGCGTTGCGCGCGACTTCCTGCACCGTGGCGGTCATTTCATTCATGGCGGTGGCCACCTGGTCGGTTTCGACCTTCTGGTTGGTGACACCGGCGCTGGTTTGTTCGGTAACGGCGGACAGTTCCTCGGCGGCGCTGGCAATTTGTGTAACGCCGTCGCTGATGCCGCCGATCAGTTCACGCAGGCCTTGGGTCATGCTCTGGATGGCCCGTTGCAGCTGGCCAAGTTCGTCCTGGCGCTTGGACAGCAGGTTGTGGGTCAGGTCGCCGGCAGCGATGCGCTCGGCCGCCTTGAGGGTCTGGTTCAGCGGAATCACGATCTGCCGGGTGATGGCCCAGGCGGCAAACAGGCCAAAGACCAGCGCCAGGACGGTGGCCAGCAACAGCATGTTCTTGGCGTGCGCTACGTCGGTATCGCGCACCAGCGTTTGTGAGACGGTGAGCTTCTGGCTGACCTGGAGCAGGATTTCCCCTTGCGCGGCCATGTGTTTGAACGCTTCGGCGCTGGCGGTCTGGGAATCACGGTACTGGCTGACCGCGGCGCGGTAGGCTTTGAGTGAGTCGGTCGCCTGCTGCAGGTTACCGATGTGTTGTTCCGGCAGCTTCGATGGCAGGCTTTGCAGGTATTTCAGGGCGTTGTCGATGGCATCCAGCGCCGGTTGCTCGGCCTCGGCCTTACCGCTGTAGGTGTAGCCACGCACCTGGAAGCGCGCTTGCTGGATCAGTTTGCTCAGGTCGATCACGCTGTTTAACTGCGCCACGCTGTCGCCTTGCAGCATGGATTGTTCGACTTCAGCGACTTTGGCCACGGCATTGTCGGCGGTGGCGCCCAGTTTGCTGCGGGCGTCTTCGCGGCTGGCGCTAATCTGGGTCATGGACGCGAAGGCTTGCTTGTATTGGCTCACGGCGGCCAATTGCTGGTCGACCATGGCCACGTCGGCGGGTTGCTCGATCATCCGGCGAGCCGCTTGCAGGTTGGTGTCGAGCTTGTTCAGCAAATCATTCACGGCGCCGGGGCCTTGTTCGCCGCGGCGCATTTCGTAGTCCATGCGGGCGATACGCAGGTCTTTGGTCATCCCGTTGATATCGGAAATGAACCCCAGCGTATCACCGCGACGGGTGACGTCGCTCAGGCCGGTCCAGCCGGTGAAGGTGATCAGCATCGTCAGCAGCAGCACAAGACCGAAGCCAACGCCCAGCTTGCGGTTTACGCTTACGTTCCCCAGTTTATCGGCTAGCGATTGGTACATGCTGCAGCTCCCTTGGACCACACATTGGTTTCATGGGAGGTATATCGGCAGGCGGTGAACATTCTGTAGGAGCCGAGCTTGCTCGCGATGGACGTTAACGAAGACGAGGGCTGTCTGGATGACTGCGGCGCCTTCACGTCTTTCGCGAGCAGGCTCGCTCCTACAGGGGGGCGGTGTTGGGTTAGAAGAGGCGTGCCAGCAGGGCAGTGACGGCGGTTTCCACGCGCAGGATGCGCTCACCCAGCTGCACCGGTTGCAGGCCGGATTTGCCCAGCAAGTCGATCTCATACGGGATCCAGCCACCCTCCGGGCCAATGGCCAGGGTCACAGGCTCGGTCAGGGCGCGGGGGCAGGGCGGGTACTGACCCGGATGGCCAACCAGGCCGAGGGTGCCCTCGGTGATGGCAGGCAGGCGATCTTCGACGAACGGCTTGAAGCGTTTCTCGATCACGACTTGCGGCAGCACGCTGTCCCTGGCCTGTTCTAGGCCAAGGATCAATTGCTCGCGAATGGCCTCGGGCTCCAGGAACGGGGTCTGCCAGAAGCTCTTCTCGACGCGATAGCTGTTCACCAGCACGACCCGTGGCACACCCATGGCCGCGACGGTCTGGAACACCCTGCGCAGCATCTTGGGCCGCGGCAGGGCCAGGACCAGGGTCAATGGCAGCTTGGCGGGTGGAGGCTGGTCGAGGGTGACGCGCAGTTCCGCCTCGCTGGCGTCCAGGCGCAGGACCTCGGCCGACCCCATCAGGCCGCCGATGCGGCCGACCCGCATGCTGTCACCGACTTCACAGCGGTGGACTTCCTGCATGTGGGTCAACCGCCGATCACGCAGCACAACCCGGTCGGCCGCAATGAAGTCGGCCTCTTCAAGGAGCAGCAGGTTCACGGTTGGGTCGCTGGCGGCTGGTCGTTGTTATCGTCGGCAGGCTGGTCGTCCGGATGCTCGCCACGCTTGCTGATCAGGCTGCCGAACAGGATGCCGATTTCAAACAGCAGCCACATCGGTACGGCCAACAGGGTCTGCGAGAAAATGTCCGGCGGGGTCAGGATCATGCCGACCACGAAGCAGCCGATGATCACGTACGGGCGGATTTTCTTCAGGTACTTGACGTCGACCACGCCGATCCACACCAGCAGCACCACGGCCACCGGGATTTCGAACGCCACGCCGAAGGCGAAGAACAGCGTCATGACGAAATCGAGGTAGCTGGTGATGTCGGTCATCATTTCCACACCGGCCGGGGTGGCGGCGGCGAAGAATTTGAAGATCAACGGGAACACCAGGAAATAGGCGAATGCCATGCCGGCGTAGAACAGCACGATGCTCGAGCACAGCAAGGGAACGGCGATGCGCTTCTCGTGCTTGTACAGGCCTGGCGCGATGAAGCCCCAGATCTGGTGCAGGATCACCGGGATCGCCAGGAACAGCGACACCATCATGGTCAGCTTCAGTGGCGTCAGGAACGGCGACGACACATCCGTGGCAATCATCGTCGCACCGGCTGGCAGGTAGGCCCGCAGCGGGGTCGAGACGAAGGTGTAGATCTGCTGGGTAAAGGCGAACAGCCCGGCAAAAATGATGAAGATCGCCGCTACGCAGCGCAGCAGGCGGGTACGCAACTCGGTGAGGTGCGAAACCAGCGGCATGTGCTGGTCGTTTTCAGGAAGATCGCTCATGGGGCTCGCGGCGGCAGTGTTGGGTCATGAGGGGCCGGCGCAACGGGCGCAGCCGCAGGTGCAACGGGGGCGGCCGGCGTCGCTGCAACAGGTGCAGCGGCGACCGGCGCAGGTTCAACGACAGGCGCATCAATCGTCTGCGTCGCCACAGGCTCGACGGGTGTCGGCTGCTGTTGGGTCGGCGAGAAGATCTTGCGGGCCTCCTGCTCAAGCGACAGGATGTGCTCGTTGTGCAGTTGCCGACGAATCTCGTCGGCACCGATTTCACGTTCAACTTCCTGTTTGATTGCATTGAAGCTGCGCTTGAGGCGCCCAACCCACAGGCCGGCGGTGCGCGCAGCGCCCGGCAGGCGCTCGGGGCCCAGCACCAGCAGGGCGACGAGACCAACGAGCAGCAGTTCAGAGAAGCTGATACCAAACATTAGTCAGTGCTCACGAGTCTTTGCGGATCGGCTCTTCGACTTTCTGTGCCTGCACGTCGATGGTGTGCGGCTGGTTCACAGAGGCCTGTGGCTGAACCGGTGGCACCGGTTGGGCCGGAGTCGCTGTCGGATCGGCCGGTTTTTCGTCGTCGTTCATGGCTTTCTTGAAGCCCTTGATCGACTCGCCGACGTCGGTGCCGAGGTTTTTCAGTTTCTTGGTGCCGAATACCAGTACCACGACAACCAGGATGACGATCCAGTGTTTCCAGTCAAAAATGCCCATGCTGCTGCTCCTCTCTAATAGTTATTCAGGCGGACGGGCGCGAGGCTTTCTCGGCGTGCCCGGACAGACCGAAGCGACGGTCCAGTTCATCGAGTACAGCCTGGGGATGCTGCCCCAATTGGGCGAGCATGACCATGCTGTGGAACCACAAATCGGCGGTTTCGTAGATCACATCGCTGCAGTCGCCGCTGATGGCGGCGTCCTTGGCGGCAATGATGGTCTCGACCGACTCTTCACCGACTTTTTCCAGAATCTTGTTCAAGCCCTTGTGGTACAGGCTGGCAACGTACGAGCTGTCGGCGGCGGCGCCTTTGCGCTCTTCCAGCACCTGGGCCAGACGGGTCAACGTGTCACTCATGTTTGTGTCCTGCGGAGTAGATGGCGTGCGGATCTTTCAGGACCGGGTCGACAGTCGTCCAGTCGCCGTTCTCGAAAACACGGTAGAAGCAACTCTGGCGGCCGGTATGGCAGGCGATGTCGCCGATTTGCTCGACCATCAGGATGATCACGTCGGCGTCGCAGTCCAGGCGCATCTCATGCAGCTTCTGCACGTGGCCGGACTCTTCGCCCTTGCGCCACAGCTTGCCACGCGAGCGCGACCAGTAGATGGCGCGGTTCTCGGCAGCCGTCAGTTCCAATGCTTCGCGGTTCATCCAGGCCATCATCAGGACGCGCCCGGTCTTGTGGTCCTGGGCAATCGCCGGCACCAGGCCGTCGGCATCCCATTTGATCTCGTCCAGCCAGTTGTTCATCTTCGACTCCGACAGCGAGCCCGACACATCATTAGTCAGGCTCAACGTTGAAACAGTGTGCCAGTGCGCAGCACAACTGGCTATCGGCGAACGACCAGATACAAGCCGACCGCCATCATGATGCCCGCCGGCCAGTAGGCCAGGTCGTTCAATGGCCCGCCCACGGCGAGGATCGCGCCACCGGCCAGATGGGCCGTACCGAGCAGGCGCAGGAACCAGTCATCGCGGCGACGGTGCCACGGCGGTGGCGGATCGCTGGCGTGGGGCTGGGACAGGCGTTCGAGCAGGTCGCGGGTCATGTTGGCCAGGTGCGGGATCTGTTCGATCTGGCTCTGCACGTTGCCAAACAAGGCTTTAGGACTGACGCGCTCACGCATCCAGCGCTCGAGGAAGGGCTGCGCGGTGTTCCACAGGTCGAGGTCCGGGTACAGCTGACGGCCCAGGCCTTCGATGTTCAGCAGGGTCTTCTGCAACAGGACAAGCTGCGGCTGTACTTCCATGTTGAAGCGCCGGGCGGTCTGGAACAGGCGCATCAGCACCTGGCCGAAGGAAATATCTTTTAATGGTTTTTCGAAGATCGGCTCGCACACAGTACGGATCGCCGCTTCGAATTCGTTGAGTTTGGTTTCCGCCGGCACCCAGCCCGAATCGATGTGCAGCTGGGCCACACGCCGGTAATCACGCTTGAAGAACGCGAACAGGTTACGCGCCAGGTAATCCTGGTCCTCCGGGGTCAGGCTGCCGACGATGCCGCAGTCGATCGCAATGTACTGCGGGCTCCACGGGTTGACGGTGCTGACGAAGATGTTGCCGGGGTGCATGTCGGCATGGAAGAAGCTGTCGCGGAACACCTGGGTGAAGAAAATCTCCACGCCACGTTCGGCGAGCATTTTCATGTCGGTGCGCTGGTCAGCCAGGGTTGCCAGGTCAGTGACCTGGATGCCGTATATGCGCTCCATCACCAGCACTTTCGGCCGGCACCAGTCCCAATAGACTTGTGGCACATAGAGCAGCGGCGAACCGTCGAAGTTGCGCTTCAGCTGGCTGGCGTTGGCCGCCTCGCGCAGCAGGTCGAGTTCGTCATAGATGGTTTTTTCGTAGTCCTGGACCACGTCCACCGGGTGCAGCAGGCGCGCATCGGCCGAGAGTTTTTCCGCGGCGCGGGCGAGGATGAACAGCCACGCCAGATCTTGCGCGATCACCGGCTTGAGGCCCGGCCGGATCACCTTGACCACAACCTCCTCACCGGTTTTCAGTTGCGCGGCGTGCACCTGGGCCACCGACGCCGAGGCCAGCGGTTCGACGTCGAAGCGGCTGAATACTTCACTGATTTTCTTGCCGAGCTGCTCTTCGATCAGCTTGACCGACACTTGCGAGTCGAACGGCGGCACGCGGTCCTGCAGCATCATCAGCTCATCGGCGATGTCTTCGGGCAGCAGGTCGCGGCGGGTGGACAGGATCTGCCCGAACTTGATGAAAATCGGCCCCAGGTCCTGCAACGCCAGGCGCAGTCGTGCGCCACGGCTCAGGTCCAGGGTCTTGCGCGGAAACCAGCGCCACGGCAAGGCGTAACGCAGCACCAGCAGGAACCAGGGCAGCGGCAGGGCGAACAGCAGGTCATCGAGGCGGTAGCGGATCACGACGCGCTGGATGCGCAACAAACGGCGGACGGCAAGCAGCTTCATGCGTTATCGCTTGGGTCGAGGGATCGGGAAAGGCGCTCGAAACGCGCCTCGAGACGTTCCAGATCGAGTTTGATCTGGTCCAGTTCACTGAATCGGGCTTCGGCTTCGCGCTGACCGACGAGGGTGCGTGATTCTTCGGCCAGGTATTCGCCCAGGTTCTGGCCGAGGCTGGCGAACCCTTGCTGATACCAGCGGGCGCGGCTGCGCAGGTGACCGCCGACCAGTTGCGTGGCGACGGGGCCGAGCCAGCGTGAGAGTTCGTACTCCCAGTCCAGCTCAAGGTCCTGGAGGATGGCTGCCAGTTCCAGCAGCACCCCGCTATCGCCGTCGAGCTCGACTTCTGGTGCGTGCAGTACCGCCGTCTTGTCCTTGCTCATCGCCAGCTTCAGCAGGCTGGAGGCCGGCGCACGCAAGGTGCAGTCGGCGCCGGTTTCCCAATGGGACGCAAGCATCAGGCCCTCATCGCTGGGCATGATGAACACTTGCAACGCCGGGCTGCGGCAATCGACGGCAATCACTTTGCCAGCCAAATGCGCCAGCCGCGGCAGCGCCGTGCTGTCGAGACGAAGCACCCGGTTCAGGCCAAGCTCAACGCTGGCGAGCACGCCGGCGAGCAGCATCAGGGCTTGATGCCACGGTGCAGGGCGACGATGCCTGCGGTCATGTTGTGATAGGTCACGCGGTCGAAACCGGCCTCGACCATCATCGACTTCAGGGTTTCCTGGTTCGGGTGCATGCGGATCGATTCGGCCAGGTAGCGGTAGCTTTCCGAGTCATTGGTGATCAGCTTGCCCATCAACGGCATGAAGGCGAACGAGTAGGCGTCGTAGGCCTTGGACATCAGCGCGTTGGTCGGCTTGGAGAACTCCAGCACCAGCAGGCGACCACCAGGCTTGAGCACGCGCAACATGGAGCGCAGGGCGTCTTCCTTGTGCGTGACGTTGCGCAGGCCGAAGGCGATGGTCACGCAGTCGAAATGGTTGTCCGGGAACGGCAGTTTTTCCGCATCGGCCTGTACGAATTCGACGTTGCCGGCCACACCCAGGTCCAGCAGGCGGTCACGGCCGACCTTGAGCATGGATTCGTTGATGTCGGCCAGCACCACCTGGCCAGTCGGGCCAACGAGGTGCGAGAACTTGCGGGTCAGGTCGCCCGTGCCGCCAGCGATGTCCAGCACCCGGTTACCGGTGCGCACGCCCGACAATTCGATCGCGAATCGCTTCCACAGACGGTGCATGCCGCCCGACAGGAGGTCGTTCATCAGGTCGTACTTGGCGGCTACCGAGTGGAAAACCTCAGCGACTTTTTCCGCTTTCTGGCTTTCCGGAACGTTTTTGAAGCCGAAGTGAGTGGTGGGTTCGGCATCGCTGCCTTTGCGCTGATCAGTCATATCGCTGTCACCAAAAGAGAATGCGCGACATTCTAATCCCCAAGGGATGCTTTGTCTTGGCAAGGCTGCAGGTAAGATGGATCACCCTCGGGACGTTTTGCCGCAGCAGCGGTCAAGATTCAATGAACAAGCATTCATAAAGCAGGAGTCATTCAATGGCCCATTTTAGTGTTGAGCGTGCCCACGGCCTGGGTAAGGAAGCGGCCCGCGAGAAGGCCGACAAGCTGGCGCAAAAACTTTCCGATCAATATGGCCTGGAGCCGCAGTGGTCCGGTGACACCCTGAACCTCAAGCGCTCCGGTGTGAAAGGCGCGGTGCATGTCACTGACGACTCGATCAAGGTCGATGTGGAGTTGGGCCTGATGATGTCGGCCATGAGCGGCATGATCAAGGCGGAAATCGAAAAGGCGTTGGATAAAGCGCTCGTCTGATTCCCGAGTCGAACCACATCCCCTGTAGGAGTGAGCCTGCTCGCGATGACGGAGTGTCAGCCGACATAAATGTTGACTGACACTCCGTCATCGCGAGCAGGCTCACTCCTACATTTTTTTGTGGTGCGGCCAATGAATCATGTCGGTTGTTAGGGTGCCGTTTCTAATTTTTCTCCCTACTTTGTGCCAGAGCCCGACACTTATCCGGGCAGTTCCTCAAACCTTCTGCGCGTGAGGTGCACCATGGCAAAAGTTATTTTGAAGAAAAAAATCGACGCATCGACGACCGCTCTGCATGACGTCAAATCGTATGCCCGCAAGATCTGGCTGGCAGGCCTGGGTGCCTACACCAAGGTCGGCCAAGAGGGTAGCGAGTACTTTCAAGAGTTGATCAAGGCCGGGCAAGCAGTTGAAACCAAAGGCAAAAAAGTAGTTGCCGAGAAGCTTGAAGCGGCCAATGCCGAGATCGATGAAGCCAAGAGTGAAGTGAGCACTTTCAAAGGCAAGGTCGAACTGCAACTCGACAAAGTCGAGAGAGCGTTCGACACGCGTGTCGCAAGTACCTTGAATCGTATCGGCATTCCGTCTAAACATGACGTTGAGGCACTCTCTGCCAAGCTCGATGAGCTCACGGCACTGCTCGAACGCGTCGAGCGTAAATCTTAAGGAGAACGGGATGGCTGGTAAAAAGAATACTGACAAAGAAGGCAGCTCGTGGATCGGGAAAGTCGAAGACTACTCCCGCAAGATCTGGCTGGCTGGTTTGGGCGTGTACTCGAAGATCGACACTGACGGCAGCAAACTCTTCGACTCGCTGGTCAAGGACGGCGAGAAAGCCGAGAAGCTCACCAAGAGCGCTGTTGGCAAGACTGTCGACGCCGCCAAGGACTCCGCTTCGTCGGCCAAGTCGCGCATCAGTGGCGTGAAAGATCGTGCACTGGGCAAGTGGGATGAGCTCGAAGGTGCTTTCGACAAGCGCCTGAACAGCGCCATTTCGCGCCTGGGCGTGCCGAGCCGCAATGAAGTCAAGGCGCTGCACAGCAAGGTCGATACCCTGACCAAGCAAATCGAAAAACTCACCGGTGCCAAGGTTGCGCCTGTTGCGGCGAAAACCGCGGCAGCTAAACCTGCCGCCAAAACCGCAGCCAAGCCATTGGCCAAAGCGGCAGCCAAACCTGCTGCTAAAGCAGCTGCTAAACCGGCTGCAAAAACTGCCGCTGCCAAGCCAGCCGCCGCCAAACCTGCGGCCAAACCGGCAGCTGCTAAAGCCGCCGCCAAGCCTGCAGCGAAAACCGCTGCCGCCAAACCGGCAGCCAAGCCAGCAGCAAAACCTGCTGCTGCGAAAAAACCAGCAGTGAAAAAACCGGCCGCTCCAAAAGCTGCCGCCGCCAAACCAGCAGAGGCTCCAGCCAAACCGGCAACGCCGGTTGCTTCGGCCGCTCCGGCCAGCGCTGCGAACTCCGCTGCCGCGCCGACCCCTGCTGTAACCCAGACTGCCGCGCCAGCTCCATCGACGCCAACCAGTCAGTCCTGATCGTTCAGGGCTCTAAAAAAACGCCCGGCCTGCCAAGGTCGGGCGTTTTTGTTTGAGGCTTGAAAAGATCTTAATGCTCTTCCAGGTACTGCAGCGCCATTTGCTCAGTCGCCGCTTTGATCGGTGGCAGCAAGTGCGGTGCCACCAGCATCATGATCTGGTAGACCACCAATCGCACTTCGCCTGCGCGGCCGAGTATCCGCTGATAGTCCAGTGAGAACAGCAGTGTCAGGGTGATCTGCTCCACCAGTTGCCCCAGCGCCTGGGTGTCGCTGACCAGTTGCCCCAGGGCCTTCAATCGGGCCAGCAGCGACGCCAGTGTGCGCTTGAGCGCATTGAGCAGGTTGCGAATACCCTTGGCCAGTTTCGGCAGGCGCCCGGCCAGGTTCGACAGGTCCTGGAACAGAAAGCGATAGTGGGACAGGCGTTCGACGATCAGGTGCAGGAACAGCCAGTAATCTTCAGGGGCCAGCTCGACGTCGGCCGGGGGATCGAGCAACGGGGCCAGTTCGGTCTGGAAACGTTCGAACAAGCCGAGAATCAGCGGTTCCTTGCCGTGGAAGTGGTAGTACAGATTGCCCGGGCTGATGCCCATTTCGTTGGCAACTTCCATGGTGGAAACATTCGGTTCGCCCTTCTCATTGAACAACTGCAGGGCACATTCGAGGATCCGTTCGCGGGTTTTCATCCAGTCTTCTTATGATCGGGTCATGCCACGGCCGGTAGAGACCGTGGTCGTTGAACATCAGCGCACGCGCACGTAAGTCCCGGGCGCCGCCTCCATCGGTGGATAATCCTGATTGCCGAGGGCCATGTGTGTTTCTTTTTTCGCGCCCGAGCGTTCCTGAATCCAGCCCAGCCATTGCGTCCACCAGCTGCCTTCTACGGGCTTGGCATCGTAGTACCAGGCCCTGGGGTCGCTGCTCAGTTTTGCACCTTCGAGGTAGTTGGCTTTCGGATTGTTCGGCGGGTTGAGAATGCTCTGCACATGACCGCTGTTGGACAGGACGAAACGGCGCTCGCCACCGAGCAGCAGGGTTGAGCGATACACCGCGTCCCACGGCGTGATGTGGTCGTTGATGCCGGCCACGCTGAAACTGTCGACGGTGACCTTCTGCAGGTCGATCGCGGTGCCGCACACTTCCAGGCCGCCGGGATGGCTCAGCGGGTTGTGCTTGAAGAAGTCCAGCAAGTCGCCATGCAGGGCAGCCGGCAGGCGTGTGTTGTCGTTGTTCCAGTAGAGAATGTCGAACGCCGGCGGCTCCTTGCCCATCAGGTAGTTGTTGACGAAGTAGCTCCAGATCAAATCGTTGGGGCGCATCCAGGCGAAGACCTTGGCCATATCGCGGCCGTCCAGCACACCTTTCTGGTAGGAGCGGCGCTTGGCGGCTTCCAGGGTCTGTTCGTCGGCGAAGAGCGTGGCCGGGCTGTCCAGTTGACTGTCGAGCAGGCTCACCAGGTACGTCGCGCTGGAAACGCGGCGCAACTGGCGCTTGGCTTGCAGGTGACCCTGCAGGGCGGCAATGGTCAGCCCGCCGGCGCAGGCACCCATCAGGTTGACTTCGCGGGCGCCGGTGATCGCCCGGCAGACGTTCATGGCTTCTTCTACCGCTTCAACGTAGGTCGACAGGCCCCATTCGCGGTGGCGTATATCCGGATTGCGCCAACTGATGACGAAGGTTTGCAGACCGTTCTTGAGCGCGAACTGGACGAAGCTGTTGTGGGGGCTGAGGTCGAAAATGTAGTACTTGTTGATCTGTGGCGGCACCACCAGCAGCGGTTTGGAATACTGCTTCTCGCTCATCGGCTTGTACTGGATCAGCTCCAGCAATTCGTTGCGAAACACCACGGCGCCGGTGGTGGTGGCGACGGTCTTGCCGACCTCGAATGCGTGCTTGGTGACTTGCCGGGGCAAGCCGTCGTTATGCAGGAGGTCATCGACCAGGTGGCCGATCCCGCGCACCAGGCTGTTGCCGCCGGAGTTGAAGATTTCCTTGATCGCCAGCGGATTGAGCAGGCTGTTGGACGGCGACACGGCATCGTTGAGCAGGGCGAACGCGAAGTGCGCGCGGGCGCGGTCATCCGGGGTCATGTTGCTTTCGTCGATCCAGCTTTTGACCTGTTTCTGCCAGCTCAGGTAGGCCTGCAGGCTGCGGCGATAAAAGGGGTTGAGACTCCACGCCGGGTCGTCGAAACGACGGTCTTGCGGGTTGGTGGGATGCAGGGTGTCGCCCAGCAGCACGCGACCCAGTTGGCCACCCAGTTTCAAGGCGTGTCGCGCGGTATGCACGGGGTGGCGCAGGCCATGGGCGGCAACACTGCGCAAAGTCGAAACCAGATCCCGGCCGCGCAGGCCGGTAATCGCACTTTGTGCATTGATGAACTTGGCGGGAGTGGGTAGTGACTCCCTCGCAGGTTTATCGCGCATGACTCAACACTCCTTCGTCTTCAGGCCAAATACAAAACACCGAACCAGAACACCATAGACGCTGTAACGGGTTGTTGCGCGGTGCGATGTCCTGCCGCCCCCTCTTTGCCATACAAAAAATGGGCCGGTCAGCCACCCGATGGCGCCGGATGCGGGTGCATCACCGCACGCTGGCGCTCCTCCTCGAGGAACTTCATGATGATCGGTGCCACCGCTTCGGCCCGGGTAATCAGGAACAGATGGCCGTCATCGATGATGTGCAACTGGGCATTGGGAATCCGCCAGGCCAGCAATCGCATGTTGACCAGCGGGATCAAGGGATCGTCGTCGCCGGCCAGGACCAGGGTCGGCTGGTTGATCTTGTGCAGCCAGTGAATGCTGGTCCAGCCGAGGCCGGCGAACAGTTGCCAGTAGTAACCGAGCTTGCCCGCCGAACGCACCTTTGCCGCATGGCTCGCGGCTAACGTCGGGTCGCGACGGAACGCGCCGCCGTAGATCATTGGCGCAATGCGGATCACATGGGAGGGCTGGATGTAACGCCGTGGGCTGGCCATCATCCACAAGACTTTCGGCTTGCCCGGCACCATCACCGCGCCCGCTGCCGTCGCTGCCAGGACAAGCTTCTTGCAACGCTCTGGATAGTCATAGGCGAACTGTTGCGCAAGGGCGCCACCCCAGGACACGCCGATCACATTGACTTGCCCGTAATCGAGGTAGTCGAGCATGCGTGCTGTGAGTTTGGCCAGGCTTGGAAAGCGATACGGAAGATTCGGCGTGGACGAACCGCCGACACCGGGCACGTCGAAGGCGATGACTTCCAGGTCCGGGTCCAGCGCGGCGACGAATGGAAACACCAGCTCCAGGTTGGCGCCGATGCCGTTGAAAATCAGCAGTGGCGTCAAGTGAGGCTTGCCGGGGCGCACCGCCGTGCGGAGGGTCTGGCCATCCAGGTCGACGGTGCGGAATATGAACGGTTGCGGCATGCTTCTGGCCCTGTGGGTTAATTCATCCCTGAACCCTTGCAGGAGCGAGCTTTTGTGGTGAGGGGATTTATCCCCGTTGGGTGGCGAAGCCGCCCCAAAACCTGCAACCTCGGTGTATCAGGTACACCAGGTGCATTGATTTTACGACTGCTTCGCAGTCGAACGGGGATGAATCCCCTCGCCACAGCTCGCTCCCACACGGGGAGCTGGGTGTGTCAGTTACCGTTCGTGCACGTACGTGCCTGGCGCCGCTTCACCCGGCGGATAGGCCTTGTTGCCCAGTTTTGCCGGGGCCTTTTTCAGCTCGCCCGAGCGTTGGGCCTGCCAGGCCTGCCAGTGCAGCCACCAGGAATCGGTGTGCTTGGTGGCGTTCGCTTGCCACTCATCGGCATTGTTCGCCACTTCAGTGCTGGTCATGTAACGGGATTTCGGATTGCCCGGTGGGTTCAGGATGCTCTGGATATGCCCACTGCTCGACAGCACGAACTCAACGTTGCCGCCAAACAGCTGCGCCGACTTGTAGCAGGACTTCCACGGGGTGATGTGGTCGTTGGTGCCGGCCAGGGAAAAGATGTCGGCCGTCACTTGCTTGAGGTCGATGGCGGTGCCGCACACTTCCAGTGCATTCGGGCGAATCAGTGGGTTGTTTTTGAACAGCTCGATCAGGTCGCCGTGGAACGCCGCGGGCAACCGGGTGGTGTCGTTGTTCCAGAACAGGATGTCGAACACCGGCGGTTCGTTGCCCAGCAGGTAATTGTTTACCCAGTAGTTCCAGATCAGGTCGTTGGGGCGCATCCAGGCGAAGACCTTCGCCATGTCGCGGCCTTCCAGGACGCCGGCCTGGTACGAGTGGCGCTTGGCGGCTTCAAGGGTCTGTTCATTGACGAACAGGGCGACGTCGCTTTCGAGGGTGGTATCGAGCACGCTCACCAGCAAGGTCAGGGCGTTGACTTTGTTCTCGCCGATTGCTGCGTAATGACCCAGCAGCGCGGTGCAGGTGATGCCGCCGGAGCAGGCTCCGAGCATGTTCACGTCTTTGCTGCCGGTGATCGCGGTAACGACATCAACCGCTTCCTTGAGGGCTTCGATGTAGGTCGACAGGCCCCATTCGCGCTGTTCCTTGGTCGGGTTGCGCCAGCTGACGATGAAGGTCTGCACGTTGTTGCGCAGGCAGAACCGCGCCAGGCTCTTGTCCGGGCTCAGGTCGAAAACGTAGAACTTGTTGATCTGTGGCGGCACCACCAATAGCGGGCGTTCGTGCACCTGCTCGGTGGTCGGCTTGTACTGGATCAGTTCCAGCACATCGTTGCGGAACACCACCGCGCCTTCGGTCACGCCCAGGCTCTTGCCGACCTCGAACGCGCCCATGTTGACCTGGCTCGGCATGCCGCCGTTGTGTACCAGATCCTTGGCCAGGTGCGAGAGGCCATCGAGTAGGCTCTTGCCGCCGGTTTCGAAAAAGCGTTTGACCGCCGCCGGGTTGGCCGCAGTATTGGTCGGCGCCATGGCTTCGGTCATGAGGTTGATCACGAAGTGCCCGCGTGCCACATCGCTGGGGCCGAGGTTGCTTTCGTCGATCCAGGCGTGGAGTTCCTTGCGCCACGCCAGGTAGGTTTGCAAATAGCGTTTGTAGAGCGGGTTCTGGCTCCAGGCCGGATCGGCGAAGCGACGGTCATCGCTGGTCGGTTGCAGCCCGGATTTACCAAACAGCACGTTCTTGAGTTCAAGACCAAAGTGCGCGACATGTTTGACGCTATGCACCGGTTGCTTGATGGCCTGCCTAAGCACCATTCGAGCAGAAGCCAGTAGATCCTTTCCACGCAGCCCAACGACAGGATTGAGCCCCAGGGTGTTTTCCGAGGCTTGATACTTCAACTCATCGTTACTCTTGTCACTCATCTACGACGCTCCATTGCCCTGAGACGAGTACCTTGGTCCCACTGTGTAGTCACACAGCCAATGCCAGGTACTACGCTCGGGTGACCGTTAATTCTGCATCACTGCTTTTCAGTTCAGAGAGCACTGCAGGGAACTTGCCAGCTCCATTGGTTACCCGAGTTTAATTTTTTTCGCAAGCGGGCCAGGCGTCGACCCTGAAGCCGAGCATTCAAACAGATGGAATTAGAAAATGCCCTCTAAAGAGCAAGAGGTGCGGGCTAGAGCATCAGCTTGACGACGGATTCGTTCGGGTCGCGGGTTTTTCCTGCGGCCTTGAGCTCGGCAAGATAATCGTCCCAGAGTGCGTCATGGCGCCGCCCCAGTTCGTAGAGGTATTCCCAGGTGAACAGGCCGCTGTCGTGGCCATCGTCGAAGGTCAGCTTCAATGCGTACTGACCGGCAGGTTCTATCTTGCTCAGTCCTACGTTGATCTTGCCAAATTGCAGGATGGGTTTGCCGTGGCCCTGGACCTCGGCAGAGGGAGAGTGTACTCGCAGGAATTCGGCGGGCAGGGTGTATTCCTCGCCGGACGCGTATTTGAGCGTCAGGGTTTTCGAGGCTTTGTGCAGCTTGATGTCGGTGGGAAGTTGGGTCATGACCGGATGTCCGTTTGTATGCATGGTCTGACCCTTGTAGGAGCACGGCGTGCCGGCGATGGCGATCTCAGGTGCGCCATCGCCGGCAAGCCGTGCTCCTACAAGGAATCACATGACCTACAGGATATAACGGGACAGGTCTTCGTTCTGCGCCAATTCACCCAGGTGGCCGTTGACGTAGTCGGCGTCGATTTGGATCACCTTGTCGTCATGCACGCTGGCCAGGTCGCCGGCGCTGAAAGACACTTCTTCGAGCAGGCGTTCAAGCAAGGTGTGCAGGCGGCGGGCGCCGATGTTTTCGGTTTTCTCGTTGACCTG
The DNA here is from genome assembly GCF_013416725.1 of Pseudomonas sp. SbOxS1. Taxonomy (NCBI): domain Bacteria; kingdom Pseudomonadati; phylum Pseudomonadota; class Gammaproteobacteria; order Pseudomonadales; family Pseudomonadaceae; genus Pseudomonas; species Pseudomonas sp. SbOxS1. The sequence goes on from NZ_JAAVXC010000008.1 coordinate 274,890, forward strand.
CCAGGCGATCTCGGCAATGCGCTTGATACCGCTCGGCAGGAACTCGATGCCCAGGCCTTCGGTTTTCAGCAGTGCGCAATATTGCTCGGTGAGCGAGGCGTGGGGTTCGCTGAGGATGCGCTCGAAATCTTCCGGGCTCAGGGCCTTGAGTTCGACACGGATCGGCAGTCGACCTTGCAGCTCGGGCACCAGGTCGCTTGGCTTGCTCAGGTGGAAGGCGCCGGAGGCGATGAACAGGATGTGGTCGGTCTTGACCATGCCCAGCTTGGTGTTGACGGTGCAGCCTTCGATCAGCGGCAGCAAGTCGCGCTGCACGCCTTCGCGGGACACATCGACGCCGCCGGAGTTGCCGCGCTTGGCGACCTTGTCGATTTCGTCGATGAACACGATGCCATGCTGCTCGACCGCTTCCAGGGCCTTGGCCTTCAACTCTTCATCGTTGACCAGGCGGCTGGCTTCTTCGTCGCGCACCAGCTTCAGCGCTTCCTTGACCTTGAGCTTGCGGGCTTTCTTCTTGCCCTTGCCCATATTGGCGAACAGGCTCTGCAACTGGTTGGTCATTTCTTCCATGCCCGGTGGCGCGGAGATGTCGACGCCGGCCATTTCGGCGACTTCGATTTCGATCTCCTTGTCGTCCAGCTGGCCTTCGCGCAGGCGCTTGCGGAACAGCTGACGGGTGTTGGAATCCTGGGTTGGGGCATCGTCGCTGCTGAAGCCCATGCGTGCCGGTGGCAGCAGGGCGTCGAGAATGCGCTCTTCCGCAGCGTCCTCGGCGCGGTGGCGTACCTTGACGATTTCCTGTTCGCGCAGCAGCTTGATCGCGGCATCGGCCAGGTCACGAATGATCGATTCGACGTCACGGCCGACGTAGCCGACTTCGGTGAACTTGGTGGCTTCGACCTTGATGAAAGGCGCGTTGGCCAGTTTCGCCAGGCGACGGGCGATCTCGGTTTTACCGACACCGGTCGGGCCGATCATCAGGATGTTCTTTGGCGTTACTTCAACACGCAGCTCTTCAGGCAGCTGCATGCGGCGCCAGCGATTGCGCAGGGCAATGGCGACGGCGCGCTTGGCATCGTCCTGGCCGATGATATGGCGATTGAGTTCGTGGACGATTTCACGGGGAGTCATGGACATAATATTCAAAGGACCTCAAGCAAGAATGAGCCGTGGCACGGGGCCGAATCAGGCTTACTCGGCGCAGTCCTGCTCCTCAATGGTCTGGGTGTGGTTGGTGAATACGCAGATGTCGCCGGCAATGCCGAGGGCGGTTTCGACGATTTCCCGGGCCGACAGATCGGTTTTTTTCAGCAGTGCACTGGCCGCGGCTTGTGCATAGGCGCCGCCGGAGCCCATGGCGATCAGGCCGTCTTCTGGCTCGACCACGTCACCGTTGCCGGTGATGATCAGCGAGGCGTCCTTGTTGGCAACGGCGAGCATGGCTTCGAGGCGGCTCAGGGAACGGTCGGTACGCCATTCCTTGGCGAGCTCGACAGCTGCGCGTACCAGGTGACCCTGATGCTTTTCAAGTTGGCCTTCGAAGCGTTCGAAGAGGGTAAAGGCGTCAGCGGTGGCACCGGCAAAACCGGCAATGACCTGGCCGTGGTACAGGCGACGAACTTTTTTCGCGTTGCCTTTCATCACGGTATTGCCAAGGGAAACCTGGCCGTCGCCGCCCATGACGACTTTGCCGTGGCGGCGAACTGAAACGATGGTGGTCAAGGGAAGAGTCTCCACGCTGCGGGGCGAAAATGCCGTATGCCCATTCATATGGGGGTGGTGGAGTGGATTTCAACTGTGGGTGGCGGTGGGGGACGAATGGCGTGTGATGACTGTGGCGAGGGGATTTATCCCCGCTGGACTGCGCAGCAGGCCAATTTTGGGGGCCGCTACGCAGCCCGGCGGGGATAAATCCCCTCGCCACAGGGTGTGGATCAGCGGTTTTGGCGTTGTTGTAACAACAGATTGCTGAAGCCGGCGCCGGCCAGTTGTTTCTGTGCCGTGGTCAGCTGCTCACGGTTACTGAACGGACCCACCAATACCCGATACCAGGTCTCGTCCTTGACCGTCCCTGATTCAACCGCCACCGCCTGACCCAGCAGAATGATCTGCGCCCGCACCTTGTCGGCGTCAGCCTCCTTGCGGAACGATCCGGCCTGCAGGAAGAACTTGGTCACCGGTGCGGCCTTGGCCACGGGTGGCGCTGGCGGCGGCGTAATGCCAGCCAGGGCGGCCTGGGCGCGGGCGGTATCGATCTTCGCCGCTTCCGCTGGGGTAACCGGCGTGGTCGGAATGGCCGGCACTTGTGGTGTCGGCAGGGTTTTTTCCGGCACCGCATCCGGCGGCACGATGACTTCCGATTCCGGCAGCAGGGTGTAGAAGTCGTACTTCGGCTTCACCGGCTGTGTCGGGCTCGGCGGGGTCTTGTTGGCCTCGGCGATCTTGGTGGCTTTCTGTTGCTGCTCGACTTTCTCGCGCTTGACCGTGTCACTGCCTTTACCCGGCTCCAGCTTCATCAGGAATACGATGAAAGCACCGACCGTCAGGCCGATGGCCATCCACAGCCAACCCGGGATCGGTTGCTTTGCTGGAGCTTGGTAACGGCTGGCGCCACGCTTGGGTGCAGGTTTTTTCTTGGCAGCCAACTTACATACGCTCCAGAGTTTCCAGGCCCAAGAGTTCCAGGCCTTGCTTGAGAGTGCGTCCGGTCAGCGCGGCGAGGCGCAGACGGCTCTGCATTTGTTCCGGGGTGTCGGCAGCGAGGATCGGGCAGTTCTCGTAGAAGCTGGAGAACAGGCCGGCGACGTCGTACAGGTAGGTGCAGAGGATGTGCGGCGTGCCTTTCTCGGACACGTTGTTCAGCACTTCGCCGAACTGCGCGAGTTTCGCCGCCAGTTCGTGCTCGTGCGCTGCTTCGAGAACGATCTGGCCCTCGACTTCGCTGAAGTCCTTGCCCAGTTTGCGGAACACACCAGCCACGCGGGTGTAGGCGTACAGCAGGTACGGCGCGGTGTTGCCTTCGAAGTTCAGCATCAGGTCGAAGTTGAAGCTGTAGTCGCTGGTGCGGTGTTTGGACAGGTCGGCGTATTTCACCGCACCGATGCCCACCACCTTGGCGATGTTGCGCAGCTCGGCTTCGGCCAGCTCCGGGTTCTTGTCCTTGACCAGGGTGTAGGCGCGTTCCTGGGCTTCGGTCAGCAGGTCGATCAGCTTCACGGTGCCGCCATCACGGGTCTTGAACGGGCGACCGTCGGCGCCGTTCATGGTGCCGAAGCCCATGTGTTCCATTTCCATCGGGTGCGTCACGAAGCCGGCCTTGCGGGCGACTGCGAACACTTGCTGGAAGTGCAGGGCCTGACGCTGGTCGACGAAGTACAGGGCGCGGTCGGCCTTGAGCTTGCCGCTGCGGTAGCGCACGGCGGCCAGGTCGGTGGTGGCGTAGAGGTAGCCGCCGTCAGCCTTGACGATGATCACCGGCAGCGGGTCGCCGTCGGCGTTCTTGAACTCGTCGAGGAACACGCACTGGGCGCCGTTGCTCTCGACCAGCATGCCGGCGGCCTTCAGGTCGTTGACCACATTGATCAGGTCGTCGTTGTAGGCGCTTTCGCCCATCACGTCGGCCATGGTCAGTTTGACGTTCAGCAGCTCGTAGATCTTCTGGCAGTGGGACAGCGAGATGTCCTTGAACTTGGTCCACAGCGCCAGGCAATCGGGATCGCCAGCCTGCAGCTTGACCACCAGGCCACGGGCGCGGTCGGCGAACTCTTCGGATTCGTCAAAGCGGCCCTTGGCGGCGCGGTAGAAGTTTTCCAGGTCCGACAGCTCGTCGCTGGTGATCGGGTTTTCCTGCAGGTAAGCCATCAGCATGCCGAACTGGGTGCCCCAGTCGCCGACGTGGTTCTGCCGGATCACTTCGTCACCGAGGAATTCCAGCACGCGGGCTACGCCATCGCCAATGATGGTCGAGCGCAAGTGGCCGACGTGCATCTCTTTGGCCAGGTTCGGTGCCGACAGGTCGACCACGGTGCGCTGTACCGGGCCGGCCTTGCGCACGCCGATGTGGGCGTCGGCCAGGGCGGCGTCCAGGCGCGCGGCCAGGGCGTCGGTGTTCTGGAAGAAGTTCAGGAAGCCAGGGCCGGCGATTTCGGTCTTGGAGACGTTTTCGTCAGCTGGCAGGGCTGCGATGATTTTTTCCGCCAGGTCGCGCGGCTTCATGCCCGCAGGCTTGGCCAGCATCATGGCGATGTTGCTGGCGAAGTCGCCGTTCTTTTTGTCGCGGGAGTTTTCAACCTGGATCGCCGGCGACAGGCCTTCAGGCAACACACCTTCGTTGACGAGTTGGGTGATGGCTTGTTGGATCAGCTGGCGAATGGTGTCTTTCATGGTCTTCTCTTTCGACCGCTGGCGCGGCGGCGCATCAATGCGCTGGTGGAAAAACTGGGCATTATCCGTTGCCGAGGCGGCCTTGCCAACTATAGCGGGCAGGTTATGGATATGCGGTGACAAATCGGGCCCCTTCGCGGGCAAGCCTCGCTCCTACAGGTCCAGTGCGGGCAGGAGGTCACCCAAACCCTGTAGGAGCGAGGCTTGCCCGCGAAGGCGATCTTGCGGTCAATACAAATCGACTGGATCAACGTCCAGCGACCAACGCACCGCCCGCCCGCTGGGCATCTGCTCCAGCACCAGCAACCAGCTGGCGAGCAACCGGTGCAGCGGCGCCCGTGCTGACGCCTGCAACAACAACTGTGCGCGATAACGCCCGGCCCGACGTTCCATCGGTGCCGGCACCGGCCCCAGCAGTTCGATTCCGCTCAAGTTCTGTTCAGCGAGCAAGCGCTCGGCCTCGCTGCAGGCCTCATCTAGAAACCCTTCGGCTTGGCCGGGCTTGTGCGCCTCGGCCCGCAGCAATGCCAAATGCGCAAACGGCGGCAGGCCGGCTGCGCGACGTTCGCTCAAGGCCTGCTCGGCAAAGGCGAAGTAACCCTGCTCGGTCAACTGTACCAGCAGCGGATGGTCGGCCAGGTGCGTCTGGATGATCACCTTGCCCGGCTCTTCCGCCCGGCCTGCCCGACCGGCGACCTGGACGATAAGTTGCGCCATGCGCTCACTGGCGCGGAAGTCGCCGGAGAACAGCCCGCCGTCTGCATCCAGGATCGAGACCAGGGTTACCCGTGGAAAGTGGTGGCCCTTGGCGAGCATCTGCGTGCCGACCAGGATGCATGGCTGGCCTTTCTGGATGGTGGCGAACAACTGGTTCATCGCGTCCTTGCGCGAGGTGCTGTCGCGGTCGACCCGCAGCACCGGATAGTCCGGAAAGAGGATCCCCAGGCGTTCCTCGGCCCGTTCGGTGCCGGCCCCCACGGGGCGCAAGTCGACCTTGTTGCACTTGGGGCACTGGCGCGGCACACGCTCGACATAGCCGCAATGATGGCAGCGCAGTTCGCCATAGCGCTGGTGCACGGTCATGCGCGCATCGCAGCGTTGGCACTCGGACATCCAGCCGCAGTCATGACACAGCAGTGTCGGGGCAAAGCCTCGGCGGTTGAGGAATATCAGCACCTGCTGGCCGGCGGCGAGGGTCTGGCCGATGGCTTGTTGCATGGGGCCGGAAATACCGCTGTCCAGAGGCCGGCTTTTCACATCCAGGCGCAGGAATCGTGGTTGCTTGGCCCCGCCAGCGCGCTCGTTCAGCCGCAGCAGGCCATAGCGGCCGGTGTAGGCGTTGTGCAGGCTTTCCAGAGAGGGCGTGGCAGAGCCCAGGACAATCGGGATGTTTTCCTGGCGAGCCCTGACCAGCGCCAGATCGCGTGCGTGATAACGCAAGCCTTCCTGCTGTTTATAGGAACCATCGTGCTCTTCATCGATGATGATCAGGCCCGGGTTTTTCATTGGTGTGAACAGTGCCGAGCGGGTGCCGATAATGATGTCGGCTTCACCATCGCGGGCGGCGAGCCAGGCCTCGAGACGTTCGCGATCATTGACCGCCGAGTGAATCAGCGCGATGCGCGCGTTGAAACGTTGCTCGAAACGCGCCAGGGTCTGCGGGCCCAGGTTGATTTCCGGGATCAGCACCAGTGCCTGCTTGCCGGCCTCCAGGGTTTCGCGAATCAGTTGCAGATAGACTTCGGTCTTGCCGCTGCCGGTAACGCCAGCGAGCAGGAACGCATGGTAACTGTCGAATCCGGAGCGAATGGCTTCATAGGCTGCCCGCTGCTCCGGGTTGAGTGGCAGTTCGGGTTGGGCCAGCCAGTGGTCGTGTCGGGCGCCGGGGGCGTGTCTGCGGATTTCGACCTGGACCAATTCCTTGGCCAGCAACAGGTCGAGGCTGTCCTTGCTCAGCATCAGCTTGCTCAGCAACTGATGCGCCACGCCGTGGGGGTGCTGGGCGAGCGTTGCCAGGGCTTCGCGCTGGCGCGGGGCGCGGGCGATACGCGGGTCATCGAGGCTGGCGCCCGGCGCGGCGGACCAGAAACGCTCCTGGCGCGCTTCGGCCAGTTCGCCCTGGCGCAGCAATACCGGCAGTGCCCAGCTCAAGGTGTCGCCGAGGCTGTGCTGGTAGTACTGCGAGGTCCACAGGCACAGCTTGAACAGCGTGGGCGGCAACGGCGGCGTAGCGTCAAGCAGGGCGAGGGCTGGTTTGAGTTTTTCCGCCGGCACTTCGCTGGTATCGGTGACCTCCACCAGAATCCCGATCATCTCCCGCCGGCCGAACGGTACCCGCAAACGCATGCCGGGGTGCAACTGCGCACGCAGCACGCCAGCCGGTGCCCGGTAGTCGAACAGGCGGCGCAGGGGCGAAGGCAGGGCGAGGCGCAGAATGGCGTCGGGCACGCGGGGGATTCTCTAAGCAGGCAATAAAGGGCTTGATACATAACCTGTGGGAGCGGGCTGTGGCGAGGGGATTCATCCCCCGTTGGACTGCGTAGCAGTCCCATTTTCAGGGCCGCTTCGCGCCCCAACGGGGATGAATCCCCTCGCCACAGCCCGCTCCCACAAGGATCGCGCATTGGGCCGGGAGCCTAGCAGACGACCGGTTTGAGGGACAGCTTGCGTGATTGGCATTGTCTGGTAGAATCCGCGGCCTAATTACGTGCGGTATTCAACAATAGTGTTGGGTGGCGGCACGCTAGCCCGAGGAAGACACCATGAAAGCTGATATCCATCCAGAATACCCAGCAGTTGCTGTTACCTGCAGCTGCGGCAACAAGTTCGAAACCCGTTCGACCTTCGGCAAAGCCCTGGCGATCGACGTTTGCAACGAATGCCACCCGTTCTACACCGGTAAGCAGAAGACTCTGGACACTGGCGGCCGCGTTCAGCGCTTCGCAGACCGTTTCGGTGCTTTCGGTGCGAAAAAGGCCTAAGGCCGATCATCCTGGGGAAACGCGACAGTTTTTCCATGCTGATGAAAAAGGCGTCCCCCGGGACGCCTTTTTTGTGCCTGTGATTTGGCTGCAATGGCTATTTTCAAATTATTGTAGACATTTTTTACTTGGATTGTGAACAGTCTATCCCTTGTGTTCCGCGGCTCTTGGGCCAAAGTCGTAGGGTGGGGCGCTTGACAGGGGTGACCGGTCAGTCTTGTGGGGATTTTGTCAGGCGCGTATCCTCGCTGACCAGTCTGTCCAACAGTAAAAGCGGAATGCCAAAATGTCTGATCTGAAAACTGCCGCTCTCGAATATCACGCCAATCCTCGTCCAGGGAAGCTGAGTGTCGAGCTCACCAAGGCCACTGCTACTGCCCGCGACCTTTCGCTGGCCTACAGCCCGGGCGTAGCTGAACCAGTACGCGAGATCGCCCGCGATCCTGAGCTGGCCTACAAGTACACCGGCAAAGGCAACCTGGTTGCAGTTATTTCCGATGGCACCGCGATTCTGGGCCTGGGTAACCTCGGCCCATTGGCCTCCAAGCCAGTAATGGAAGGTAAAGGCGTGCTGTTCAAGCGCTTCGCCGGCATCGACGTTTTCGACATCGAAGTCGACTCCGAAAGCCCGCAAGCCTTCATCGACACCGTCAAGCGCATCTCCATCACTTTCGGTGGCATCAACCTGGAAGACATCAAGGCGCCTGAGTGCTTTGAGATCGAACGTGCCCTGATCGAGCAGTGCGACATCCCGGTATTCCACGACGACCAGCACGGCACCGCAATCGTGACTGCGGCCGGCATGATCAATGCCCTGGAAATCGCTGGCAAAACCCTGCCGCAAGCCAAGATCGTGTGCCTGGGTGCCGGTGCTGCCGCCATCTCCTGCATGAAATTGCTGGTGAGCATGGGTGCCAACATCGAAAACATCTACATGGTTGACCGTACCGGTGTGATCCACTCTGGCCGTGACGACCTGAACCAGTACAAAGCTGTCTTCGCCCACGCGACCGACAAGCGCACCCTGGCAGATGCCCTGCAAGGCGCAGACGTGTTCGTCGGCCTGTCCGGCCCGAACCTGCTGAGTGCTGAAGGCCTGCTGTCGATGGCGCCGAACCCGATCGTGTTCGCTTGCTCGAACCCGGATCCGGAAATCTCCCCGGAGCTGGCGCACGCCACCCGTGACGACGTGATCATGGCCACCGGCCGTTCGGACTACCCGAACCAGGTCAACAACGTTCTGGGCTTCCCGTTCATCTTCCGTGGTGCCCTGGACGTTCGCGCCAAGCGCATCAACGAAGAAATGAAAGTGGCTGCGGCCAACGCCCTGCGCGAACTGGCCAAGCTGCCAGTGCCTCAGGAAGTGTGCGACGCCTACGGCGGCATCAAGCTGGAATTCGGTCGTGAGTACATCATTCCGAAACCAATGGACGCCCGCCTGATCACCGTGATCTCCGATGCCGTGGCCAAGGCTGCGATCGAGACCGGCGTGGCAACCCTGCCGTATCCGAAGAACTACCCGCTGAAAAGCGTGGATGACGTGTTCAACGGCTAAACCGTTGTAGCGCTTCAACCGAAAGCCCCGGCTCGTTTTGAGTCGGGGTTTTTTTATATCTGTGATTTTTGCATCGATTGTGCGGGGCCTCTTCGCGGGCAAGCCCGCTCCCACAGGGTTTATGCGATTCCTGTGGGAGCGGGCTTGCCCGCGAAGGCGGTAGTTAAATGAATGCAAATCTGGCAGGCAATAAAAAGCCCTGCACTTCTCACGAGGGCAGGGCTTTTTGATGTGGCTGCGATCAGAACAAATCGATCGGCGCGCCCTCATCCGCCGGTAGCGGGCTGCCTGGCGCATTGCCGTTGCCCAGCTCATTGCCCGTCGGAGGCGTATCTTCGACCTTGAACAGTTCGAAGTAGGCCCCTGGCGTGCCTGGAGTGGCTGCACGGCCGCTGATCGGGTCTACCCGCAGGCTCAGGATGCCTTCCGGCTCTGGCTGGGTGTGTGGTGGCAGGCCTTTGAGCGCAGCGCCCATGTAGTTCATCCAGATCGGCAGGGCGACGGTGCCGCCAAACTCCTTGCGACCCAGGCTTTCAGGCTGGTCGAAGCCGGTCCAGACGGTGGTGACGTAATCGGCGTTGTAGCCGGAGAACCAGGCGTCCTTGGATTCGTTGGTGGTGCCGGTCTTGCCGGCAATATCGCCGCGGCCCAGGGCCAGGGCGCGACGGCCGGTACCGAGCTTGATCACGTCCTCCAGCATGCTGTTGAGGATGTATGTCGTACGTCCATCGACAATGCGTTCAGCCACGGCAGGTGCTTGCGGGGCTGCTTGCGCGCCCGGTACCTGGCCAGGCGTTGCATTGACCGTAAAGGCTTCGGCAACGGGTGCGGCGATACCGTCGGTTGCGGCGCCGCCCTTCGGCACGCTGGGCGGGTTGGCAACGAACAGCGTGTCGCCGTTGCGGCTTTCGATCTTGTCGATGATGTACGGGGTGATCTTGTAGCCGCCGTTGGCGAAGGTGCTCCAGCCCGTGGCGATTTCCATTGGCGTCAGGGTCGCGGTGCCCAGGGCCAGGGACAGGTTGGGCGGCAGGTCCTGCTTGTTGAAGCCAAAGCGGCTGATGTAGTCGATGGTTTTGCCGACGCCCATCGCTTGCAGCAGGCGGATCGAAACCAGGTTGCGCGACTTGTAGAGCGCTTCACGCAGGCGGATCGGGCCGAGGAAGGTGTTGGTGTCGTTTTTCGGACGCCAGACCTTGTCCAGGTATTCGTCGACAAACACGATCGGTGCGTCGTTCACCAGGCTGGAGGCGGTATAGCCGTTATCCAGTGCGGCGCTGTAGACGAAAGGCTTGAAGCTCGAACCCGGCTGGCGCTTGGCCTGGAGGGCGCGGTTATAGTTGCTCTGCTCAAAGGCGAAACCGCCAACCAGCGAGCGGATGGCGCCGTTTTGCGGATCAAGGGAAACCAGGGCGCCCTGAGCCTGCGGGATCTGGCTGAACTTCAGCGAATTGTCCGCCTGGCGCTGCACCCGAATCAGATCGCCGACCTGGGCCACATCCGAAGGCTGCTTCGGATTGGCGCCCATGCTGTTGGTGTTCAGGAATGGGCGAGCCCATTTCATGCTGTCCCAGCCAACGTGTTCGCTGCCGGTGCGGGTCAGCACCTGCAGGCCGCTCTTGTCGACCTGGGTAACGATGGCCGGTTCAAGGCTGCTGATGGTGCGTTGCTTGGTCAGCTCGGTCGCCCATGCCTCGCGCGTCTTGCCCGGCAGGCGGGACTCGGGGCCCCGGTAGCCGTGACGCTGGTCATAGGTCATCAAGCCTTCGTGGAGGGCGGTGTTGGCCATTTCCTGAAGGTTGCTTGGCACCGTAGTGGTGACGCGGAAACCTTCCGTGTACGCATCGCTGCCATAGCGGCCAACCATTTCGGCGCGGGCCATCTCGGCGATGTAGGGCGCGTTCACTTCCGGGGTCGGCACGTGATAGCTGGCGTTCAGTGGCTCGTTGATGGCGGTGGTGTAGTCGGCTTCGCTGATTTTGCCCAGCTTGTACATGCGCCCCAGGATCCAGTCACGGCGCTCCTTGCTGCGCGCCGGGTTGGCCAGCGGGTTGAATCGCGAAGGCGCCTTGGGCAGGCCGGCGATCATCGCCATTTGCGCCAGGCTGATGTCGCGAATCGACTTGCCGTAATACACCTGCGCCGCCGCTTCGATGCCGTAGGCGCGGTTACCCAGATAGATCTTGTTGACATACAGCTCAAGGATTTCGTCCTTGGTCAGTTGCCGTTCGATCTGCAGGGCCAGGAGGATTTCGGTGGTTTTGCGCGAGAAGCTGCGTTCGCTGGTCAGGAAGAAGTTCTTCGCCACCTGCATGGTGATGGTGCTGCCGCCGGACTGGATATGGCCGCTTTTGACCAGTTGAGTGGCGGCGCGCATCAGGCTGCTGGGATCGACGCCGTAGTGGTTGGCGAAGTTATCGTCTTCAGCACTTAGTAACGCATTAATGAAATTGGGGGGAATGTCGGCGAAACGGATCGGTGTGCGGCGCATTTCGCCAAATTCTGCGATCAACTTGTTGTCGCTGCTGTACACCCGCAAAGGAATCTGCAACTGGATGCTTCTCAGTGCCTCAACGGACGGCAATCCGGGACTAAGGTAAAGAAACGCCCCACTCAGACCCAGAAGCAGTCCGCAGAATACGGCGACGATGGACCAACCGAAAAATTTCAGCAGACGAATCAAGGCTTTTGGACATCCAGGGCAAAAAATGAATTTGGCATCAGGGTTCAGGCTAAGGAGAACGACCCGCGCTTGAGAAAAAAGCGGAAAAAACGCTGGGCATTATAAGCATTTTTCCGTTCAAGGCGTTATTTGCGCTAGCTGTCAAGACGGGTGGATTGAACGCAACACCCGTTATGGAGTCCGTAACTCACGGAAAGTCATAGGGAATTGGTAGTGCTAGGACTCTTCAATAAAAAGGCCAGGTCGCTTCTGGGGATCGATATCAGCTCCACTTCGGTGAAGCTGCTGGAGCTGAGCCGCCAGGGCAATGGCTATCGGGTCGAAGCTTACGCGGTCGAGCCGCTGCCCCCCAGTGCAGTCGTCGAGAAAAATATCGCCGAGCCCGATGGCGTGGGTCAGGCACTGTCGCGTGTGCTGGTCAAGGCCAGGACCAACCTCAAGAACGTGGCGGTGGCCGTGGCCGGTTCGGCGGTGATCACCAAGACCATCGAGATGGATGCCGGCCTTACCGATGACGAGATGGAAGACCAGCTGAAGATCGAGGCCGATCAGTACATCCCATATCCGTTGGACGAGGTCGCCATCGATTTCGAAGTCCAGGGTGCGTCAACGCGCAATCCTGGGCGGGTCAATGTGCTGCTCGCCGCCTGTCGCAAGGAAAACGTCGAGGTCCGTGAGGCCGCCCTGGCCCTGGCGGGTTTGACCGCGCGCGTGGTCGACGTCGAAGCCTATGCCCTGGAGCGTTCTTTTGGTTTGCTCAAGAACCAGCAGGGCGGCGCTCAAGGGCGTCTGGTGGCAATGGTCGATGTCGGAGCAACCATGACCACCCTGAGCGTGCTGCATGACGGGCGGATCATCTACACCCGCGAGCAATTGTTTGGTGGCCGTCAACTCACGGAGGAGATTCAGCGCCGATATGGCCTGACCGCCGATCAGGCCGGCCTGGCGAAGAAGCAGGGCGGTCTGCCGGATGGCTATGTCAGCGAGGTGTTGCAGCCGTTTCGTGAGGCGCTGGTGCAGCAAGTGTCGCGTTCATTGCAATTCTTCTTCGCTTCGGGCCAATACAACGCGGTCGACCATATTCTGCTGGCGGGCGGTACCGCGTCAGTCCCCGGCCTGGACCGGTTGATCGAGCAGCAATTGGGCACGCCAACCCAGGTGGCCAATCCGTTTTGCGACATGACGCTGGGTAGCAAGGTCAACGCGGCGGCCCTGGCCAGCGATGCACCGGCGTTGATGATCGCCTGCGGGCTGGCCCTCAGGGGTGTCGACTGATGGCGCGGATCAATCTATTACCCTGGCGCGAAGAGCGGCGTGAAGAGCGGCGCAAGCGCTTTCTACTGGTGCTGGCGGGTGTGCTGGTGGGGTCGGCAGGTGCATTGCTCGTCGCCAACCAGCTCATCAGCAACGCTATCGAGCGGCAAATTGCACGTAACGACTACATCGGCAAACAGATCGCCGTGGTCGACGAACGGATCAAGCAGATCAGCGATCTCAAGGCTCGTCGTCAAGAATTGGTCGAGCGCATGCGCATCATCCAGGACCTGCAGGGCAATCGCCCGAACAGCGGGCGAATTTTTGATCAGCTGGCGCGGACCTTGCCTGATGGGGTGTATTTCACCGAAGTCAAAATGGTGGGCAAGACCTTGTCCATCACCGGTGCGGCGCAATCGAACAACCGTGTTTCAGACCTGATGCGCAACCTGGATGCATCCGACTGGTTCGACGCGCCCAGCCTGACTGAAGTCAAGGCGACAACCGCGGGCCAACTGGATCAGGCCAACGTTTTTCAGTTGACCGTTCGTCAGGCCCAGGCTGCGGCCGTGGAGGATGGCGAGTGAGTCCGTCCGAATGGTTCGAAGGGTTGCGCAGGATCGACATCAACGATCTGGACACCAGCAACATGGGCGCCTGGCCACCCGCGATCAAAGTCCTGATGGGCGTTGTAGTCGCGATTTTGGTGTTGTCGATTGGCTACAACTTTTCCACGAGCGAGCTTGCGAATCAGCTCGAACTCAAGCGCGAGGAGGAGTCGGCCCTCAAGGAGCAATTTGCCAGTAAATCCCGTATGGCGGCGAATCTGGAGCTCTACACCCAGCAGATGAAGGCGATGGAGAACTCCTTCGGCGTGCTGCTACGGCAACTGCCTAGCGACACCGAAGTCCCCGGCCTGCTGGAAGACATCACGCGCACTGGGCTGGGCAGCGGCCTGGAGTTCGAAGAGATCAAGCTGTTGCCGGAGGTCGCCCAGCCGTTCTACATCGAATTGCCGATCCAGATCACTGTCACCGGCGCCTATCACGACCTGGCCACTTTCGTCAGTGGCGTGGCCGGGTTGCCGCGTATCGTCACCCTGCATGATTTCGACCTGGCGCCGGTCAATCCCGACGACGGACCGAAATTGCGCATGAGCATCCTGGCCAGGACTTACCGCTACAACGACAAGGGGCTGCAGTGATGAGCCCGCAACGTGGTTTTTCAATCGTGGTATTGGTTGCCGTATTGGCAGGTTGTGGTGGTGGCGATGATTTCAGCGACCTGGACGCCTACATGAACGAAATGCGCCTGCGGGCGCCGGGCAAGATTGAACCAACGCCGACATTCCGGTCTTACCCGACATTCACCTATAACGCCGCCAACTTGCGCAGCCCGTTTTCCCCGCAGGTCAAAGTCGATCTGGCACATCAGCAGGGGGCGCGCAACGTCAAGCCTGACCCCGGCCGGGTGAAGCAGTACCTCGAGGGTTTCAATATCGAGCAGTTTGAAATGGTCGGCACCCTTTCCAATGCGACAGGCTCCTTTGCGTTGCTGCGCGGCGCCGGTGGGGTGCATCGGCTGAAAGTCGGTGATTACCTGGGGCGTAACGACGGTCGGATAGTCGCCATCAGTGGCTCGCAAGTCGAGGTGGTCGAAATCGTTCCCGACGGCGAAGGTGCCTGGCTGGAGCGGCCGCGGACCCTTCCTTTGAAAGAGCATTCATAGTGGAACTCGTACAATGAACAGGATTTTCTCCGCCCTCGGAGTATCGCTATGGATAGCGTTGCTGTCGCCGATGGTGCACGCGGCCAACCTCAAGGCGCTGGATGTCGCGGCGCTGCCGGGGGACCGCGTCGAGTTGAAGCTGGTGTTCGACGAGCCGCCACCGACGCCCCGTGGCTACACCACGGAGTCTCCCGCCAGGATTGCCCTTGATCTGCCCGGTGTCGTCAGTCAGCTGGCGAGCAAGACCCGCGACCTGGGCAGTGGCAATGCCCGCAGCGCGACCGTGGTGGAGGCCAAGGATCGTGCGCGGCTGATCATCAATCTGACCCAGTTGAGCCCCTACGACTTCCGGGTCGAAGGCAATAACCTGTTTGTGGTCGTCGGGCAGGGCGGCAAAAGCCCGGCACCAAGAGCGGCTGCCGCTGTTATACCGGCCCCGGCCCATGCACGCGCGGTTGCGCCGGCAGGCAAGGCGATTCGTGCGGTGGATTTCCAGCGGGGTACCCAGGGGGAAGGCAATGTCGTGATCGACTTGTCGGATCCGTCCATTGCGCCCGATATTCAAGAGCGCGAAGGCAAGATCATTCTCGGCTTCACCAGGACCCGATTGCCCGAGCCATTGCGCGTGCGCCTGGACGTGAAGGATTTCGCCACGCCGGTGCAGTTCGTCAATGCCAGTGCCACGGGGGACAGGGCGACCATCACAATCGAACCCAATGGTGCCTTCGACTATTCGACCTACCAGACCGACAACAAGCTGACCGTCAGCGTCCGCCCGATGACGGTCGATGACCTGCATAAGCGCAATGCCGACCGCTACACCTACAGCGGTGAAAAGCTCTCGCTGAATTTCCAGGACATCGACGTGCGCTCGGTGCTGCAGTTGATCGCCGATTTCACCAACCTCAATCTGGTCGCCAGTGACACGGTGCAGGGGGGCATTACCCTGCGCCTGCAGAATGTACCTTGGG
This sequence comes from Pseudomonas sp. SbOxS1, assembly GCF_013416725.1. Classification (NCBI taxonomy): domain Bacteria; kingdom Pseudomonadati; phylum Pseudomonadota; class Gammaproteobacteria; order Pseudomonadales; family Pseudomonadaceae; genus Pseudomonas; species Pseudomonas sp. SbOxS1. The sequence continues at coordinate 290,445 of NZ_JAAVXC010000008.1, forward strand.
ACCAGGCGCTGGACCTGGTGTTGAAAACCAAGGGCCTGGACAAGCGCATGGTCGGGAATGTGCTGCTCGTCGCCCCGGCCGACGAAATTGCCGCCCGTGAACGCCAGGAGCTGGAGTCACAGAAGCAGATTGCCGACTTGGCACCATTGCGTCGGGAACTGTTGCAGGTCAATTACGCCAAGGCGGCCGATATCGCCAAACTGTTCCAGTCGGTGACCAATGCCGAGGCGAAAGCCGACGAACGGGGGTCGATCACCGTCGATGAGCGCACCAACAACATCATTGCCTACCAGACCCAGGAGCGGCTCGACGAACTGCGGCGAATCGTTACGCAACTGGATATTCCGGTGCGTCAGGTGATGATCGAGGCGCGTATCGTCGAAGCCAACGTCGACTACGACAAGAGCCTGGGCGTGCGTTGGGGTGGCTCGATACAGAACAAAGGCAACTGGAGTGCCTCGGGAGTAGGTAACGGCACCAGCGACGGCGGCAGCTCGCCGTTCGTCGACTTGGGGGTCGCCAACAACACTTCGGGCATCGGCATTGCCTTCATCACGGACAACGTCTTGCTGGACCTTGAATTGTCGGCCATGGAAAAGACCGGCAACGGAGAAATCGTCTCGCAACCCAAGGTGGTCACCTCCGACAAGGAGACCGCAAAAATCCTCAAGGGCACCGAGATTCCCTACCAGGAAGCCAGTTCCAGCGGCGCTACGTCGGTCTCGTTCAAGGAGGCTTCGCTGTCGCTGGAGGTGACGCCGCAGATCACGCCGGACAACCGGATCATCATGGAGGTCAAGGTCACCAAGGACGAGCCGGACTACCTGAACAAGGTCCAGGATGTGCCACCGATCAAGAAAAACGAGGTCAATGCCAAGGTCCTGGTCAACGATGGCGAGACCATCGTCATTGGCGGTGTTTTCTCAAATACTCAAAGCAAGGTTGTAGATAAGGTGCCATTTCTTGGCGATGTGCCGTATCTTGGCCGCCTTTTCCGGCGTGACGTGGTTTCGGAGAAAAAATCCGAGCTGTTGGTGTTTCTCACACCGCGTATCATGAATAACCAGGCGATTGCTGTGAGTCGTTGATTCTGTGCGAAATTTGATACTTGTAGGACCGATGGGGGCTGGAAAAAGCACCATCGGCCGATTGCTGGCCAAAGAGCTGCGCTTGCCATTCAAAGATTCCGATAAGGAAATTGAATTACGCACGGGCGCCAATATCCCATGGATTTTCGACAAGGAAGGCGAACCGGGCTTTCGTGAGCGCGAACAGGCAATGATTGCCGAGCTGTGCGATTACGACGGCGTGGTGCTGGCGACGGGCGGTGGCGCGGTCATGCGCGAAGCCAATCGTCGGGCGCTGCGCGCCGGCGGACGGGTGGTCTATCTGCATGCCTCCGTCGAGCAGCAGGTCGGCCGCACGTCCCGCGACCGCAATCGGCCATTGTTGCGCACAGCCGATCCGGCCAAGACCCTCCGGGATCTGCTGGCGATCCGCGATCCCCTTTATCGGGAAATCGCCGATCTGGTGGTGGAAACCGATGAGCGCCCGCCGCGAATGGTCGTGCTCGACATCCTGGAGCGCTTGCAGCAATTGCCGCCCCGTTAAAGCGTCGCACGAAATGCGCTATCCTCGGCGTCCTGCCATGACCGCTCCAGGTTGTGGCGAGCGGCCGACGAACGGCGTCATACCAGCGGTGGCCGTAGACATTCGTTAACTCAAGGCAGGTTGCCTGATTCCATCTTCACTGTGGGGACACATGCAGACACTCAAGGTCGATCTAGGCGAGCGCAGCTACCCGATTCATATTGGCGAAGGTTTGTTGGACCAGCCTGAGCTGCTGGCCCCGCATATTCGCGGACGGCAAGTGGCGATCATTTCCAATGAAACCGTCGCGCCGCTCTATCTCGAACGCCTGACCCGCAGCCTTGCGCAGTTCTCGGTGATTTCCGTGGTGCTGCCAGACGGCGAGGCCTTCAAGACCTGGGAAACCCTGCAGCTGATTTTCGACGGTCTGCTGACCGCGCGGCACGATCGGCGCACCACGGTGATTGCCCTGGGCGGCGGCGTGATTGGCGACATGGCTGGCTTTGCGGCTGCCTGCTACCAGCGCGGTGTCGATTTCATCCAGGTTCCGACCACGCTGCTGTCGCAGGTTGACTCTTCGGTGGGCGGCAAGACCGGGATCAACCATCCGCTGGGCAAGAACATGGTCGGCGCCTTCTATCAGCCGAACGTCGTGCTGATCGACACCACGTCCCTCAACACCCTGCCAGCCCGCGAGCTGTCCGCCGGCCTGGCCGAAGTCATCAAGTACGGGCTGATCTGCGATGAGCCGTTCCTGACCTGGCTGGAAGACAACGTCGACCGCCTGCGCAATCTGGATCAGCAAGCCCTGACCTATGCCATCGAGCGCTCCTGTGCAGCCAAGGCGGCCGTGGTCGGTGCCGACGAGAAGGAGACCGGTGTACGTGCAACGCTCAACCTGGGTCATACCTTCGGTCACGCCATCGAGACCCACATGGGCTATGGTGTCTGGCTGCATGGTGAAGCGGTCGCTGCTGGCACTGTAATGGCTCTGGAAATGTCCGCGCGCCTGGGCTGGATCAGCGAACAGGAGCGCGATCGCGGCATTCGCCTGTTCCAGCGCGCCGGCCTGCCGGTTGTTCCGCCTGAAGAGATGACGCCAGCCGATTTCCTCGAACACATGGCAATTGACAAGAAAGTGATCGACGGTCGTTTGCGCCTGGTGCTGCTGCGCCACATGGGCGAAGCGGTAGTGACCGACGATTATCCGAAAGAGGTTCTACAGGCCACGCTGGGAGCGGATTACCGCGCCTTGGCTCAGCTTAAAGGTTAATAAGAACGCGATGACTAGTTTGCATGCCGACGAGGCTTTCCTCGGCCACTACCAGTTGAATCATGACCCTTTTGCTCCACGGGTCCCTGGCTTCAAGTTTTTCCCTGCCCAGCGCAAGCCGGTGCTGGGGCAGTTGCACCATCTGGCGCGGTACAGCCAGTTGCTGTTGGTAGTCACAGGTCCGCACGGCAGTGGCAAGACCCTGCTGCGTCAGGCTCTGGTGGCCAGTACCAACAAGCAGACCGTGCAAAGCGTGGTGGTTTCCGCCCGTGGTGCGGGTGATTCGGCTGGCGTGTTGCGCCAGGTTGCCCAGGCGCTGGACGTTGCCCAGGCCGAGGTCGGTGCAATCCTGAAACAGGTGGTGCAGCTTGCTCTCACGGGGCAGGAAGTCTATCTACTGGTCGATGACGCCGAGCAGCTCGACGAGTCCGCGCTTGAAGCCTTGATGGCCCTTGGTGCGGGTGCGCCGGAAGGCCGTCCGCATGTGTTCCTGTTCGGCGAGTCGTCGATGATCGCTCAACTTGAGGCTTTGCAACTCGAGGAAGAACGCTTCCACGTCATCGAGTTGCAGCCTTACACCGAAGAGGAAACGCGTGAATACCTGGAGCAGCGGCTCGAAGGCGCCGGCCGGGGTATCGAACTTTTCACCGCAAATCAGATCTCTGATATTCACGAAAGCTCCGAGGGTTGGCCTGGCAATATCAACCAGGTTGCCCGCGATGCGATGATCGAAGCCATGATTGCCAGCCGCTCAGCGGTGAAGCGTCCAAGTATGGGGTTCAATATGCCGAAGAAACACGTATTGGCGATTTCCGCCGTCGTTGTGGTCGCGGTAGCCGCGGCCTGGTTGATGCCCGGTCGCAGCAAGGCACCGACCACGGGTGCGCCTGCCAACGAACAGGCGCAACTACCGCTCGGCCAGGGTTCGCAAGGCGGTGCTCCGGCCGTCGAATTCGCCGGCAACTCGCAGCCAACGCCATTGCCGTTGGTCGGCAATTCGCAACCGGTCATGCGGGCTCCATTGGCCGAAGCGGCGGGTGGCATTACCGAGGGCGATGACGGCGTGCCGGTCGAGGGTTCCAGCGCCACACCGCCGACTGTGACCACCATTGCACCGCCAGCCGGCGTTCCAGCCGGTCCTGCGCCAACGCCGGCAGCCAAGCCGACGCCCGCACCGACCCAGGTCGCCACCGCCAAGCCAGCGCCTACTCCGGTTGCCAAGCCGGCTCCAGCCCAGGCGCCAGCCAAGCCAGCCGCCGTTGCCGCCAAGCCGGCCGATAAGCCAGCGACCGTCGCCAAGGCTGCCGGTGGCACCTGGTACGCAGATCAGGCGCCAGGTAACTACGTGGTGCAGATCCTCGGCACCAGCTCCGAAACGGCCGCGCAAAACTTCGTCAAGGAGCAGGGCGGCGAGTACCGTTATTTCAAGAAGGTCCTCAACGGCAAGCCGCTCTACGTGATCACCTACGGCAACTTCGCCAATCGTGATGCAGCCGTTTCCGCCATCAAGGCCTTGCCAGCGAAGGTTCAGGCTGGTAAACCTTGGCCACGCTCTGTCGCCAGCGTCCAACAGGAACTGGCAACAGCTCGCTGAAGATTCGGCGGCCTTACCCAGGCCGCCTCTCCAAGCACCTCAAAATTTCTGCACGGCATGCCGCCTCTACAGGCCGCGTGCCTTGTGGTGTCTGCGTCACAGTAGTCTTTGAGTCGTTGCGGTCAAAATTAAAAAAAGTTTTGACTAGCACAGCAGATCGCTTTAAACCTTTCACAAATGCGACATAGATTTGCGACATTTCGTCGCCAAATTTGTGAGGCCAAGTGTCGGTGTGTACAATGACCTCCCTTTTGCCCCCGCAAAGCTGGCGTACGTTCGGCGCGGATGGTAAGTGGTTGAATTGAAAAGAAATTTGCCTCGATGAGAGGCAGCCTGGTGAGAAAGTGTCTATGAAAGCAGGTCTGTACCAACCAGATGAATTCAAGGATAACTGCGGTTTCGGCCTGATTGCCCATATGCAGGGCGAGCCCAGTCATACCCTTTTGCAAACGGCCATCGAGGCCCTGACCTGCATGACCCACCGCGGTGGGATTAATGCTGACGGCAAGACCGGTGACGGTTGCGGTCTGCTGATTCAAAAGCCGGACGTGTTCCTGCGAGCCATCGCCCAGGAAACCTTCGGCGTCGAATTGCCCAAGCAATACGCCGTGGGCATGGTTTTCTTTAACCAGGACCCGGTCAAAGCCGAAGCCGCTCGCGAGAACATGAACCGCGAGATCGTGGCTGCCGGCCTGCAGTTGGTCGGCTGGCGCAAAGTGCCGATCGACACCAGCGTCCTCGGCCGCCTGGCCCTTGAGCGCCTGCCACAGATCGAGCAGGTGTTCATCGGTGGCGAAGGCCTGAGCGACCAGGACATGGCCGTCAAGCTGTTCACCTCCCGTCGTCGCTCATCGGTGTCCAACGCCGCCGATACCGACCACTACGTCTGCAGCTTTTCGCACAAGACCATTATCTACAAAGGCCTGATGATGCCGGCGGACCTGACCGCCTTCTATCCAGACCTGAGCGATGAGCGCCTGCAAACCTCGATTTGCGTGTTCCACCAGCGCTTCTCCACCAACACCCTGCCGAAATGGCCGCTGGCCCAACCGTTCCGCTTCCTGGCGCACAACGGCGAGATCAACACCATCACCGGCAACCGCAACTGGGCCGTGGCCCGTCGCACCAAGTTCACCAACGATCTGATGGACCTGGAAGAGCTCGGCCCGCTGGTCAACCGCGTCGGTTCCGACTCCTCGAGCATGGACAACATGCTCGAGCTGATGGTCACTGGCGGCATCGACCTGTTCCGTGGCGTGCGGATGATCATTCCGCCTGCGTGGCAGAACGTCGAGACCATGGACCCGGACCTGCGCGCGTTCTACGAATACAACTCGATGCACATGGAGCCGTGGGACGGCCCGGCCGGCGTGGTAATGACCGATGGTCGCTACGCGGTGTGCCTGCTCGACCGTAACGGTCTGCGTCCGGCGCGTTGGGTCACCACCAAGAACGGTTTCATCACCCTGGCTTCGGAAATCGGTGTCTGGAACTACCAGCCTGAAGACGTGATCGCCAAGGGCCGCGTTGGCCCGGGCCAGATCTTTGCCGTGGACACCGAGACCGGTCAGATCCTCGACACCGATGCCATCGACAACCGCCTCAAGTCGCGTCATCCGTACAAGCAATGGCTGCGCAAGAATGCCCTGCGCATCCAGGCGACCATGGAAGACAACGACCACGGTTCGGCCTTCTACGACGTCGATCAGCTCAAGCAATACATGAAGATGTACCAGGTCACGTTCGAAGAGCGCGACCAGGTGCTGCGTCCGCTCGGCGAACAAGGCTACGAAGCCGTGGGCTCGATGGGCGACGATACGCCGATGGCCGTGCTGTCCCAGCGCGTGCGCACGCCGTACGACTATTTCCGCCAGCAGTTCGCGCAGGTCACCAACCCGCCGATCGACCCGCTGCGTGAAGCCATCGTCATGTCGCTGGAGATCTGCCTAGGTGCCGAGCGCAACATCTTCCAGGAGTCGCCGGAACACGCTTCGCGCGTGATCCTCAGCTCGCCGGTCATTTCCCCGGCCAAGTGGCGCTCGCTGATGAACCTCGATCGTCCGGGCTTCGAACGCCAGAAAATCGACCTCAACTACGATGAAAGCATCGGTCTGGAAGCAGCGATCCGTAACGTCGCCGATCAGGCTGAAGAAGCCGTGCGCGCCGGTCGTACGCAGATCGTCCTGAGTGACCGTCACATTGCCCCGGGCAAGTTGCCGATCCACGCCTCCCTGGCCACCGGCGCGGTACACCACCGCCTGACCGAGAAGGGCCTGCGTTGCGACTCCAACATCCTGGTGGAAACCGCGACCGCTCGCGATCCGCATCACTTCGCCGTGTTGATCGGTTTCGGTGCTTCTGCCGTTTATCCGTTCCTGGCCTATGAAGTGCTGGGCGACCTGATCCGCACCGGTGAAGTACTGGGCGACCTCTACGAGGTGTTCAAGAACTACCGTAAAGGCATCACCAAGGGCCTGCTCAAGATCCTGTCGAAGATGGGTATCTCGACCATCACTTCGTACCGCGGTGCGCAGTTGTTCGAGGCGATTGGCCTGTCCGAGGAAGTCTGCAACCTGAGCTTCAAGGGCGTGCCAAGCCGCATCAAGGGCGCGCGTTTCGTCGACATCGAAGCCGAGCAGAAAGCCCTGGCTACCGAAGCCTGGAGCGCGCGCAAGCCGATCCAGCAAGGTGGCCTGCTGAAATTCGTCCACGGCGGCGAATATCACGCCTACAACCCGGACGTGGTCAATACCCTGCAAGCCGCTGTGCAACAGGGCGACTACAGCAAGTTCAAGGAATACACCTCGCTGGTGGACAACCGCCCGGTGTCGATGATCCGTGACCTGCTGAAGGTGAAAACCCTCGACACGCCGCTGGACATCAGCGAAATCGAACCACTGGAATCGGTGCTCAAGCGCTTCGACTCCGCCGGTATCTCCCTGGGCGCCCTGTCGCCTGAGGCTCACGAAGCCCTGGCCGAAGCCATGAACCGCCTCGGTGCGCGTTCCAACTCCGGCGAAGGCGGCGAAGACCCGGCGCGCTACGGCACCATCAAGAGCTCGAAAATCAAGCAGGTTGCTACCGGTCGTTTCGGTGTGACCCCGGAATACCTGGTCAATGCCGAAGTGCTGCAGATCAAGGTTGCCCAGGGCGCCAAGCCGGGCGAGGGTGGTCAATTGCCAGGCGGCAAGGTCAACGGCCTGATCGCCAAGCTGCGTTACGCAGTGCCAGGCGTGACCCTGATTTCGCCACCACCGCACCACGACATCTATTCGATCGAAGACTTGTCGCAGCTGATTTTTGACCTCAAGCAGGTCAACCCGAAGGCGCTGGTCTCGGTGAAGCTGGTAGCGGAAGCAGGCGTCGGTACCATCGCCGCCGGTGTGGCCAAGGCCTATGCCGACCTGATCACCATCTCCGGCTACGACGGCGGTACCGGCGCATCGCCGCTGACCTCGATCAAATACGCGGGCGCACCGTGGGAGCTCGGCCTGGCCGAAACCCACCAGACCCTGCGCGGCAACGACCTGCGCGGCAAAGTCCGGGTACAGACCGACGGCGGCTTGAAAACCGGCCTCGACGTGATCAAGGCAGCCATCCTCGGCGCTGAAAGCTTCGGCTTCGGCACCGCGCCGATGATCGCCCTGGGCTGCAAATACCTGCGCATCTGCCACCTGAACAACTGCGCCACCGGCGTCGCGACCCAGAACGAGAAGCTGCGCAAGGATCACTACATCGGTACCGTCGACATGGTGGTGAACTTCTTCACCTACGTCGCCGAAGAAACCCGTGAGTGGCTGGCCAAGCTGGGCGTGCGTTCCCTCGAAGAGTTGATCGGTCGTACCGATCTGCTGGAAGTGCTCGAAGGCCAGACCGCCAAGCAGCATCACCTGGACCTGACCCCATTGCTGGGCAGCGACCACGTGCCGGCGGACAAGCCGCAGTTCTGCGGCGTTGAGCGCAACCCGCCGTTCGACAAAGGCCTGCTGGCCGAGAAAATGGTCGACATGGCCACCTCGGCGATCAACGACAAGAGCGGCGCGGAATTCGAGCTGGATATCTGCAACTGCGACCGTTCCATCGGCGCGCGGATCTCCGGCGACATCGCCCGCAAGCACGGCAACCAGGGCATGGCCAACGCGCCGATCACCTTCCGCTTCAAGGGCACGGCTGGCCAGAGCTTCGGTGTGTGGAACGCCGGCGGCCTGAACATGTACCTGGAAGGCGACGCCAACGACTACGTCGGCAAGGGCATGACCGGCGGCAAGCTGGTGATCGTTCCGCCAAAAGGCAGCATCTACAAGACCCAGGACAGTGCCATCATCGGCAACACCTGCCTGTACGGCGCCACTGGCGGCAAGCTGTTCGCCGCCGGTACCGCGGGTGAGCGTTTCGCCGTGCGTAACTCCGGTGCCCACACCGTCGTGGAAGGCACTGGTGATCACTGCTGCGAGTACATGACCGGTGGTTTCGTCTGCGTCCTGGGCAAGACCGGTTACAACTTCGGTTCTGGCATGACCGGCGGTTTCGCCTACGTGCTCGACCAGGACAACACATTCGTTGACCGGGTCAACCACGAACTGGTGGAAATCCAGCGGATCAGCGGTGAGGCGATGGAAGCCTACCGCAGCCATTTGCAACGCGTGCTGAACGAGTACGTCGAGGAAACCGACAGCGAGTGGGGTCGTGAACTCGCCGAGAACCTCGACGATTACGTGCGCCGTTTCTGGTTGGTCAAGCCCAAGGCTGCCTCCCTGAAATCGTTGCTTTCCAGCACCCGTGCCAACCCGCAGTGATATGCGCCTGAAGAGTTTGATGAGGTTTTAAAATGGCTGAACGTCTGAATAATGACTTCCAGTTCATCGAGGTCGGGCGCAAGGATCCGAAGAAGAAACTGTTGCGTCAACGCAAGAAAGAGTTCGTGGAAATCTACGAACCCTTCAAACCCCAGCAGTCGGCCGACCAGGCCCACCGCTGCCTGGGTTGCGGTAACCCGTATTGCGAATGGAAGTGCCCGGTGCACAACTTCATTCCCAACTGGCTGAAACTGGTGGCCGAGGGCAACATCCTCGCCGCCGCCGAGCTGTCGCACCAGACCAACACCCTGCCGGAAGTCTGCGGCCGGGTGTGCCCGCAGGACCGTCTGTGCGAGGGTGCCTGCACCCTCAACGACGGCTTCGGCGCGGTGACCATCGGTTCGGTGGAGAAGTACATCACCGACACCGCGTTCGCCATGGGCTGGCGCCCGGACATGTCCAAGGTCAAGCCGACTGGCAAGCGTGTCGCGATCATCGGTGCGGGCCCCGCGGGCCTGGGCTGTGCCGACGTGCTGGTGCGTGGCGGCGTGACCCCGGTGGTGTTCGACAAGAACCCGGAAATCGGTGGCCTGCTGACCTTCGGCATCCCCGAGTTCAAGCTGGAAAAGACCGTGCTGAGCAATCGTCGCGAAGTCTTCAGCGGCATGGGCATCCAGTTCCGCCTCAATACCGAGGTGGGCAAGGACGTGACCATGGAGCAACTGCTCGAAGAATACGATGCCGTATTCATGGGCATGGGCACCTACACCTACATGAAAGGCGGCTTCGCCGGTGAAGACCTGCCGGGCGTGTACGACGCGCTGGACTTCCTGATCGCCAACGTCAACCGCAACCTGGGCTTTGAAAAGTCGCCGGAAGATTTCGTCGACATGAAGGGCAAGAAGGTCGTGGTACTCGGCGGTGGCGACACCGCGATGGACTGCAACCGTACTTCGATTCGCCAGGGTGCCAAGTCGGTGACCTGTGCTTATCGTCGTGACGAAGCGAACATGCCGGGCTCGCGCAAAGAGGTGAAGAACGCCAAGGAAGAAGGCGTGAAGTTCCTCTACAACCGCCAGCCGATCGCGATTGTCGGTGAAGACCGGGTCGAAGGCGTCAAGGTGGTCGAGACCCGTCTCGGCGAGCCGGACGCCCGTGGCCGTCGCAGCCCCGAGCCGATCCCGGGCTCCGAAGAGATCATCCCGGCCGACGCCGTGGTCATCGCCTTCGGTTTCCGTCCAAGCCCGGCGCCGTGGTTCGAACAGTTCAGCATCCAGACCGACAGCCAGGGCCGCGTCGTGGCACCCGAGCAAGGTCAGTACAAGCACCAGACCAGCAACCCGAAAATCTTCGCCGGTGGCGATATGGTTCGCGGTTCTGACCTGGTGGTGACGGCGATCTTCGAAGGCCGTAATGCGGCGGAAGGGATCCTGGATTACCTGGGCGTCTGATCAGGCGGCACAAAACCTGTAGGAGCGAGCCTGCTCGCGATGGCGGTGAATCAGTCACCAGATGTATTGACTGACACTCAGCTATCGCGAGCAGGCTCGCTCCTACAGTTGTTTTGTGGTGTTGCGAAGATCGTGTCCCCCCGCGACAAATTGACCCGATAGACAAAAGGCTGACCTGCATTCGTGCCTTTTGCGTCCGGCTCTGAGAAAATGCCCGCACTTTTTTTCCGGATGCCGACATGACTGCCCTGAAGAACGACCGTTTCCTGCGCGCCCTGCTCAAGCAACCCGTAGACGTCACCCCTGTGTGGATGATGCGTCAAGCCGGTCGCTACCTGCCTGAATACCGCGCCAGCCGCGCCAAGGCCGGCGATTTCATGAGCCTGTGCATGAACCCGGCGTTCGCTTGCGAAGTCACGCTGCAGCCGCTCGACCGCTATCCGCAGCTGGACGCGGCGATCCTCTTCTCCGACATCCTGACCATCCCCGATGCCATGGGCCAAGGCCTGTACTTCGAAACCGGCGAAGGCCCGCGCTTCAGGAAAGTCGTCAGCACCCTGGCCGACATCGAAGCCCTGCCGATTCCTGATCCACAGAAAGACCTGGGTTACGTGATGGACGCGGTCAGCACCATTCGCCGTGAACTGAACGGCCGCGTGCCGTTGATCGGCTTCGCCGGCAGCCCATGGACACTGGCCACCTACATGGTCGAAGGCGGCTCGTCGAAAGACTACCGCAAGACCAAAACCATGCTGTACGACAACCCGCAAGCCTTGCACCTGCTTCTGGACAAGCTCGCGCAGACGGTCACCAGCTACCTCAACGGCCAGATCCTGGCCGGCGCGCAAGCAGTTCAGATCTTCGACAGCTGGGGCGGCAGCCTCTCGGCGGCGGCGTACCAGGAGTTCTCCCTGGCTTATATGCGCAAAATCGTCAGCGGCCTGATCCGCGAGCACGAAGGCCGCAAGGTTCCGGTCATTCTGTTCACCAAGAACGGCGGCCTGTGGCTGGAAAGCATTGCTGATGCTGGCGCTGATGCCCTCGGCCTGGACTGGACGTGCGACATCGGCAGCGCCCGCGCCCGTGTCGGCGACAAGGTTGCCCTGCAAGGCAACATGGACCCGACCGTGCTCTACGCCAAACCTGAAGCGATCCGTGCCGAAGTGGGCCGTATCCTCGCCAGCTACGGCAAGGGCAGCGGCCACGTGTTCAACCTCGGCCATGGCATCACCCCGGAAGTCGATCCGGAGCACGCCGGCGCCTTCCTGCGCGCGGTGCATGACTTGTCGGCGCAGTATCACGAATAACAGCGTTTCAGTTGTTTAAAGCCCGTCCGGCCTGGTGCCGAACGGGCTTTTTTTAAGTTTGGTTTTTCATGTCCAACTCAAGTGTTACCTCTTGTAAGATCTTTTTCATTTTGTGTTGGGTATATGAATGGGTCGAATAATCCTGCTGTAAGTGGAGATTTTCCCTACATATAAAGTTATTTCATCCAAGTAAATTTATCGACCCGTGCTCCCCTGTGGTGAGCAGAATTGCAATTAACGGCGTCTGCATTGCACGCCTTGATTCTCGATAAGCAGTCTGGAATTTATTGGATGAAAAATACTTATTACAAAGGAAGTGCGCTGGCCGCCTGCACTTCTTCAATGATCCTGTTATCGGCAATGTTGGCGTCACAAAGTGTGTCCGCGCATGGCTATCTGGAAGTTCCGCCTTCCCGTGCACTGCTTTGCCAGAAAGGAGTGAACACCAACTGTGGCGCTGCGCAATACGAGCCACAAAGCGTGGGCGAAACCTTCAAGGGATTCCCGGCAGGCAGTGGCGGAGCGCCCTTGCAGGGACCGATCGACGGCAAGATCCCCAGCGGTGCCCATCCTAGCTTTTCTGCCATGGACGCCCAGTCGGCAACCCGATGGAGCCTGACTGAAATCCGCGACCGTAACATCGATTTCCAATGGCGCTACACGCAAGCACACCCAGCCACCAAGCATGAGTATTTCATCACTCGCAACGGTTGGAATCCTAACGAGCCCCTCAAGCGCGCCTCGTTCGAAAGCACGCCGTTCTGTTCCGTCGACGGCGGACATCAACTGCCGGTCTCCGGCGCCAAGCACAACTGCACCATCCCTGATGACAAATCCGGGCAGCACATCATCCTGGGTATATGGACCGTGGGTGACACTGATGCTGCGTTCTATAACGCGGCCGATGTGAACATTCTTGCCGAGCCGGCGCTGCCGGGTGGCTGGTCTTCAGTAGGCAGCATTTCTGCCGGGACCCCGTTGCTGGTTGGCGACAAGGTCAAGGCTCGCGCATTCTCGGCCAATGGTGAGAGCCCGGAATACAGCGTGGAAGTTTCCATTGATACCGTAGAAGAAGGTTCGCCGAACAACTGGTCGTTCAAGTTGGCAGAGAAAATCAACAAGACTCACACGGTTATCCGCGCTGGTATTCGTAACGAAAATGGCGACATCGAGCCGATCCGTGGCAACAACACCTTGTACGCACAAAAACAAAGCGGCGTAACCCGCTACGAAGTGCAATTGAACATGCAGGAAGATGCAACGGCTCGCCTGTCGGTGGCTTCCCGGCAAGATGAGTATGTGTTGGACAAAGGCTTGGCCAAGATTGATTTCAACATCCTGTCCAATCGCAAGATGAATGTCGAAGCGACGCTGTTCGATGAGAGCAACAAGCTGGTCGGCTCCACTTCCGCACAAGTGGACAGCGGGCCGACCTCGATGGCCATTGATGTTCGCAGCAACCCCGGCAAACACACCCTGACGCTGGTCGGCACGACTCTGGATGGCCGGACCACTCGCCAGGATACCCAGGTGACCCAGTTGACCGGTGAGGGTGCTGGCGCCGACTACGACTTCGTGTTCCCGCAAAACCTTGGCGAGTACACCGCCGGTACCAAGGTGCTGCAGCCGAAGACCAATGAAGTCTTTGAGTGCAAGCCATTCCCTGAGTCTGGTTATTGCAAGCAGTTCAGCCCGTCCGCCAATGGTTTTGAACCAGGTGTCGGTGCGCATTGGCACATGGCCTGGAACAAGCTCTAAGTCCCTCGCAGTACTTCAAGTGACCTGTAAAGGTCGCTTGAAGGTTCTCTTTTTAATTGAGTTGCAAATGACGGTTTCGGGTTATCGAACGGCTCGAGTGAACTACTCGTGAAGAAATCATGGATGGTGGTGAGCCGTTTAGGCCTGCTGGTCTTGCCAGTGGGTTATGCATTGCTGCTGATCTGGCAGGAATGGCACTTTCGTGAACGCCTCGCCTCGCCGCCGCTCCCAGTGGCGGCGCCAACCTCTGTACCCGTCCATGTACCGCTGGATGCTACTGCAGTGGCGTCGGTGCTGGGCCTGACCCAGGGAACCTCGTTGCTTGCCAGTGCCGAGCCGCTGACCTTGCAGGCCAGCTTTGTCCTGAGCAGCGGTTTGTCCCGCGCTTTGCTTGCCGATGCTCAAGGCCCGCGCATGTACCAGGTGGGCGAACGTTTGCCCGGTGGCAGCGTGCTGCGTCGCGTCGAGGCCAATCAGGTGGTGCTGTGGAACAAGGGGCGGGAAGAGCGATTAGCGCTGCAACCGTCTGCTGCGCGTTTCCTGCGCAAACTTGAGTCACCAGGCGACACACAGGCTCCCGCTATTTCTACGCGTTACCTACGCCCGGTTTCCGGGCCGTCAGAGTGATCGACATCATGAACAGTTTCATTGGCGCGCAGGCTTTGCGCTCCATGCTTTTCCTTATCGTATTGGCGAGTCTGGCTGTGCCAGGCGCGTTGCAGGCAGCCCAGGAAAAGTGGGAGTTGGCGATGAACAATGCTGAGCTGCGCGACATCGTTGAGGAAATCTCCGGCATTCTGGGGACCACCGTGGTGCTGGATCCCAGGGTCTCCGGACGCATCACGGTAATGTCTCAACAAGCCCTTGATCGCGAAGGCGTGCGCCGCTTGTTCTACGGGGTGCTCGACGCCCACAACTTCACGGTGATCGATGAGGGTGACCGCATCCTGATCACGCCAGTGACCGAAGCCAAGACACGCGCCGGCACCAGCCCTGCAAAAAACGCTACACCCTCGCAATTTGTCACCCGGGTGATCGAGCTGAACAACAGCAGTGCCGCCGACATCGCCGGGCTGGTCCGGCCATTGGTCTCGGCCAACGGCTATGTCGGGCCGTCCGTGTCGGCCAATGCGGTGGTGGTCACGGAGACGGCATCCAATGCGCAGCGCATCGTCCAGGTCATCCGCCAGCTGGATTCCGGACAAGGCAACATGCACGCCGTGGTGCAGTTGCGCCACGCCCGCGCCAGTGAGGTGGTCCCCGTAATGGAAGCCTCCCTGGGCAAGCGCACGGCCGAGAACGCGATCCAGGTATTGGCCGACAGCAGGACCAATCGCCTGATCCTGATTGGCCCGGCAGCCGTACGCCAACGCCTTGCCGAGTTGGCGCGCGGCCTCGATGTTCCTGCCACGGCGACGGAGGACAATGCCCGGGTGATCCGCTTGCGTCACAGCAACGCCAAACAGTTGGCCGAGATTCTGGAAAGCATAGGGCAGGGCCGAAAAGCGGCTCCGGCCCTTGGCAACAGCAAGGACACAGCGCCAGGCACTGCCTTCATGATCAAGGCCGACGAAAGCCAGAATGCGCTGGTGCTGATCGCCGAGCCGGAGCAGGTCAGGACCATCGAAAGCATTGTGCGTCAGTTGGACCAGCCCCGCGCCCAGGTGCTGATCCATGCTGCCATCGTCGAGATTTCCGGGGATATCGCTGAAGCGGTCGGCGTGCAATGGGGCATCAGCACGGGGGATGCGAAAGGCTTCATCAACTTTCCCGGCACCGATATCCCGATTGTCGGCGGCCTGGACTTCAACGAGAAAAAGTCCGCACCCGAAGGCGCGTTGTTGCGCCTGGGCAGTGATCGCTTTGGCGCATTGATTTCGGCCTTGGCCAGCAACACCCACAGCAACCTGCTCTCTACGCCAAGCCTGTTGACGCTGGACAACCAGGAAGCCCACATCATCGTCGGCCAGAACGTCCCGTTCAAGACCGGCTCCTATGCCACAAACAGCAACGGTGCAGACAATCCGTTCACCACCGTCGAACGCAAGGACGTGGGCATCAGCCTGAAGATCAAGCCTTACATCAACGAAGGCTCGACGCTGCGCCTGGAGGTCGAACAGGAGGTGTCGGACATAGCGCCCTCGGTATCGGGCATCGACTCTTCGGACCTGATCACCAACAAGCGCGCCCTCAAGAGCACCATCCTGGCCGACGATGGTGAAATCATTGTGATTGGCGGGTTGATCAGAGACAGCGTCAGAACCCAGAAAAGCGGGGTGCCGTTACTGCGTGATATTCCTTATTTGGGCGCACTGTTTCGCTGGAACCGGGACACCCAGAGCAAAAGCAATCTCATGGTGTTCCTGCGGCCCACCATCGTGCGCAGCAAGGAAGACCTGAGCGGCATCAGCCAGCAGCGGTACAACGCGCTGCGTGACTTGAGCCAGTCGGGGGCACGGGATAACAACTCGTTGCTGCTGCCGGCCGATTCGCGTCAGCTGTTCGAACCGGTTTCCGATGCGCCCGTGTTCGATCTGCGCAAGCCTGCGCCATGACTCGTTCAATCGGTGATTGCCAGCCACTTCCCTTCGGTTTTGCCCGTCGATTCGGCGTGCTGCTGGAGTGCGAAGGTGACCAGCCAAGACTTGCGGTGCGTGCCGATACGCCGCTCACCGCCGTGGCGGAAGCTCGCCGGGCATGCGCTCGCGAGCTGCCGCTGCGGGTGCTAAACCCCGAGATTTTTGCAGCACGCCTGGCAGCCGCCTACCGCGAAGGCCAGAGCGCCGCCGAGCAGGTGGCCCAAGGGCTGGACGAAGAACTGGACTTGCTGAGCCTGGTGGACAAGGTGCCGCAAACCGCCGATTTGCTGGAGCAGCAAGGCGATGCGCCGATCATCCGCTTGATCAATGCGTTACTCAGCGAGGCCATGCGCGAGCAAGCCTCAGATGTGCATCTGGAAACCTTCGAGCAGTACCTGTCGGTGCGCATGCGGGTCGACGGGCAGTTGCGTGAAATGCTTCGGCCTCGACGTGAATTGGCGACGCTGCTGGTGTCGCGCATCAAGGTCATGGCGCGCCTGGATATCGCTGAAAAACGCGTGCCCCAGGATGGGCGGATGGCCTTGCGCCTTGCCGGGCATGAAGTCGATGTGCGGGTCTCGACCCTGCCTTCGGCACACGGCGAACGGGTGGTACTGCGCTTGCTCGACAAGCAGGCCGGGCGCCTTGAACTGTCGCGCCTGGGCATGCCGCAGGACATCCTCCGGGACCTGCGCCACCTCCTGGGAAAACCCCACGGCATCCTGCTGGTGACCGGGCCTACCGGCTCAGGCAAGACCACCAGCCTGTACGCCGCGCTGAACAGCCTGAACGACCAGACCCGCAATATCCTCACCGTCGAAGATCCCATCGAATACCACCTGCCGGGTGTGGGGCAGATGCCGGTCAACCCGAAAGTGGACATGACCTTTGCCCGGGGGTTGCGAGCGATCCTGCGCCAGGACCCGGACGTGGTGATGGTCGGCGAAATCCGTGACCGCGAGACCGCCGAAATTGCCGTCCAGGCTTCCCTGACCGGTCATCTGGTGCTCTCGACGCTGCACACCAACAGTGCGGTCGGTGCGGTGACGCGCCTGGCGGACATGGGTGTCGATGCCTACCTGCTGGCATCGTCGCTGGTGGGCATTCTGGCCCAGCGATTACTGCGCACGCTGTGCCCTCATTGCAAGGCGCCTTATGACGCGGATGCGACGGCATGCCAGCGTCTGGGGCTTGGCGCCGCACCGCTGCAGCTGTTCCGGGCCGTGGGCTGTGAGCAGTGCCAGCACGGTTATCGCGGGCGCGTCGGCATCTATGAACTGATCAGCGTCACACCGGCTATGGCTGCGCTGATTCACCGGGGAGCCAGTGAACAGGCCTTGGCCAACGAGGCCCGCCAGCAGTCGCGCAGTCTGTTCCAGGACGGCCGCCAACGGGTGCTGGACGGGCTGACCAGTCTCGACGAGCTACTGCGCGTGACGCGGGAGGACTAGGTCATGCCGACATTCGATTACCGGGCCGATGACGTCCAGGGCAGCCAGCGCAAGGGGCGGCTGGAGGCGGACAGCCCCCGTCATGCGCGGCAACTGTTGCGTGAGCGCGGGTTGTGGCCGCGGGACTTGAAGGAAATCCGGGTCGTTGCTGGCGCAAACAAGCCCGGCAGTGCAGGTCGATTGAGTGCCGCCGACCTGGCACTGCTGACGCTGCAATTGTCCACACTGGTCCAGGCCGGCTTGCCCTTGGAGGAGTCCCTTGAGGCCGTGGCGAAACAGAGTGCCAAGCGCCGGGTTGCCAGTTTGCTGTCGGCGGTCCGCAGCCGGGTCATGGAAGGCCATGCCCTGGCCGCTGCGCTGGCGCAGTTTCCCAAGGCGTTCCCCGAACTGTTCCGCGCCACGGTGGCCGCCGGAGAACGTTCCGGCCATCTGGGCCAGGTGCTGGAGCAATTGGCTGCGTACACCCAGGCTCGCCAGGCCTCACGGCAAAAAATCCAGATGGCGCTGGTGTACCCCTTGATCCTGATGTTGGCCAGCGTGGTCATCGTCGGCTTTCTGCTCGGTTACGTGGTGCCGGACGTGGTGAAGATTTTTGTCGACAGCGGCCAACCGTTGCCATGGTTGACGCGGGCGTTGATTGGTACCAGTGACGGGTTGCGCAACCATGGCCTACTGGTGATCGTCGCGCTGGCGCTGCTGATCGCCCTTTGGCGCTGGAGCTTGCGTCAACGGGTCTGGCGCCTGCGCTGGCATCGCCTGGTGTTGAACCTGCCGGTCTGTGGTGACGTGCTGCGTGCGATGGAAGCTGCACGATTTGCCAGCACCCTGGCGATCCTAGGCAAAAGCGCCGTGCCCTTGGTCGACGCTCTGGAAATTGCCGCTGCCGTGATCGGCAACCTGACCATCCGTGCGCGGATGACCGATGTCGCCCGCTCGGTTCGCGAAGGTGGAACCCTGACCCATGGCCTGGAACTGAGCGGCGACATCCCGCCGATGATGCTGCACATGATCGCCAGTGGCGAGCGTGCGGGAGAACTCGATCGCATGCTGGCCCGTGCCGCCGAACAACAGGAGAGCAGCCTGGCGGCGCGTATTGCCTTGGTGGTGAGCCTGTTCGAGCCGGCCATGCTCGTGATGATGGGCGGTGTGGTGCTGCTGATCGTCCTGGCCATTCTGCTTCCGATTCTCAGCCTCAACCAATTGGTGAATTGACCCATGAACGCTTTACGTCACAGAACTTCCCAGCACGGTTTTACCCTGATCGAGATCATGGTGGTGGTCGTCATCATCGGCATCCTGGGGGCAATCGTGGTGCCGCAGTTCATGAGCCGTCCCGACCAGGCCAAAGTCACCGCTGCCAACGTCGATCTGCAGGCTATCGCCACCGCCCTGGAAATGTATCGCCTCGACAACTTCCACTACCCCTCCACGCAGCAGGGGCTGGAGGCCTTGAGCAAGCATCCTTCCGGGGTGCCGGCGCCGCGGAACTGGAACCCACAGGGTTACCTGAAAAGTTTGCCCGTCGATCCGTGGGGCACGCCGTATCAGTACCTCAATCCCGGTGTTAAATCGGTCGATGGCGGCTACGACTTGTATTCCCTCGGCTCTGATGGCGTAGCGGGTGGCGAAGGGCACGCGGCGGAAATCGGCAATTGGGGTGGTTGAAGCATGCCGCGCCGTTGTCGGGGATTTACCTTGCTGGAAATGATGATAGTGATCGTCTTGATCGGCGTGCTGGTGGGCATGGTGAGTCTTGCCACCGGCGTTAACCCGGTACAGCAAGCTCGGCAGGAAGCGGGCGCCTTGGCTGGCGTCATCCGCCAACTGCGGGAACAGGCAGTGCTCGAAGGGCGGGAATACGGCCTGCGGCTGAGCGCCGAAGGGTACCGGGCAATGCGCCTCGATGGGCGTAGCTGGGAACCACTGGCAGCCTTCTACCGATGGCCCGAGAGCATGCGGCTGAGCCTTGAGCAGGAGGGATATTCCATGCGGCTGGGCGCTGACGCCGGCCCTCCCCAGATTCTGCTGTACAGCAGCGATGAAACCAGCAGTTTCACACTGGCGTTCGCAGGCCAGGACAGGATCTGGGCGACGGTGACCGGCGATGGCATCGGTGAGGTGATGGTCGATGACTGAGCCGTCGTTCATGTCTCGCATGGGCGGATTCACCTTGCTTGAAGTCATGGTGGCCCTGGCGATTTTCGCGACCCTGGCGACGGCGGTGCTGTCCGCCAGCCAATACGTGGTGAAGCAGGCAGGCACTGCCGAAGAGCGCCTTCTCGCGGCCTGGGTGGCAGACAACCAGCTGAACGAGATGCGCCTGCAATCATTCCCCGTGAGTGCACAGTCACAACAGGTGGTGAGCATGGGGAGTCGCGACTGGGTGGTGCGTCAATACGTCGGCGTGGCGAGCGATCCGCATGGGGTGCCGGTCGAGGTCGAAGTCGGCCTCGCCGGTCGTGACCAGACCCTGTTCCGCACCAGTGGCTGGATAGCCAATCGTCATGAATGAGCAAGGCGGATTCACCCTGCTGGAACTGGTGATTGCCATCTCGATTTTCGCCTTGTTGGGGCTGGCCAGCTGGACGCTGTTCGACGGTGTGGTGCGTGTGCAGCAAGGCACGCAGAGCCACGAACGTGAGTTTCGAAACCTGCAACGCGCCGTGGCCGTGATCGAGCGCGACCTGCTGCACATCGCGCAACAGCCGGTCGTGCTTGAGCCGTCGCAGTTGCAGCTGTTGCGCGGCAATTGGCGCAATCCGCTGGACTTGCCGCGCAGTGAGCGACAGCTGCTGACCTATCGACTCGACAACGGCGTGCTATGGCGCGACAGTCGGGCAGAAGGCGCCCAGAGCGTGCAGCGGCAAAAACTCCTCGGCGATGTCCGAGACCTGCGCTGGCGTTTGTACGACAGCCAGGTCGGCTGGCGCGGTGATTGGCCGTCCGGTCAGAACCTGAGAGCGCCCCTGGCGGTGGAAATGCAGATGTCGGCAGGGCGTTTCGAAGCGATCCGCCGGGTGCTGTTATTACCGCAGGCACTGCCATGAGGACAGGTCAACGTGGCGTCGCCTTGATCAGTGTGTTGCTGGTCATGAGCCTGGCGCTGTTAATCGTCGGCGGCATGCTGCGCAGCCATCGCGCATTGCTGCAAAGCACGGGGCAGCAGTTACAGCAGATGCACCTGCGGCAACTCGGTGTCGCCGGGGAAAGCTGGGGCCTGGGAGTGCTCAAGGCTCAGCAAAAAGACAGCGAGCCGATTGCTGAACCGTCCAGTACTTTCGCCGTTGAAGACGCGCAGATACGCGTCGACATCGAGGACCTGGCCGGGCGTTTCAACCTCAATGCCCTGTTGATTCAGGGCCAGATCGATCAAGTCACGCTAAATCGCTGGGCGCGTTTGCTGACGCTGCTTGAACTGCCGTCGTTGCAACTTGAGCAAGTGGGGGCGCTGCGCGAGCTCAGCCAGCTGCGACTGCTTCCCGGCGTCGACGCTGAGCTGTTGCGTCGCCTGGCGCCCTGGGTCGCGTTGTTACCGGTAGAGGCGGCGACGAACATCAACACGGCACCGGCGCTGGTGTTGCGCACGCTCGACGGTGTCGAGCGCACAACGGCCGAAGCCCTGGTACGCCAACGTTCCGCAGCAGGCTGGCCAAGCGTTCAAGCCTTTACCCAGGACCCGCTGTTGTCAGGTCTGGGCTTGAACAGTCATGGCCTGGGTGTTGACAGCCGCTGGTACCGCATCACCGTTCAAGTGACCCAGGGGCAGGCTCATCTGCGGCTGGCCACCGATGTCGAACGCGACCCAAAGACGCGTCAGTTGAAGATCCTGCAACGGCGTGTCCTCCCCTCGAACGCAAGCGAGATACCGCAATGAAAACCTGGCTTTACCTGACCGCCGAAGGCTTGGCCCGGCCCACGCTCGCCTGGCCATGTTGCCGATGGACTTCGACCGGCGAACGGCAGCGCCTGCGATTGGATCAAGCGGCACAGGTACTGGCTGGGCAGGCGGTCGATGTGCTGTTGCCCATGGAATTGTGCAGCTGGTTGCGCAGTGATCCATGGCCGTCCAGGCGCCAGCCCGGTGCCCAGGCCATCGCCTTCGCCGTCGAAGAGCAACTGAGCGAGGCACTGGAAAAGCTGCACCTGAGCATCGGTGCGCGCGACTCGCAAGGTCGCTATCCGGTGATGGTGATCGACCGCGAAC
Organism: Pseudomonas sp. SbOxS1; assembly: GCF_013416725.1. Classification (NCBI taxonomy): domain Bacteria; kingdom Pseudomonadati; phylum Pseudomonadota; class Gammaproteobacteria; order Pseudomonadales; family Pseudomonadaceae; genus Pseudomonas; species Pseudomonas sp. SbOxS1. Next base: position 312,448 of record NZ_JAAVXC010000008.1, read on the forward strand.
GATTTGCCGCGGTGCTCGCGCTCTTGGCCGAAGCAGGTATTGAAGTGCGATCCGTATTTGTCGATGCCGATGTGTTGCCTCCTGGCCAGGCGCTCGGTATCTGGTGGTGTGGCCGCTGGCTGCTCGGTGGTGGCTTGCCTGCGCGCCTGACCTTGTCGGATGACGGTTTGCTGGCGCTCAAGCCAGGCTTGCCCATGGACATGCAGTGGCGCGACGAGCGTCAAGACGCCACTGATATCGATCAGTGGCTGACCTCAGAGCATGGACAGCCGATCAATCTGTTGCACGGTGATTTCGCTGCGCCTCGAAAGCGTCTGCCCTGGCGTCTCGGCGGGCTGGTCGTGCTGGCGCTGGTGCTTCTCGACTGGGGCGCCAGCGAGGCGCGGATCGGCTTTGTCCAAAGCCAGGCCCGTCAGCTATACAGCCGCAACGAGCAGCAATTCAAGGCGCTTTATCCGGACCAGACCCGCATCGTTGACCTGGCGCTGCAACTCAAGGCGTTGCAAAGCCAGAATGCGGCCCCCCGGGACGGTCATATTGCCGGGCTGGTCAAACTCGTCGAGCAAGTCATTGGCGCCAGCAACGTCGATGTCCAGCGCATTGAATTTCGCGAAAGCGATGGTTGGAAAGTCCGGCTGACCGCCAGTAGTTTTACCGAACTGGAATTATTGCGTGAACGTGGCCGCCAGCAAGGTTTGCCTGTGCGACTCGACAGCGCGAGCAAGGAAGGCGATCGGGTGCAGGCGACCCTGACCCTGGAGCAAGGCGCATGAAGTTGAGCGGGTTGATCACATGGCTGGCGCTGCTGCAGCGCTGGCAACGTCTGTCGCTGCGCGAACGGCGGTTGTTACTGATGTTGGGCACGTTTGCTTTTGGCGTGGGGGCATTCGTTCTGGTCTGGCAACCGACGCAGCAACGCCTTGCGACGGCCGAGCGTCAGTATCAGCAGCAGCTGGCACTGGCGGCGCAATTGCAACTGGCGCGCCCACGCAATACGCGCGAGCCTGTCACCCAGCCGCTATCGCTTCACGTCAGTGAAAGCGCGACCGAGGCGGGGCTCGAATTGCATCAGGTCAACACCGACGGCGATCAATTGCGCCTGAGCCTCAGCGGTGACGCCAAGGCATTGCTGGCATGGCTGGACCGCATCGAACGCAATGGCACCGCGCTGCAATCCTTGACCCTGGAAAAGCGCAACGCGGTGCTGGAGGCACGTGTGGTGCTCAGATAGTCGCGCCGGCTCCCGGCAGCGGCGGCAACTTCGCCAGCTTCAAGGCCACCAGCAACGCCACCACCAGCAATGCGCCAATGAACAAGCCGATCCCGTTCCAGCCGCCCAGGTGCCAGAACACGCCGCCCGCCGTACCGGCAATGCTTCCCCCGGCGTAGTAGCTGAACAGGTACAAGGACGATGCCTGGCCCTTGGCCTTGAGGGCACGGCGGCCGATCCAGCTGCTGGCGACCGAGTGGGCACCGAAGAAGCCGAACGTGAAGACCAGCATGCCGAGGATGACCAGCGGCAATGGCGTAAACATCGTCAGGGCGAGGCCGCTGATCATCAGCGCGATAGTGCTCCAGAGCACTTTGCGGCGACCGATTTTGTCCGCCAGCGAGCCGATTTTCGCCGAGCTGTAGATACCCGACAGGTACACCACGGAAAGCAGCCCCACAAACACCTGATCCATGTGATACGGCTCGGCCAGCAAGCGGTAGCCGATGTAGTTGAACAAGGTGACGAACGCACCCATCAGCACGAAGGCTTCGAGGAACAGCAGCGGCAGGCCGGCGTCGCGAAAGTGCATGGTGAACCCGTCGACCAGGCTGCGCGGGTGCAGCGAGCGGGGGCGGAAGTTGCGCGACTCAGGGAGGATTTTCCAGAACACCGCTGCCGCAATCAGCGCCAGGCCGCCGATCACCAGCATTGCCGTGTGCCAGCTTACGAAGTCGATCAATACACCGGTGATAAGACGCCCGCTCATCCCGCCGATGGCATTGCCGCCGATGTACAAGCCCATGGCGAGGCCGATGTGCTGCGGGTGAATCTCTTCGCTCAGGTAGGTCATCGCAACCGCCGCCAGGCCGCTCAACGACAACCCAATCAGCGCGCGCATCGCCAGCACGCCATGCCAGCTCGGCATCATCGCGCTGGCCATGGTGCACAGTGCGGCGGCAAACAGCGCCGCGACCATCACCGGTTTGCGGCCGACACGGTCGGAGATCGGGCCGGTGATCAGCAGGCCGATGGCAAGCATGCCCGTGGCCACGGACAGGATCAGGCTGCTCTGTGCCGCGTTGATGGAGTATTCATGGGACAGCAACGGCATCATCGGTTGCACGCAGTAGAGCAAGGCGAACGTCGCGAAGCCGCCGCAGAACAGCGCCAGCACGGTGCGCATGAAGGCTGGCGTGCCTTTTTCGATGTAGATCTCTTTCAGCTCGACAGCCACATCGTCCAGTGCGGCGGGAGGAATTTCATGGGTAAGTGGAGCGACAGCAGTTTTCACGGTGGACCTCGGAGGAACGCAGCCGGTCAGGCAATGAAAAAAGCATATAGCTGGCTAATGATTCAATCCAATATATTGTTCGACCTGTTTGATAGCTTTAACGACCTAATGGGGTTTTCATGGAATTGCGTCATCTGCGCTACTTCATCGCCGTCGCCGAAGAACTGCATTTCGGCCGCGCCGCACAGGTGCTGGGCATCTCCCAACCACCGCTGAGCCAGCAGATCCAGGCGCTGGAACAGGAGGTCGGCGCGCGCTTGTTCGAGCGTACCAATCGTCGTGTCGAACTGAGCGAGGCCGGTCGACTGTTCCTGGAAGAGGCGCGCCTGGTGCTGGCGCAGGTCGATAAGGCGGCGGATGTCGCGCGGCGGGCGCAGTTGGGCGAACTGGGGGAGCTGAAAATCGGCTTCACTTCGTCGGCACCGTTCAACTCAACGATTCCCCAGGCGATTTTTTCGTTTCGCCAGCGTTTTCCGGCGGTGCATTTGAACCTGCGGGAAATGAGCAGCACCCAGGTCGCCGATGCACTCGTGGATGAGTCGATCGAAGTCGGCATCATGCGCCCCCTCGGGCTGCCGGACTGCCTCAGTGTCGTCGAGTTGATGCGCGAGCCGTTGGTCGCCGTGCTCAGCGCCAAACATCCATTGGCCCATGGCAGTGAAGAGGGATTGTTCCTGTCAGCGTTGGCCCTCGAGCCCTTCGTGTTTTTCCCGCGCAGCTACGGCAGTGGCCTGTACGCGCAATTACTCAGCCTGGCCCGTGATGCCGGCTTCAGCCCGCACTTCGCCCAGGAGGCCGGCGAGGCGATGACCATTATCGGTTTGGTGGCCGCGGGGTTGGGTGTGTCGGTGCTGCCGGCGTCTTATCAGCGGATGCGCATTGACGGCGTGGTCTATCGAGCGCTGCTCGATCCGGCAGCGGTGTCGGCGGTGTGGCTGGTGCAGCGCAAGGACCAGAAGTCGCCGATGGCCAGGGCGTTTGTGGAGTTGTTGACGAGGAAGGTTGAGCCGTTGAAGCCGTAACAGGATTGCCGCTACCACCACCCCTTTGTAGGAGCTGGCTTGCCAGCGAAGGCACCCGCAAGACCACCGTAATGCTCAAGGACGCCTTCGCCGGCAAGCCAGCTCCTACAGAGGGGGCGGCGCTTGAAACAGACGAGTTTTTTGCGATCAAAGTCGCGGTGCGCAACAAGCCGACCTGTTTGTGAAGGGGCGCCGAAAGGCGCCCTTTGTCGTTGTGCGCCTTACGACCAGCGCTTGAATATCAGCGACGTATTAACCCCACCAAACGCAAAATTGTTGTTCATCACATACTGGTTACTCATCTGCCGAAACTCACCACGCAGGTAATCCAGCTTGCCGCAATGTGGGTCGACTTCGTCGAGGTTCAGGGTATGGGCGTACAGGTCGCGGTTCATCATTTCGATGCTGAACCAGGACTCCAGCGCGCCACAGGCGCCAAGGGTGTGGCCGAGGAAGCTCTTTTGCGAACTGATCGGCATGTGTTGGCCGAACAGGCTGCTGGTGGCCAGGGTTTCGGCGATGTCGCCCTGTTCGGTGGCCGTGCCGTGGCCGTTGACATAGCCGATGTCGGCAGGGCTCAAGCCCGCGTCTTCCAGGGCCAGCTCCATGGCCCGGCGCATGGTGACTTGTTCCGGGCGGGTGGTGTGCTGGCCGTCGGCATTGCTGCCGAAACCGACGAGTTCGGCATGAATACGGGCACCCCGCGCCAGGGCGTGTTCCAGTTCTTCGAGTACCAGCATGCCGCCGCCTTCGCCGATCACCAGGCCGTCGCGCCCTTTGTCGTAGGGGCGCGGGGTGGTGTGCGGGGCATTGTTTTTCAGGCTGGTGGCGTAGAGCGCATCGAACACCATGGCTTCGGTCGGGCACAGTTCCTCGGCACCGCCGGCGAGCATCAGCGGCAGACGGCCGAACTTGATGGCTTCGTAGGCATAGCCGATGCCCTGGCTGCCGCTGGTGCAGGCGCTTGAGGTGGGGATCAGGCGGCCGGTGAGGCCGAAGAAGATGCTGATGTTGGCCGCGGTGGTGTGCGGCATCATGCGCACGTAGGAATTGGCGTTCAGGCCTTCGGCCACCGAGTTGAGCAGCATGTTGCCGAACGCCTTGATCTCGTCGGTGCTACCGGTGGAGGAGCCGCAGGCAACGCCCATGCGCCCGTCCTTGATCGACTCGTCGCCAAGCAATCCGGCATCGGCCAGCGCCCGCTCCGCTGCGCCGACGGCCAGCCGTGAAACGCGGCCCATGCTGCGCAGTTGTTTGCGCGTCCAGTGGCTTGGCACGATGAAGTCATCGATGGGCCCGGCCAGGCGCGTATTGAGTTCGGTAAAGCGGTCCCATTCATCCATGCGGCGGATGCCGCTGCGGTTGGCTGCGAAGTGGTCGGCGATGGATTCCCAATCGCTGCCCAGCGAGGTGATGCCGGCCATGCCGGTGACGACGACGCGCTTCATCAGCACAGGCCTCCATTGACGGCCAGAACCTGCCGGGTGATGTACGAGGCTTCCGCCGACATCAGGAAATTCACTGCGCCGGCCACCTCTTCAGGGGTGCCCATGCGCTGTGCGGGGATCATCTTCATCATTTCTTCCACCGGCACGTTTTCATCGAGCATGGCTGTGTCGATCAGGCCGGGTGCGACACAGTTGACGGTGATCTTGCGCTTGCCCAGCTCGATCGCCAACGCCTTCGCCGCACCGATCAGTCCGGCCTTCGAAGCGCTGTAGTTGACCTGGCCGCGATTGCCGATCAAGCCGGACACCGAGGTGATGCAAACAATCCGCCCGGCGGCACGCCGACGGATCATCGGCATCATCACCGGGTGCAGCACGTTGTAGAAACCGTCGAGGTTGGTGCGCATCACCACATCCCAATCATCCTCGCTCAGCGCCGGAAAAGCACCGTCACGCGTCAGCCCGGCGTTGAGCACCACGCCGTAATAGGCGCCATGGGTTTCGACGTCGGCCTCGAGAATGGCTTTGCAGCCTGCGCGGTCGGACACATCGAATTGCAGGATGCGCGCAGTGCGCCCCAGGGCCTCGATTTCGCCTTGCACGGCTTGGGCATCCGCCAGGCCACTGCGGCAATGCAGCACGATGTCGTGCCCGGCTTGGGCCAGGCGCAGGGCGATGGCGCGGCCGATGCCACGGCTGGAACCGGTGACCAGTACGAATTCAGTCATGACTGGACTCCTTCGGATTCATGAAGATATTGAGCCGCCTGGGGCGGGCGGTACACGTTCAGGCGGGCGCTGGCGTGAATGCCGGGTGCGTTGATGTGGCATTCGAACACGCCCATGCCGTTGTCATCTTCCAGCGAGCGGATGCCATGCAGGGTCAGCTCGGTGCCGGCGGGAAAACGGTCGACGTTGCATTCGAACTTGCGGGAACCGAGCAAAAAACCCAGCTCCACGGCATCGCCACGCTGGCGCGCCTGGCAACCGGCGAAGGCCGCGACGCTCTGGGCCATCAGTTCAATCCCGACCCAGGCCGGCAGGCTGCCGTCGGGGAGGTTGAACAGGCCGTCGGGCTTGACCCTCATGCGGGTATGAATCTGTTCTTCATCGAATGCCAGGATCTCGTCGATGAGAATCATGTCGCCAGCATGGGGCAGCAGTTCGGCGAGCGGCCAGTCAATCATGGGGCGTCTCCGATAATCAGGCTGACGTTGTTGCCACCGAAGGCGAAGGAATTGCTCATCAGGTAGCGAGGTCCAGTGGACGCCAGGCGATCGGCGGGAGTCACCCATTTCAGGGCGGGCAGTTCGGGATCGGCTTGGCCGTCCCAGACATGGGGCGCCAGGCTGTGCTCGCGGTTGTCGTCACTCAGGCTCAACCAGCAGAACGCGGCTTCCAGCGCGCCAGCCGCACCAAGGGTATGACCGGTCATGGGTTTGGTCGAAGAACAGGGCACGCCGGCCGGGAACAAGGCCGCCACCGCGTGGCTTTCCATGGCGTCGTTGTGCGGGGTGGCGGTGCCATGCAGGTTCAGGTAGGCGATCTGCCCGGGTTGCAGGCTGGCCCGGCTCAACGCCTTGCGCATCGCCTGTTGGGCGCCGCGGCCGGTAGGTTCCGGCGCGGAAATGTGGTGTGCATCGGAACTGGCGCCACTGCCCAGCAGGGCAATCGGCTGGCTGTCGCCAGGCTGTTTGCTCATCAGGAACAACACGGCGGCTTCGCCGATATTGATGCCGTTGCGGTTCACCGAAAAAGGATTGCAGCGTTGCCCGGACACCGCTTCGAGTGCCGAGAACCCGTTGAGGGTCAGCTTGCACAGGGTGTCGACACCCCCGCACAGCACCACGTCGCACACGCCCAGGTCGAGCAGGCGCTGGGCACTCATCAAAGCGCGTGCGCTGGAAGTGCAGGCGGTGGAAATCACATAGGCCGGGCCGCTCAATTGCAGCCAGTCGGCAAGAAAGTTCGCCGGAGCGCCGAGTTCCTGTTGCTGGTAATCGTATTCGGCCGGGAATTGCTGTTCGCGCACATAACGGGCCAGGCCCTGGCTGGCTTCCTCGATGCCCGACGTACTGGTGCCCAGTACGATACCTATGCGGTCGCTGCCGTAGGCCTGGATGGCCTGATCGATGTCACCGCGAATTTGCAGCACGGCCTCCATCAGCAATTGATTGTTGCGGCTGCGTTGGCAGGTCAGCTCCGCGGGAATCGGCACGAGTGCGCCCTGGACCGCGCCCACCGGCAATGACCGCTCGGGCACCCAGCCAGCTTCGCTGCGCATGCCGGAGCAATCGCCGGCGAACAGGTTGCGGGCAACTTCGTGCTTGTCGCGGCCCAGGGCGCAGACGACCCCGAGGGCATTGAGATAAGCCGTCATGGTGCGTCACCGCTCAGGGGCGTGATTTGATATGTCGGGCCTTTGGGCAAATTCAATTCGAAGCTCAATGGTTGTGAGTAACGGACGTCCCAGCGCGCCGGCAGCGAGCGTTGCGCCCCGTGTTGCCACGCCTGCGGATAGTTGCCAGGCAGTTCATCCCTGGGGGTTAGCGCAAACAGCAACGCGGCGAACAGCTCCCGGGCTTCCGGGTTGGGCGGCAACAGGCCATCGGCGTGCCAATGGCCATCGATCAGCTTCTGACGGGCCTGGGGAATGCCCAGCAAGTCCATCATCGACCAGCGAATGGCAGGGCCTTCACGCTGGATGACCAGTACCCAATCCAGTCGCTGTTGGTCTTGCAGGCGCTGGATGTGCAATTGCAGCGGCAACGCCACGTTTGGGGTCTGTTCGGGCAGCGGCGCCTGGCTGGCGCAGGCGCACAGCAACAGGATGCAACCGAGCAGCAGGCATCGAATCATCAGGCACACCCTTCAACGGGCTTGCGCACTACGTAGCGCTTGTCAGTCATGTCGCATCCCGTGCACAGAGTTCTGACAACATTCGCAGTCGACGTTTCGGTTCGGCGACGAATGGATTGCGTTCGTCCCAGGCATAACCGGCGAGGATCGAGCTGATCATGCGCCGAATCTCCGCAGTGCCATCAGGGTAGTAAATCACGTCCTGGAACGTCCCGGCGTACCAGCCCTCGACGTAGCAGCGGAACGTATCGACCCCGCGCTTGAGCGGTTCGGCGAATTCACGCTGCCAGTCAACGGCCTCGCCTTGCAGCTGGCGGTGCAGCACCCCGGCGGCCATGCTCGCCGAGCGCATGGCGATGGTCACGCCGGAGGAAAACACTGGGTCGAGAAATTCCGCCGCATTGCCCAGCAACGCAAAACCCGGCCCGTGCAGGGTTTTCACATTGGCGGAGTATCCGCCGATGGTGCGTGCCGGCGTGTCCCACACAGCGTTGTCCAGTACCCCGGCGAGGCTGGGGGTCTCGGCAATGAAGCCGCGCAGGCAATCGTCGAGGTTGTCGCTGCGGCCCTCGAAGTGTTCCGCCGCGGCCACCACGCCGACCGAGCAGCGGCCATTGCTGAACGGAATGGTCCAGAACCAGACGTCACGCTGCACAGGGTGGGTGGTGATGAGGATTTTGGTGCGATCGAAGTTCGGGTGGTCGATATGGTCTTCGACATGGGTGAACACCGCCTGGCGTACCGGGAAATTCGACGGTGCTTCAAGGTCGAGCAGGCGCGGGAGGACGCGGCCGTATCCGCTGGCGTCGAGCATGAAGTCAGCCTCGATGCGGTACTCGCTGCCGTCTTCGCGCCGTACGCCGAGCAACGGCCTGGCCTGATCGATATCGACGCTGACGATGGTTTCGCCATAGCGGATTTCCACGCCTTGCAGTGCGGCCTGATCAGCCAGCAGTTTGTCGAAGTCCGCGCGCTGGACCTGGAAAGTCGTCGGCTTGCCCGGCGTGAATGTGTCGCCGAAATCGAAGGTGCTGTAACGCTCGCCCCAGGCAAACGCGGCCCCGGTTTTCAGTTGGAAACCCGCGGCGTTGACGGCGTCGAGCATGCCCGCTTCCTCGACGAAATCCAGGCAGTGGGACAACAGGCTTTCGCCGATGGAAAATCGTGGGAAATGCTGGCGCTCGATCACCAGTACGTCATGTCCCTTGCGCTTGAGCAGCGCGGCGGCGATGGCCCCTGAGGGACCCGCGCCGATCACCACGATCTGACGACGTTGCGTTTCAACGATTGGCATGGGGGCTCCTTGCCGGGGCGGCAGCTATCATTGGGACTTTATGCATGCCGGCCAGTGCTGGCAGCAGGGTCGCGATCAGGCCCATCAGCATCAACGCAAAGTACAGCGCCGGGCTGATGAGCTGTTGTTGCAGCAGCAGGTTGAGAAAGACGATTTCGCTCAAGCCGCGAATGTTCAGCAGCACGCTTTCGCGCCAGCGGCTGGCGCCCTGGAACGAGGCGCCGGCCCAGCCCAGGCCGAGCCAGTTGCCCAGCAACTTGCTGGCAATCGGCAACAGCAGCAGGGCCGCAAGCTGCACCCAGCCCAGGCTGTCCATTGCGCTGTGCACGTTGATCTGCACGATACCGAACGTGAGGATCAGTGGAATGGCGATGTAGGTCTGCAAGCGGCTCATCCAGATCGCCGGCAACGGCAGGATCAGCGGTGCCTTGAGGGCCGCCATGATCAGTACATAACCGATGCCGAAAATCAGGGCATTGAGCTTGTAGTGTTCGGCGACCACCAGCAACGTGAAAAAGCCCAGGCTGTAGAGCCACGTTTGCCGCAGGCCCAGCAAGCGCAGGAGCACGGGCAGGCACGCGCCGGCCAGGGGCAGCAGCAGGCTGCTCAGGTGCAGGCTGCCCTGGGCGAGGGCGAACAGGGTCCAGCAAGCCAGGTCGATGATGATCGCGGTTTGCACCAGGCGCCGGGTGGCGGTGTGCGGGTAGGCGATGTGCCGCAGGTACAGGTACAACACCGGGATCGCGGTAATGGCGAACAGCAGGCCGACCGCCAGCGAACTGATCCAGGGTTGCGGCGGCAGCAGCCAGATGGCCGTGGCCAGGCCGCAGGCGAACGGAACGCAGAAACTCGGCAGGGCGATTTTCAGGCTCTGGCGGTCCAGTTGCAGGTCGATCACATCGCTGAGGATATAGCCCAGTAGCAGCGCGAAACTCAGGCTGTAGAGGTTCTTCAGCCAGCCGGGTGACACCAGCGCCGCGCCGCTCAGCTGCCATTGCGGTTCGATCCAGAAGTACATCAGCAGGGGCAGGCCGAGGGTCGCCAGCAACAACTGGCTGACGATTGGAATCAGGCCGAAATGCCGACCGAGCCGGGTCGCAAGGGCGAACAGTACCAAGGCCATGGCCCAGAACAGCGCAATCATCATGTTGTCGGTTCCGTGAGGCTGGCGGCATGCACCTGGCGACCGGCCCAGGGCGCGAGCAGGAAGCTGAAGATCAGGCCCAGGCTCACTGACAGGCCGAAGTTGCTCACCGCCGGTGTGCTCGACACCGCCAGTAGGCCAAACGACAGCCAGGTGGTCAGTGCGGCCAGCAAGGTGCCCAGCAGGCTCACGGCGGCGCCACCGACCTGTTCGCGCATGAGGATGGCGTAGTCGACGCTGATCGCCGTCACCAGCAGCAGGCCGAACAGGCTGAACAGGGTCAACGGCTGCCCCAGCCAGCCGAGACTGGCCAAGCTGCACAAGGCCGCCAGCAACGGCAGGGACACAATACGCAGTGCGCCGCCAGGACCGAACGGCAGGATAAGCACCAGCACGATCAGCACGCAGGAAGCGAGTTTCAGTTCTGCGGCACTGATCTGGGTGGCGGCGAATACACTGTTCAATTCGCCCAATCGATCCACCAGTTTCACACCTGGCAGATCCTCGGCTTGTACCCGCAACAGGGCAGGATTGTTCAGGCCCTGCAAGCTGACCATCGCTGCCACGCCGTCAGCGGTCGGCCCCAGCCACAACAGGCGATAAGGCTCGGCCAACGGACCGGCCAGCGCGCTGTCGATGTCTTCGACGGGCAATGCCAGCAACTGGCTCAGCTCCGCTTGCAGCGCCTGTGCGGGTACGCCGACATCGAGCAACGGCTGCCAGAACGGCGGCAATTTGCTCAACGCTTCGCGCACCTTGCGCTGTTCGCTGGGCGGGCTGACCAGTTGATTGAGCGACAGGTAACCCTGGAGTTTCTCCAGGCTGACCAACTGGTCCAGACGTTCAATCAGGGCGCCCTGACGTTCGAGCAATTGCTGTTGGTCGGCCGCCTGCACCAGGAAGAACTGGCTGGTGGGTTGGTAGCCGGTGATTCGTGCAATGGTCTGCGCTTCGTCAGTCAACTGTTGCGGGGCACCCACCCACTGGCGGATGTCGTTTCGGGTCTGCAGTTGCAGCAGGCCGCCGGCACAAAAAGCGATCAGCAGCGCCAGCAACACCGGGGTGCTCAAATACCTGAGCAGCGCTTCGCGGCGTCCCAGTAAAAACTCGCAAAGCCGCAGTGGCCATTGCGCCGGGCGCAGCTCGACACTCTTGAGCAGTGCCGGCAGCAGGCACACCGCGGACAAATAGGCACCCAGCAGCCCCGCCGCCGAGAACACGGCAATCTGGGTCAGCGCCGGGAATGGCGTCCAGGCCAGGGCCAGGTAGCCGATGGCGCTGGTGATCAGGCTCAGGGTCAGGCCCGGCAAGGTCAGCCGTAGCGCCGGCCAGCTGTGCCAGGGTTTCAGGCTCCAGCTCTTGGACAGGTAATGCAGCGGGTAATCGACGGCGACGCCGATCAGGCTCGAACCCAACACCAGCGTCATCACATGCATGTGGCCGAACAGTGCCACGCAGGCCACCGCGCCGAACAGCATGCCCACCAGCACCGGGACAAACGCCAGCAAGACACGCCAGCGACGGAAGGCCAGCAATAGCAACAACAGGATTCCGACCGTGGCACCGCCACCGACCCAGGTCATCTCGCGGGACGCCTGGCGCTGGCCATTGGCGGCGTACAACAAACCACTCGCGGCCAGCAGTTGCACATCGGCCCGGGCGGCCTCCTCACGGCTGTGCGCGAGCAGGTCGGCCACCTGCAGTGGCAGGTTCATGTCGAAAGCATTGCCGGTGGTCCGCGCCCGCAGCAGTACCCAGTGCTTGCCATCCGCCTCGGCGATAAGGGCGCCACTGCCGATGTCCAGTTGCACGGCACCGTGCTGTGGCTGGCTGTTCTGGATGCGCCCGGTCAGGCCCAGCCAGTCGTCCTGGCTCGGCACCAGGCTGAAGCCGCTGAACGGGTCAAACAGCGCCTGCACCCGTTGCTGGATAAAGGCCTCGGGGTGCTCGATCAACTGCTCGCGATCTTCTGCCGCGAGCATGGCCAGGCGGCCTTGCAGCAGTTGCGTGCGCAGGGCCGGCAGGTCCGCCTGCAGGTTCCACTGGACCTTTTCGAACAGGCCGCTGGCTTGCCACTGATCTCCCAATGTCTGCGCCATGGCAATGGCTTGCTGGCGCTCGGTGTGACCAACCAGCACCAGCATTTCGCGGTTCAGCGGTTCCTGCATGCGTTGTTCTGCGCGCAGTTCCAGCGCATCCGGTGCGGTGCCGGGTACCAGTTCCATCAGGTTGGCCGACAGCGGGGCGCCATCGCGCCATTGCCAGCCGGCGAGCGCCAGCACCGCCAGCAGCAGGACCAGGAACAGCCACGGCAGCCTGCGTTCACTCGGCAAAGTCATGTTGCTCCGTGTCGCTCAAGGGTTGCGCGCTGGTGCTGTCCTGCATGCGCAACAGCGTGCTGTCGCCCTGGGTTTCCAGCAGTTCGATGCTGTTTACCAGTTCGCCGCCGGTGATGTTGATCTGGTTGAACACCTGCTTGAGCAGCATCGAGCGTGGCGTCAACTTCAGTGCCCAGTCCTGTGCATCGCCACTGAGCGACAGCTCGAAATCGCGCTGCAGTCCGCTGCTGTCACCTTGCAGAACGGCCAGGAACAAGCGGTTCTGCTCAGCCCCGGCGCTCTTGCCCGGCAACATCTGCCAGCCGCTGGCATCACGCCGGGCAATGCCGGTGGCGGTGATGCGGTAGTCCTGTTGCAACGGCGTCTTGAGTAGCCACAACAGGCCGTGATTTTTCGCCAGGACGAAAGTGCCCTTGCTGGTCAGTGGCTGGGGCAGGGCACGCAGGCGTTTTTCCTGGATGAATTGGCCGTGGATGACATCGGGCCTGGCCAGTTGCGCGCTGAGCTGTTGCAGGTCGAAGGCATTGGCCATCGAGCACAAGCCGAGCAGCAGCAAAGTGCCCAGGCATTTGCCGAGCGCGTTCATGCCAGCACCCTCGCCACGGCGTCGGTGAACACCTTCGGCGAGGCCAATTGCATTTCGCGATTGCTCATGTCGACGGCGACCTGTACGGAAACCCCACGGGTCAGGCGTTCGCCGGTTTCCAGGTCGCTGATCAGGTAGTTGATCTTCAACCGGTTCTCCCATTCCACCAGATTGGCGCGCACGTTAAGCGTCTGGCCGAACTGCGCGCCGCGTATGTAGCGCAATTGCAGGTCGATCACCGGCCACGCATAGCCCGACTCGGACATCGCCAAATAGTTGTGGCCGATCTTGTCCAGCAATGCGCAGCGGGCGATTTCCAGGTATTTGACGTAATGGCCGTGCCAGACGACGTTCATCCTGTCGACGTCGAAGAACGGCACGAGGATTTGCGTATCGGTGTAGAGCACTCCCTTGCTACGCATGCAGCCTCCAGTGTTGTGCGGCGATACGCTGCAGGCACAGGCGCAATTCGCCTTCCAGCGCGCGGTCTTCGATGACCGGCGGGAAATCCTGGCCCAAAGCTTCATGCATGGCCGCGAGGGCCGGTGGCAGCGGTCGCGCATCCTCGGCTTGAGCGCGCAGCCATACGCCCTGGTTGGCGGCCAGCAAGGTGGCGGCGGCGACCTGTTCGGTCAGCTCCAGCACGCGGATCGCATCACGGGCCGCGATGGTGCCCATGCTCACCTTGTCCTGGTTGTGGCACTCGGTGGAACGCGAGAAAACGCTGGCGGGCATGGTGTTTTTCAGCGCTTCGGCGGTCCAGGCGCTGGCACCGATCTGCACCGCCTTGAAGCCGTGGTTGAGCATGGCGCGATCGGCTGTGGCACCGGACAGGTTGCTGGGCAACCCGTGGTTGTAGCGTTCATCCACCAACAGGGCGAGTTGTCGATCCAGCAGGTCGGCGACGTTGGCCACGAGGTTCTTCAAGCTGTCCATGGCGAACGCGATGTGCCCGCCGTAGAAGTGCCCGCCGTGCAGCACGCGTTCGGCTTCGGCATCGATGATCGGATTGTCGTTGGCGCTGTTGAGTTCGATTTCAATGAACGAGCGCAGCCAGCTCAGGCTGTCGGCCAGCACCCCGAGGACATGGGGAGCGCAACGCAGCGAGTAGCGGTCTTGCAGGCGATGCAGCGGCGCAGTTGGCGCGTCGATGGCCAGATCCTTGCGCAGCCAGGCGGCGACCTGCATCTGCCCCGGGTGCGGCTTGGCGGCGAACAGGCGCTCGTCGAAATGCTCCGGGTTGCCTTGCAGCGCAACCACGTTCAACGCGGTGATGCGCGTGGCCAGTTGCAGCAGGTAATCGGCGCGGGCGTAGGCCAGGCAGGCGAGCCCGGTCATCACGGCGGTACCGTTCATCAGTGCCAGCGCTTCCTTGGGACGCAGCACCAGCGGCTGCCAGCCGAGTTCGCGGTGAACATCGGCGGCTTGCCGGCGCTCGCCGCGATACATCACTTCACGCTCGCCGGACAGTGTAGCGGCGACGTACGACAACGGCGTCAGATCACCGCTGGCGCCGACCGAACCTTCTTCCGGAATCAGTGGCAGGATGTCGTGTTCAAGGAATGCTTGCAGGCGTTCCAGCAGCTCCACGCGCACCCCGGACACACCCTGGCACAGCGACTGCAAGCGTGCCGCCAGCACCGCGCGGGTGGCCTGCGCGTCAAGCAGCTTGCCCAGGCCGCAGCCGTGGAAAGTGTACAGATGACGCGGCAAGGCCTCGACGTGATGCAGCGGCACCGCGACCACACAGGAATCGCCATAGCCGGTGGTCACGCCGTAGATCACGCCTTCCTTGTCCAGCAGGGAATCGAGGAACTGCGCGCCTTTGGCGATGCGCTGGCGGAACGTTGGGTCGCCCTGCAGCTGCGTCGGCGCCTGGCGGTTGGCCAGGGCCAGCACATCGTCGATGCGCAAAGGGCGTTCGCCGAAGATTACAGGCTCAAGCGTTGGCGTCGTCATCGGTCTTCCAGAAAGGGTAAAAGTTGAACCATTGTCGAGGTGCTTCGAGGCAATAGTGACTCAGGCGCTCGGCATAGCGGGTGGCCCACTGATGAATGACCTGTTCACGGTCGCTGCGTTTCCAGGTGATCGCGTCAGCGAAGGGCTCGAGGGTCAGGCGATAATCGCCATCGGGTTTCTTCAGGCACAGCAGCAGGTTGACCCGGCATTTCAGCAGGCCGGCCAGCAGCCACGGCCCTTGCGGGAATTTTGCCGGGTGACCGAGAAAATCCACGGTCACGCTGCGCCCGCCGTGCAGTGGTACACGATCGCCGGCAATCGCCAGCCATTCGCCGCGTTCCAGGCGTTCGTGCAGTTGCAGCATGATCACCGGGTCCAGTTCACTGACCTGGATCAGCCGCAGATTGGTCGCACCGGCTTCGCCGAGCAAACGGTTGAAGCGCTCGGCGTGCTTGGTGTGCACCAGCACGTTCATGGTGACCTTTTCGCCGATCTCCGCCAGTGCGCGGCAGACTTCGAGGTTACCCAGGTGGGCGCCTACCAGCATTTGCCCGCGTGTGCCGCGTAGCTGGTTACGCAACAACGCCGGGTCGATGATTTCGATTTGCTCGATGCCCAGCTTGCCGTTCCACACGTCGAGCTTGTCGAGCAGGGAGTCGGCGAAGGCCATGAACTGGCTGAATACCCGCCAATGGCTCGGCCGCAATTCGTCGCGACCGCTCCAGTCGGCGAGCCGTTGCTGGTACTGCCAGGCGCTATGACGGGCGCTGCGACCGAACAGGAAAAAGTACAACACGATGCCGTATAGCAGTGGGCTCAGCAGTCGACGACCCAGCAATCTGGCGGCGACCGCGGTGAATTTCATCAGCCAGAAACTGCCGCGCTCCTCGCGGTCGGCCCAGTGTTGCTTGTCGACGGTCATGGGCGCCACCGTCGCCAGAGGATCATCGGCGAGCGCAGCAGCATGCCGAAGAACAGCCGGGTGTGCATGCTCGTAATCAATACGTTGTCGTGGAACATGCGGAAATGCGAAACACCGTCCAGCGGGTAATGGACGCTGGTTTGCAGCCATTGCATCGGCTGTCCGCGCCAGGCCAGGCGGACCAGGATGTCCGAGTCGAAGTCCATGCGCTTGCCGATCTTCGCCGCGTCGATCAACGCCAGGACCGGAGTTAGGGGGTAGAGGCGATAGCCGCACATGGAGTCGCGAATCTGCAGCGACAGGGTGTTGATCCAGACCATCACGTGGGTCAGGTAGCGGGCGTACAAACGACCCTTCGGCACGCTGTCGTCATACAGCGGATAGCCGCAGATTACGGCCTTGGGATGGGCACGTGAGTGTTCGACAAAGCGTTCTACATCCTGCAGGTCGTGCTGGCCGTCGGCGTCCACCTGCAAGGCGTGGCTGAAGCCCAGGCGCGAGGCTTCACGCAGACCGGTCATCACCGCGCCGCCCTTGCCCTGGTTGGCGGCGAGGCGGATCAGATGCACGTTGTCACGCAGCGCCAATTGATCGAGCACCCTGGCACAGGCCGGGCTGCTGGCGTCGTCCACCAGAATGCACGGCAGGTGATTGGCGAGCAGTGCATCAACCACAGTGGTGATCGCGGTCTCGTGGTTGTAGACCGGCACGACGGCGCAGGGGTTATGCATAGTTGTACGCATCCGTGGCACCGAGGTGAGCCCATCGCGAGCAGGCTCGCTCCCACAGGGGTTTTAGGTGTGGCGCAAGTCCAATGTGGGAGCGAGCCTGCTCGCGATTGAGTGCGCAGCACTCACCTGACTTAAGCATGCGTCGCCTCCAGCAAAATCCGCCCACTGGAACAGGTGGCGGTTTCGTTGCGATAGGCGAAATACAGTTTGCCGCGGGTTGGGTCGAAGCGCAGGTGCAGCTGGACTTCGTCGCCGGGACGCACCAGTTGCTGGAACTTCAGCACTTCCATGCCGGCGAATTTCTCCGGCAGGTTCATCAGTTGCTGGCCCAAGTGCATCGCCCACTCCACCTGCACCACGCCGGGCAACACGGGAGCTGTGGGAAAGTGCCCGCTGAAATAGGCAAGGTCCGGCGGCACGGCCAATTGCAGGCTCCACTCACCGTTGGTTTCGACCTGTTCCAGCACTTGTGGTGCCTTGGGGCGCGGAGCCAGCAGCAGGGCTTCGACGTCGGCCTGGGGCAGTTTGCCCTGGGCGTTCAGCGGCAATTGTTGCAGCAGGCGCCAGCGCCTTGGCAAAGCCAGGGCTTCACAGTGCAGGCTCAGGTGTTGACGCAGTTGTTCGGTGAGTGTGCGTCGACCCTGATTGCGCAGCACATGCAAGCCCGCGTCACTCAGGACCAGCAGCGCGCCCAGCGAGGCACGGTTTTCCTGGACGACACCCAGGCGTGCCTCGGCAACCCAGTCGTGGGCCATCAGCGCCTGCTCCAGCATCGGCAACGAGACCCGTTTCTCTTCCAGCTTGACGATCCGGTCCAGTCGTCCGAGCAGTTCGAACCGGCCGTCAGCTGCGATCCGCGCCGCATCGGCCGTGTGTTCGATATGGCCGTCAGGCAAGTAGGGCGAAGCGATGAGCAAGGCACCCTCATTGTCCTGGCTCAACTGGACGTCGGCAAAGGGCTGCCACAGTGACTGGCCCTGACGCCAGGCGATGCCGCCCGTTTCCGAACTGCCGAAAATTTCCGTGGGCCATTGCTGCAGGCGCTGGTGCAGTCGCTGCGCGGCCTCGGCGGGCAGCGCGCCACCGGAAGAAAACACTCGACGTACCGCGCTCAGCGCCGGCCAGTCGAGGTTGTCGCCCATGCGCTTGAGCAGGGCCGGGCTGGCGACCCAGGCGAAGTCCGGGTGCTCGCGACTGGCACGCTGCAAGTCTTCGGGGAAGGCCAACTGTCTGCGAACGAACGGGCGCCCCGCGCACAGTGGCCACAGCACCCGGAACAGCAGGCCATAGATGTGCTGGGTGGCGACGCTGCCAATGATGCACGCCGGGCCCAGGTCGGCGCCCCACAGCTGTTCCAGGGCCTGGACTTCATTAACCAGCTGGCGCAGGGTTTTTTCGATGCGCTTGGGTTCGCCGCTGGAGCCGGAGGTGCACAGGCTCAGCGTGCAGCCGTCAAGATCGAGCGCAGCGGCGCCAAGGGGCTGATCCTGAAAATCGCCCAGGTGTGCATCGTCGGGCTGATCGGTGAGCCATGCATCCACCTCGCCGGACCAGCGCTGGCGGGTCTGTGGTTGCAAGTCGGCCGGCAGCAGCACGCTGACCCCGGCACGCCAGGCGCCCAGCAGGGCAATCGCCAGGTCGGCGGCGTCTTCAAGGTGCACGGCAATGCGCCGCACACCACGGGTTTGCAGGCCGGCGGCCAGGCGCAGGGCCTGCTCGCGCAATTGTGCGTGATCGAGCTGCGGCTCGGCCGTCACGGCGCGCTCCGGCTCGGCCTTGAGCAGCAGGTGCTCAAGTTTTATCCAGTTCATGGGCGGCCTCGTACCCGTTGTCGTATTAGCCATTCAATGGCAAACATCAGGCCTATCAATCCGTAGGAGATCAGGCCGGTGTACAGCATCCACCAGCTCAGCGGCGCCCACAGTGTCAGGACTGCAGCGCAGATCCCGTTGCACAGGAAAAATACGCACCAGGCGATGGTTACCTGGCGGGTATAGCGGATGGCCTTGGCTGGCAAATGCGCTTCGCGCAGGCGCGCCAGGCGTTCGACCATCGGCGGGCCGTATTTCAGGCTCAGTCCGAACAGCCCCAGCATGAATCCGCTGATCAATACCGGGTACCAACGCAGCAGCAGCGGACTGTCGAATAGCGCCAGCAACAGGCAGAACAGGATGGCCACGCCGGCCATCCACGAACTGCCGGGCCGCCGCTTCCCAGTCAGCGCGCGGGCCAGCCACAGGCTGCCCAGCAGCAGCCCGAACTGCCACGGCGCGAAATGCTCCATGCCGAAATACACCGCAAAGGGGTATAGCAAGCCCGCCAGCAGCAGGCCGAGGCCGATCAGTCGACTCATGCGGCCGGTTGAACCAGACGGTAGACCGCCTCGACCACGTCGCTGACAGTGCGCACCGACTTGAATTCTTCGGCGGCAATTTTCTTGCCGGTCTGGCGCTTGATGTGATCGATCAAGTCGACCGCGTCGATGCTGTCGATTTCCAGGTCCTGGTACAGGTTGGATTCGAGGCTCACCCGTTCGGGGTCCAGTTCGAACAGCTCGACCAAGGCATCGCGCAAGGTGTTGAAAATGTCGTCACGAGTTTGCATGGTCCGGTCTCAAGCTGCCTGTTTTGCAGTGACGAAGGCCGCAAGGCTCGCCACGTTACTGAAGTGGTTGCGCGTGTCCTTGGCGTCGGCATCGATCTTGATGCCGTACTTTTTCTGGATGGCCAGGCCCAGTTCCAGGGCGTCTACCGAATCCAGGCCCAGGCCTTCGCCGAACAGGGTCTGTTCGTCTCCTATGTCCTCGGCACTGATGTCTTCGAGGCCAAGGGCGTCGATGATCAGGTTCTTTATGTCACGGTGCAGATCGCTCATCTTCGGCGAGCTCCTTGATAAAGTAAGAATGCAAATAATCGTTGAGCTTGCGCGAGGCCTGGGGGGGCGGGCCTAGCGCTGCGAAGGCCTGGGGGTCTATATCGGGCCCGACACGGAAACTGAAGTGTACGCGGCGCCTGGGGATCCGATACCAGGGTTCGGCCTTGGTCAGTGTGGTCGGGCTGACCCTGATCACTACGGGGGTGAGGATTTTCGCACCACGCACGGCAATTGCCGCGCCCCCCCGATGAAAGGCGGGCGCCTGGCCCGGCTGGGTGCGCGTGCCTTCGGGAAAGATGATCAGGGTCTGGCCTTGTTTCAGCGCATCGGCGGCAGCATCGAGCATGTCCATGCTGCCGTCGTTGCTGATGTATTCGGTGCGACGTAGCGGCGTGCGGGTGAACGGGTTGTCCCAAAGGCTTTGCTTGACCACGCAGTTGGCATGGCGAACCAGACCGATCAGGAATACCACGTCGATCAGTGATGGGTGATTGGCAATGATCATCTGGCCCGGCCGACCGAGTTTTTCCGCGCCTTGAATCTCGTAGGTCAGCACGCCGGCGCGGGCCATGAAGCGGACGAACAACCAGAAACAGCGGCTGACAGTTTGACGCGCCCGCAACCGGTGGGTTTGGGCATCACCTGGCAGGCAGGCCAGCAACGGGAAAATCACCAGGCGCAGGCACAGGCCGCCCAACCCGAACAGGGCAAAGCTCGCGGCAGTGGCCAGCAGGCGCCAGTAATAGGCGTCGCGGTTTTTTTCAGTCACAGGTTGCGTTGCCAGGTCCATACACGATTTTTCCAGGCATGTTGGCAGGTGGTTTGCGAGCCCAGCAGCGTGCACAAAAGGTTCAACGCGTGCGGCCAGCGAGCGTTGGACAACGCATCCGTGGCGCTGTTCAGGGACAACTGCCAGTCATTGCCCGGGGTAATCAGCAGGCCGACGGCATATGGGAAGGGCACATCGTCGATCCAGGCCGAATAGGCCTGCGGCGGTTGCTCTTCGGTGACCACCAGCAATACCGCGGGTGAGCCTTCAGCCAGCAGGGCCGCAGCTTCCAGCATGCCGTATTCAAGGCCGTCGCCAGCGGCGGCCAGGGCGGTCATTTCGCTGGTTTCACCCCGCATGATCGACCACAGGCCGATGATCGCGTTATGCACCGACAGGCTGAACTGGGTCGGCGACAGTGGCTGGTCGACGGCCAGGTCGCTGAGAATGTCGAAGGTGCGCGGGGTTTCGCCGTGACGGGAAACAAAGACCAATGGGAGGTCCTGACGACCTTCGGCCAATGGCCAACCGACACTGAATGCCATTCGCGCCAGACGGCTGAGCCGCCGACGCTGCATGGCCGGCAGGAACGAAACATCGGGTGCGGCATCGCTGGCCGGCAACATCAACGGTTGCCGGCACCAGGCCTGCCAGTCATCCACACTTTCAAGCCCCGGGGCCCAAGCGCGCCACTGGGCGATGTTGAAATTGATCACAGACATTCAATCCCGCCCTTGCAGGCTTCCTGACGCGGTGAGTGGCGCAACGGCACGGCACACCCTGCGTGGCGCTTGGCGCCAAGTGGTGCGCATTATCCCGGTGCGACGAACGTGTAGCAAATACTGGTTACGTTTTGCTCAGCGAGATGTACCGGTCAGTTCGCAAAAACTGAACGTTTGGCAATTATTCACATTTTCATCGGGCCGTCTGTCGGCTTTGGTCTCTGTTCACAGAGGCGCCAGCGGCATTTTCGGCAGGAAAAAGCCGCTGACTGTGTAGTCCCTGTGACTGCGAGGTAGCGAAGCCATGCCGTGCACCACTACACTCGGTCATTCTTTGATACACGGAGGTTTTGCAATGCGGCGCGTGGTGTTCAATCAGAAAGGTGGCGTGGGCAAATCCAGTATTGCCTGCAATCTGGCGGCGGTCAGCGCCAGCGAGGGTTATCGCACCCTGTTGGTCGATCTCGATGCCCAGGCCAATTCCACTCAGTACCTGACGGGACTCACCGGTGACGATATCCCGATGGGGATTGCCGATTTCTTCAAGCAGACCTTGTCCTCCGGGCCTTTCTCCAAGAAAAACCAGGTCGACATCTACGAAACGCCGTTCGACAACCTCCATGTCGTGACCGCTACCGCCGAGTTGGCAGACTTGCAACCCAAGCTTGAGGCCAAGCACAAGATCAACAAGCTGCGAAAATTGCTTGAAGAGCTGGGCGAGGACTACGACCGGATTTACCTCGATACGCCTCCTGCCTTGAATTTTTATGCGGTTTCGGCGTTGATTGCCGCTGATCGTGTGCTCATTCCCTTTGATTGCGACAGTTTCTCGCGTCAAGCACTGTACGGCGTGCTGGCGGAAATCGAAGAGTTGAAGGAAGACCATAACGAAGGCCTGGAAGTCGAAGGCATCGTGGTCAACCAGTTCCAGGCCCGTGCCAGCCTGCCCCAGCAAATCCTCGACGAATTGATCGCCGAAGGCCTGCCGGTGCTGCCGGTTTACCTTGGCAGCTCGGTGCGCATGCGCGAATCCCACCAGGCCAACACGCCACTGATCCATCTCGACCCGCGGCACAAGCTGACGCAACAGTTTGTCGAGTTGCACAATCTGCTGGAAAACACCTGATCTTTGCTGTCTGCACAATACACTGTGGGAGCGAGCCTGCTCGCGATGGCGGTAGATCAGTCAACTGAGATGTTGAATGTAAAGCCCTCATCGCGAGCAGGCTCGCTGCTACAGTGGTTCCGAATACCTTCAGATCCCTTGGCTACGCAACCAGCTCATAAGCTGCGGTAACGGGAAAGCCCCGCTCTGACGCGCAACTTCCCGGCCGTTCTTGAACAGAATCAGGCTCGGAATCGAGCGAATCCCCAACTGCGCCGACAATTGCTGGTTCGCCTCGCTGTCCAGCTTGGCCAGCCGACACTTGCCCGCCAATTGTCCCGCCGCCTGCTCGAACACCGGCGCAAACGACTTGCACGGCCCGCACCAGTCCGCCCACACATCCACCAAAAGCGGCAGATCGCCCTTGATCTGACTGGCGTAATCACCTTGCTTGAGTTCGAAGGGCTTGTTCAGCAGGACCTCGGCCTTGCACCGTCCGCATTTCGGATGGTCGCCCAGGCGCTCGGCGGGAATGCGGTTGAGGCCGTTGCAGTGGGGGCAGGGGATGAGGAGTGGTTCAGTCATGAGGTATATCCAGTGAGAAGCGAGTAGTCCCTATCTGGAGCCACCCGCTCGGATTTTCAATCGCGTGGCACCTCACGACGAACAACTGATCTCCAGATGCTTGCCCCACTCCGGCGGCCTCTCGGCGTAGTTTTCCATCCCCGGTTGTTCCTCGAACGGCTTGCTCAGCACCGCATGCAGTCGTCGAACCTCTGAGTAGTCACCACTTTCCGCTGCATCGATAGCCTTCTGCGCCAGGTAGTTGCGCAGGATGTACAGCGGATTGACCGCATGCATTCGGGAGCGCCGCTGCTCCTGATCCACCTCGCCTTCTCGGGCCACGCGGGCGACGTAAAGCTCGCCCCAGGCATCGAAACCCTTGAGGTCGACGAAGTCATCGCGCAAACGACCGACGGCCGCCTCGGGTGATTCTTCCCCCAGGCGCCGGAAGAACAGGCTGTAATCGACGCCGCTGTTCTGCATCAGTTGCAGCAGTTGTTCCAGCAGTTTCTGGTCGTCCTCTTCGGCGGTGGTCAGGCCGAGGCGGCGACGCATCAGGTCCAGGTAATGGGCCTGGAACAGCGGCAGGTACAAGCCGAGGGTTTCGCGCAGGGCCTCGACGCTGATGAACGGCGTCAGGGCCTGGGCCAGGGCGCTGAGGTTCCACTGGCCAATGGGCACCTGGTTGCTGAATGAATAGCGGCCCTGGTCATCGGAGTGGTTGCAGATGAAATTGGCGTCGAAGTCGTCAAGGAATGCGAATGGGCCGAAGTCGAAGGTAATGCCGAGAATCGACATGTTGTCGGTGTTCATCACGCCATGGCAGAAACCGTAGGCCTGCCACTTGGCGATCAGTTCGGCATTGCGCTCGACCACTTCACGGAACATTGCCAGGTAGGGTTCCGGTTGTTCCAGGCACTGCGGGAAGTGCATGGCCAGGACGTGGTCACCCAGTACTTTCTGCTGCTCGGGGCGTTTGGTGTAGTAGAAGTATTCGAAATGCCCAAAGCGCACATGGCTCGGTGCCAGGCGCAGGACCATGGCCGCGCGCTCCTGTTTTTCGCGCCAGACCGGGGTGTCGGAACCAATCACGCACAACGCCCGGGTGGTCGGGATGTTCAGCGCCTGCAAGGCTTCGGAGGCGAGGAACTCGCGGATCGAGGAGCGCAGCACCGCGCGCCCATCGCCCATGCGCGAAAAGGGCGTTTGACCGGCGCCCTTGAGGTGCAGGTCCCAATGCTCGCCAGCCTCGTTGTACACCTCGCCCAGCAACAGGCCGCGGCCATCGCCCAATTGCGGGTTGTAGGAACCGAACTGGTGACCGGAATAGACCATGGCCCTGGGAATCGCGTCAGCCCAGAGTTTGTGGCCGCTGAACAGCTCGGCGAACTCTTGGGTTTCGGCCACTTCGGGGTCTAGGTCGAGTAACGCCATGGCAGCCGGGCTCGCGACTACCAGGCGCGGGTTATCGATAGGTTCGGGCAGCACGTGGGCAGAAAACGCATCGCCCAGGCGGTCGAAGCGATTGTCGAAGGTCAGTTCGTCGAGGGCTTTCAAGGGCCGGCTCCAGCAGAATGTCCGAGCATTCTGCTGGGGAATGGCCGGTTAGTCGAGTTTGGCGGCAGGCGGTTCTTGCGCCGGTTTGCCGTCGACCAGTGGCACGATGGTTTTCGCTTCCGGCTCGATCGGGACCATCTTGTATTCCTGGCCGTGGAGATTCTTGAGATAGACCTCCATCTGGCGGAACGAGATGTTGATGTGCTGCTTCTTGAACTCGCGGTTGATGAAGCGGTTGACCTCGTCGAGCACCGGGTTGCGGTCGCCGAGGTCGCGCACATGCATGCGCAACTCGTGGTCGAGGGTGCTTTCGCCGAAGTTGAGGAAGTACACGTGCGGCTCGGGTTCCTTGAGGACCCGCGGGTTTTCCCGTGCGGCTTTCAACAGCAGCTCTTTCACCAGATCCAGGTCCGAGCCGTAATCGACCCCGAGCTTGAGCGTCACGCGGGTGATGGTGTCGGTCAGCGACCAGTTGATCAGTTGCCCGGTAATGAACGTCTTGTTCGGGACAATGATGTCCTTGCGGTCGAAGTCGGTGATGGTGGTGGCGCGGATGCGGATCTTGCTCACCGTGCCCGACAGGTTGCCGATGGTGATGGTGTCGCCGATGCGCACCGGGCGTTCGAACAGGATCATGATGCCGGAGATGAAGTTGGCGAAGATCTCCTGCATCCCGAAGCCGAGGCCGACCGATAGCGCCGCGACCAGCCATTGCAACTTGTCCCAGCTCACGCCGAGGGTCGACAGGGTCGAGACGAAACCGATACCGGCGATCACGTAGGACAGCAACGTGGTGGTGGCGTAGGCGCTGCCCTGGGCCAGGTTCAGCTTCGACAGCACGAACACTTCCAGCAGGCCGGGCAAGTTACGCGCCAGGGCAAAGGTGATACCGATGATGATCAGCGCGCCGAGCATGTCGCCGATGCTGATCGGCACCATGCTCATGTTGGCGCCGGTGCCGCTGGTGTATTCGTAGAGGGTGACGTTGTCCAGGTACGAGAACACCGTGATCAAGTCGGCCCAGACCCAGTACAGGGCAGCGATGAAGCCGCCCAGCAGCGCCAGGCGAATCAGGCGCAGGGATTGTTCATTGACCTTTTCGATGTCCATCGTCGGTTCTTCGATGACCGCTTCGCCGTCGCCGGCCTCTTTCGCCGCCTGGCGTTTGGCCAGGGCGCGCTGGTAAGCCAGGCGGCGTGCCGCCACGCTCAGGCCGCGCACGAAGGTCGCTTCGATCACCAGCCAGAACATCAGCAGGTAAAGGGTGTTGATCAGCCGGTCACTGAGTTTGAGCGCGGTGTAGTAGTAGCCGAAGCATACGGCCACGAACAACGCGATAGGCAGCGCGGTAAACACAATCCCCAGGGCCTTGCGGAACAACGAGGCGTTTTCGTGGGTCGGGCTGCTGATCAGCAAGCGACTGAGCAGCCAGGTCATCAAGGCGTAGCAGATCAGTACCACCGGCATGCCGAGCACGTCATCGGCCAGTGCCGCCGGTTGCAGTTCCGCCACCGCCACCACGGTGACCAGCGCCATCACCACCATGCCAAGGCGACGGACCCAGCCGCGCAGGAATTCCACCTGGGGTTTTTCCCAGCGGAAGTGCAGTTCCGCCACGCCAGCCGGCGCAAGGATTCGGTAGGCGGTGTAGAACACCAGCCAGGCCCCGGCCATTTGCAGCAATGCCGCGCCCATGCTCGCGTTCTGCCCGCGGGCGTCGATTTGCAGGGCCAGGCCACACAAGGCGAGGCCCAGGGACACCGGCATTGCCAGCAGGATGTTGATCAAAATCGCCTGGGGCGTGTGCCACTGGCTGTCACGCTTGAAATGGCCGATGTCCTGGTGGACCTTGTTCAGGCGGGCATACAGCTGCTTGCGCCGCCATAGCAGTGCGCCAATCAACAGCGCCAGAGGCAGGAACAACAGTGGGCGTTGGGTCAGGCCGTCGACCAATTCGCTCAGGCTCGAAGCCCAGGGCAGGCTATCGACCTGACGGCTCAGGCGCTCCGGCACAGTACGAAACCACTCCACATCCAGCGGCTTGTTGCTGGGAATCCAGAACATCTGCTCATCAAGTGTCGCTCGCAGGCTTTGCGCAGTGCTGAGCAGTTGTTTCTGGTTCAGTTGCAGGGTGATGGATTCGTTGAGAACCGCGCTCAGTTCACGGTTAAGCCGTTCCAGCAGATCGGCACGGGTGGTGGCCAGTTCCAACAGGGTTTTGCGCAGCTGTGGCGTGACCTGCTCGGGCGGCTGGGTCGACAGCAGGTTGTCGACGTAGGTCGCCGGGTTGCTGAGCAGCTCCCGTTGCTGGCTGACCTCGAATTGATACAGGCGAATATCGGCGATCTGGTCCGCCAGGTCGCGGTCGACCCGAAGGCGTGGCAAGGCCTGTTTCTGCTTGTAGAGAATCTTGGAGAGCAGCAGGCTGCCCTTGAGCACGTTGATCTGCTCGTCCAGGGCTGAATCGCTCTGGGTCAGGCTGTCCAGTTGTTGCTTGGTTTGCAGGTTCTTCTGCGTGACTTCGTTGAGGCGGTCGGTGCTTTTGAGCAGATAGTCCGAGAGCTTCAGGTTGGCTGTACTTTCGACGGCCAGCAGGCTGCTGCCACCGGCCTTCTGTGCTTCGATCGATTGCTGGGTGACCGTTTCCTGGGACTGTGCGAGGCGCTTCTGGTTGATCAGGTTCTGGAGTTCTTGAATTTCCTGATCCAGGCGATCGGACTTTTCCGTCAACAGATCATGCTGGCTGTTACCCAGGTCTTGCAGCTGGGTATTGCCCGCCAGTTCCTGGCGGCGCAGCGGGATCAGGGCGTTCAATGCCGTGAGCTCGGCATTGAGCTGGTCGCGCTGCTCGGCACTCAGGGTCTTGCCGGCGTCTTTGCCGGCCTTGAGGATGTTGTTGATCTGCTGGATGCGCGTCTGGCTGGCGGAAATTTCCGCTTGGGCGCGTTCGGGGCGAGTCTGGGCGGTAATGATCAGGCTGTTGGCGTCGCCCAGGGCTTTCTGCAGATCGCTTTGCTGGGTGGCGCGTTCGGTGAGCATTTGCTCAAGTTGCTGAATCGACTCTTTGGCAAAACGTTGCGCGACCGGCACCACGCTGCTGGCCTTCAGGCGGGCCAGTTCACGCTGGTTCTCGATGGTCAGTTTGGGCGCGCTGGCCAGTTGTTGCTTGAGGTCGACCAGCTTCTGCTCGTAATCACGCTTGTTGTTGAGCTGTGTCAGCGTGCTTTGCAGGACGGACTGCAGGGCCTTTTGATCGGCCTCCGGCAGTTTGCGGTCGGCGATTTTGTCCAGGCTCGCCTGCACGGATTCACGGGTGGGTGGCTCGGCGGCTTGCAGCGTGCCGACGGAGAGGCTCAGGCCCAACAGGACCATGACGAAAAAGGTGCGCAGGCTTGACATAAAGACCGATCAAATACGAGGCGAAGAGTGGAGTTTAGAGGAAGAGTCCCGGGCCGGGGCGACTTCCTTCGGGGAATCTGACGCCCACTTTGCCGATCTTGTTCCCCTCCATGACCGCAACGGTCCAGATGGTGTTGTTCCATTCCACCTGGTCACCGACCACAGGTGCACCCCCGACCTTCTGGGCAATGAAGTGCCCCAGGGACATGTCCGGATCGATGCCTTCGACCTTCAACCCGTACAGGGCGGCAACCGCGGCCAGCTGGGCGTCTCCTTCGAGTACGAAGTCACCGAAGAAGCGCAAATCGAGGCCCCGTTGCGGTGCCTGGCTGAACAGTTTTCCAAGGGCTGGCAGGTTGTGTTCATGGCCGATAACACACAGCAAATCATCGACTTCGAGCACCGTACTACCCGACGGATGGAGCAGTTGTTCGCCACGAAACAGGGCGGCGATCCGGGTGCCTTCGGGCATTTTCAGCTCGCGAAGGTGCGAGCCGATGCACCATTTTTCGGCGCCGAGGCGATAAACGAACAGCTCCCATTCGCTGGTGACGTGCACTTCCAGGGCCGAGCGGGAGATTGGCGCAGGCTCCGGTGGCACCGTCACCTTCAACAATTTGGCGATCCATGGCAGGCTCGTGCCTTGCACCAGCAGCGATACCAGCACGATGAAGAAGGCGAGGTTGAAGTACAGCTGGGCGTTGGGCAGGCCAGCCATCAGCGGGAACACCGCCAGAATGATCGGCACCGCGCCGCGCAGGCCTACCCAGGAAATGAACGCCTTCTCGCGCCCGTGGAACGCCTTGAACGGTAGCAGGCCAACCATCACCGACAACGGCCGGGCAAACAGGATCATCCACAGCGCCAGTCCCAGCGCCGGCAGGGCAATTGGCAACAGATCGTGGGGCGTGACCAGCAGCCCCAGCACCAGGAACATGCCGATCTGCGCCAGCCAGGCCATGCCGTCGAGCATGTGCAGGATGCCGTGGCGGCTGCGCACCGGCCTGTTACCGATAACCAGGCCGCACAGGTAAACGGCCAGAAAGCCGCTGCCATGCAGGGCGTTGGTCAGGGCAAACACCACCAGCCCACCGGCAATGACCAGGATGGGATAGAGGCCGGTGGCCAGGTTGATCCGGTTGACCAGTTGCAGCATCAGCCAACCACCGCCCAGGCCGATGACACCGCCGATGCCGAACTCGCGCAGCAGGTGGGTCAGCAGGCTCCAGTGCAGGCCGGTCTGGCCACTGGCGAGCATGTCGATCAGGGTCACGGTGAGGAACACCGCCATCGGGTCGTTGCTGCCGGATTCGATTTCCAGGCTGGCGGTTACCCGTTCGTTCAGGCCTTTGCCGCCCAGCAGCGAAAACACCGCCGCGGCGTCGGTGGAGCCGACAATGGCGCCGATCAGCAGGCCCTGGATCAGGTTCAGGTCGAACAGCCAGGCAGCGGCCATGCCGGTCAACCCGGTGGTGATCAACACCCCGACCGTGGCAAGCGATAGCGCCGGCCATAACGCCACGCGGAAACTCGATACGCGGGTACGCAAGCCACCGTCCAGCAGGATCACCGCCAATGCCAGGTTGCCGACCAGATAAGCGGTGGGGTAGTTGTCGAAGATAATGCCGCCGCCATCGACGCCGGCGGCCATGCCCACGGCCAGGATGATCACCAGGATCGGGATGCCGAGGCGCGACGACAGTGAACTCACCAGAATGCTCGCACCTACCAGCAACGCGCCGATCAAGAACAGGCTGTTGATGGTCGTCGCATTCAAAGGCAGTACTCCGGAAAGGCTGAAAGGCGGGCACAAACTGACCATGCAGTCTGCGTGCCAGCGATTCTAACCTGTTGAAATGTGATGCTGTCAAAAAGCTTTTGTGGGAGCGAGCCTGCTCGCGATGGACGTCAACGATGACGGGTCCTATCTGGTTCAACGCGTCTTGATTGATCATCGCGCAATCGAGGGTCAACCGGTTGTTCCTGATTTTACCAAACATGCGCCACGGCGACGAAGTGCAGGAACCAGATCGGCCAATCACAGTCTCTACAGTTCGCGAGAATGGTCACTGGTCAGGAAAATCAAGGCCTTGCGCCCGTATAACCCTGGCATCCACCGTGACTTTTCTTTATCGTACGCGCCCTTTGAAAATGCCCGGAATATCAAAATGTTGGAAGCATCCCTAAGCCAATTGGAACAACTGGTCAGCGATCTGGTGCAACAGAACCAGGCCTTGGTCAGCACTAACCAGACCCTGAGCGCCGAACTGGCCCAGGCCAAGGATGAAAACGAAAGCCTGCAACTGAGCCTGATGGAACAGGAAGAGAAACAAGGCGCCACCGTGGCACGCATCCAGGCTCTGGTTGAGCGCGTCAGCGCTGGCCCTGTCGGCGCATGAGTTACGGCGCAGGGGTAAAAGTCGTCTCGATCCTGGGGGAGGACTATTCGATCAGGGCTCCGGCCGGGGAAGAACAGACCCTGCTGGACGCCGCATTGATGTTGAAGGCCGCCCTGGCCGACACCAAGAAGAAGTACCCGACCCTGATCGGTGACCGACTGCTGGTGCTGGCGGCAATGAATCTGTGTTCCCAGCAGATCGAAATGCAAAAGCGCCACAAGCAGGAACTCGACCGTTACCAAGAGCAAGTCAGCGCCACGGTTGAAGTGATCTCCAAGACGATCAATCAGGCCTGATCGGCTTTGCGCACAACCAAAGAATAAATTGTCGGTTTAGTTGTATACAATCGGCACGGCTGTTGCAGTATTTCAGCCTCTTATTCTTTGGGGGTGCTCCATGCAGTTCTGGCGACGCAGTATTCAGTGGCAGTTGATCCTGAGCATGGGCACCGCCCTGCTGGTCAGTATTCTGATCGTGGTTGGCATTTATACCCTCGTGGTCAACCGCCTTGCTCAAAGCTATCTGGTCGAGCAAGCCTTGCCGTCGAGCATCGAAGCGATGCGCAACGACATCGAGCGCATCCTCGTGCAACCCCTCACCGCCGCCAAGGACATCGCCAGCAACAGCATGGTGCGCGACTGGCTGGCCGCGGGTGAAGACAGCGCCCAGACCGGCACTTTCACCACTTACCTTGAAGGCGTGCGCGCCGAACACAAAGCCTTTACCGCGTTGATGGTCGGCACGGCGTCCAACCATTACTTCAACGAAAAAGGCCTGGACCGGACCCTCAGTCGCTCCAATCCCAAAGACGCCTGGTTCTATACGTTCCTCGACAGCGACCAGCCGCGCACCCTCAATATCGACAACGACACGGCCACCGGAGAATTGGCGCTTTTCATCGACCTTAAAGTCGAGAAGGCCGGGAAGGTCGTGGGCGTGGCCGGATTGGGCCTGAGCATGAAAGAGCTGTCCGAGCTGATCCACAACTTCAGCTTCGGTGAGCGTGGCAAGGTCTATCTTGTGCGTTCCGATGGTTTGATCCAGGTCCATCCCGAGGCGCAACTCAGCGGCAAGCGTACCCTGGCAGAACAGATCGGCGAGCCGGCCGCGCAAGCGGTGATGGGCCAGCTGTCTACCTCCAGGACGTCTGCGTTTGTGCGCGATGACGAAGATTTCCTGGCATTGAGCCTGCCCCTTCGCGATCTGGGCTGGACCCTGGTGGCCGAAGTGCCACAGTCGCAGATCTACGCCGAAGCCCGTCGCGCCATGTGGATGAGTGGCGCAATTGGCCTGGCGGTGGCCCTGGTGTGCCTGTTGCTGGTGGTATTGCTGGCCCGTGGGCTGGTACGACCGATTCGTCAGGTAACAGCGGCGCTGGTAGCTATCGGTAGCGGTGGTGGAGATTTGACCCACCGGTTAGATTCCAGCCGCGCCGATGAACTCGGTGATCTGGCACGCGGCTTCAATCGATTCCTCGACAGTCAGCGCGAGATGATCGGCGAAGTGCTGGCCACCAGCGAACGCTTGCGTACCGCGGTCGGCCAGGTGGCGCGGGTGGTGGACAATACCGCAGAGCGTTCCGGGCGCCAGCAGGAGATGACGGACATGGTCGCCACTGCTGTCCATGAAATGGGCCTGACCGTGCAGGAAATTGCGCAAAACGCTGGCAACGCGGCAGTCGCTTCGCAAAATGCCCGGGATGAAGCCATGCAGGCGCGTGAGGTGGTCGGCGGTTCGATCCGTCACATTGAAAGCATGTCCGACGAAATCGGTGTCGCCGCCAGTGCCGTGGCCGAGCTGGCAGATCAGGTGGCATCGATCGACCAGGTGCTGGCGGTGATTCGCGGGATTTCCGAACAGACCAACCTGCTGGCCCTCAACGCTGCCATTGAGGCTGCGCGGGCCGGGGATATGGGGCGCGGGTTTGCGGTGGTTGCCGATGAAGTGCGCACCTTGGCTCGACGTACACAGGCTTCCACCGATGAGATCCAGCAGATGATCGGCAGCCTCAAGCAGGGCGCGGAGAATGCGGTGTCGTCGATGCACACCGGGCAAGCGGCGACGGGCACGGGGGTGGAGTCGAGCCAGCGCACCGGTGCTTCATTGGCGGCGATTACCGGGCAGGTCGAACACATCAGCGACATGAACCACCAGGTGGCGACGGCAACTGAAGAGCAGTCGGCGGTGACCGAGGAGATCAACCGTAACGTGCAGGGGATTTCCGATCTGGCGCGGGCGACGGCGGGGGAGGTCAGGGCTTGTCGGGAGGATTGCCAGATGTTGCAGCGGTTGGCGGATGATCTGGCGCGGCAGATGGGTGGGTTCAAACTCCGCTGATGTGTTGTCAGTGATGCCCTCTTCGCGAGCAGGCTCGCTCCCACAGTGTTAAGCGTTCAACTGTGGGAGCGAGCCTGCTCGCGAATGGATTTCAGCAGCACCGCAAGACTTGAATCAGAACCACTCATCCTGCATGCCCAGGCAAACATCATCCCGAGTCTCAAGAATCGCCAGCTCATGATGGCAAGCCGGCACTTCCCACGTCAGGAAGTATCGCGCTGCCTGCAGCTTGCCTTTATAGAAGCCCGCATCCGCCGCATTCCCTTTGGCCAACCCTTCCTCGGCGCGAATCGCCTGTTCCAGCCAGCGCCAGCCAATTACCGTGTGGCCGAACACTTTCAGGTACAGCGCCGAGTTCGCCAGGCTGCTGTTGACCTTGCCTTGGGCCAGGTCCGTCAGCAGACCGATGGTCACGGTTTGCAGGCGCGCCACCAGTTTCTCCAGCGGTTCACGTAATGCGGTCAGCGATTCATGGGCCTGTGCACGCTCGGCGGTGTCGGCGATCAGGCGGATCAATTGCTTCAGTCCCGCGCCGCCGTTTTGCGCCAGTTTGCGCCCCAGCAGGTCCAGCGACTGGATGCCATGGGTGCCTTCGTGGATCGGGTTCAGGCGGTTGTCGCGGTAGTACTGTTCCACCGGGTACTCGCGGGTATAGCCGTGACCACCGAGGATCTGGATCGCCAGTTCGTTGGCCTTCAGGCAGAACTCAGACGGCCAGGACTTGACGATCGGGGTTAGCAAGTCCAGCAGTTCATGGGCCTGCTTGCGTTCGGCTTCGGTCGCAAGTGTGGTGGTGTCATCGAACAGCCGCGCCGCGTACAGGCCAAGGTCGAAGGAGCCTTCGACGTAGGCTTTTTGTGTCAGCAACATGCGCTTGACGTCGGCGTGCTGGATGATCGCCACCGGCGCGGTGTTCGGGTCTTTGCTGTCGGGTACGCGCCCCTGGGGACGTTCGCGGGCATAGTCCAGCGAGTAGAGGTAGCCGGCGTAACCGAGCATCACCGCGCCCATGCCGACGCCGATCCGCGCCTCGTTCATCATCTGGAACATGTAGCTCAAGCCGTGGTGCGGCTTGCCCACCAGGTAACCGACGCACTCGCCGTTATCGCCGAAATTCAGTGCGGTGGAGGTGGTGCCGCGCCAGCCCATCTTGTGGAACAGCCCGGCCAGCAGCACGTCGTTGCGCTTGCCGAGGCTGCCGTCATCGTTGACCAGGAACTTGGGCACGATGAACAGCGAAATACCCTTCACGCCGGCGGGTGCATCCGGCAGCTTGGCCAGAACCATGTGCACGATGTTTTCCGACAGCGGATGGTCGCCGCCGGAGATGAAGATCTTGTTGCCCTTGAGTCGATAGGTGCCGTCGGATGCAGGCTCGGCCCGTGTACGAATATCCGACAGTGACGAGCCCGCGTGGGGTTCGGTCAGGGCCATGGTGCCAAAGAAACGGCCGTCGATCATCGGCTGCAGGAAGCGGCGTTTCTGCTCCTCGGTACCGAAGCTTTCAATCAGGTTTGCCGCGCCCATGGTCAGGAACGGGTAGGAGGTCGACGCCGCGTTGGCCGATTGAAAGTGTGCGAAGCAGGCTTGCGACAGCAGTGTAGGCAGTTGCATGCCACCGGCATCGAAACTGCGTGCGGCGTTGAGGAAGCCGGCTTCGAGGAAAGCGTCCACCGCCGGTTTGACTTCTGGAATCAGGATCGCCTGGCCGTCCTCATAGCGCGGCTCGTTCTCGTCGCCCTTGCGGTTGTGCGGGGCGAAGAATTTCTCGGCGATGTTGCGGGCGGTGCCGAGGGCGGCATCGAAGGTTTCGCGATTGTGTTCGGCGAAACGCTCACGCTGGGTCAGGCCCTCGGCATCGAGGACTTCGTACAGCTCGAAAGCCAGATTGCGGGAACTGAGCAACGTCTCGGACATGGCGGCCTACCTTTTATTGGGATGGGCCGAGTCTAAGGCGGGGAATAGAGGCTGGATAGGATGATTGATAAGGGTGATGTTGGAGCCGCGCAGAAACTTAGCAAACACCCCAAACCACTGTGGGAGCGAGCCTGCTCGCGATGGCGGCAGATCAGTCAATATTGAAGGTGACTGAGAGACCGCTATCGCGAGCAGGCTCGCTCCCACAGGGATTGTTGCTGAACCGGGCACCTGTTGCAGGTACCCGGTTTATCGGTTTTAGCCGATGGTCATCAGGCTGGCATTACCACCCGCAGCAGCGGTGTTGACGCTCAACGCACGCTCGATCACCAGGCGCTCCAACGCAATGTTGGTCTCGCCTTGCGACAAGCCCTGAACCCCGACAATGGCGCCGGCACGCTTGGCAACCTGCTGGCAAACCGCGCGCAACTGGTCGGAATGGCCGTGATGCAGAACCGCATCGATCACCACGTCGTCCTTGTTCCAGTCGCTAACCAGCTTGATGCGTGCCTGAATGTCTTTCGGCAGGCGGGCGAGCAAGGCCTTGGTCAGTTCAGCTTCCGGCCATACCGCCGAACCGCCGACAGCCAGTACCGCAGCCAGCTGCGTCAGCAGGTCGCCTTCGACTTCCGCCAGGCACAGCACGTGCTCGCGCGGCAGGATCGCGTAGCTGTTGCGCTCGCCGGTCGGGCCGGCCAGCAAACGGGTGATACCGCTTTGCGATTGTGCGGCGAACTGCACGCACAGGGTGCTCAGGTCGGCAAACTTGTTGCTGTCAGCCCAAGCTTTCAGGGCGTTCAGCGGTTTGCTCATGGCGTCACGCAGGCGAACGTCCGGTGCGGCAAGGGCATCGCCACGGGCGAAGGATTGTTCGATCGCATCAGTAGGGCGAGTCGACAGCAGGCGGTACAGGTACAGCGGACCACCGGCTTTCGGGCCGGTACCCGACAGGCCTTCGCCGCCGAACGGCTGTACGCCGACCACGGCACCCACGATGTTGCGGTTCACGTAGACGTTACCGGCATTGACGTTGTCGATCACCTTGGCGATGGTCTCGTCGATACGGGTGTGCACGCCCAGCGTCAGGCCGTAGCCGGAAGCGTTGATCTGGCCGATCAGTTGATCGATGTCCTTGCGCTTGTAGCGCACCACGTGCAGCACCGGGCCGAAGATCTCCCGTTGCAGTTCGTCGAAGCTTTCCAGCTCGATCAGCGTTGGCATCACGAAGGTGCCGCGTTTCACTTCTTCGGCGTCGGCGATGGCCACCTGGTACACGCTGCGACCTTTGTCGCGCATGGCCTGGATGTGCTTCTCGATGCCAGCCTTGGCTTCGGCGTCGATCACCGGGCCGATGTCCACGGACAGGCGCTCAGGGTTGCCGAGGCGGCTTTCAGCCATGGCGCCCTTGAGCATTTCGATGACGCGGTCGGCGGAATCTTCCTGCAGGCACAGCACGCGCAGGGCCGAGCAACGCTGGCCGGCACTGTCGAAGGCCGACGAAACCACGTCGATTACCACTTGTTCGGTCAGTGCCGAAGAGTCGACGATCATCGCGTTCTGGCCACCGGTTTCGGCGATCAGCGGAATCGGGCGGCCCTGGCTGTCCAGGCGGCCGGCAATGTTGCGTTGCAGCAGGCGCGCAACTTCGGTGGAGCCGGTGAACATCACGCCTTTGACGCGATCGTCGCCCACCAGGCCAGCGCCGACGGTTTCGCCACGGCCCGGCAGCAGTTGCAGAACGCCTTGCGGAATCCCGGCTTCGAGCAGCAGGCGCACGGCTTGAGCAGCCACCAGCGGCGTTTGTTCCGCGGGCTTGGCCAATACCGGGTTACCGGCAGCCAGTGCCGCAGCCACTTGGCCGCTGAAGATCGCCAGCGGGAAGTTCCACGGGCTGATGCACACCACAGGGCCCAGAGGGCGGTGGGCATCATTGGTGAAATCGTTGCGTGCCTGCACTGCGTAGTAACGCAGGAAGTCCACGGCTTCACGCACTTCGGCGATGGCGTTGGCAAAGGTCTTGCCGGCTTCGCGAGCCAGCAGGCCCATCAGCGGCTGGATCTCGGCTTCCATCAGGTCGGCGGCGCGTTCCAGGATCGCAGCGCGTTCGGCCGGCGGGGTGGCCTGCCAGATCGGTGCGGCGTTCAGGGCGCACTGGATCGCGTTGTCGACGTCTTCGACGGTCGCTTCCTGTACATGGCCAACCACGTCACGCAGGTCGGACGGGTTCAGCACTGGCGCAGGGGTTTCAGTGCTGGAAGCACAGCCGAGCATCGGCGCGGCCTTCCAGTTGTTGTGCGCGGTGGCCAGCAAGGCACACGACAGCGAAGCCAGGCGATGTTCGTTGGCCATGTCGATGCCGCTGGAGTTGGCGCGCTCGGAACCGTACAGGTCACGCGGCAGCGGAATGCGCGGATGCGGCAGGCCGAAGCCACCTTCCACGGTCGCCATCTGCTCGATGCTGGCAACCGGGTCGGCCACCAGTTCCTGGATCGAAATCGACTGGTCGGCAATACGGTTGACGAACGAGGTGTTCGCGCCGTTTTCCAGCAGGCGGCGTACCAGGTAAGCCAGCAGGGTTTCGTGGGTGCCAACCGGTGCGTACACGCGGCACGGACGGTTCAGCTTGCCTTCGGAAACCTTGCCTACCACTTGTTCGTACAGCGGTTCACCCATGCCGTGCAGGCACTGGAACTCGTATTGCCCCGGGTAATAGTTCTGACCGGCGATGTGATAAATGGCCGACAGGGTGTGGGCGTTGTGCGTGGCGAACTGCGGGTAGATGACTTCCGGCACCGACAGCAGTTTGCGCGCGCAAGCGATGTAGGACACGTCGGTGTACACCTTGCGGGTGTAGACCGGATAGCCTTCCAGGCCTTCGACCTGGGCGCGCTTGATTTCGCTGTCCCAGTAAGCGCCTTTCACCAGGCGGATCATCAGGCGATGACGGCTGCGGCGAGCCAGGTCGATCACGTAGTCGATCACGTACGGGCAACGCTTCTGATAAGCCTGGATCACGAAACCGATGCCGTTCCAGCCAGTCAGTTGCGGCTCGAAGCACAGGCGCTCGAGCAGGTCCAGCGACAGCTCCAGGCGGTCGGCTTCTTCGGCGTCAATGTTCAGGCCGATGTCGTAGTGCTTGGCCAGCAGGGTCAGCGACAGCAGGCGCGGGTACAGCTCGTCCATCACGCGCTCGTACTGGGCGCGGCTGTAGCGCGGGTGCAGGGCGGACAGCTTGATCGAAATGCCCGGGCCTTCATAAATCCCACGACCGTGGGACGCTTTGCCGATCGAGTGGATGGCTTGTTCGTACGAGGCCAGGTACTTCTGCGCGTCGTGTTCGGTGAGTGCGGCTTCACCGAGCATGTCGTAGGAATAGCGGAAACCCTTGGTTTCGAACTTGCTGGCGTTGGCCAGGGCTTCGGCGATGGTTTCGCCAGTGACGAACTGCTCGCCCATCAGGCGCATGGCCATGTCGACGCCCTTGCGGATCATCGGCTCGCCGCTCTTGCCGATGATGCGGCTCAGGGACGAAGTCAGGCCGGCTTCGTTGTGCGTGGACACCAGCTTGCCGGTCAGCAGCAGGCCCCAGGTCGCGGCGTTGACAAACAGCGACGGGCTGTTGCCCAGGTGCGGCTGCCAGTTGCCGGTACTGATCTTGTCGCGGATCAGGGCGTCACGGGTGCCTTTGTCCGGAATGCGCAGCAGCGCCTCGGCCAGGCACATCAGCGCCACGCCTTCCTGGGACGACAGGGAGAATTCCTGCAGCAGACCTTGAACGATACCGGCACGGCCGCCGGCGCTCTTCTGGTTGCGCAGTTTTTCCGCGATCGAAGCAGCGAGTTTGTTGGTGGCTTCAGCCATTGGCGCCGGCAGGCGGGCCTGCTCGATCAGCATCGGCACCACTTCGGGTTCCGGGCGACGGTAAGCGGCGGTGATCGAAGCGCGCAGGACCGATTGCGGCAGGATGCTCTCGGCGAATTCGAGGAAGCACTGGTGCGCGTGGTCGACATGGAGTTCGCCCGCTTCGTCAATTTCCCGGGCCATGCCGTTGAGCTCGGACAGGGTTGCACCACCCTCGAGTTTTTCCAGGTAATTGAAAATTGCCTGCTTGATCAGCCAGTGCGGCGTGCGATCAATCGAGGTCGCGGCAGCCTTGAGGCGTTCGCGGGTCGGGTCGTCGAGTTTGACCCCAAGGGTGGTGGTAGCCATGTTTTTATCCTCATGTTTGCCACGACTGCGTGGCATCAGCTGGCGCAAAGATTAGCCGTGGGATGGCAGAGGTGCAACCGGGTGCAACCCTTTTTTTCCTGGATTAATTGGCAGTTCGTCAGGAAGTAAATTCCGCTACGTTGCTCGATGCATCGCCTTGGTGCTTTTTTGATGGGTTGGGGTTCGTTTTTGCTCCGAAAAGGAGCAAAAAAACAAATTTGCACCTAGGTGCAACTTATTCTCAAGAAATGGGTTGCACCTTATTTGCTTTGTTGAATAGCATTCGCGCCCCAAGGTGCAACCAGTCATAAGGCTGGTGTGCCGGCTGATGGCTTTCCTGGGGAAACATCAGTCATAAATGCGCGGGATCCCGGATCGTCCGTCAAACGTTAGCGTTTGCGTGCGGTTCACCAGCCGCAGCTACATAAAAACAAAGCCAGGGCATCACTTAAATGAGCGTAAGCAATCCAACCCTGATCACGTTCGTGATCTACATTGCAGCAATGGTGCTGATCGGCTTCATGGCCTATCGCTCCACCAACAACCTTTCCGACTACATCCTGGGCGGCCGTAGCCTGGGCAGCGTCGTGACCGCGTTGTCCGCCGGTGCTTCCGACATGAGCGGCTGGTTGTTGATGGGCCTGCCGGGCGCCATCTACATGTCCGGCCTGTCCGAAAGCTGGATCGCCATTGGCCTGATCGTCGGTGCCTACCTGAACTGGCTGTTCGTCGCTGGCCGCCTGCGCGTGCAGACCGAGCACAACGGCGATGCACTGACCCTGCCGGACTACTTCTCCAGCCGCTTCGAAGACAAAAGTGGCCTGCTGCGGATTATCTCCGCCGTCGTGATCCTGGTGTTCTTCACTATCTACTGCGCTTCGGGCATCGTGGCCGGCGCCCGTCTGTTCGAAAGCACCTTCGGCATGTCCTACGAGACTGCGCTGTGGGCCGGTGCTGCGGCGACGATTGCCTACACATTCGTCGGCGGTTTCCTGGCGGTCAGCTGGACTGACACCGTGCAAGCGACCCTGATGATCTTCGCCCTGTTGCTGACGCCGATCATCGTGCTGCTGGCCACCGGTGGCGTAGACACCACGTTCCTGGCCATCGAAGCGCAAGACCCTGCGAACTTCGACATGCTGAAAAACACCACCTTCATCGGCATCATTTCGCTGATGGGCTGGGGCCTGGGCTACTTCGGCCAACCGCACATCCTGGCGCGTTTCATGGCGGCGGATTCGGTGAAGTCGATCGCCAACGCCCGTCGCATCTCCATGACCTGGATGATCCTGTGCCTGGGCGGCACCGTGGCTGTCGGTTTCTTCGGTATCGCCTACTTCTCGGCCAACCCGGCCGTGGCCATGCCGGTCAGCGAAAACCACGAGCGTGTGTTCATCGAGCTGGCGAAGATCCTGTTCAATCCGTGGATTGCCGGTGTACTGCTGTCGGCCATCCTGGCTGCCGTCATGAGCACCCTGAGCTGCCAGCTGCTGGTGTGCTCGAGCGCCCTGACCGAAGACTTCTACAAGACCTTCCTGCGTAAATCCGCTTCCCAGGTTGAACTGGTCTGGGTCGGCCGCGCCATGGTGCTGCTGGTTGCCCTGATCGCCATCGCCATGGCGGCCAACCCGGAAAACCGCGTACTGGGCCTGGTGAGCTACGCCTGGGCTGGTTTCGGTGCCGCGTTCGGTCCGGTGGTGCTGATCTCCGTGATCTGGAAAGACATGACCCGCAACGGCGCACTGGCCGGTATCCTGGTTGGCGCGATCACCGTGATCGTCTGGAAACACTTCGAACTGCTGGGCCTGTACGAAATCATCCCTGGATTCATCTTCGCCAGCCTGGCGATCTACATCGTCAGCAAGCTGGGCACGCCGACTGCCGGCATGCTGCAGCGCTTTGCTGCTGCCGAGGCAGATTTCCGTTTGAACAAGTAAAAATTGATGGGGTGAGTTTTTCCCATCGCTGATAAAAGAACGGCTCGCAACCTTAAGGTGCGGGCCGTTTTTTTTTGGCAAATCAGAGCCGAAAACAGGTATTGCTCCCCCAATATCCGTGGTCCTTTTCAGTACTGGTCGTAAGACATTTCCTGATTTTCTCGGCCATCTTGAGTTTCCTCTCTGTCCACGTACTTTGCGTTAAGCCACTCATCCCGAGTCGGCTTATCGATCGTTAACAATGGCGCGCTTTCCATGACTGGGGCGCTTTTCGAGAGGGAGATCAGCAATGGCACAAGGACATTTCATTCGCCTGGGTGACAAGACCACTTGCGGTGGCCAGGTTTTGGAAGCCGACACACGGGTCATGATGTTCGGTATCGCCCATGCCCGTGAAGGCGATCGCGTTTCCTGCGGCAAAAACGACGAAACCTACACCATCGTGGGAGGCGTCTCCTACATCAACAGTCATGGCAGGATCGTGGCGGGCTCGCTGGACAGCTTCAGCACCTGCCCGTGCAGAGCCAGGTTGATCCCGTCGGTGTTTACCGCCACTTATGAGTCGCGCAGCAGCGCCGCGCCCCAGCCCACAAGGGCCGCATCCCAGCCCGCCACACCTCTCGCCAGCAATCCGGCAGCGCCACGCTCAGCCGGTTTCGCGTCTGCGTCGAGCACTCCCAAACCAGTGTCCTTAGGCAGTGCAGCAGCCCAGGAACCAGGCTTCTACATCGTGCCCAAGAGCACCACCCGCGAACAGCTCGAAGCCTCCTTGTTCACCCTGCGTGACCCGGCGGTGATGGGTAAATTCAAGCTGCTCAATCCTAACCTGCGCGATATCAAAGCCGGTTCGATGATCGTGCTGAGCGACCCCAACAACTACCAGTGCACTCGTGAAGAAGCCCTGCTCATGGATGTGGCGGCCAGGACTAACCAAATCATTGAAACGCTCAGTCCGGAAGAAGCGGATTTCATGGTGCAGCACCGTGATGCCATCCAGACTTTTTTGGGCCATGGCTCGACCGCAATCGGAGTT
Organism: Pseudomonas sp. SbOxS1; assembly: GCF_013416725.1. Classification (NCBI taxonomy): domain Bacteria; kingdom Pseudomonadati; phylum Pseudomonadota; class Gammaproteobacteria; order Pseudomonadales; family Pseudomonadaceae; genus Pseudomonas; species Pseudomonas sp. SbOxS1. Next base: position 354,077 of record NZ_JAAVXC010000008.1, read on the forward strand.
GGCGCGAGTGTTCTCAAAAACAATCTGGATAACGTCAGCGACACCCTGAAAAAAATCGAAGCGCTGCATCAGCATTCATTCCTGCGCGATGGTCACCTGAGCTCACCGACGTTTCTGGCAGAGCGCCAAAACCTGCTCGCGACACTCGATATTCACCTGACAAGCCTGACGCGCAAAGGTATCGGCTTCCCCGACCACCCCAATTTGAATCGTGCAATGTTCCTTTCTCCTCCCACTCTGGTTCATCGCTGGACAGCAGCTGGCGGCGTAGGGCAGATGCCGGGATACGCCACTCATCTGGAGGGTGTGGCCAGGGCTTCCAAATACCTTAAGTACGGCGGCTGGGTCGGGACGGCCGTTGGTGGTGGGGCATCTGCCCTCAAGGTTCAGGATGTGTGTTCCGCGGGAAATACCGAAGCTTGCGAGCGAGTCAAGTTCACTGAGGCGGGGAGCTTTGCTGGAGGTCTTGCCGGTGGCTGGGCCTCCGGTATTGTGTTGACTGCCCCTATAGTTGGAGGGCTCTGCGTGGGCCTTGGTGGCCTTAGCAGAGGTGTATCTGTATTGGCTTGTGGAATTTTGGTGGCTGGAGGAGCGTCCTTTTCTGCAGGTCAAGTGGGTGAAAAGGTCGGTGAAAATATTGCTGAGAAAATTTATGAGTCAGTGAAGTGACTTTGAGCACTGCTGATAAATTATTTCTTGCAGTCGGACTGATTGACTTCGGAGGGCTCATTGCGTGCATTGGATTTACACTGTACTTGGCGTATACAAAAATGAAGGTCTTGCTGGGTTATTTTCACAATAGCCCTGCCGTTATAACTCTTGCTCATCTAAGCTGCGGTGGGCCTTGGGGGAAACTAATGGTGGTAGGGGGGATCTCCGGGTTTGTGACATTCCCCGATTTCTACATAAAACGTGGTCGTATCAGTGCCGATGATATAAAAAAACTACCTTTATCTCTTAGGTATAAGCTGATTGTGTTGCAGTGGACTTCGATCGTTCTTCTATTAATTATGTTTTGCCTTGCCGCGATGATTGAAATGGAGATTTTCTAGTCGGCCTCTGCGGTTTCCAGCGACTGCAGAGGGCGCTGCATTCCAGTGGGGGCTTGTGGTGGATTGGGAATTAATTCAAAAAACCCCTGATCTTCCTCCCATGCACCGTGCCAGCACTTACGAGTCAGCGCGACACCCTGAAGTACTGCGATGACGCGCAAGGTCTGTGCAACCCCTCTATATGAATAGATGGATCGTGAATAAATGAAGCCTAGAGTAAAACAGTGCAAAAAATGTGGAGAGTTGGATGAAGATGGGTCGTCGCGAATAGAAGGAGGGCGTTATCTTTCATGCAGGCTTAAAATATACGATGCAGGAAATTTCAATATTTTGAAGGAGGCGCCACTACGATTGAAACTACTGCTTGGTGGCACTTCTTTGCTTTTTTTAGCACTTTCAATTTATGCGATCTCACATCAGCATCTTGTGTTGCCCGGCGGCGCTCGGACTCGGGATTGGCGGGTAGAATTTTCAGGGCTTGGAGCTCTGGTGCCAGCGTTTTCTTTGATATTATTTTCAGTTAGTTTTCTATCTTTAATTATTTCCAATTATCTTCGTGATCCCAATGAAGAAGTACTTAAAAAAATAATAAAAAATTGCTTTTACGCCGGTTGGGTTTTGTATTTTATTTCGATATTCTTTTTTGGAAAAGAATATCGCAGATAACGGCTTGCGACTTACAAATACCTCGAAAGCCTTACAGTAGGAAGCGGGGCGGGTTCGCCACTCAGCCGCGAGCTCCTGACTTGCCGCCCAGTAAAAGGTAAACTTGCCGGCCTTCGCAGGAGCAACCATGAATTATCGCCACGCCTTCCATGCCGGCAATCACGCCGATGTGTTCAAACACCTGACCTTGACCCGCCTCATCGCCCTGATGTCGCGCAAGGAGCAGCCGTTTGCCTATCTCGATACGCACGCCGGCATTGGCCTGTACGACCTTCAGGGCGATCAGGCCAGCCGGACCGGTGAGTATCTGGAAGGCATTGCGCGGTTGTGGGATCAGCCGGATCTGCCGATCCTGACCGCTGATTACATGCAGGTGCTGCACGAGATGAACCCGGATGGCCAGTTGCGCTATTACCCGGGGTCGCCGGAGTTGGCGCGGCGTCTGACTCGCCCGCAGGACCGCGTATTGCTCAACGAGAAGCACCCGGAAGACGGCTTGCTGCTCAAGGACAACATGGCCGGTGATCGTCGGGTCAAGGTGCATCTTGGCGAAGGCTGGCATGTGCCGCGGGCGTTGCTGCCGGTACCGGAGAAGCGTGCGGTGATGTTGATTGATCCGCCATTCGAGAAGCTGGACGAGATGCAGCGCTGCGCGGCGTCCTTGAAAGAGGCGGTTGGGCGGATGCGCCAGACCGTGGCGGCGATCTGGTACCCGGTTAAGGATCAGCGTGCGTTGCGTCGTTTCTATCAGGATCTGGCCGGTACCGGTGCGCCGAAGTTGTTGCGGGTCGAGTTGCTGGTGCATCCGCTGGATACGCCGAACAGCCTGAACGGCTCCGGTCTGGCCATTGCCAATCCGCCGTGGGGGCTGGAGGAAGAGTTGCGTGAGTTGCTGCCGTGGTTGTCCGAGAAGCTTGGGCAGACCCAGGGTGGGTGGCGGATGGATTGGTTGATTGCCGAATGAGGCGATGATCGTTCCCACGCTCTGCGTGGGAATGCCTCATGTGACGCGCTGCGTCACGCTTTTGGGACGCGGAGCGTCCCGGGCTGCATCCCCACGCAGAGCGTGGGAACGATCGGGCAGTGGTCAGATAGGGCAGGTCACGCCGGTACCGCCGATCCCGCAGTAGCCTTCCGGATTTTTCGCCAGGTACTGCTGGTGGTACGCCTCGGCGAAGAAGAACGTCGGCGCTTCGTCGATTTCGGTGGTGATGATGCCCTTGCCGGCCTTGGTCAGTTCGACCTGGAACACCTGCGCGCTTTTTTTCGCGGCTTCCAGTTGGGACGGGTTGGTGGCGTAGATCACCGAGCGGTACTGGGTGCCCAGGTCATTGCCCTGGCGCATGCCCTGGGTCGGGTTGTGCAGTTCCCAGAACATCTTCAGCAGCGCTTCGTAGCTGACCTTTGCCGGCTCGTAGACCACCAGCACGACTTCGCTGTGGCCGGTCAGGCCAGAGCAGACTTCTTCGTAAGTCGGGTTCGGCGTGAAGCCGCCAGCGTAACCCACGGCGGTGCTGACCACGCCTTCGCGCTGCCAGAACCTGCGTTCCGCGCCCCAGAAGCAGCCGAGGCCGAAGATCGCGAAATCCACGTCCATCGAGAATGGGCCCAGCAGCGGGGCGTCGTGGACGAAGTGTTTTTCTGGCACGGTCATTGGGGTTTCGCGGCCAGGCAAAGCTTGTTCTTTAGTAGGGAGCACGTTTTTGTTCACCAGAATTTCCGAGCGCAGAACCATCGTCAGTCCTCTCAGTCAGGTAGGGATGTAAATAAACAGACTGCCAGTGTGCCCAATACCCGTCATATAAGCACTATCCAGGTGGGAGCGAGCCTGCTCGCGAAAGCGTTGGCTCAGTAGAAATCAGTGCTGAATGTAAGGCCCTCTTCGCGAGCAAGCTCGCTCCTACAAAGCGATCGGGCCGCGCGGGTAGCGTTTGAGCTTGTCGATCAGATCGAGGCCCGGGATCGGTTGGTCGAACAGGTAGCCCTGGCCAACGTCGCAACGGTGGCGGCGCAGGAAGGCCAGTTGCTCGGCCGTCTCGATGCCTTCAGCCACGACCTTGAGTTTCAGGTTGTGGGCCATGGCGATCACCGCGGAGGTGATTTCCATGTCGTCCTGGTTATCCGGGATTTCGTGAATGAAGCTTCGATCAATCTTGATGATGTCGATGGGGAATTTTTTCAAGTAGCTGAGCGACGAGTAACCGGTGCCGAAGTCGTCCATCGCCAGGGTCAGGCCCAGGCGCTTGAGTTGGTCGAGCTGTAGATGAGTGTCTTCGGTGGCTTCCAGCAGCAGGCCTTCGGTCAGTTCCAGCTCCAGCAGGCGCGCGGGCAACGCTTCCTCCTTGAGGATGTTGGCGATGGACGCCACCAGGTCCGGGTCGGAGAACTGCTTGGGTGACAGGTTGATCGCCACCTGCAGGTTGCCCAGGCCGGCGGCGGTCAGTGCTTTGCTCATGCGGCAGGCCTGGCGCGCGATCCATTTGCCGATCGGAATGATCAGTCCGGTTTCTTCCGCGACACTGATGAACTGGTCCGGGCGGATCATGCCTTTTTCCGGGTGATTCCAGCGCAGCAGCGCTTCCATCCCCAGCAAACGCCCGCTGCGCAGGCAGAGCTTGGGTTGGTAGAACACGTCCAGTTCGTTCTGGGTCAGGGCGCGGCGCAGGTTGTTCTCGACGAACAGCTTGTAGCTGGCCTCGGCGTTCAGGGCTTCGGTGAAGACCTGCACCTGATGTTTGCCATTGGCCTTGGCCTTGTGCAGGGCCAGCCCGGCGTTACGCATCAGGGTCTGCGGGTCGCGCCCATGCAAGGGGGCGCAGGCCAGGCCGACCGAGCCGGTCACGCTGATCAGTTGGTTGTCGACGAACATCGGTTTGTCGAGGGTCGTGAGCAACTGGTTGGCAACCTGCTGCCCGAGTTCAAGGCCTGTGTTGTCCAGCAACACCGCGAACTCGTTGCTGGCAAACCGCGCCAGGCTGCCACCCGGGTTGAGGCTGTTGCGCAGGCGCCGGGCCAGGCTGATCAGCAGCTTGTCGCCGGTCTGGTGGCCGAGGCTGTCGTTGATCCGCTTGAAGTTGTCGATGTCCACCAGCAACAGGCTGATCGGCGCGTCGCTGTCGCGGGCGAAGCGTTCATCGAGGTTGCGGATGAAGGCTGGGCGGTTGCCGAGGTTGGTCAGGTTGTCGGTGTAGGCCAGGCGCTCGATGCGTTGCTGGGCGAGCTTGGTCTGCGTGATGTCTTCGTAGATGCCGATGTAATGGGTCAACTCGCGGTTGTCGCCATAGACCTTGGATATCGACAGTTGGCCCCAGTAGGGTTCGAGGTTTTTGCGACGGCTCTTGAACTCGCCCTGCCAACTGTTGCTCTTGGCCAGTGCGGAGGGGGCGTCGAAAAGCAGTTCACTGAGGTTCTCCAGCGCCGGCAGTTGCGCCAGGCTCTGGCCGTGGACTTCTTCGGTGGTGTACTGGGTGATCGCCGTGAAGCTGGGGTTGACGTACTCCACGATGCCATCGCAATTGACCAGCAAAAAGGCGTTGGCGCTTTGCTCGACCGCCCGCTGGAACAGATGCAGGGCGCTGGTGGCGGTGCGTCGATTGTGATTGCTGATGACCTGGGCGAACTGATCCGCCAGCTCGCCGGCGAAGGCGATCTCGTCCTGCTGCCAGGCGCGGGTCGCCCCGGTTTGTTCCAGGCACAACACGCCGACCACCTGGCCGTCGACGCGAATGCTGGCATCTAGCATTGCGTTAACATCACGCGGGCGCAGGCTTTCGGCCATTTCCCGGGTGCGCGGGTCGCGCATGGCGTTGTGGGCATCGATGGCGCGGCCGGTATGCAGGGCATCGAGATAATCGGGAAACACGCTGGCGTCGATCGGTGCCGGCAGCAGGTGTTCCTGGGTTGAGCGGTGGTAGGCCGAGATGGGCACCAGCGTCGAGCCTTCCAGGTGCCACAGGCTGGCGCAGTCGATCTGGTAAATCTCGCAGGCGCTGCGCGTGATCAGTTCGGCGGCTTCTTGCAGGGAGTTGTTGCTGCTGTAGCGCTGGCGAGTCAGCAGCAGGATCAGGTCCTGCTGGGCACGCACCCGGTCCAGATGCTGCAGTTGTTCCTGCTGGGCACGCTGATTGAGCTCCAGGGCGATTTGCAGGCGCGAGTTCTGGGTTTCGAGATCCAGCGCCGGCAGCAGCGGGTCATCCTCGAACAGGCCGTCGACGACCAACAGGTAGCCGCGCAACAGGTGTCGATTGTGCTGTTTATAGGCTTCGCCCAGTTCCAGCAGGCTCAGTGAGCCGGAGGCTGTGTGCAGGGTGTAGCGGATCAGATAATGGGTGCTCTCGCTCAACTGCGCCTGAATCGCATCATGCAGCTCATAGCGTGCTTGCGGTTCCATCAGGCTGGCGTAGGGTGAGCCAACCAGGGCGCACAGTTCCACGGCCGGCAGGCCGAACTGGCGCTCGCAATTGGGATCGAGAAACAGCAGTGCCCAGCTTGGTTCGTTCAGCCGTTCGAAACGCAGCATGCCGAGCCGCGAGGGCACAGGCAACTGCGTCACTACCTCGGCCACCATACGGCTGGCGGCATCGGGTTGGCTTTTCATGGGGGGGAACTCGCTTCGAATATGCTGATCGCGCCGGGCTCTCGCCCTCTTTACTGTTGCCTGCGGCAAGGTTGCATCATTGCGACACTGACTGACAAGAGACATGAAGGCCAAGTGCTATAAGAATATGTCGGCAGCAGTGAAGATTTCTCCAGTTAAATGCAAAAAGTCATGCTATTTGCTCACGCAATTTTATATTGATCGATTGCAGCAGGTTGCCCTCCCGATCGTGATAACGCACCTGGACCTGTTCGGAATCGACAATCAGGTGTGCGAAGTTGTCCTGGCTGATCACCTCGCTCGTCAGTTCGTGTCGATAATCGCCAGCAGCCGTGCGGGCCAAGGGCTGATCGAGGATGAAGGTGGAGGCCTTGGCGTAGGGCAGCAGTCGGCTGTTGCACAGCGGCGACGAGACGATCGTGTGGATTTCGAAGTCCGGGTCTGCGCTGTGGGTCAAGCGACTGGTCAGGGAGCCGTGGACATCACCGGATATGAAGAAGACATTCCTGACGCCGTGGGTACGAATGGTTTCCAGCAGCCGTAGTCGTTGTTCGGGAAAGCCCTGCCAGGCGTCATCGCCCTGGCGTTTGCTGTCGGGGTAGAACATGACGCTGGTGACCACGAATTTAACCCGGGCCGAACTGTTGATCAGCCATGCACTCACGGCCTGCTCCTGCTCGATATCGAGGATGCGCCGGTCTTTGGCGGCAAGATTGCGTCGGGTCCGGCTATCGGTAACGAACCACTCGATATCGCCGTCGGTGAACAGGTACCAGTACTTGTCCAGCTTCCTGTCGATTTGTCCATCGACGCAGAGTTCGTGTGCCGGGCCATGGCTGGCCTGGTACACCTCATAGGCATTTATTGCATTGGCATACAGAAAATCGTCGGACTTGTTTTTGTTGGCCGGCCAATTGTCTTCGATCTCATGATCATCGAGGATCATGTAGGTTGGCAGGGTCGACATTAACTTTGCAATGTTTGGCTGGGAAAAGGCCACGCGATACTTGAGAAGAATATCCTTGAGTTCGCGGTCCGGGGCGATGAGGTTCAGATCATCGACGTAGATCTGGTCCCCAGTCATCAGCATGGCGCTGACAGGTGGGTCGGCCTGCTCGGCCAGTGTTGTTATTGTCGCGAACATCCTGTCACCCAGATGCGGTTCGGCGGCAATGCCTGCTGTGAGCCGTAGATAGCGGCAAGAGCCCACGACATAGGCTCTAGGCTCCCCGGTTTTGTTCGAGCGGGTACGCAGGCTATGGATCTTCCCTGGCCATTTCAAGGGCAGTTCCCGCATTGCCTCGGCAGAGCGCACAGGCTGCGTCGCGCTGAACCAGCCTGCTTGATATTCATGCACGGTGTCAGCCGCCAAGTCGTTGAGAACCAGGACGGCGGACATGTCGCGGGCTTTCTCGAGCTCAGCGAAAATTCCGTTTGACCAGTGTTCATCTCCAAGTCGCCGATAGCGAATACCGGCGAATGCATGGGTATCTTTACTTGGTTCTCCACGCAAAAAAATACGTGCATGGTTAGTTGTGGTGTGGCCAATAATTGGCCCGACAGTTGGTTTGAACATATTCGAATCCATTCGGTGTTTAATCAATCGGCTTTAAATGGCCTTACAGGCAGGCTAGTTATTTGGCCTTGAAAAATACCGGGCGGAAATGGACTCGACTTGTGGGGGATATCAGCCACAAATGTAGGAAATTATCTGTCGAGGTTAAAACGGCGGGCAAAAAAAGCCCCGCCAAATTGGCGGGGTTGAGGTACGAGCGTGGCGCTCGGAAAACGTGAAACGCGACAGGCCCTCCCGCGAAGGAGGGCCGGCCGGTGTTACAGCAGGATGGTGCGGATGTCCGCCAGCAGATCGCTCAAACGCTTGGTGAAGCGTGCAGCAGCAGCGCCGTTGATCACACGGTGATCGTAGGACAGCGACAGTGGCAGCATCAGTTTCGGCTGGAAGGCTTTGCCGTCCCAGACTGGCTGGATGGTTGCCTTGGAAACACCGAGGATCGCCACTTCCGGCGCGTTGACGATCGGCGTGAAGCCGGTGCCGCCAATGTGGCCGAGGCTGGAAATGGTGAAGCAGGCGCCTTGCATCTCGTCCGACGAGAGCTTCTTGGTCCGGGCTTTTTCAGCCAGGGAAGCGGCCTCGGCGGCCAGTTGCAGCAGGCTCTTCTGGTCGACGTTCTTGATGACCGGTACCAGCAGGCCATCCGGAGTGTCGACAGCGAAGCCGATGTTCACGTATTTCTTGCGGATGATCGCTTTGCCGCTTGGCGCCAGCGAGCTGTTGAAGTCCGGCAGTTCCTTGAGCAGGTGTGCGCAGGACTTGAGCAGCAACGGCAGGATGGTCAGCTTGACGCCGGCCTTCTCTGCAACAGCTTTCTGCGCGTTACGGAACGCTTCCAGCTCGGTGATATCCGCCGAGTCGAATTGCGTCACGTGCGGCACGTTCAACCAGCTGCGATGCAGGTTGGCGGCGCCGACCTGCATCAGGCGAGTCATCGGCACTTCTTCGATTTCACCGAAGCGGCTGAAGTCTACGACCGGAATCGGCGGGATGCCCGCGCCACCGGTTGCGCCAGCAGCAGCGGCCGGTGCTTCCTTGGCCTTCTGCATCATGGCCTTGACGTAAACCTGCACGTCTTCCTTCAGGATGCGACCGTGCGGACCGCTGGCGCCGACCGCGCTCAGCTCGACACCGAATTCACGAGCCAGTTGGCGTACTGCCGGGCCTGCGTGAACCTTGGCGCCAGGCTTGGCTGGAGCAGCAACCGGTGCGGCAGCAGCAGGTGCGGCGGCAGCAGGAGCAGCGGCGGCTGGCGCCGGAGCGCTCGCAGCGGCGGCAGCCGGTGCCGGGGCAGCAGCAGGTGCCGCGCCTTTGACTTTCAGCTTGAGGATCAGGTCGCCAGTACCGACTTCGTCGTCCAGCTTGATGGAAACGCTTTCCACCACGCCAGCGGCAGGCGATGGGATTTCCATGCTCGCCTTGTCGGATTCCAGGGTAATCAGCGACTGGTCGGCTTCAACGCTGTCGCCGGCCTTGACCAGCACTTCGATGATCTTGGCCTTGCCCGCCGAACCGATGTCCGGAACGTGGATGTCCTGAACGCTGTCGGCAACTGGAGCCGCTGGAGCAGCTGCCGGAGCAGGCGCAGCAGCGGGTGCAGGCGCTGCTGCCTGGGCCGGAGCGGCGGCAGGTGCAGCGGCACCTGCTACTTCCAGGTCCAGGATCAGGTCGCCAGTACCGACTTCGTCGTTGAGCTTGACGCTGATGGCCTTGACCACGCCAGCGGCAGGCGAAGGGATTTCCATGCTCGCCTTGTCGGATTCCAGGGTGATCAGCGACTGATCAGCCTCGACGGTGTCGCCGACCTTGACCTGGATCTCGATGATCTGGGCCTTGCCCGACGAGCCGATGTCCGGCACGTGCACTTGCTGAACCGAAGCGGCAGCAGGCGCAGCAGCAGGAGCGGCGGCGGCAGGAGCCGCAGCCGGTTTGGCTTCAGCCTTGGCGGCTGGCGCAGCAGCCGCAGGAGCCGCGGCAGCGGCACCTTCGACTTCCAGCTCCAGCAGTTCGTCGCCTTCTTTCAGGCGATCGCCCAGCTTCACTTTCAGGCTCTTGATGATACCGGCCTTCGGCGCAGGCACTTCCATGCTCGCCTTGTCCGATTCCAGCGTCAGGATGCTCTGGTCGGCTTCGATACGGTCGCCGACCTTCACAAACAGTTCAATTACTTCACCTTCACCGCTGCCGATGTCAGGTACGCGAATGAGTTCGCTCACAGAATCTCTCCTCAGCAGTCCAGTGGGTTGCGTTTTTCCGGGTTGATACCGAACTTGGCGATGGCTTCAGCCACGACCTTAGGTTCGATGTCACCACGGTCAGCCAGTGCTTCCAGGGCTGCCAACACCACGAAATGACGGTCAACTTCGAAGAAATGACGCAGTTTCTTGCGGCTGTCGCTGCGGCCGAAACCGTCGGTGCCCAGGACTTTGAATTCCTTGGACGGTACCCACTGACGGATCTGCTCGGCGAACAGTTTCATGTAGTCGGTAGAGGCAATGACCGGACCTTTACGGCCGTTCAGGCACTCTTCCACATAGCTCAGCTTAGGCTTCTGGCCAGGGTGCAGACGGTTGGTGCGTTCAACGGCCAGGCCGTCGCGACGCAGTTCGTTGAAGCTGGTAACGCTCCACACGTCGGCGCCGACGTTGAACTCTTCACGCAGGATCTTCGCTGCTTCACGGACTTCACGCAGGATGGTGCCGGAGCCCATCAGCTGAACGTGGTGCGCCGCTTCGCGGTTGTCTTCCTCGAGCAGGTACATGCCTTTCTTGATGCCTTCTTCGGCACCGGCCGGCATGGCTGGCTGTTGGTAGGACTCGTTCATAACGGTGATGTAGTAGAAGACGTCCTGTTGCTCTTCGGTCATCTTCTTCATGCCGTCCTGGATGATCACCGCCAGCTCGTAGCCGTAGGTTGGATCATAGGTGCGGCAGTTCGGGATGGTGGCAGCCAGCAGGTGGCTGTGACCGTCTTCGTGTTGCAGGCCTTCACCGTTGAGGGTGGTACGGCCGGCGGTACCGCCGATCAGGAAGCCACGGGTACGGCTGTCGCCAGCGGCCCAGGCAAGGTCGCCGATACGCTGGAAGCCGAACATCGAGTAGAAGATGTAGAACGGCAGCATTGGCTGGTTGTGGCTGGAGTACGAAGTACCGGCAGCGATGAAGGAGCTCATGGCGCCCGCTTCGTTGATGCCCTCTTCGAGGATCTGGCCCTTCTGGTCTTCCTTGTAGAACATCACCTGGTCTTTATCGACTGGCTCGTAGAGCTGGCCGACGGAGGAGTAGATGCCCAACTGACGGAACATGCCTTCCATACCGAAGGTACGGGCTTCGTCCGGGATGATCGGGACGATGCGCGGGCCGATTTCCTTGTCCTTGACCAGCTGCGCGAGGATCCGCACGAAGGCCATGGTGGTGGAGATTTCACGGTCGCCCGAGCCGTCGAGGATCGCCTTGAGGGTGTCCAGCGGTGGCGTCGGGATGTTGAAGCTTTGAGCGCGACGCTGTGGTACGAAACCACCCAGCGCATTGCGACGCTCGGCCAGGTAACGGGCTTCGGCGCTGCCTTCTTCCGGTTTGAAGAACGGCAGGTTTTCCAGCTCTTCGTCCTTGACCGGGATGTCGAAACGATCGCGGAACAACTTCAGGCTGTCGACGTCGACTTTCTTGGTGTTGTGCGCAGTGTTTTTCGCTTCGCCGGCACCGGTGCCATAACCCTTGATGGTCTTGGCCAGGATGACGGTCGGTTGCTCTTTGTGGTTGACCGCTTCGTGGTACGCCGCGTAGACCTTGTACGGGTCGTGGCCGCCACGGTTGAGCTTCCAGATCTCGTCGTCGGACAGATCGGCAACCATCGCCTTGAGTTCCGGCGTGTTGAAGAAGTGTTCACGCACGAACGCGCCGTCTTTGGCTTTGTAGTTCTGGTACTCGCCGTCGATGACTTCGTCCATGCGGCGTTGCAGGATACCGTCGACGTCCTTGGCCAGCAGTGGGTCCCAGAAACGGCCCCAGATGACTTTGGTCACGTTCCACTGAGCACCGCGGAACACGCCTTCGAGTTCCTGGATGATCTTGCCGTTGCCGCGAACCGGGCCGTCGAGGCGCTGCAGGTTGCAGTTGATGACGAAGATCAGGTTGTCGAGCTTCTCGCGGCCGGCCAGGGAGATGGCGCCCAGGGATTCCGGCTCGTCGCACTCGCCGTCGCCCAGGAAGCACCAGACTTTCTGTTTGCCTGGCTGGATGAAGCCGCGGTGTTCCAGGTACTTCATGAAGCGTGCCTGGTAGATCGCCTGGATCGGACCCAGACCCATGGATACGGTCGGGAACTGCCAGAAGTCAGGCATCAGCCAAGGGTGCGGGTAGGACGACAGGCCCTGACCGTCGACTTCCTGGCGGAAGTTGTTCATCTGGTCTTCGGTGATGCGGCCTTCCATGAACGCACGGGCGTAGACGCCTGGCGAGGTGTGGCCCTGGAAGTAGATCAGGTCGCCGCCGTGTTCGTCGGTCGGGGCCTGGAAGAAGTAGTTGAAGCCGATGTCATACAGGGTCGCGCTGGAAGCGAAGCTGGAGATGTGACCGCCGAGGTCAGAATCTTTCAGGTTCGTACGCATTACCATGGCCATCGCGTTCCAGCGCACCAGCGAGCGAATGCGGCGTTCCATGAACAGGTCGCCAGGCATGCGTGCTTCGTGGGTTACCGGGATGGTGTTGCGGTAAGGCGTAGTGATGGCGTAAGGCAACTGCGAACCACTGCGGGTCGCGAGTTCACCCATACGGGTCATCAGATAGTGAGCACGGTCTTCGCCTTCTTTGTCGAGAACCGATTCCAGGGCGTCCAGCCATTCCTGGGTTTCGACGGGATCGAGGTCTTGCATGGCTTGCTCCAGGGCGGAAAGGCTACCAGAATCGGTTGCCTGAGTTAGCGACTGGCCTTGTGGGCAGACGTTATGAATTCTTGGATTGCCGATAGGTTGTTCCGGCGGTGTGTAGTTTTACTACAAATCATCCGGCATTTCAGCCTTGCTAATGTATATACGAGTAGTAAAACTACAGATGAGCGGCTTGTGGCCCCCGGCTGCGTTGTGAGAATAATCGTTAAGGTTGGTCTTTTACCAACCGAAAAAGGTGGAAGCTTGATGTTGGCTGCCAATAAAAAAGAATTTTCAGCTATTTCTAACTTTTGTTCGACACTCCTTCAGGTAGTGGGTTTGCGAGATTCACTACATGCAGCCCGTTACACGCCGATCAAGGATAGACCATGAGCCTGCCTCCGCTTGCCGACCTGCCTGCCATACTGTTGCCGTTGGTCACCCGCGCCGAGCAGTCGTTCCGTGCTGCCGTCAGCGCGTTGGACGACGACCACGGGCTGTCCACCTGGACCGCTGAACGCTGGGCGCAATTTGCCCGTGTCACCGCAGCCAGCGACTTTGTCATCGAACAAAGTGTGCGCGACCCACTGCTGTTGCTGGCGCTGGTGCAGTCCGGCGAACTCGACCGCAGCCTCGCCCCCGGTGAGATGCGCGCGCAAATTGCCGCCACCGTGGACGCCGCCGAAACGGACGATCAACTCGCTCGTGCCTTGCGCCGCCAGCGCGCGCGCCACCAGGTGCGAATCATCTGGCGCGACCTGACCCGCCAGGCTGATCTGGTCCAGACCTGCCGCGACCTCTCGGACATGGCCGATGCCAGCATCGACCTGGCCTATCAGTGGCTGTACACCCGGCATTGCCAGCAGTTCGGCGTGCCGACCGGCCGGCGCAGCGGCGAGCCGCAGCAGATGGTTGTCCTCGGCATGGGCAAGCTGGGAGCGGTGGAACTCAATCTGTCGTCGGACATCGACCTGATCTTTGCCTACCCCGAAGGTGGCGAAACCGTCGGGGTCAAGCGCCCGCTGGATAACCAGGAATTTTTCATTCGTCTCGGCCAGCGCCTGATCAAGGCCCTGGACCCGATGACCGTCGACGGTTTCGTGTTTCGCGTCGACATGCGCCTGCGCCCTTACGGCTCGTCGGGTGCGCTGGTGTTGAGTTTCAACGCGCTGGAGCAGTACTACCAGGACCAGGGTCGCGACTGGGAGCGCTACGCGATGATCAAGTCACGCGTGGTCGCCGGCGACCAAGTGGCCGGTGCGCAACTGCAGGACATGCTGCGACCGTTCGTTTACCGGCGTTATCTGGACTTCTCGGCCATCGAAGCGCTGCGCACCATGAAGCAGCTGATCCAGCAGGAAGTGCGGCGCAAGGGCATGGCCGACAACATCAAGCTTGGCTCCGGCGGAATCCGTGAGGTGGAGTTTATCGCCCAGGCCTTCCAGCTGATTCATGGCGGTCGCGACCTGAGCCTGCAACAGCGTCCATTATTAAAAGTGCTGGGCACGCTGGAAGGTCAGGGTTATTTGCCGCCAGCGGTGATCAGTGAACTGCGCGAAGGCTACGAATTCCTGCGCTACACCGAGCACGCGATCCAGGCGATTGCCGATCGCCAGACGCAAATGCTGCCCGACGGCGCTCAGGACCAGGCGCGCATTGCCTTCATGCTGGGCTTCGCCGATTGGCCGGCGTTTCATGAGCGCCTGATGTACTGGCGCGGCCGCGTGGCCTGGCACTTCGCTCAGGTGATCGCTGATCCTGACGAGGAGCAGGGCGCCGAAAGCGAAGTGGTGGTCGGTGGTGAATGGCTGCCGCTGTGGGAAGAGGCTCAAGATGAAGAAGCGGCCTGCCGACAGTTGCAAGAAGGCGGTTTCGCCGATGCCACCAAAGCCCTGAAAGCCCTGGCTAGCCTGCGTGGCAGCCCGCAATTGCGCGCCATGCAGCGTCTGGGGCGCGAACGTCTCGATGCTTTTATTCCGCGCTTGCTGGCTCAAGCCGTAGAGCATGCCAATCCGGATCTGGTGCTGGAGCGGGTGTTGCCACTGGTTGAAGCCGTGGCGCGTCGATCTGCCTATCTGGTGCTCCTGACCGAAAACCCCGGTGCCTTGCGACGCTTGCTGACCTTGTGCGCGGCCAGTCCCTGGATCGCCGAACAGATCACCCGCTTTCCGCTGCTGCTCGATGAGTTGCTCAACGAAGGCCGGCTGTTCAAGCCGCCGTTGGCGCCAGAGCTGGCCGCCGAGTTGCGCGAGCGCCTGACCCGGATTCCCGAGGACGACCTCGAGCAGCAAATGGAAGCCTTGCGCCATTTCAAGCTGGCGCACCGCCTGCGGGTCGCCGCTTCGGAAATCGCTGGCAGCCTGCCGTTGATGAAAGTCAGTGATTACCTGACCTGGCTCGCCGAAGCGATTCTGGAGCAAGTGCTGGCCCTGGCCTGGCGGCAAACGGTCGCCAAGTACGGTACGCCGCTGCGCACCGACGGCACCTTGTGCGATCCCGGCTTCATCATTGTCGGTTATGGGAAAGTCGGTGGCCTGGAATTGGGGCATGGTTCGGATCTGGACCTGGTGTTCATCCATGATGGCGATCCACAGGCGGAAACCGACGGGCCGAAGTCGATCGACGGCGCGCAGTTTTTCACCCGGCTGGGGCAGCGGATCATTCACTTGCTGACGGCGCAGACCAACTCCGGCCAGCTCTATGAAGTCGACATGCGCCTGCGGCCGTCCGGTGCCTCGGGGTTGCTGGTGAGTTCGCTGGGGGCATTTGCCCGCTATCAGGAAAATGAAGCCTGGACCTGGGAACATCAGGCGTTGGTGAGGGCGCGGGTGTTGGTCGGCAGCGAGGATGTCGGCCGGGCGTTCGAGCAGGTTCGCGCGGCGATCCTGGGCAAGGCCCGCGACCTGCCGACCCTGCGCCAGGAAGTCAGCGAGATGCGCGCCAAGATGCGCGACAACCTGGGCAGCAAGAGTACGGCGGCCGGCACCGGGGCAAATGCCTTCGACGCCACGGCGCCCTTCGACCTCAAGCAGGACGCCGGAGGTATCGTCGATATTGAATTTATGGTGCAATACGCGGCTCTGGCCTGGTCCGAAACACATCCGCCACTGCTGCGCTGGACGGACAACATCCGCATTCTGGAGGAGCTGGAGAAAGCGGGGTTGATGCCCGTAGAGGACGCCAGCCTGTTGCGTGAAGCCTATAAAGCTTACCGCTCCGCCGCCCACCGGCAGGCCTTGCAGAAGAATGCCGGGGTGATTCCGGGCGACCAGTTCGCGGACGAACGGCGACAGGTCATGCGGATCTGGCGTGAGTTGGGGCTAGGCTGAACGGAATAGTTGAAACATCCGGCACTCATTGTGGGAGCGAGCCTGCTCGCGAAGGCGGAATGTCAGCCAACATCACTGTTGGAAGAAATGGCCCCTTCGCGAGCAGGCTCGCTCCCACAATAGATCTGCGCTTTTCGGCGGATCGATGTACACCAAGACCCAATGTAGGAGCGAGCCTGCTCGCGATAGCGGAGTGACAGTCGACAGTAATGTTGAAGGTAATGACCCATCGCAAGCATGCATGCCCCTGCAGAAATTCTCGAGGCGGGGAGGCATAAGCCTCCCCGGTTCGTTTATGGAAACCACATGAAAATTCTGATCGTTGGGCCCAGTTGGGTCGGTGACATGGTGATGGCGCAGACACTGTTTCAGTGTCTCAAGCAACGCCACCCGCAATGCGAAATCGACGTGCTGGCCCCCGAGTGGAGCCGGCCGATTCTTGAGCGCATGCCCGAAGTTCGCCAGGCCTTGAGCTTCCCGCTCGGCCACGGCGCACTGGAGCTGGCGACGCGTCGGCGTATCGGCAAATCCCTGGCTGGCCAGTACGACCAGGCGATCCTGTTGCCCAATTCCCTGAAGTCGGCCCTGGTGCCGTTCTTTGCCGGCATTCCCAAGCGCACCGGTTGGCGTGGCGAGTTCCGCTACGGCCTGCTCAACGACGTGCGCACGCTGGATAAAGAACGTTACCCGTTGATGATCGAGCGCTTCATGGCCCTGGCCTACGAGCCTGGCGTTGAACTGCCCACGCCTTACCCGCGCCCGAGCCTGCGAATCGACCCGGTGACGCGCGAGGCAGCCTTGGCCAAGTTTGGCCTGGCCCTTGATCGCCCGGTGTTGGCCCTGTGCCCCGGTGCCGAGTTCGGCGAGTCCAAGCGCTGGCCGTCCGAGCATTACGCCAAGGTGGCCGAAACGAAGATTCGCGAGGGCTGGCAGGTCTGGCTGTTCGGTTCGAAAAACGATCACGCCGTGGGTGAAGACATCCGTTCGCGGCTGATTCCCGGCTTGCGTGAAGAGTCGGTGAACCTCAGCGGCGGCACCTCGTTGGCCGAGGCCATCGATTTGCTCTCCTGCGCCGATTCGGTGGTGTCCAACGACTCCGGCCTGATGCACGTCGCCGCCGCTCTGAACCGCCCGTTGGTGGCCGTCTACGGCTCGACGTCGCCGGGCTTCACGCCACCCTTGGCCGAACATGTCGAGATCGTGCGCCTGGGCATCGAATGCAGCCCATGCTTCGACCGCACATGCCGTTTCGGCCATTACAACTGCCTGCGCCAGCTGATGCCGCAGGCGGTGAACGACGCCTTGGAGCGTTTGCAGGGCACTGTGGTCGAGGTCAAATAGTTTGCGGGTACTGCTGATCAAGACTTCATCGCTGGGCGACGTGATTCATGCGCTGCCGGCGCTGACCGACGCCTCACGGGCCATCCCCGGCATCACGTTCGACTGGGTGGTGGAGGAAGGCTTCGCCGAAATTCCGACCTGGCACCCGGCGGTGGGCAAGGTGATTCCGGTGGCGATCCGTCGCTGGCGCAAGAACCTCTGGCAGACCATCAAGAGTGGCGAGTGGAAGCGCTTCAAACAAAGCCTTCGCGCCACGAAATACGATCTGGTCATCGATGCCCAGGGCCTGCTCAAAAGCGCTTTGCTGACCCGGTATGTGAAAGCCCCGGTGGCCGGACTTGATAAAAGTTCGGCACGCGAGCCCGTCGCCGCGCGTTTCTATAACCGGCGCTTGGCGGTTGCCCGTGGCCAGCATGCGGTAGAGCGGGTGCGCCAGCTGTTCGCCATCGCCCTGGGCTATGACTTGCCCAAGGGGCTGGGCGACTACGGCCTGAGCGTCGAACGCCTGGTGGAACTGCCGCGCAAGAATCCGTACGTGGTGTTCCTGCATGGCACCACCTGGGACACCAAGCACTGGCCCGAAGCCTACTGGCGCGAGCTGACCGAACGGGTCGGTTATCTCGGCGTGGGCGTGAAGCTGCCGTGGGGCAACGCCGCGGAGAAGGCCCGTGCCGAGCGCATCGCTGCCGGCTTCAAGCACGCCGAGGTACTGCCCAAGCTGAATCTGGCGGGGGTCGGCAAGGTGCTGGCCGGCGCGCAAGCCTGCGTGGCGGTGGACACCGGCCTCGGTCATCTGGCCGCAGCCCTCGATGTGCCGACACTGTCGCTGTTTGGCCCGACCAACCCGGGCCTGACCGGGGCCTACGGCAAGTCGCAGATTCACCTGGCCAGCGACTTCCCTTGCGCGCCGTGCCTGCAAAAGAAATGCACTTATCAACCGACGGCCGAAGATGCCAGTCGGTTTGACCTGAAACGCGAGTGGCCATTGTGCTTCACGCGTCTGAATCCCGAGCGTGTCGCGAGCCGACTGAGCACGTTATTACTGGCTGAGGAGCTGCGCTGATGCAATTGGCATTCGTCCTGTACAAATACTTTCCCTTTGGTGGCCTGCAGCGCGATTTCATGCGCATCGCCCTGGAGTGCCAGAAGCGCGGCCACCAGATCCGCGTCTACACGCTGATCTGGGAAGGCGAGGTACCGCCGGGTTTCGAAGTGCTGGTGGCGCCGGTCAAGGCATTCTTCAACCATCGGCGCAACGAAAAGCTCAGCGAGTGGATGGAAGCCGACCTGGCCAAGCGCCCGGTGGATCGCTTGATCGGCTTCAACAAGATGCCGGGCCTGGATGTCTACTACGCCGCGGACGGCTGTTTCGAAGACAAGGCGCAGAACCTGCGTAATTCGCTGTACCGGCGCTGGGGGCGCTACCGCCATTTTGCCGAGTACGAGCGCGCGGTGTTCGCCAAGGATGCCAAGACTGAAGTGCTGATGATTTCCGAGGTCCAGCAACCGCTGTTCATCAAGCATTACGGCACGCCGCTGGAGCGCTTCCACCTGCTGCCGCCAGGCATTGCCCAGGATCGTCGTCGGCCGGCGGATGCGGACGAAATTCGTGCCGGGTTCCGCGCCGAATTCAATCTGCAGGACAATGACTTGCTGCTGGTGCAGATCGGCTCCGGGTTCAAGACCAAGGGCGTGGATCGCAGCCTCAAGGCCTTGGCCGCGTTACCCGCTGATCTGAAGAAACGCACCCGGCTGTTTGTAATTGGCCAGGACGACCCCAAGTTATTCCAGATGCAGAGCGCCACGCTGGGGCTCGGCGACAACGTGACGTTCCTCAAGGGCCGCAGCGATATTCCGCGTTTCCTGTTGGGCGCCGATCTGTTGATCCACCCGGCCTACAACGAAAATACCGGTACCGTGCTGCTCGAAGCGCTGGTGGCCGGGTTGCCGGTGCTGGTGACTGCGGTATGCGGGTACGCCCATTACATCGCCGAGGCCGATGCCGGCCTGGTGCTGGACGAGCCGTTCGATCAAGCCCAGCTGACCCAGTACCTGACCGGTATGTTGAACGACGCTCAAGCAAGGGCGGCCTGGAGTCGCAACGGTGTGGCCTTCGCCGAGACGGCCGACCTCTACAGCATGCCGCAGCACGCGGCCGATGTGATTCTGGCGGAGCACGCTTAAATGAAGTTGATGCTGGCTGAACCGTTCAAGAGCCTCTGGGCCGGACGCGACCCGTTCGCCGAAGTCGAGGGCTTGCAGGGCGAGGTGTACCGTGAGCTCGAAGCTCGCCGAACCCTGCGTACCGAGGTGAATGGAAACGGGTTCTTCGTGAAGATCCACCGCGGCATCGGCTGGGGCGAGATCTTCAAGAACCTGCTCACCGCCAAGCTGCCGGTCCTGGGGGCCGGCCAGGAGTGGAAGGCCATACAACGCCTGCAGGAAGTCGGCGTGCCAACCATGACCGCCGTCGCTTATGGCGAGAAGGGCAGCAATCCGGCGGACCAGCATTCGTTCATCGTCACCGAAGAACTGGCACCGACGGTCAGCCTTGAGGATTACAGTATCAACTGGATCAAGCAGCCGCCCGAGCCCAGGCTCAAGCGTGCGCTGATCGCTGAAGTGGCGCGCATGACCGGCATGATGCACCGTGCCGGGGTCAACCATCGTGACTGTTATATCTGCCACTTCCTGCTGCACACCGACAAGCCGGTGACCGCGGACGATTTCAAACTCTCGGTGATCGACCTGCACCGCGCCCAGACCCGCCCGGCGATCAACGCGCGCTGGCGTAACAAGGATCTGGCGGCGCTGTATTTTTCCGCCCTGGATATCGGCCTGACCCGGCGCGACAAGCTGCGCTTCCTCAAAGGCTATTTCCAGCAGCCTCTGCGACAGGTCTTGAGCGAAGAAGCCGGGCTGCTGAGCTGGCTCGAAGGCAAGGCCAACAAGCTTTACGAGCGTAAACAGCGATACGGAGACGCGCTCTGATGGCGGGGTGGACACTGGAGCCTGCTTACAGCGACCTGGCAGAAGACTTCGGCAGTCTCGATGCGGTGTTCGCGCTGCAAGGCGAGCGCCTGACCCGCGATCTGCTGTCGGAGGTCATTCGCGTCCAGCGCAATGGCGTCAACTATTACGTCAAGCGCTACGTGGGCGCTGGCAAAGGCTTGCGCCGCTACCTGGGCAAGCCGCGCGTGAAAATGGAGTGGCAGAACCTCAAGCGCTTCGCCAAGTGGGGGATTCCCACTGCCGAAGTGGTGGCCTGGGGGCTGGAGCGTCGCGGTGCGGCCTATGATCGTGGGGCGATGATCACGCGCGAACTGCCACGTACAGAAGATTTGTATGCACTGGCCGAGCGGCACGATGCCAAACTGGCGGACCGCGCCTGGGTCGACTGCATCAGTCGGCAACTGGCCAGTTACACCCGCACGATGCACGAGCATCGCTTTACCCATAACGATTTGAAGTGGCGCAACCTGCTGGTTGACGATCAGGCCCGGCTGTTCCTGATCGACTGCCCAAATGGTGATTTCTGGAGCGGTTTCTGGCTCAAATACCGAATCACCAAGGACCTGGCCTGCCTGGACAAAGTCGCCAAGTATCAACTGTCGGCTACCCAGCGCCTGCGCTTTTACCTGCAATACCGCCAATGTAGCCGGCTCAATGCCGCCGATAAAAAGCGCATCCGGCACGTGGTGAGATTTTTCGAGGGACGCGAATGACTGATTTTCTGGCCGCTGAAGACCGTGCGCTGCTTGAGCGCCATGGCCTCGGCACTTTCGATGCGCTCTGGGCCCGGCAACTCGATGCCGTGGACGAACCCAACACCGTGCGTGGTGGCTGGAGCAGCGTGTTCAGGCTGGATCTGGAGGGTCAGGGTTTCTACCTCAAGCGTCAGAGCAACTACCAGATGTACACCTTGCATGCACCTTTTGGCGAACCGAGTTTTGCTCGTGAGTTTCGTAACATCAGCCGCTACGAAAAGCTCGGTATACCGGCACTGAAAGCGGCGTTCTTCGGTGAGCGCAAGGTCGACGGCGAAGTCCGGGCGATTCTCCTGACGCGCGCCCTGGACGGCTGGGATGACCTGGACTCGCTGCTGCAGCGCTGGTCGGATCTCGGCGAGGCGCAACATGTCGCGATACTTCAAGCCTGCGGAAAACTGGCGCAGCGCCTGCACGGCAAGCGTCAGGTGCATGGCTGTTTTTACCCCAAGCATATTTTTCTGTGCGCCACCGGTGACGGCTACCAGGCGCAACTGATCGATCTGGAAAAGACCCGGCCGCTCCTGTTCGGTCAGCGGGATCGGGTCAAGGATCTGGAGCCGCTGCTGCGTCGGGCGCCGGAATGGAGCGAGGCGCAGCTGCGCATTTTGCTGGCCGCCTATCTCGATCAGCCACAGGACAGCACGCTGATCGATAGCTGGCTGACGCGCCTGACTGCGCGGCGCAGCCATAAGGAGAAGCGCTGATGCGTTTGTCCGAGCTGAAAAACGCTGGCCGTCACCCGAACCTGCCACTAAGCCTTTCACTGGCCGACGCGGCCGGGCCGGCGCAGTTGCAATTGCTGACCCTGTTGCGGGTGTTGCCCGGGCAGCGTTATGTCGGTGCCGGTGTCTGGCGCGGTCGGCCAGTGCTGGCCAAGTTGCTGGTTGGCAGCAAGGCGGCGCGGCATTTCCAGCGCGAACTGGACGGCGTGCGATTGCTCGCCGCCCAAGGCCTGACCACGCCATTGCTGTTGGCTGACGGCCTGAAGGACGGCGAGGGTGGTTGGCTGCTGTTTGAATTCCTTGAAGGTGCCCAGAGCCTGGGTGATGCCTGGCAACAGGTGGAAGGCCTGCCGGTGCTGGCCGATGAGCAGTCGGCCGTACTGGCGCAAGCCTTGGGCGCGATCGGTCAGATGCATCGCAAGGGTTTGTGGCAGGAAGACCTGCACCTGGACAACCTGCTGCGCCAGGGCAATCGACTGTACTTGATCGATGGCGCGGGGATCTGCAGCGAAACGGCGGGCCAGCCACTCTCTCGGCAGAAGGTCCTGGAAAACCTCGGGGTGTTTTTCGCCCAGTTGCCCAAGTCGCTGGAACCGTTCACCGAAGAATTGCTGGTGTACTACCTGCTGAGCAATGGCGAGCATGCCCTGCCCATGGAGGCGCTGCAGAAGCAGGTCGACAAGGTTCGCAGCTGGCGCCTCAAGGACTTCCTGATCAAGATCGGTCGCGAGTGCACGCTGTTCAGCGTCCAGCGCGGCGCGTTCGGCTTGTGGGCGATTCGTCGCGAGGAAGAAGCAGCGATGCTGCCGGTATTGGCTCAGGCCGACGCCTTGCTGGATCAGGGGTATCTGTACAAGACGGGCGGCGCGGCGAGCGTCGGCAAGGTCGAAGTGGACGGTCGTACGCTGGTGATCAAGCGCTACAACATCAAGGGATTCGCCCACTGGCTCAAGCGCTTCTGGCGCCCGAGCCGTGCCTGGCACTCCTGGCGCGAGGGCAATCGCCTGGCATTTCTCGGCATCGCCACGCCCAAGCCGCTGGCGGTGCTGGAGAAGCGTTTTCTCTGGCTGCGCAGCCGTGCCTACCTGATCACCGAGCATCTAGCGGGGCCAGACATCATCGAGCGTTTCGCGCCATACATCGATAGCGGCGATGCGCCTGAAGCGGAGTTGCTGGCGCTTGATCACCTGTTCGCCGAATTGATTCGCGAGCGCATCAGTCACGGCGACTTCAAGGGCCACAATCTGTTCTGGCAGCAGGATCGTTGGGCGCTGATCGATCTGGATTCGATGTGCCAGCACGGCTCGCTCGCCAGCTTCGCACCTGCGTATGCGCGGGATCGGGCGCGGTTCATGCGTAATTGGCCCGAGAGTAGTGCTCTGTATCAGGTCATCGATCAGCGTCTTCCCAAGGGCATCTCTGGCGCTACCTGAGTCCCTTCGAAAGATTAGCGGACAAGTCCCTGCGAACGGTCCTACACGATTTTGAGACGCCATGAACTGTGGCCTGAATGACCGCGATGCTAGTTTGCCTGACGCTAACGGAGGGCAAGCTTTGACGATCAAAACGCTAGTCGTATCAGGTTTCATCTCACTGGCCTTGACAGGGTGCGGGACCGTCGCAACGGTCTTTCAGGACGATGCCGACGCGGCCCGGGAGCTTCGACGGCAAAAAACCTATTGCCAGTCCATTCCTCGGGTCTACAGCGGCCTGGCCTACTATTTTTGCATGTTGAATGCGCCCCCTGAGCCTGCGGGGATGTTCGTTTCGTTCGTTTTGATGGACCTGCTGCTGTCTGGGGCGCTGGATACCGTTGCCTTGCCGTATACGATTTACCGGCAGGGCATGGATGGCAACATCCGTATTTACTGGCGGCCTGCGCCAGGCTGATAACCGAAGGGTCATTCCCGGCATGTTTAAGCTATAATCCCGCCCTTTAGCTGTCTCTCGCCCGTGGCGAGGGCACATTAATTTTTGAGGCGCATTGCGCCTGCACGCAGACTAAAGAGGCTAGACCCCTGTGGCATTGACGATTCTTGGCCTGTCCGGCGCCCTTAGCCATGATCCTTCCGCAGCCTTGTACATCGACGGCAAGCTGGTCGCGGCGGCGGAAGAAGAGCGCTTCGTACGCGATAAACATGCAAAGAACCGCATGCCCTACGAATCGGCGAAATTCTGCCTGGAACAGGCCGGCATCAAGCCTTCCGACGTTGACGTGGTAGCGATTCCATTCGCACCGATCAGCTTGTTCGGCAAGGCGCGCTGGCAGTACGCCAAGCGTTACTGGTACGCCCCGGACCGCGCCCTCGACGCGATCCTGATGGGCAACCGTCGCTACAAGCGCTATCGCAACAAGATCGTCTGGTGCCTGGAGCAACTGGGTTTTGATCCGAAGAAGATCAAGATCGAGCCGGTCGAACACCATCTGGCCCACGCCTCCAGCGCTTATCACTGCTCCGGTTTCAAAGAGAAAACCGCGATCCTGGGCATCGACGGCAAGGGCGAGTACGCCACGACCTTCTTCGGTTATGGCGAAAACGGCAAGATCCACAAGATCAAGGAATTCTTCGATCCGGACTCCCTTGGCGGCCTGTACGGTGCGATCACCGAGTTCCTCGGTTTCGACATGCTCGACGGTGAGTTCAAGGTCATGGGCATGGCGCCGTACGGCGACGCCAGCAAATACGATTTCTCACGCCTGGCTTCGTTCGAAAACGGCGAGCTGGTGATCAACACCGACTACGCCAACGTCATCGGCCTGCGTCGTTACAAAGAGAAGGGCAAGGGTTACTACTTCTCGCCGAAGCTGATCGAATGGCTGGGTCCGAAGCGCGAAGGCGACATCGCCGACGAGCCTTACATTCACTACGCCGCCAGCATTCAAGCGCTGTTCGAAAAAATTGCGTTGCAGATGATCGACCACTACCTGGGCGACGTGCTCAAGGAAACCGGCAAGCTGGCCTACGCCGGCGGCTGTGCGTTGAACGTCAAGCTCAACCAGAAAATCATCGCTCGCGACGACGTCAAGGAGCTGTTCGTACAGCCGGCGTCCGGCGACGCCGGCACCGCGGTGGGCGCGGCAGCCTATGTGTCCAACGCCCGTGGCGTGCCGGTCGAGAAGATGGAACACGTCTACCTCGGCCCGTCGTACAGCAACGAAGACGTGATCGCCGCCTGTGCTCGTCACGAGAACAAGCCAACCTGGCGCAAGCTCGACAACATGCCGGAGCAGATCGCCAAGATCATGGTCGACGGCAACCCGGTGGCCTGGTTCCAGGGGCGCATGGAGTTCGGTCCGCGTGCACTGGGTGGTCGCTCGATCATCGGTTGCCCGAGCGTGGCCGGCGTGGCCGATCGCATCAACCACCAGATCAAGTTCCGCGAGCGCTGGAGGCCTTTCTGCCCGTCGATGCTCGACACCGTGGCGCCACAGATGATCAAGATCGATCACCCGGCGCCGTTCATGACCTTCACCTTCGAAGTGGCGGAAGAGTGGAAAACCCGCGTGCCGGAAGTGGTTCACGAAGACGGCACGTCCCGGGCCCAGGTGCTCAAGCGCGAATACAACCCGCGCTACTACGACATGATGAAGGCGCTGGAAGTCCTGACCGGCAACGGCGTGTCGCTGAACACCTCGCTCAACCGTCGTGGCGAACCGATGATCTGCTCGCCGACGGACGCCTTGAACATGTTCTTCGGTTCGGATCTACAGTATCTGATCATGGAAGACATCCTGGTGGTCAAAGAGGGCGCGAACGCCTATGACACGTTCGGCTGAACGCCATGTGCTGCAGTTCTGTCACGGCTATGACGGGCCGTTCCTGGACTGCGCCCGGCAGTACGCCAGCCTGTTCGCGGGCACCGGCTATCGCGTGACCACGGTGTTTCTGACCGGGGTCGCCGACGCCGAGGTGGCCGCCGGTTGCGCTTCGGATGAAGTGTTGTTCATGGAGTACAGCTCCAAGGCCATTCGTGGCCTGAAGCTGGGCGCCATCGGCGATCTGCGCAAGATCGCCGCTTCGCGCAATTTCAGTTTCTGCATCGCCCATCGCTTCAAGCCGATCTACATCGCCTTGCTCGGCACCTCGTTGCCGGTGATTGGCGTGCACCATGCGTTTGACGATTACAAGCGCGGCACACGCAAGCTCTTCGCGCATATTTTCCGCAAGCGCCTGAGCCTGCTCGGGGTGTCCGATGCCGTGCGCGATGACATGCGCCAATGCCTGCCGAAGTGGCCGGCGGCAAGGATCCAGACACTGTACAACCGGATCGACGTGCCGGCTTTGCAGGCTAGCCAAGTGTCGGTTCGCGAGGCGCGGGAGACCCTCGGCCTGGCCGCGGATGCCTGGATTGTCGGCAACGTCGGCCGCCTGCATCCGGACAAGGACCAGGCCACGTTGCTGGACGGTTTTGCCACGGCGCTGCCCGGTTTGCCGGCCAACAGCCAGCTGGTGATTCTCGGCAGCGGCCGCCTGGAGCAGGATCTCAAGGCCCAGGCTCGCGAGCTGGGCATTGGCAACCGGGTGCTGTTCCTCGGTCAGGTCCCCGAGGCCCGGCGGTATTTCAGCGCTTTCGATGTGTTTGCCCTGAGTTCAGATCATGAACCATTCGGCATGGTGCTGCTCGAAGCCATGGCGGCGGGCGTGCCGTTGCTCGCCACGGCCTGTGGCGGAGCGAAGGAAGTGGTCGAAGGCGTAGGTATCCTGTTTCCCCTGGGCGATGCCGAGCACCTGGCTCAAGGCCTGCAGCATCTGGCCGCAATGGACGAGCAGCAACGTCGGCAGTGCGCCGAGCTGATGCTCGAGCGCCTGCGTGAACGCTTCTCCGACCGCGCGGTGCGCGATGCTTTCTGGCACTTGCCGCACGTTACCGAACTGGCACAGAGGGGCTGATGCTCAACCGATTTCAAGGCTGGCGCGAACGCGGCTGGTCGCTATCCGATGCCTCGACCTATGCCGAGGCCTGGCAGCGTTATGGCGGCAGCGTCGCCACCCATCCACTGGTGGTCGAGCGCCTGGCGCGGCTGGCCGGCATCCCCGTGCGATACCTGGCCTGGGAGCAAGACGGCGAAATCAAGGCCGCGATTCCGACCTGGGGGCGCGATCTCGCCTTGTCCAAGGACGTGCTCAAGCGTTACGGCAAGAAGGGCCTGTTCGACCTTGGCAATGCCGAGATCATCCTGCCGGCCGCCGCCAATGCCCAGGCACCTTTGCGCCATCGTGGGCGCTACTTGTCGGCGCTGAACGAAAATCGGTTCTCCGGCATCAGGCTGCAGGCGGAACAACTGGCCATGGCCCGCACGCCCGAAGAGTTGTCGAAGAAGTTTCGCTACAACCAGCGCCGCGAACTCCGGTTGCTGGAAGAGGCGGGTGGCGTGGTGCGACCGGTTTCCGAGTTTTCCAGCCAGGAGCTGGGGGCGATCTATTGCGATTTGTTCCTGCGCCGCTGGGGTTTCCCGGCGACCGGTGCCGAGCGCATGGCCGAGGTCATCGAGTTGTTGCGCGAGTTTCTGATCGGCTCGGTGATTTTCCTCAATGAGGCTGCCATTGCCATTCAGCTGGTGTATCGCGTCGAGACGCCGCAATGGATCAGCGTCGAATACATCAATGGCGGTGTCGATCCCGAGACCCGCGAGTTCAGCCCCGGTAGCGTGCTGAGTTTTCTCAACACCCAAAGCGCCTGGGAGCACGCCAGGGCACTGGACAAGCCCCTGCGCTTTTCCTTTGGCCGCGCCGACCGGGAATACAAGGATCGCTGGTGCAACCCTGTGCCGGTCTACACCGTATGAGTCAAGCCATGAGCCGCAAACAGCACTTGCTCAAGCGCCATCGGCGCAACAAACGCATCGGCCTGCTGGTCGCGCTGGTGTTGTTGATCCTGTCCGGCTTCCTGGTGGCGTGGTGGTTGCCGCTGGTGCTTGCGTTGGTGGGCTGGGTGGTCCACGAAGCCTGGTTTGCCGATCACCTGTTCTATTCGGCCAAAGACGACTATCAGTACACCTTCGTCCCCTACACGCCGCAGCCCAAAGTGCACCTGAGCGGGGAGCACCTGCGTCTGGATGAGGGCGTCATGCTGGTCGACGACGCGACGCTGGTTCTGGCCCTGAAGGTAAAAAGCACGTGGCTGGGACGCTTCTTCGACCCTGTGGTCGAGTTGGCGGGTGGCGACAACCCTGACCGGCAGACCTTCGAGCGGGGTGTGAACGGCCTGCGTTACCTCAACCTCAGTGGCCAGGCCCAGGTGCTGTCGCGCGGCGAGTTGCGTCTGCGCGGGCGATTCTGTCGGCTACAGGGCGAGCCTGTGTTGTGGGCTTTCGAGCATCCGGACTTTCGCCGCCAACGGGTGATGGTCATCGCCCCGCATGCCGATGATGCCGAACTGGCGGCTTACGGTTTGTATAGCCAGGCGGACGAGACCTGGATCGTGACGCTCACCGCCGGTGAAATCGAAGCCGAACATTATCAGCGCATGGGCATGAACAAGGTCGAGGCGGCGCGTCTAAAAGGCCGTTTGCGTGCCTGGGACAGCATTGCCGTGCCGCGCTGGGCGGGCGTACCACAAGCCCATTGCGTGCAGTTGGGCTATTTCTGCCTGCAACTGGCGACCATGCAGGCATCACCCGCCAAGTCGATAGGCTCGCGGGAAGCGGATCTGCACGACACCCGATTGTTTCGCCAGTTGAACCCGTTCGGCCTGCCGGGCGATGTCGATGGCGCGCCCACCTGGAACAACCTGCTGGCTGATCTGCAAGCCCTGCTGCTGCGGGCGCGGCCTGAGGTGATCGTGTTGCCGCACCCGACCCTCGACCCCCATCCCGATCACATCTGTGCGCATGCCGCTGTGCTCGAAGCGCTCAAGGGTCTTGACTGGCAACCGACGCTGTTGGGCTATGCCAATCACCTGCATGACAACGATCGCTGGCCGATGGGTGATACCGGGGCCGGTATTGCGCTGCCTCCCGTGTTCGATCTTGATCAGCAGATGCATCCTTACTGCCTGCAGCTTTCCCTGGCTCAGCAGCGGGACAAGGCCATGGCCTTGGCCATGATGCACGACCTGCAACCACCGGCTCCATTCAAGCGTCGCTTGCGGCGTGGGTTGCAGCGGTTGCTGGCGGGGCGGGCCGGTTCGCCTTACGGCGAAAATGAATTTTTTCGCAAGGCTGTGCGACGCCAGGAGCTGTTTTGGCGTTTGTAAGGTGTCACGGGCCTGAAGGTCGGCTGCCTGAGGGCAGGTTCGGCTTCGGGTGTTGCTCCATTTGCCTGTTGTGGCAAGGAAGACGATGAAAGTTCTATTTCTGGTGCAGAAAGATCAGCGGGCCATCCTGGACCGTCTGTACGACGGGGTGGCGGCGCATTGCGAGTGCGACTTGCGGTGGTTGAGCAGTAAGGAACAGCGCAACCTGCGCAGTTATTTCCGGCGTGAAGTCGATGTGTCCCGGTACGACCGGATCGTGTTTTTCCTGCGTTTCAAGCAGGAGATCCGCCAGGTCGGGTTTATCCGCACAATCCCCAACCTGGTCATCCTCGAGCACGATGCCTACCAGAATTACATTCCTTGCAAGTACACCGGCAAGTTCAGTGCGCACTACCGTCGACTGCCGTGGGCGCGCGTCATCAGTTCCGGTTTCGTTGTCACCGAACGCCTGCGTGCGGAGGGTTTCGATGCGGTGTTCGTGCCCAAGGGCTACGACCAGACGCAGCTTGAGGATCAGGGGCGCGAACGGGATATCGAGCTGGCGTTCGTCGGCAGTACCAACAGCGTCGCCTACAGCGGTCGCAAGGCCCTGCTCGATGAGCTGGCGACCGTCGAACCCCTGGTCGTGACGCGCACCAAGTCCGGCGAGGAGTACCGCGATACGCTCAACCGCATTCGCTTTTTCGTCAGTGCCGACGTTGGCATGGGCGAGTTCATGATCAAGAATTTCGAGGCCATGGCCTGTGGCTGTGTCTTGCTGGCCTATGATCAGGGCGCAGCGGAATGCCAGGCGCTGGGTTTGCAGGATATGCACAACGTGGTGTTGTATCAGGACATTGCGCAGCTTCAGGAAAAGCTGGCCAGGTTGCGCAGCGACCCGCAACTGGCGCAACGTATCGCGCGCAACGGCCAGGAGTTGGCGGTCAGCCAGTTCAGCTTTGCACGTATCGGCCAGCGTATCGTCGAGGAACTTGAGCCTGCACTGCGTACTCGTGCGCCGCTGAGTCTGTTGGAAAGAATTCGACTCAATTTGGGTGTTTGACAAGCGTAGGCCGGCCATTGATATTGCTGGCCACTTTTACTCTGTCGAGACAACCGTGCATTTTTCCCACGAGAGTGACATCACGCTAGTGGTCACGAGCTGTGGTCGCCTGGATCTGCTCAAGACCACGCTCGAGAGCTTCGACCGTTTCAATACGGCCCCCATCCGTGAAGTGTTCATCACTGAGGATGCGGGTGACGAAGGGGTTCACGCGGTCATTCCAGCCCACTGGAAGGAACACTGCACGGTGTTCGTCAATCGACCCAAGCTGGGGCAACTGGCGTCGATCGACCTGGCATACGAACACGTCAGCACGAGCTACATCTTCCATTGCGAGGATGACTGGGAATTCTATCGCCCAGGGTTTGTGGAAGACTCCATGAAGATTCTCCAGGCCCGCCCGCAAATCCTGCAAGTGTGGCTGCGTAGCTATACTCATGATCTGCGGGTTCACAGCCCCTACATTCATCTAGGGCCGCGTGAGGTCGTTGGTGGAGTGGCTTGCCACCCACTGATGTCCGACAAGCCGGAGTGGCAGGGGTTCTCGCTGAACCCGGGCCTGCGCCGGGTAAAGGAATATCGACTGTGCGCGCCTTTTTCCGGGCACGGTGGCGAGAAAGCGCTGTCACAGCGATATTCACAGTTGAATCTGACTGCCCTGACGCTAGAAGCGGACGCAGTCATGCACACCGGGTTTGGCCTGCACGTGCAAACGCCTATCGAGCGACAGCGCAAGGCGCGTCGCAGTCGGCGTGAACAGATCAAGTTTGTTTTGTTTTTGTTGTTGGGAGTCTGCATTGGCTGGACCATCGATTAGCTACACCGCAGCTTATCCCCATAACCTTTTGTATTGGCTGCTTGCCCTATGAGTATTCTCAACGTGATGTGGGCCGGTGGTGCTCCGTTTGCCTCGATCCACAAGGTGCATCAGCAGATACTGTCTCAGGCCTTGCCTTCGGCTCCGGTGAAAACCTGGTTGCTGCAGGGAGGCGCCCGCGAATGTGGAGTGAACGTTGGTGAGATTCGGGAGTGGGGGTTGTCGTCTGCCCGTTTGAAAGGGCGGCATTTCTGGCGATTGACCAAACCCTGGATGCGAGCCCGGTTTCACCGCGCCCTCAAGGACAGCGATGCGAGTCTGGTGTTGCTCGACGGGTTGGGGGTAGCGCGCACGCTGTTGCCGGTACTCAAGGGTTTGCCGCATATCCGCGTCGTGGTCATTTTTCATGGGGCGACGCGCCTGCATGCGGGTGATCGAGCGCTCTTCCAGCAGCTCCCGTCTTCCCAGCTGGCATTGGCTGCAGTGTCCAATACCCTCGCAACCTCATTGAGCCGTGACTTGCAGCTACCCGTTGTGACATTGCGCAGTGCCTTTGAACCTGCCGCTTTTCATCGCGCTCTGCTTCCTCGGGAAGAGGCGCGGACTCGCCTGGGCCTGGTTGCAGGCGGTGGGCCGGTATTGGGAGCGGTGGGGCGCCTGGTTTCGGAAAAGGGCTTCAGTTGCTTGCTCGATGCTTTTGCGGCGGCATTGCAGGACCGTCCCGACCTGAGACTGGTCATTGTCGGGGAGGGCAGCACCCGTGCGACGCTGCAAGCGCGTATCGATGAGTTGGGGCTGCGTGAGCAAGTTTTGCTACCGGGCCATCTCAATGATGCGGCGCGTCTTTATCGTGCCTTCGATTGGGTCGCGATCCCTTCGCGGGAAGAAGGCCTGGGGCTGATCATGCAGGAGGCGGTCATGGCGGGCGTTCCTGTATTGTGCAGTGAATTGCCGGTATTTCGCGAACAGTTGGCCGATACCGGTTGGTATGCCCCGGTTGGTGACGTAAGCGCGTGGCGCGAAGCGATCGTGCGAGCGCTCAGTGTCTCTGCCGAAGCGGTTGCCGCTGATCAGTTCCAGGCGTTAGCGCCGGACCAAGCCTGGCTGAGCTTCAGCCAGACCGCCCGTGCGCTACTCTCATGAGGGCAGCACTGCCTGCTCCAATGCTTGCATCGGAAAGGTGTCGTTCAGGTTCTCGCGCGCAATATAGCGCGCGAAGTGCTGCAGGTTGCGTTTGATCAAATGGCGAGGCAGTGGGGCTCGCAAGAAGCGCATGTCAGCCACATCAATCAGGCCCATGCGATTGTCGGGTGTGATCACGATGTTGCCCAGATGCAGCGACCGGAAGTAGATCCCCGACTGGTGAAGGCTGCGTATCAGCCCGGCCAGTTCCGGCAAGGCTTGCGGCCAATTGAAACCGTCCTTGTTGGCGATCTGGCGCAGGGTTTCGCCTGGCAGTGGCTGGTACAGCACGGCAGTCATGCCCGGCGCCTGCAGTCGGTAATACTGAAGGACCTGCAAGGTCGGCACGCCGAGCCTTTGCAGTTCGACGGCATTGTCGATGAAGCGTTTCGAGTAAGGCCGAAACAAGGCGGATGAAAAAATACGCTTGCGGCGAAACAGTTTGAGGATATTCCCATCCGGCAACAGGTAGACTTTTGGCCCGAAACTGTCGGCCTCCAATACTTTGGCACCGTCAATCATTTGATTCAGGGCGGCTTGAGGGAGCCGGGAACATTGCATCGTAGAAAGCCTTGTTGGAAGAACGGGGCGCCATGGCGGGCAATGATGCCGAAAAATTTCAGCTTTAACCATGTCGGGTTGGGTAGGCGAACGCTTACAGGAGCAATTTGATGCAAGAAACTCGTTGGGCGCAAGCATGGATGGCAACAGGTCTTTTGTGGTTTTTGTTGGCCATCGCCATTGCGCCTACCAACAAGCTCTATCAGCAAGGCTTGGTGGTGTTTCTCTGGTTGCCTGCAATGATGCTGTGCTGGCCCGCACGGGCCCGGCTTCGGGAGTTGTTCCATGATCAGCGCTGGATCTACCTGCCGATGCTCGGGCTGGTGATCTGGTCACTGCTCAGTATTTCGTGGTCGAACACCCCTGACCCGGATCGCGCAGCCAAGCGCGTGCTGTACATCGTGGTATTCCTGTTGTTTTTTCCGGTTTTCGCCAATGCCAGACCCGAACGCGTGATCCGTATCATGCAATGGGGGGGCGTAGGACTGGCTGTCACCGCGTTGGTGGCGATCGTCAAGTTTTATGGAATGCATGGCAACGTCTGGAGTTCGCGTGTAGAAGGGCTGGGCGAATTGGCCCATCCGATTCTGGGCGGCTACGTTATCGGGCTGGCAGCGGTGTGGCTGGTGCTCTGGGCACCGCGCAGTGGCGTGATGCAGGCGGTTTGTGCCGTTGCATTGGGTTTCCTGGGGGTATTCGTTCTACTCAGCCAGAGCCGTGGCGCTGCCTTGGCACTGTTTCTCACGATACTGGCCATGCCGATCTGGTGCCGTGACCGGCGCAGTCGCATCGTCGCGGCACTCGCATTGATCATTGCCATGCTGGCGTTCTGGCTTTTCGAATCACTTGTCCTGGCGCGCGGGGCTTCCTATCGCCCGCAGATCATGATGGCCAGTTTGCAAATGATCGCTGAACACCCATGGCGGGGCCTGGGCCTTGGCAGTAGCTACAGGGTGTTCGCCGATGGGCAGTCTTTTGACCATGCCCATAACCTGTTCACCCATGTGGCCATCGAGTTGGGGCTGCCAGGATTATTGTTGTGGGCTGCGACATGGATCGCAGTACTGCGCCAAGCGTGGAAGGTTCGGGAAACACTCTATGCCAAGGGGATCATCGGCATATGGTTGTTCTCTACATTGGCGATGCAATTCGACGCCGCCAGCCTGAACGGCACGCCAAGGGCCGAATGGTTTATCAGCTGGTTGCCCATTGGCCTGGCCAGTGTTTTGGTATGGGCGCGGGCCAATCCCGACGCTTGTGATAAAATTTCGCGTTCTTCCTAACCAGTGAGCTCTACGATGAGTGACGCACCGCCCAAAGCGGGACAGGACTCCAGCCTGAAAATCTATTTTCGGCTGTTGGGGTATGTAAAACCTTATCTTGGCCTTTTCCTGCTGAGTATCGTGGGCTTCGTGATCTTTGCCTCCACACAGCCGATGCTGGCGGGGATTCTCAAGTATTTCGTCGATGGCCTGAGTAATCCTGAAGCGGTGCTCTTCCCCGATGTCCCCTACCTGAAGGACTTGCAGCTGCTGATGGCCGTGCCATTGCTGATCATCCTGATCGCGGCGTGGCAAGGCCTGGGCTCCTTCCTCGGCAACTATTACCTGGCGAAGGTTTCATTGGGGTTGGTGCATGACCTGCGGGTGGAGTTGTTCAATAAATTGCTGGTCCTGCCAAACCGCTATTTCGATACCCACAATTCCGGGCATCTGATCTCGCGCATCACGTTCAACGTGACCATGGTGACCGGTGCTGCCACCGATGCCATCAAGGTGGTGATCCGCGAAGGCCTTACCGTGGTCTTCCTGTTTGCCTACTTGCTGTGGATGAACTGGAAGCTGACCATCGTGATGCTGGCAATCCTGCCGCTGATTGCACTCATGGTGGGTAATACCAGCAAGAAATTCCGCAAGCAGAGCAAGAAGATCCAGGTGGCCATGGGCGACGTGACCCATGTGGCGTCCGAGACCATCCAGGGGTATCGCGTAGTACGCAGCTTCGGTGGCGAAAGCTACGAAGAACGACGTTTTGCCGAAGCCAGCCAGGGCAATACCGACAAGCAATTGCGCATGACCAAGACCGGTGCGGTCTACACGCCGATGTTGCAGCTGGTGATCTACACCGCCATGGCCATACTGATGTTCCTGGTGCTGTTCCTGCGCGGTGATGCAACCGCCGGTGACCTGGTGGCCTACATCACTGCCGCTGGTCTGTTGCCCAAGCCGATCCGGCAGCTGTCGGAAGTCAGTTCGACCATTCAGAAAGGTGTCGCCGGTGCCGAAAGCATTTTCGAGCAACTGGACGTCGAGCCGGAAGTCGACCACGGTACCGTCGAGCGTGATCGCGTCAATGGCTACCTGGAGGTGCGCAACCTGAGCTTCACCTATCCCGGGACAGAGCGTGAGGTGCTGAAGAACATCAGCTTCACCGCGGCGCCGGGGCAGATGATCGCTCTGGTGGGGCGCTCTGGCAGCGGCAAATCGACACTCGCCAGCCTGATACCGCGTTTCTACCATCATGAAATCGGTGAGATCCTGCTCGACGATGTCGAAATCGAAGACTATCGCCTGCGTAATCTGCGTCGGCACGTGGCGCAGGTCACACAACATGTGACCCTGTTCAATGACACCATCGCCAACAATATCGCCTACGGTGATCTGGCGGGCGCACCTCGCGCCGACATTGAAAAGGCCGCAGCGGACGCCTATGCGATGGACTTCATTGCGCAGATGCCGCAAGGCCTGGATACCCAGGTCGGGGAAAACGGCGTACTGCTGTCCGGCGGTCAGCGCCAGCGCCTGGCGATTGCCCGGGCCCTGCTGAAAAATGCTCCGTTGCTGATTCTTGACGAAGCAACCTCGGCACTCGATACCGAGTCCGAGCGCCACATCCAGGCAGCGCTGGATCAAGTCATGAAAGGGCGTACCACGCTGGTCATCGCCCACCGGTTGTCGACGATCGAAAAGGCCGACCTGATTCTGGTGATGGATCAAGGCGAAATCGTCGAGCGTGGCACCCACACTCAATTGCTGGCGCAGAATGGCTACTATTCGCGCCTGCATGCGATGGGGCTCGATACGCCGGCCGAAGACATCGCCTGACTTCGACATCAGGGTGAGCCTGGCTCACCCTGATGCTCTAGCGGTGTGCAATGCGCCCAACGAGTGAGTCCGTGCGCCGATTTGCTCAATAATTGATCAAAAAGCCTTGTCGCAAGATCCCGTTGCAGCCGTCACACAAGCCGGCGCCCACCCTGTGTTAATATCGCGCCCCTGTTCATTTTGTATGTGGGTTGCTCCATGAAGTTGTCCATGCCGCGATTCGATCAAGCCCCTGTCTTGGTGGTCGGCGATGTCATGCTCGACCGTTACTGGCATGGTGGTACCTCACGGATTTCCCCTGAGGCGCCAGTACCGGTAGTCAAGGTCGATCACATCGAGGACCGCCCGGGCGGTGCCGCCAACGTTGCGTTGAACATTGCCGCCCTCGGCGCGCCAGCCTCCCTGGTCGGCGTGACCGGCGACGATGAAGCCGCCGACAGCCTGGTCAATAGCCTCAAGGGTGCCGGTGTGCGCGCATTGTTCCAGCGCATTGCCCACCAGCCGACCATCGTCAAGCTGCGGGTCATGAGCCGTCACCAGCAACTGCTGCGCATCGACTTCGAAGAACCGTTCGCCACCGACTCCCTGGCGTTGTCCGTGCAAGTCGACGAACTGCTCGAAGGCATCAAGGTGCTGGTGCTGTCCGACTACGGCAAAGGCGCGCTGAAAAACCATCAAGTGCTGATCCAGGCCGCCCGTGCCCGTGGCATTCCGGTGCTGGCGGATCCCAAGGGCAAGGATTTTTCGATCTACCGTGGCGCGAGCCTGATCACGCCGAACCTTAGCGAATTCGAAACCATCGTCGGTGGTTGCGCCGACGAGCATGATTTGGTGAATAAGGGCGCGCAGTTGATGCACGACCTGGACCTTGGCGCCTTGCTGGTGACCCGTGGTGAACACGGCATGACCTTGCTGCGCCCGGATCATCCGGCATTGCACCTGCCGGCACGCGCCCGTGAAGTGTTCGACGTGACCGGTGCTGGCGATACGGTGATTTCCACCCTGGCCGCGGCGATTGCCGCCGGTGAAGAACTGCCGCACGCGGTGGGCCTGGCCAACCTGGCGGCAGGCATCGTGGTCGGCAAGCTCGGTACGGCGGCCATCAGTGCGCCGGAGTTGCGTCGTGCCATCCAGCGCGATCAGGGTTCAGAGCGCGGCGTGCTGGGCCTTGAACAGTTGCTGCTGGCAGTCGACGACGCCCGTGCGCATAACGAGAAAATCGTCTTTACCAACGGTTGCTTCGACATCCTGCATGCCGGGCACGTGACGTACCTGGAGCAGGCGCGGGCACAAGGCGATCGCCTGATCGTTGCGGTCAACGACGATGCGTCGGTCAGCCGCCTGAAAGGGCCTGGCCGTCCAATCAACAGTGTCGACCGACGCATGGCGGTGCTGGCAGGCCTGGGCGCCGTCGATTGGGTGATCAGCTTCGCTGAAGGCACGCCGGAGAACCTGCTGCGCGAGGTCAAGCCGGACGTACTGGTCAAGGGTGGAGACTACGGTATTGACCAGGTGGTTGGTGCGGACATCGTGACCGCTTACGGCGGGACGGTGAAAGTGCTGGGCTTGGTGGAAAACAGTTCCACGACTGCCATTGTCGAGAAGATCCGCCAGTCTGAATGATGCACTGATCGTTCCCATGCGCAGCAAAGGAATGCAGCCGGGGACGCTCCGTGTTCCAAAGCGTGACGCAGAGCGTCACAAGAGGCATTCCCACGCAGAGCGTGGGAACGATCAGGGGCGTGCAGCCTTGCGCGGTACGATCTTCTTCAGCAGTTGCCTGGCCTTCCCACGTAACAGCGCCAACCCCGAATCCTTCCCCGGCGGCGTCAAACCCTGCTGCCGCACCCAGTCCTTCCAGCGAATCCGCTCATCCTTCACCAGCCAGCCTTCCTGCCGGGCAAAACTTTCGGCCAGGTACAGCCCACGGGTGCTCGCCGGGTGCAACTGATCCTTTTTCAAGGTGTAGAGCTCGGCCGTGGGGTGGCCGTCCCGCAAAGGCATCAGATACAGGTCGGGGCGTTTTCGATCCAGGCGGGCCACCAGCTGATCACCTTCCAGTCGTTCGTCGACGTGAAACAGGCTCAGGGACTTGGCTTCCTTGGGGACCTCCAGGCGCAAGTCATAGATCAATTGCAGCGATGCGGTCGGCAAGTGCACGTAAGCCCGTGGCCGTTCGATCAGTGGCAGCTTGGCGCAGCGCACCGGGCGCGCCGAACCGGACAGGGGCGACAGGCGAAACGGCAGGGCTTCGCGGTAGTGCAGAGCGCTGGAGTAGGGGGCGGGTAGCCAAGTGTCGTTGAAGCGCCCGCCGAGCCAGCCTTCCGGGGTTTCCAGCAGGCACTCTTCGGCAATTTCCTGGATTGCCGTGTGCAGCGGCAGGTTCAGCTCATGGGCGGGCACGTAGCCGGAAATCAGCTTGAGCACCACGTCGCCGCGATCCTGCCGCCGTTGACGCACCAGCACCCAGTAATCGCGATTCTGCCAATGCAGTGTCAGGCGTACCGAAACCCCGAGGTTGGCCAATTCAAGGGAAAATCGTTCTGTATCCGCAACGGTCACCGGACGCCGACGTTGCAGGATCTGGGCGAAATTCAACGGCCTGCCGACGCTCTGATAACTCAGGCCTTCGGGAGTTGCTTCGACGAATAACGGCAGGGTCTTGAAGTTGCTCGGATTCTTTCTAATGAGCGTACGCGGCATGTCGGCTCCTGCTTAAGGCCGCGTGGGGCGGCATCAGTTGCTACGTAGGACCTGGGCAACGGTCGCCACGTTATGGGCGAGGTGCAGCGGATTGATCGTTCCGACAATAGCGCTGGCCACACCGGGATGTTCGAACAGCAATTGGAAACTGGCGCGCACCGGGTCCACGCCCGGACTCAGGCACACATGACCGCTGGCGAGGGCTTTTTTGACCAGAATGGCTTTGCCATGAGCAGCAGCATAGTCAATGACTGCCTTTTCGCTTTGCTCGTTCAGATTGTAGGTGACCATTGCGCAATCACCTTGCTCCAGTGCCTTCAAGCCGCCTTCGACGGTCTTGCCGGAAAAGCCGAAGCCACGGATCTTGCCTTCGGCCTTGAGCGCGGCAAGCGTGGCATAGACTTCGCTGTCATCGAGGATCGCCAGGTCGTTGCCGTCGGAGTGCACCAGCACCAGGTCGATGAAATCAGTCTCGAGGCGTTGCAGGCTGCGTTCGACAGAGAAGCGGGTGTGCGCGGCGCTGAAATCGTGGCGGGACTGACCGTCGGCGAACTCCTCGCCGACTTTGCTGACGATCACCCAATCCTGACGCTGACCACGCAGCAGCGGGCCAAGGCGCTCTTCGCTGCGCCCATAGGCGGGAGCGGTGTCGATCAGGTTGATACCCAGGTCGCGCGTGAGCTTGAGCAGCATCCGCGCTTCATTGTCGTCGGGGATCTGGAAGCCATTGGGGTACTTCACGCCTTGGTCGCGGCCGAGTTTTACCGTGCCCAGGCCCAGAGGCGATACCAGCAGGCCGGTGCTGCCCAGGGGGCGATGCAAGTCGTGCAGGGTCGGTTGGCTCATGGCAGCAGTTGCTCCCAGGCCGGGACGGCCATCGGCGGTTTTGGCAGTGGCGGCAACTCGGTGACTGGGCCTGGTTGAATGCCATCGCGGGCAAGGCTGGCGATCACCCGATCGGCGAAGTCCGGCGCCAGAGCCAGTTTGGTTGGCCAGCCCACCAGCAGGCGACCTTCTTCAGCTACAAAGGCATTGTCGGGACGGGTCAGTCCCGATTGCAGTGGCTCCGCGCGGTCTACGCGCAAGGTTGCCCAGCGCGCCGTGCTGAGGTCGATCCATGGCAGCAACTGGCCAAGCTCTTTCTGTGCGGTGGCGATTTGTTCGGCGGGCTCGCGAGTCACGCCTTCGGTCTCAGCGATATCGCCGCCCAGGTACCAGACCCACTGACCATCGGCTGCCGGGTGCGTGGTCACGGTAATACGTGGTTTGGTTCCACCGCCCAGGCAATGGGCGTACAGCGGCTTGAGGCCTGGGCCTTTGGCGATGATCATGTGCAACGGACGGCGTTGCATGGCGGGCTGGGTCAGCCCCAGCGTTTCAAGCAATGCCGCCGTTCCGCCTCCTGCGCTCAAGACGATGCGTTGGGCGCGGATCTCGCGTTGGTCCACCTTCAGACCGACCAGCACGCCACCCTCCAGCAGGGGCTCGATCTTCTGCCCGGCAAGCAGGCCGTCGCCCGCGAGGTCCGCCAGGCGCTGGATCAGGCTCGGTACGTCGATCACCAGCTCCGCCAGGCGATAAACCTTGCCCTTGAAGCGTTTGTCTTGCAGCGCCGGTGGCAGTTGGTCGCCCTTGACCTGATCGACGCGACCGCGCACGGCTTTGCTGGCGAAGAAGCTGGTGAGGTTGCCGGCGATCGTGCCCGGGGACCAGAGGTAGTGGGCTTCGGACAGCAGGCGCACGCCCGACAGGTCCAGTTCGCCGTCCCCGGCCAGGGCTTCACGCCAGCGGCGCGGCATGTCGGCGATGGCTTCCGAGGCGCCGGTCAGGGCGCCATGCAATGCATACTTGGCCCCGCCATGGATGATGCCCTGGGACTTCACGCTTTGTCCGCCGCCGAGGCTGGCGCTTTCCACCAGTACGGTCGAGAAGCCCTGGCGACGCAGGCGCGCATTCAGCCAGAGGCCGGCGACACCAGCGCCGACAATGAGAACGTCGGTGGAAATAACGGATGGCATGCAGCGACCTCAGTGTTCAAGACGAGGACGCAGTATACAGACTCGATGATTGGAGGGTCTGCTGCACCTGTGGGAGCCTGTGTGGCGAGGGGATTTAGCGAAGCGTCGCACCGCCCCGTTGGGGCGCGAAGCGGCCCCAGAATTCCTTCAGGCACACCGAGTTGTCTGGCTTTGCGACTGCTTCGCAGCCGAGCGGGGATAAATCCCCTCGCCACACAGGCTCGCTCCCACAAAGGATGGTGGTTCGGATTTTAGTGGCCGGCGGTTTTCGAGAACAGCTGGATCACCACAACCCCCAGCACAATCAACGCCATCCCCATCATCGCCGGCACATCCAGCTTCTGCCCATAGATGAACAGTGCCGCGACGCTGACCATCACGATGCCCATGCCGGCCCATACCGCGTAGGCCACGCCCACCGGTACGCTGCGCACCACCAGGGTCAACATCCAGAAGGCGATGCCGTAGCCGACGATCACCAGCAGCAGTGGCAACGGCGTGCTGAAGCCTTTGACCGCTTTCATCGAAACAGTGGCAATCACTTCGGCGCAGATGGCAAT
Organism: Pseudomonas sp. SbOxS1; assembly: GCF_013416725.1. Lineage (NCBI taxonomy): Bacteria > Pseudomonadati > Pseudomonadota > Gammaproteobacteria > Pseudomonadales > Pseudomonadaceae > Pseudomonas > Pseudomonas sp. SbOxS1. Next base: position 395,178 of record NZ_JAAVXC010000008.1, read on the forward strand.
GGCCAGGTAGTAGTAAGCGGTCATGGGTCAATCCTCGTGTGAAGTGTTGCTTGCTAAGTTCGGCATTCTAGAGGTTCTCCAGATGCGGTAAAGTCATTACCTATCTGTTTTGAAGATGGGTTTGCTCATGCAATGGAATCTTGAACAACTTCGTTTATTCGTCGGTGTGGCGGAGCAACGTTCGTTTTCTGCCGTGGCACGGGACCAGCGCAAAGCCCAGTCGGCGATCAGCAGTGCGATTGCATTGCTGGAGGAAGACCTGGGCGTGAGCCTGTTCGACCGCAGCAGTGGCCGCCAGCCGAAACTCACCGAGGCCGGCAATGCCTTGCTCGAAGAAGCGCGGGAAGTGCTGCGCCAATGCGAGCGCCTCAATGGCCGGGCGCTGGCGATGATGCGCGGCCAGGAAGCTCGCTTGCGTCTGGCTCAGGACGAGGCCATGCCGTACCAACCGGTCATCGAAAGCTTTGAAGCTTTGGCGGAAAAGTTTCCCAGCCTTGAAGTGCAACTGACCAGCGCCGCCCAAGGCGATGTGGCGCGCAAACTGGTGGAGCGTCGGGCCGATCTGGGGTTGTTGTTTTATCACGATCAAATTCCTGAAGCCCTGGAACGGCGGGTGCTGGGTAGCGTCGAGATGGTGACCGTGTGTGGCGTCGGGCATCCGTTGGCGGCAAAGGCTGAAGTGAACTATCAGGAACTGGCGCAGCATCGCCAGCTGTTGATGTCCACGCAGTCCAGCATCTACCCCGGCAGCGAACCGGCCAGCCCGCAGGTCTGGCGGGCCGACAGTTTCTACGTGATGGCTGAATGGCTGGTGCGCGGCCTCGGCTGGGCCTGGCTGCCGCGTCACGTGGTGCAGTACTCGGCGTATCAGGGCTTGATGGTCGAATTGGCCAGCGAATGGACCCCGCCGGCCCTGGTGGTTGAGCTGGTGTGGCGCCGCGATGAGCCACTCGGGCCGGCCGCGCGCTGGTTGGCGGAGCGTTTTGCCGTGCATTTGCAGGCGATCGGTGAAAAAACCGATAAACTCCGCCGCCATGAATAGAACTCTCTACACCGCGCTGTTTTACCTGGGGCTGCCATTGGTGGCGATTCGGCTGTGGCTGCGCTCGCGCAAGGCGCCGGCCTATGCCAAGCGCATCGGCGAGCGTTTTTCGTACGGGATGCCGACGATGAAGCCCGGCGGTATCTGGGTACACGCCGTGTCTGTGGGCGAAAGCATTGCCGCCGCGCCGATGATTCGGGCCTTGCTGCAACGTTATCCGACACTTCCGATCACCGTGACCTGCATGACGCCGACCGGCTCGGAACGCATCCAGGCATTGTTCGCCAACGAGCCACGTATCCAGCACTGCTATTTGCCCTATGACTTGCCGTGCGCCGCCAGGCGTTTCCTTGATCGGGTCCAGCCGAAACTGGCGGTGATCATGGAAACCGAACTCTGGCCCAACCATATCCATCAATGCGCCAAGCGCGGGATTCCCGTGGCCCTGGCCAATGCACGATTGTCCGAGCGTTCGGCCAGGGGCTATGGCCGCTTCGCCAAGCTGACCGGGCCGATGCTGGCCGAGATGAGTCTGTTCGCGGTGCAGACCGAAGCTGAGGCCAAGCGTTTTCGTGAGTTGGGCGCGCGGGCGCAAACCGTCGAAGTCACCGGCTCGATCAAGTTCGACCTGACCATCGACCCGCAACTGTTGCAGCGTGCCGCCGAGTTGCGCGGGCAATGGCAGGCACAGGAGCGCCCGGTGTGGATCGCCGCCAGTACCCATGATGGCGAAGACGAGGTGGTACTGGCGGCCCATCGCGAGTTGCTGGCGAGCCATCCCGATGCCTTGCTGATACTGGTGCCGCGCCATCCCGAGCGTTTCACTCCGGTGTTCGAATTGTGCCGCCAGCAGGGTTTCGCCACGGTACGGCGCTCCAACGAAGAGGCCGTCACCGCCGCCACATCGGTGCTGTTGGGCGACACCATGGGTGAACTGTTGTTTCTCTATGCCTTGGCCGACAGTGCGTTCGTCGGCGGCAGCCTGGTGCCCAATGGCGGGCATAACCTGCTTGAGCCGGCGGCCTTGGCCAAGCCGGTGCTCAGTGGCCCGCACCTGTTCAACTTCCTTGAGATCGCCGCGCAGTTGCGCAGTGCGGGGGCGCTGCAGGAGGTTGAGGATGCGCAAGGGCTGGCGGTGGCGGTGCAGCGGTTGTTCGAATTGCCCCGGGACGCGCAGCGCATGGCCGAGGCGGGCTTGAAGGTGATGCGCACCAATCAGGGGGCGCTGCAGCGCTTGCTCGATGGGCTTGGTCGGCTGATCGAACGCTGACCTGTAGGAGCCCGGCTTGCCGGCGAAGGCGATTTCAAGGACGCCATCGCCGGCAAGCCGGGCTCCTACAGGTTCTGTGTCAAGGTCGGGCTTTGAGCTGTTCAGCCGCAGCCTTCGCCAGGTCCGGCGGCAGGAAGTCCTTGTCCGGGTTGTAGTTGGGATTGAGCCAGCGGGCCAGGTCCTGCAAATCCCCCGGGTTCAGCGTACCGGCCTGCTGCTTCAAGCGCAGGTTGTCGAGGATGTAGTCGTAGCGGGTGTTGTTGTAGTCGCGTACCGACGTGTACAGCGAGCGCTGCGCATCCAGCACATCGACGATGTTGCGCGTACCCACCTGATAACCGATTTCGGTCGCTTCCACCGCGCTCTGGTTGGAGATGATCGACTGCTTGCGCGCCTGGACCTGCTCGACGTCGGTATTCACCGCGCGGTGCAGGTCACGGGTGTTTTCCACGATAGAGCGACGCAGGGATTCGCGTTGCTGCTCGGTCTGGTCCAGCTGTGCGTAGGATTGGCGCACCTGGGAGTTGATCAGGCCGCCGCTGTAGATCGGGATGTTCAGTTGCAGTCCGATCGAGGATTGCTCGACGTCACCCTTGTACGGCTGGCCGAATGCGCTCGGGTTGCTGAAACCCAGTGCATCGTTGTCGCCTTTTGTGTATTGCGCCACCGCATCGACGGTCGGCGCATGGCCGGCCTTGCGCTGCTTGAGGGTTTGCTCGGCGGCGCTGACGGCGTAGTTGCTGGCCAGCAGATTGAGGTTCTGTTTGGCCGCCGTTTCGACCCAGGCCTTGGCATCGTTAGGAGCTGGCGGCAGGATCGGCAAGTTATGGGAGATGCCCCAGATGGCGTTGTACTGTCGGTTGGTCAGGGTGATCAGGGCTTCGAACGCATCATCCACCTGGCGCTGCGCGACGATCCGGTTGGCGCGTGCGGTGTCGTAGCTCGCCTGTGAGTTCAAGACGTCAGTCTTGTCCGAAAGGCCGACATCGAAGCGCTCGTTGGACTGATCGAGCTGACGCTTGAACGCGGCTTCTTCGGCCTTGGTCGAGGCCAGGTTGTCCTGGCTGCGCAGCACGTTGAAGTAGCTGTCGGCGGTTTGCAGGATCAGGTTTTGCTGGGTCGCCGAGAGTTGCAGGGCGGCCTGTTCGTTGACGTCCTTGGCGGCCTGGAACTGGAACCAGCGATCGGCGCGGAACAGTGGCTGCGCCAGGGTCGCCTGGTACGAATGGGCATTGCGGTTGGCCGTGGCCGCCGGCTGATCGATCGAGGTGCGCACGCTGGAAACATCGGCACCGCCCGAAAGATTGGGCAGCAATCCGGCGCGGGCCTGGGGCACGACTTCTTTCTGGGCGCCATATTGGGCGATGGCCGCAGCGAGGTCGGCGTTGTTGTTCACCGCTTCCTGATAGACGCTGACCAGATCGTTCTTGGTCGATAAGGGCGCTTCTGCCCAGGCCATTCCATTGGACGCACAAGACACGGCAACGGCCAGTGAGAGTTTGCGCAGCATAGGCGATCCCTAGTAAAAATATTACACAAGTAATTTGAGCGCCAAGGCTAAGGCGCTGCCTGTGCAACGTCAATGCGCAGCTTGGCGTAGCGAGTGTAGTTGTGCATTCGAGCGGCAACAATCCTGCCGATCCCGTTAATTACGCCATTCATCATGGTGTTTGCAGCGGTGTTGGCGTTCTGTGTCAGTTGTGTCTAGACTGGCCGGGTTCTTGTCGGGGTGCCTTGCTATGAGGCTGAGATCGAATAATTTCGGATCCCGTTGAACCTGATCAGGTTAGCGCCTGCGTAGGGAACAAGATTTCTCGTCACCCGGCGAGTCCTCTTGTGCTTCGTCCGGGATGTTGTTCGACAATCGAACACCCCTCGAGCACTGAGCACAGCACAGCTGGTTTTCCAGCGCCCGTGCGTCCATTCGTTTACAGGTTCGCTCCGACAAAATTCCACTGCCTGGATGCTGTCTGGAGAGCCCGTGATGACTACAAAAGCAAAAATCGCCACCAACCTGAGTGACTCGGCCAAGGTCGATCAACAATCGGTGCAGCCGTTTACCCGCTCGCAAAAAATCTATGTCCAGGGCACTCGCCCGGACATCCTCGTGCCGATGCGTGAAATCAGCCTGGACGTGACGCCGACCGACTTCGGTGGCGAGGTCAACGCGCCGGTGGTGGTGTACGACACCTCGGGCCCCTACACCGACCCCAACGTGATCATCGATGTGCGCAAAGGCCTGGCCGATGTGCGTTCGCCGTGGATCGAATCCCGCGGCGACACCGAGCGCCTGAGCGGCCTGAGCTCCAACTTCGGCCAGGAACGCCTCGCCGACCCGGAACTGACCAAGCTGCGTTTCGCTCACGTCAACAACCCGCGTCGCGCCAAGCCGGGCGCAAACGTCAGCCAGATGCACTACGCGCGCAAAGGCATCATCACCGCCGAGATGGAATACGTCGCCATTCGCGAAAACATGAAGCTGGAAGTGGCCCGTGCCGCCGGCCTGCTGGACCAGCAACACGCCGGCCACAGCTTCGGCGCCAGCGTGCCGAAAATCATCACCCCGGAATTCGTCCGTGACGAAATCGCCCGTGGCCGCGCGATCATTCCGGCCAACATCAACCACACCGAACTGGAACCGATGATCATCGGCCGTAACTTCCTGGTGAAGATCAACGGCAACATCGGTAACAGTGCACTGGGTTCGTCCATCGAAGAAGAAGTGGCGAAACTGACCTGGGGCATTCGCTGGGGTTCGGACACGGTCATGGACCTGTCCACGGGCAAGCACATCCACGAAACCCGCGAGTGGATCATCCGTAACTCGCCGGTGCCGATCGGTACGGTGCCGATCTACCAGGCCCTGGAAAAAGTCGGCGGCGTGGCCGAAGACCTGACCTGGGAACTGTTCCGCGACACGCTGATCGAGCAGGCCGAGCAGGGCGTCGACTACTTCACCATCCACGCCGGTGTGTTGCTGCGCTACGTGCCGATGACCGCCAAACGCGTCACCGGCATCGTTTCCCGTGGCGGTTCGATCATGGCCAAGTGGTGCCTGGCGCACCACAAAGAGAACTTCCTCTACACCCATTTCGAAGACATCTGCGAAATCATGAAGGCCTACGACGTCAGCTTCTCGCTGGGCGATGGCCTGCGTCCGGGCTCGATTGCCGACGCCAACGACGAAGCGCAGTTCGGCGAGCTGGAAACCCTCGGCGAGCTGACCAAGATCGCCTGGAAGCACGACGTGCAGTGCATGATCGAAGGCCCAGGCCACGTGCCGATGCAGTTGATCAAGGAGAACATGGACAAGCAGCTGGAGTGCTGCGACGAGGCGCCGTTCTACACCCTCGGCCCGCTGACCACTGACATTGCGCCGGGCTACGACCACATTACCTCAGGTATCGGTGCGGCGATGATCGGCTGGTTCGGCTGCGCCATGCTCTGCTACGTGACGCCGAAAGAGCACTTGGGCCTGCCGAACAAGGATGACGTGAAGACCGGGATCATCACCTACAAGATCGCCGCGCACGCCGCCGATCTGGCCAAGGGGCATCCTGGCGCGCAGATCCGCGACAATGCCCTTAGCAAGGCGCGCTTCGAATTCCGTTGGGAAGACCAGTTCAACCTGGGCCTGGATCCGGACACCGCTCGTTCGTATCACGATGAGACGTTGCCGAAGGATTCGGCCAAGGTCGCGCACTTCTGCTCCATGTGCGGGCCGAAATTCTGCTCGATGAAAATCACCCAGGAAGTCCGTGAGTATGCGGCCAACCAACGGATCGAAGCGGTAGACGTGGACGTCGCCCAAGGCATGGCCGAACAGGCCGAGCGATTCAAGCAGGAAGGCAGTCAGCTTTACCAGAAAGTTTGATCTGACCCGCTGCGCCTGCTGGCGCAGTCCCTTGTAGGAGCGAGGCTTGCCCGCGAAAGCGGTGTACCTGATACACCGCCTTCGCGGGCAAGCCTCGCTCCTACAAGGGCTGATTACACAACAACAAGTGTCCCTCTGAGATAACACCCTTGAGCATTCAACCCAGCACTTACTCCCCTGACATCGCGGTGCCAATCGACAAACGAGTCTTTGGCGGTCGCGACCTGTTTTCCCTGTGGTTCTCCCTCGGCATCGGCCTGATGGTGCTGCAGACCGGTGCTCTGCTCGCGCCCGGCCTGGGCCTGTCCGGCTCGTTGCTGGCGATTTTCCTCGGCACCCTGGTCGGCGTTCTGCTGCTGGCTGCCGTTGGCGTGATCGGCAGCGACACCGGCCTGTCGTCGATGGCCGCACTCAAGCTCAGCCTCGGCAAACGTGGCGCGAGCCTGCCGGCCGTGCTGAACCTGCTGCAGCTGATCGGTTGGGGCTCGTTCGAGATCATCGTCATGCGCGATGCCGCCAGCTTGTTGGGCGCAAAGGCCTTCAGCGATGGCAGTGCAATGTCCAACCCGGTGCTGTGGACGCTGTTCTTCGGCGCGCTGGCGACCCTGTTGGCCGTGAGCGGTCCTTTGACCTTCGTGCGCCAGATCCTGCGCAAATGGGGCATCTGGCTGCTGCTGGCCGCGTGCATCTGGCTGACCTGGAACCTGTTCGCCAAGGCCGACCTGGCCGCCTTGTGGGCCCAGGCCGGCGACGGTTCGATGCCGTTTGCCGTGGGTTTTGACATTGCCATCGCCATGCCGCTGTCGTGGCTGCCGCTGATCGCCGACTACTCGCGTTTCGGCAAGCGGGCGAAAAACGTTTTCGGTGGTACTGCAATCGGCTTCTTTATCGGCAATTTCTGGCTGATGAGCCTGGGCGTGGCCTACACCCTGGCGTTCGCGCCGAGCGGTGAAGTCAATGCCTTGTTGCTGGCATTGGCGGGCGCGGGCCTGGGCATTCCGCTGTTGCTGATTCTGCTGGACGAGTCGGAAAACGCCTTTGCCGACATTCACTCGGCAGCGGTTTCCAGCGGGATTCTGTTGCGCCTGAAAGTCGAGCACCTGGCCTTGGCCATCGGCGTGGTCTGCACCCTGATCGCCTTGCTGGCGCCCCTGGCCCAGTACCAGAACTTCCTGCTGTTGATCGGTTCGGTGTTCGCGCCGCTGTTCGGCGTGGTGCTGGTGGATCACTTCATCCTGCGCAAACGCAGTGGCCAGGTCGCCTCAGCTGCACTGCGCTGGCCGGCGCTGCTCGCCTGGTTGGGCGGAGTCAGCACCTATCACCTGCTGGCCAATCTGTATCCGGATATTGGTGCAACCCTGCCGGCGTTGATCCTCGCAGGGCTGCTGCAGCTGGTGCTGGGCCGGGCCTTCAGTTACGGCCGGGAAACAGCTCGGGCTTGATGATGCCGTTCAGGCGAGGGTAGGGGATCTTCAGTTCGACATGGCCCAGCGCGTAAGGCGCGATGCTGCTGGTTTCGTACTTGAGGATCACCCCGCCGTAGGTCAGCGCCACGTTCTGGGTTTTCTGGAACGGCCAGCTCTTGACGAACTCCGGTTCCTGATCGAGCTTGGTGCTGATCAACCAGCTGTTGTGCGCCACCTGCGCCGCTTTCCAGAATGCTTCTTCCTGACCCGGCACCAGCATGTCCGACAGCGTCAGCACTTTTTGCTGTTGGCGCGAATAGTTGATGAAGCCTCGACCCGGCGTGCCATGGGCGCCGCCGGTGTCCAGGTAACTGGACAACTCGATGATCACCAGTCCGTCATGCTGCTCACGTACCTTGGCTTGCAGATAGCTGCTGTTGCGCGGGCCGGCGGTGCGCAAAAACTGTTCGCGATAGGCCGCCAGCGTCGGCGCCACCGGGGCCTCGGGCGAGGTGCGGGTCATTTGCAGCAGGCGTTTTTCGATGATGTCGTCAAGCGCAGGTTCGGTGGGGAAGTGCAGGGTGTCGATGTTCACCAGCGGGCAGTCCTGGTCGCTGCAACCTGGCTTGAGCTGCTCGGTGGCGTCGCGGGTGGTTTCCAGCGGCGCGCGATAGTTGGGCTGGAACAGGCTCTGGCAAGCGCCCAGGGTCAGGGCGAGAGCGGCCACGGAGGCAATTTTAAAAAGTGACATGGGTGTCCTTCATAAAACAGGGAAAGGCAAAAAGTTACCCGCTTCGACTGTCAACGAAGCAATCAGTTCGCCACTAAGCTAATTAGAGTGGGTTTCGCCCTCACCGTCTATCTCGCTGAAGGTAAAGGGGCTGCATCAAACCTCATGGGCGCGTTAGGATGGCGCGAAGTCGAGGTTCCAGGAAGAACGAACCTCGTATCGGTTTGAAGTAAGAGGATAGTCATGACTGATTTTGCCAAAGCCATTCCGACCGCCGTGGATATCGTTCGGCGCGAAAAGTGCTTCGAGGGTTTCTACAAGCTCGATCGCGTGCACTTGCGCCACGAATTGTTCGCCGGCGGCATGAGTCGCGAAATCAGCCGTGAACTGTTCGTGCGCCACGATGCGGTGTGTGTGCTGCCCTACGACCCGCAGCGCGACGAAGTGGTGCTGATCGAGCAGTTTCGCGTCGGCGCCGTGGGCAAGACCGGCAATCCATGGCTGATCGAACTGGTCGCTGGTCTGATCGACAAGGATGAGCAACCGGAAGAAGTTGCTCACCGCGAAGCGCAGGAGGAAGCTGGGCTTGTGATCGGGGCGCTGTGGCCGATGACCCAATATTTTCCATCGCCGGGCGGCAGCAACGAATTCGTGCATTTGTACCTTGGACGTTGCGACAGTAGTGGGGTAGGCGGCCTGCATGGGCTGGAGGAAGAGGCTGAAGATATCCGCGTCACGGTGTGGGCTTTCGAAGATGCCCTGCAAGCCGTACGCGACGGACGTATTGCCAACGCGGCCAGCATCATTGCCTTGCAATGGCTGGCACTGAATCGCGTTGAAGTGAGGGGGCTATGGTCGTAAACAAACTGCGCGATCGCTATCGGGTGGACCTCGTGGGGCTGCAGGCGTCCTGTGAGGCGAACTACGCGCGCCTGATGCGGCTGTTGCCGGACATGCGCAGCGAGCCGGCAGCGCGTCGTATCGCCGTGACCCACGGAGACCAGATGCTCGGCGTGCTGGCGCTGGAGGTGCTGCAGGTCTGTCCTTACACCACCACCCTGCAGGTGCGCCAGGAACACAGCCTGCCTTGGCTGCCGGTGCCGCAACTGGAAGTGCAGGTCTATCACGACGCGTGCATGGCTGAAGTGGTCAGCGCCGAACATGCGCGACGCTTTCGCGGCATCTATCCTTACCCGAACGCCTCGATGCACCAGCCCGACGAAAAGGCCCAGCTGAACATGTTCCTGGGCGAGTGGCTGAGCCATTGCCTGGCGCTGGGGCATGAGTACGAAGTCGTCCGTTAGTTGTGAACTGCGTCAGGTTCACAGGTTTCCCCTTTCGATCGTCTCCCAGCATAATTGCGACTCTCACCCAATCCGTGTTCACGCCCTGGGAGAACACCTTGCCGAGTGTATCCACACTGACCAGCGCCGATCCGGCATTGCTGGTGCAACTCTCCGACAGTCATCTGTTTGCCGAAGCGGACAGGACGCTGCTGGGCATGAATACCCGCGATAGCCTGCAAAAAGTCATTGAATTGGTGCGTGTGCAGCAGCCGCGGATCGATCTGCTCCTGGCGACTGGCGATCTGTCCCAGGACGGCACGCTTGAGTCCTACCAGCAGTTTCGTGAGTTGACCCGGCAGCTCGACGCGCCGGCCCGCTGGATTCCCGGCAACCACGACGAACCGCAAATCATGGCCGAGGCCGCGGTGCAAAGTGCTTTGCTGGACTCGGTGGTGGATATCGGCAACTGGCGGGTCACACTGCTCGATTCGGCTGTGCCCGGCTCGGTGCCGGGGTATTTGCAGGACGAACAGCTGCAACTGCTGGCCCGCTCGTTGAGTGAAGCACCAGAGCGGCATCATCTGGTGTGCCTGCACCACCATCCGGTATCGATCGGCTGTGCGTGGATGGAGCCAATCGGGCTGCGTAATCCCGAAGCGTTTTTTGAGGTTCTGGATCGTTTTCCACAGGTACGCGCCGTGCTGTGGGGGCATGTGCACCAGGAAATCGATCAATTGCGTAACAACGTGCGTCTGATCGCCTCGCCATCGACCTGCATTCAGTTCGAACCGGGCAGCGAGGATTTCAAGGTCGGGGAGCAGGCGCCGGGGTATCGCTGGTTGCGGTTGTTGCCGGATGGGCGGCTTGAAACAGGGGTGGAGCGTGTGACCGGGTTCGACTTTCAGGTCGATTACAACTCCGACGGCTACTGACACGCCCCACTGTAGGAGCTGGCTTGCCAGCGAAGGGGCCATCACATTCAACATTGATGTTGGATGAAATACCGCCTTCGCTGGCAAGCCAGCTCCTACAGGGATCGTATTTCATCGGCACCCAACGCTCCAAAGTCCCTGTAAACTCCGCCTCTTTACCCGACGCTCAGGGAGTTTAAATGTCCGGCTCGATCCTTTATATCCACGGCTTCAACAGCGCGCCTGCGTCGAAAAAGGCCACACAGTTGAGCGAAGTGATGGAGCGCCTGGGCTTGAGCGGTCAACTGCTTGTGCCGGCGCTGCATCACCATCCCCGCGAGGCCATTGGCCAGCTGGAGCAGGCGATTGAAACACTCGGACGGCCGCTGCTGGTCGGAAGCTCGCTCGGCGGCTACTATGCGACTCACCTGGCCGAGCGCCATGGCTTGAAAGCCCTGTTGATCAACCCTGCCGTCAGCCCGCACCGGATGTTCGACGGGTTCCTGGGGACACAGAAAAACCTGTATACCGAACAGACTTGGGAAATGACCCTCGACCACGTGACGGCCCTCGCCGAGCTGGAAGTGCCGGCACCCCAGGATCCGCAGCGCTATCAGGTATGGTTGCAGACCGGTGACGAAACGCTGGACTATCGCCATGCCCAGCAGTATTACCGGGCCTGTGCCTTGCGCATCCAGGCGGGTGGCGACCATGGTTACCAGGGTTTTGCCGAGCAGCTTCCGGCGATGCTGAGTTTTGCCGGCATTGGCGCAGATTTGTATCAGGCGATTGATTTCACCGCGCTGTGAAACCTTGCCCCTATTTTCAATGAAAGACTGACGACGAGACCCCATGGCCACTCCCAGCGCTAGCTCTTATAACGCCGACGCCATCGAAGTCCTCTCGGGCCTCGACCCGGTGCGCAAACGCCCCGGCATGTACACCGACACCAGTCGGCCGAACCACCTTGCCCAGGAAGTCATCGACAACAGCGTCGACGAAGCCTTGGCCGGGCATGCCAAGTCGGTACAGGTCATCCTCCACGCCGATCACTCGCTGGAAGTCAGCGATGACGGCCGTGGCATGCCGGTGGACATTCACCCCGAAGAGGGTGTTTCGGGCGTCGAACTGATCCTGACCAAGCTTCATGCGGGCGGCAAGTTTTCCAACAAGAACTACCAGTTCTCCGGCGGTCTGCACGGGGTGGGTATTTCGGTGGTCAACGCCTTGTCGACCGAAGTCCGGGTGCGTGTAAAACGTGACGGCAACGAATACCAGATGACCTTCGCCGACGGTTACAAGAAAACCGAGCTGGAAATCCTCGGTACGGTTGGCAAGCGCAACACCGGGACCAGCGTGTTTTTCGCCCCGGATCCGAAATATTTCGATTCACCAAAATTTTCCATCAGCCGCCTCAAGCACGTGCTCAAGGCCAAGGCCGTACTGTGCCCGGGGCTGCTGGTCAGTTTTGAAGACAAGGCCACCGGCGAGAAAGTCGAATGGCACTACGAAGATGGCCTGCGTTCCTACCTGGTCGATGCCGTCAGCGAATTCGAACGTCTACCGGACGAGCCGTTCTGCGGTGCCTTCGCCGGCAACAAGGAAGCGGTCGACTGGGCACTGCTGTGGCTGCCGGAAGGTGGCGATGCGGTACAGGAAAGCTACGTCAACCTGATCCCGACGGCCCAGGGCGGAACTCACGTCAACGGCCTGCGTCAGGGCCTGCTCGACGCCATGCGCGAGTTCTGTGAATTCCGCAGCCTGTTGCCGCGCGGTGTGAAGCTGGCGCCGGAAGACGTCTGGGAGCGTATTGCTTTCGTTCTGTCGATGAAAATGCAGGAGCCGCAATTCTCCGGCCAGACCAAAGAGCGTCTATCGTCCCGTGAGGCGGCGGCGTTTGTTTCCGGTGTGGTCAAGGATGCATTCAGCCTGTGGCTCAACGCCAACCCGGAAACCGGTCTGGCGCTGGCGGAACTGGCGATCAACAACGCCGGCCGACGCCTCAAGGCGAGCAAGAAAGTCGAGCGCAAACGCGTGACTCAGGGGCCGGCATTGCCGGGCAAACTGGCTGACTGCGCCGGGCAGGATCCGATGCGTTCCGAGCTGTTCCTGGTCGAAGGTGATTCCGCCGGCGGCTCTGCCAAACAAGCACGAGATAAGGAATTTCAGGCGATCCTGCCGTTGCGCGGCAAGATCCTCAATACCTGGGAAGTCGACGGCAGCGAAGTGCTGGCCAGCCAGGAAGTGCACAACATTGCCGTGGCCATCGGCGTCGATCCGGGCGCCGCGGACATGAGCCAGTTGCGCTACGGCAAGATCTGCATCCTCGCCGACGCCGACTCCGACGGCCTGCACATCGCAACCCTGCTCTGCGCGTTGTTCGTCCAGCATTTCCGCCCGTTGGTGGATGCCGGTCACGTTTACGTCGCGATGCCGCCGCTGTACCGCATCGACCTGGGCAAAGAGATCTACTACGCCCTGGATGAGGCCGAGCGCGACGGCATTCTCGATCGCCTGGTGGCCGAGAAGAAGCGTGGCAAGCCGCAGGTCACTCGATTCAAAGGCCTGGGTGAGATGAACCCGCCGCAGCTGCGCGAAACCACCATGGATCCGAACACCCGGCGCCTGGTGCAGTTGACCCTCGGTGAGGATTTCGCCGCGACATCGGAAATGATGGACATGCTGCTGGCGAAAAAACGCGCCGGTGACCGCAAGAACTGGCTGGAGTCCAAGGGCAACCTGGCGGAGGTGCTGGGCTGATGCGGCTGGGCTTTGCCCTGGCGTGTGCGTTGCTGCTGACCTCGATGACGGTGTCTGCCAAGCCGACACCGCAGCTGCGCCTGTTGTCCGAACATGCCGTGGACGGCATGCGCGGTGGCAACCTGTCCGGGCTGGCCCAGTGCGGCAATGAGCTGTGGACGGTCTCCGACCGTGATGACGACCAGATCTACCGCCTCGAGACGGGCGAGGGTGTCTGGCACGCGGAAGCGGTGGGCATCGGCGTTCCTCCCGTGCCCGACAGTGGCTTGCCCTGGGGTTTGCGTTCCCGGGCCTGGGTGTCGTCGTTCGTGCGTGGCGGTGACCTGGATTTTGAAGGGATCACCTGCGACAGCGCCGGAAATCGCTACGTGGTCAGCGAATCCCATGCGGGGGTGTTGCAAATTCCGCCCACCGGGCCGGCCTCTTGGCTGAAAATTTCGCCGCTCATGGTTCGCGAAGCGCGGGCCAGCGGTATGTTGCTGCGCTTCAATGCATTGTTCGAAGGCTTGGCGATCAATCCGCAAGGTGACCAATTGTGGTTGGCTGCCGAGCGCGAGAGTCGCGGGTTGCTGTTGGTCAAGCGCAAGCAGACCGTGTGGGACTGCGATGGCGGTTGCGTGCTGCTGAGCGAAGGGGGAAAGGAAATGCAACCTGCACAATTTCCCCGCGCCCGGGCGATGCCCCGGGATTTTGCCGATCTGTCATGGTTCAACGGCAAGCTGTTTACCCTTGAGCGCAACGCGTTCGAGATTTGCCGCCGTGATGCGGTGACGGCCAAGGTCGAACGCTGCTGGTCGTTTGCCGATGAGGCGCTACAGGAAAATCGTCGTTATCCCCAGGAATTTGCACTGACCGAAGCATTGATCGTGGACGCCGAGGGGGCCTGGATCGGGGTCGACAACAACACCGGTGCCCGCGCCGATGGCGAGGTACGTCCGATCGTCTGGCGCTTTGCTGCACCTGAAGGTGGCTGGAGTGCCAAGCCATGAGCCAGCAAACGCCGGGCAAGCGCGCCGGTCGGGTCTTGATGGTCCTGGCCTGGTGCGCCGCGTTGTTCCTGGCGACGCGGTTCTTCGGCCAGTGGGAAGAGCGCCAGCAAAACCCGAATGTGGTCGTGAGCTCGGAGCTCGGCGATGGTTTCGTCGAAGTGAAGCTGGTCAGCAACGGCCAGGGGCATTTCGTTGCCAGCGGCCATATCAATGGCCAGCCGGTGAATTTCATGCTCGATACCGGGTCGACCGATGTGGCGATCCCGGCGCAATTGGCGCAGCGACTGAAACTGGAACAAGGCTTCGGGGTGACCCTGAGCACCGCCAACGGTCGCACCGAGGGGTACCGAACCCGCGTTGACCGACTGCAACTGGGCGACATTGTGCTGCGTGATGTGCGCGCCCTCGTCGTGCCTGGCCTGGATGGCGATCAAGTGCTGCTCGGTATGAGCGCGCTGAACAAACTTGAATTTACCCAGCGCGGTGGCACCATGCTGCTGCGCCAGACAACGAACCGATGAGGCCCGCATGAGCGACTCCCTTGATCTCAGCCTGGACGGTGTAGAACGCCGATCACTGGCTGACTTCACCGAAAATGCCTACCTCAACTACTCCATGTACGTGATCATGGACCGTGCCTTGCCGCATATCGGCGACGGCCTGAAACCGGTACAGCGGCGTATCGTCTACGCCATGAGCGAGTTGGGGCTGGACGCCGATTCCAAGCACAAGAAATCGGCGCGTACCGTCGGTGACGTGCTCGGCAAGTTCCACCCCCATGGCGACTCGGCCTGCTACGAAGCCATGGTGCTGATGGCCCAGCCGTTCAGCTACCGCTACACGCTGGTCGACGGCCAGGGTAACTGGGGTGCGCCGGACGATCCCAAGTCCTTCGCCGCCATGCGTTACACCGAAGCACGGCTGTCGCGTTATTCCGAAGTGCTGCTCAGCGAACTGGGCCAGGGCACTGCGGATTGGGGGCCGAACTTCGACGGTACACTCGACGAGCCGCTGGTGCTGCCCGCACGTTTGCCGAATATCCTGCTGAACGGCACCACCGGCATTGCCGTGGGCATGGCTACAGACGTGCCGCCGCACAACCTGCGCGAAGTCGCCAGCGCCTGCGTGCGCTTGCTCGATGAGCCCAAGGCAACGGTCGAACAGCTCTGTGAGCACATTCAAGGCCCGGATTATCCGACCGAAGCGGAAATCATCACGCCGCGCGCCGACCTGCTGAAGATCTACGAAACAGGTCGCGGATCGGTGCGTATGCGCGCCGTTTATCACATCGAAGACGGCGACATCATCGTCACCGCGCTGCCGCATCAGGTTTCGGGTGCCAAGGTGCTGGAACAGATCGCGGCGATGATGCAGGCCAAACCGTCGAAAGCCCCGCAAATCGCCGACTTGCGCGACGAGTCGGACCACGAGAACCCGTGCCGGATCGTGATCATTCCGGGTGCCCGGAAAAACTTCGACCACGATGCCTTGATGCAGCACTTGTTCGCCAGCACCGAGCTGGAGTCGAGCTACCGGGTCAACATCAACATCATCGGGCTGGACGGCAAGCCGCAGCTGAAGAATCTGCGGGCGCTGCTGGTCGAGTGGTTGGAGTTCCGGGTGCAGACCGTGCGTCGTCGCCTGCAATTCCGCCTGGACAAGGTCGAGCGTCGCCTGCACCTGTTGGACGGTTTGTTGATCGCCTACCTCAACCTGGATGAAGTGATTCACATCATCCGCACCGAGGAGCAGCCCAAGGCCGCGCTGATCGAGCGTTTCGCCCTGAGCGAAATCCAGGCCGACTACATTCTGGACACGCGTTTGCGTCAATTGGCGCGCCTGGAAGAAATGAAGCTGCGTTCCGAGCAGGATGAACTGCTCAAGGAACAAGCCAAGCTGCAAGCGCTGCTGAGCAGCGAAGCCAAGTTGAAAAAACTGGTGCGCAGCGAGCTGATCAAGGACGCCGAGACCTATGGCGACGATCGTCGCTCGCCAATCGTCGAGCGTGCTGAAGCGAAAGCACTGACCGAGCATGATTTGCTGCCGAACGAAAAAGTCACCGTCGTGCTCTCGGAAAAAGGCTGGGTTCGCTCCGCCAAGGGTCATGACATCGACGCCACCGGGCTTTCGTACAAGGCTGGGGATGGTTTCAAGGCCTTGGCGGCAGGGCGTTCCAACCAGTTTGCGGTGTTTATCGATTCCACCGGTCGCAGCTACTCGGTCGCCGCGCACACCTTGCCATCGGCCCGTGGCCAGGGCGAACCGCTGACCGGCCGTCTGACGCCGCCGCCAGGGGCGAGTTTCGAATGCGTGCTGATGCCCGAAGACGATGCGCTGTACGTCATCGCCTCGGACGCCGGTTACGGTTTCGTGGTCAAGGGTGAAGACCTGCAGGCCAAGAACAAGGCGGGCAAGGCCCTGCTGAGCCTGCCGAACAACGCCAAGGTGATCCTGCCGCGTCCGGTGGCCGATCGTGAGCAGAACTGGCTGGCATCGGTGACCACCGAAGGTCGCCTGCTGATCTTCAAGATCAGCGATCTGCCACAATTAGGTAAGGGCAAAGGCAACAAGATCATCGGGATTTCCGGTGAGCGCGTGGCCAGTCGCGAAGAGTATGTAACGGACATCGCCGTTGTGCCGGATGGTGCCACTTTGGTGCTGCAGGCCGGAAAACGTACCTTGTCACTGAAAGCAGACGACCTTGAACACTACAAAGGTGAGCGTGGGCGTCGTGGTAACAAACTGCCACGTGGCTTCCAGAGGGTGGATGCGCTGCTCGTCGAAAACCTCAATTAAGCGTCCTAGAGCGCCTGATCTGCGATTTAACGCGTAGATCGGCGCTTTGGCGCTGGAGTCGGAACGCATATTCACGGATGATATGGCCTTTCAAGCGCCGGCGTGGCCGAGCGTTCTTCATATTTATTGAGTATTTTCACTGTGATTAGCCTTGTGGCAATCACCTGGATGGGACGATGACTGCTCTGCGCCTTCCTTTTATTTTGATGCTCGCCGGCGTTCTTGGCCTGGCGGGTTGCAGCGTTCACCAGCCGGTGTCGCTGTATCAACTGGACAGCGGAAGTCCGGTTCAGCCTGCGCAAAGCGCGGGCATGGCGGTTTTGTTGGGCCCGGTAACCGTGGCGGACTACCTGCAGCGCGAAACCCTGCTGCAGCGTCAGCCTGACGGCAGCCTGCAAGCCTCGGCCGATGGCCGTTGGGCTGGCAGCCTGTCTTCCGACATCGATCAGCTGTTGCTGCGTCAGGTGGCGGGTCACCTGGACAGCCAGCGCGTAGTGCTGGCGCCTGCGACAACCGGGTTCACTCCGGATGTACAGGTGCTGTTGACCATCACGCGCCTGGATTCGGGGGCCTCGCAACCGGCGATCCTCGATGCGCAATGGCGTTTGATCGACCGTCGTGGCCAGGTGCGCGATAACCGCATCATCCACCTGCAGGAACAGCACGCCGGCAGCACCGCGGCTCAGGTTCAGGCACAGGGTGCGTTGCTGCAGAAGCTCGCTGAACAGCTGTCGGTGGCGCTCAAGCCGCTGGCCAACCAGCCGCCGATTGCCGAAGCCCCGAAAAAGCCGGCAGCCAAGCCTGTGGCGCCTGCGGCGGAACAGGAAAAACAGCCGAAGATACCGATGGCTGCACCGATCCGTACGGATATGGAAGTGTTTCGCTTCTAGGTCCGGACTGATTCAACACAAAGCCCGCCTCGTGCGGGCTTTGTTGTTTCTGCAGGTTGGCGATCTCTAGCGCCTGTGCCGGCCTCTTCGCGGGCAAGCCTCGCTCCTACAGGGGCCGAGTCGTACCTGTGTCGCGCGAACGACGCCATCACTGTAGGAGCGAGGCTTGCCCGCGAAGGCGTCGGGACAGGCAACAAAAAAGCCCGCAGACGATCACTCATCTGCGGGCTTTTTCACATCAGGGCCAAAACCTATGCCCGGCGTTCGTGCATCCGCGCCAGTTGCCGCTCCAGCATCGATGGATAAGGCTCCATCAACCGCTCCACGCAGCAGGCGCCCTCAGGGCTGGCGATCGGGCGGATCCGTGCGCGTTGGCGGATCAGGGCATCGTCACTGATCTTGCGCTCCACCAGCAGCAGGTTGCGGCTGTGTTGCGACAGGGCCAGGGCATCCTGCGCGGCATCGGTCAGCAACAGGTCGATCTGGCTCAGGCCGAACAGCTCGTCGCCCAGGGTCAGGCCAAGCTGCAATTGCAAGGTGATGCCGCTGTCGGCGACTTCGATCTGCAGTTGATGGCCCAGCGCCCGCAGCAGCTCGCCGCAGCAGATGGCGTTGGTCAGGTAATCGTCGCCGCTGTCTTCGTTGTGGAACAGCATCAGCGTGCTGCCATCGTTCAGGGTGTGCATTTCGCTCTGGTAGAGCGAGGCCGCCTGGTCGAGGCAGTCGCGATAGCGTTTGGTCAGTTCTTCCAGGCGTGTCCGCGGCAGGCGTCGCAGTTGTTCCTGTGAGCCCAACTGGACGGCCAGCACGGCGCTGTGCTGCGGCACGCTGGAGGCCACGGGTTTGCTCAACGGTTTTGCCGTGCTTGCGGGCACATCATCGAGCAAATCGGCGAACGCCTCATCGTCATCATCTTCAACGGTGCTGACGACACGCCGTGGCGCGGCTTTCATCGCGGCCATCGGGCGGCTTTCATCGAAGCTTGGATCGCGCAGGTTACGCACTTCGAAACCCGGTTCGGCATCGTCGTCATCGATGTCGTCCAATTCGGGTTCCGGCACGGGCTCTGGTTCGGCCGGTTCCGGCGCGAAGTCGGCGTGCAGCTGGCGCGCCAGGTCGCCGATTTCGTCGTTACGCTCGGTGGCCGGGGTGTATTCGTCGATGTTGCGCAGCCACAACCGCAATTGCAGCAGTGGCGTGGAGAGGTATCGCCCCATGCGCAGGCTCAAGGCCAGGGACAGGGCCAGCAGGATCGCGCTCAAGATACCCATGCTTTGCAGGCTGATGGTCATCGGCTGCTGGAACTGATCCATGTCCAGGCTGATGCGCAGCTGACCGGCGGTCACGTCCTGGAAGGTGATCTTGCTCTGGTAGATGCCTTCGGCCTCGCCCAGCAGGCCGTGCTTGGGGCGCTGGCCGGCCTCGGCAAGGATCCGGTTATCCATGCTGTAGATGGCGGCGTGGGCCACCAGCTTGTTCTTGGTCAGGTTATTGAGCAGGACGTTGAGGCTGAGGATGTCGTTGGACACCAACAGCTCCGTGGCGGACGTCGCCGTTTGCATGGTCAGGCTTTCACCCAACGCATCGGCTTGCTCGTGCATGGCCTGCTTGAACTGCAAACCCATCACGCAGGCGTAGATCACCAGGGCCAGGGCGACCAGGATCACGTTATGGCTGGCAATGCGCAATGCAATCGGTACACGGCGGTGGCGCAGTGCACGGAAGATCAGCAGAAAGAAGTTATCGGTTTTTACTGGCGTGGGCCGGTTCACTTGAGCTCGGCTCTTTTGTCCGTGAAGTTGACGCGCAGTATAGCGACAGGCCCTAGACCGTCAAAGCGCTCACGGTGCCCGATGGTCACTGAATGTGGGTAGAATGCGGTTTTTTTCCACTTGCGGGGGTGCGCCTTGCGCGAAATCGTCCTGATAAACATCACGGGAGTCGACCGTCCGGGTCTGACTGCGGCCATTACCGGTGTTCTGGCCCAGGGTGGTGTGAACATTCTCGACATTGGTCAGGCGGTGATCCACGACACCCTGTCGTTTGGCATCCTGGTTGAAATTCCTGATACCGAACAAGGCAAGTCGGTGCTCAAGGACATCCTGTTCAAGGGCTATGAGCTTGATCAACAGGTGCGGTTCACACCGGTGTCCGAAGAGGATTACCAACAGTGGGTCGGTAACCAGGGCAAAAAACGCCACATCGTGACCCTGCTGACTCGCAAGGTCACCGCCGGGCAATTGCAGGCCGTGAGCTCGATCACCGCCAAATATGGCCTGAACATCGACCACATCGATCGCCTGTCCGGGCGCATGCCTTTGGATACCCCGGCCGATAAAGGCAAGGGTTGCATCGAGTTCTCCGTCCGTGGCGAGGCTGCTGATCCGCAGGCTCTGCGGGCCGAATTCCTCAGCGTCGCCCAGGAACTGAACGTCGACATCGCTTTCCAGGAAGATTCGCTGTTCCGTCGCAACCGCCGCCTGGCGGTGTTCGACATGGACTCGACCCTGATCGAAGCCGAGGTCATCGATGAGCTGGCCAAGGCGGCAGGCGTGGGTGACAAGGTGTCGGAAATCACCGAGCGGGCGATGGCCGGTGAACTGGACTTCCGCGCCAGCTTCAAAGAGCGCCTGGCGTTGCTCAAAGGACTGGATGTGGGCGTGCTGGACTCGATCGGGGCCTCGCTGCGCCTGACCGAGGGCGCTGAAACCCTGTTCGCCGAACTCAAGCGCCTCGGTTACAAGACTGCCATCCTGTCGGGTGGTTTCACCTACTTCGCCAAGCAATTGCAGGCCAAGTTGGGCATCGACTACGTGTTCGCCAACGAACTGGAAGTGGTCGACGGCAAGGTGACCGGCGTGGCGATCGAGCCGATTGTCGATGCACAGCGCAAGGCTGATTTGCTCAAGGAACTGGCACACAAGGAAGGCTTGCGCCTGGAGCAGACCATTGCAGTCGGCGACGGTGCCAATGACTTGCCGATGCTGGCGATTGCCGGGTTGGGCGTGGCATTCCGCGCCAAGCCGCTGGTCAAGCAGTCGGCGAAGCAGGCGATTTCCACCCTGGGGCTGGATGGCGTGCTGTATCTACTGGGCTTCCGCGACCGCGACGGCCAGCTGTAAAGCGTAAACCCACTGTAGGAGCTGGCTTGCCAGCGAAAGCGGTGTATCAGGTACACCGCGTTGCCGCGTTCGCCGGCAAGCCGGCTCCTACAGGTTCAGGCTTATGCCTTGGGCAGGCCCATACCCTGACCCATCCGCACCGGCGAACCCGCCACCAGTTCTTCAGCCCACTTCACCTGATCCGGCCCGAATAGCACGACAGCGGTCGAACCCAGCTTGAAGCGACCCAGCTCTGCACCTTTTTCCAGATGGATCGGCGCGCGTGCGGCTTCGTCGTAGCGGAAGGTTTTCAGCTCGCGTTTTGGCGGTGTCACCAGGCCGGCCCACACGGTTTCGATCGATGCCACGATCATCGCGCCCACCAGCACCACGGCCATCGGCCCGCGCTCGGTGTCGAAAATGCACGCCACGCGCTCGTTGCGGGCAAACAATTCCGGAACATTTTCAGCGGTGGTCTGGTTGACCGAGAACAGGCGGCCCGGGATGTAGACCATCTCGCGCAGGGTGCCGGCCAGTGGCATGTGCACACGGTGGTAATCCTTGGGCGACAGGTAAATGGTCGCGAAATCACCGCCCATGAACGGCGCAGCGTTCGCCGCGTCGCCACCCAACAGTTCCAGCACGCTGAAGCTGTGGCCCTTGGCCTGGAACACACGACCGTGCTCGATCGGGCCGAGCTGGCTGACGGCGCCGTCCGCCGGGCTGAGGATTGAGCCAGGTGTTTCGTCCAGCGGGCGCGCGCCGTCTTTCAAGGCACGGGTGAAGAACGCGTTGAAGTGCTCGTAGGCGGTCAGGTCTTCGACCAGTGCCTCGGACATGTTCACCTGGTAACGCTTGGCGAACCACGCGGTGAACGCATTCTTGAACCAGCGCACGCGGCATTCGGCGATGCAGCCGGCCAGTCGCGAGAGCAGGTTGTGGGGCAGCAGGTATTGGCTGACGATAAACAGACGCTTGTTCATTAACTGTCCTTAAAAACCTTGAATCTCTACGGGCGTATCGGGATGGTTACCCCATTCGCCCCAGGAGCCGGCGTAGCCCTTGACCCGCGGATAACCGAGGGACTTGGCCACCAGATAGGTGAAGCCAGATCGATGGTGAGTCTGGCAGTGGGTAATCACTTCTTTGTCAGCAGTAATGCCGAGCTGTTCGAGGATCTGCGGCATGTCGGTACGGATGCGCAGGTTACGCGCCTTGTCCATGCCCGCGGTCCATTCGAAGTTCACGGCGCCAGGGATGTGGCCGCCCTTGGCCGCCAGGACTTTCTCGCCGGAATACTCCAGCGGCCCGCGTGCGTCCCAGATCGCCAGGTCGGCAGCGCCGAGACGGCTTTGCAGGTATTCGCGGGTGGCGGTGGGTTCGTCGTGCAGGGTCAGCGCAACCGGGCCGCCAGCGGATGGCTGGATCTGGATCGACATGGGCATGCCTTCTGCCAGCCAGGCCGTCAGGCCGCCGTCGACATAGTGATACTTGCTGTGACCAATGACGTCCAGCAGCCAGATGAAGCGCCCGGCCCAACCGCCGCCTTCGTCGTCATAGACGACATAGACGGCATCGGGGTTGTGCCCCAGCTCTCCAAACAAGGTTTCGAGTGCTGCCTGCGGCGGCATCAGTCCCGGGGCGGGCGCCTGCCCCAGTTGCGTGCGTTTAGGATCGACAAAGCGCGCGCCGGGTATGTGCCCTTCGGCGTAGCGGGCGGGGCTGGTCAAGTCCACCAGGATCAGTTCGCGGGCGTCGAGACGAGGGAGCAAGTCGCTCGGCTCGATCACCAGCGGCAAGCCAGAGAAGTCAGACATGTGAGGTCTCCAGAGCACAAAAGGGGGGATTGTAGCGCAGCCTTATTGGCCGCGCTGGCTAAAGCTGTGCAGCGCTTTTTCGATGCATTGTGCGGTTTTGCCGAAGGCTTGCACGGTGATGTCCGAGAACGGCCCGCCACCCTGGTCTGCCACGACGATCATGATCACCCGCCCATTGTTGAGCAGCGAGCGCAGCAACAGGTGTTCACCGCTGAACTGGCTGCGCAGGTTGTTGGGCAGCAACGCGGAAAATTGCGCGTTGTTCAGGGGCGTCAGGCGTACCTGGGCCTGTTGCGAGAGCAGGCGTTGCAGCACGGCGCTTTGACTGACGACAAAGTTCAGGCCGGCCACTTCGTCAGGCAAGCCGGCGGTCTGGTGCACGCGCAGCTGTGAGTGGGTGCGGTCGGCCATCAGGATCATCACCCTGCGCATGCCACAGGCAACCAGTGCGTCACGGGCAGAGGTGGTCAGGTGGATGGCATTGGTGAAGCGACTCGGCTCGACCAGCAACTCGGCGCATTGTTTGCGCCACTTCGCCAGGTCTTCGGCGGTCGGGGCCGGGGCTGGCAGCAAGCCGGCATGCACAGGGTTAGTGCCCCATGGCCAGATCAGCGCGACAGCGGGGTGCCAGAGGTCGGGCATGGCGTGGTTACGCGCGCTGTTGGCGGCTTGCTGGTGCAGTTGTTGTTGCACCTGGTCCATCGGTATTTGCAAATAGAGGCTGGTCAGGTACTGCCAGCGCTCGCTGTGCGGACTGTCCCAGGCCTGGTGCGCCGAGAGCGCCAGGCCGTTGGCCAGCAGCACCGTGTTGGCCGGTTGATTGAGCCAGCGGCGCAGGGTCGGGTCGTCATCCAGGCGGTTCTGCTGGCGTAGCGGATGCTCGCTGTCACGGGCAATGCGCAGGACTTTCACGAGCTCCCGTTGCTCGGTGAGCAGCAGTCGATACCCCTGTTGCACCCAGATCGGCAGGTGCCACAGGTTTACCAGGGCCTGGCCGATTTCCAGCAGGCGAGCGCCAAACAGTTGCTTTTCGACGGAGTGCGCCGATTCGCCTTTATGAATGACCCGCAGCTCCCAATCTTCGAGCAGGTGCGGATGCGTCAGGGCCAGGGGCCAAAGTGGTGACAGAAACAGCAGGCTGCCCCAGTGGATGTCCTGCCACAGGCGGGCCAGGCGGCTGGCAAAAAAACCGTTGGCCTGTTGGCTGGCGTGCTGGCTGATCAACTGCAACTGGCGCAAGGCTTTCGGGATCTCGCCCTGGGGCACGGCGGGCAGTCGCGCGAGCAGCTCCTCGGTGCGTTTCAAGCCGAGGCGATTGATGGCAACTTCAAGATTTTCCGCAGGCTCGGTCATGCCACCCTGGTTGTACCGGTTGGCCTCGCGAATCACGCTCAAGGCCAGGGCCGGACTGTCCTGCATCAGGTCGGCGATCTTGCGCACAGAGCTGCGACTGTCGCGCAGTGCCCGGCAGACACGGTCGTGACTGGCCTGCGGAACCGGCAGGCGTACGCCGTCGAGAAGCTTGGTCCAGCCTTCGAGCGTGGTCGGTGTTGGCGTCGGGGCGTTCGTTTGTCTAGCCATGTCTGGAGGCGATCATCGTCAACAATACCTGTGCCCGGAGGGGGTCAAATTAGCTTTTCGCCTGAACTGGCTATAGTCTGGCGCAGTTTTGCCGATAAGTAGAAGAAGAGATTTTTTAACTTCCGAATATGACCTTGAACCAGACTCAGTAAGTGCTCTCCTACCTATGGCTAAAATTATCGGCATCATCGTCGTATTCGCGAGCGTGCTCGGCGGATACGTGCTCTCCCATGGCAAGATTGCCGCCCTGATCCAGCCTTTCGAGGTCATGATCATCGGTGGTGCGGCCCTCGGTGCATTCCTGCAGGCCAACCCCGGCTACATGACCATGCACGTGCTCAAGAAGTCCCTGAGCATGTTCGGTTCGCGTTTCAGCCATGCCTTCTATCTTGAAGTGCTGGGCCTGATCTACGAGATTCTCAACAAGAGCCGCCGCGAAGGCATGATGGCCATCGAAGCGGACATCGAAGATGCCGCGGCCAGCCCGATCTTCGCCAAGTACCCGACGGTCCTCAAGGATGAGCGCATGACCGCGTTCATCTGTGATTACCTGCGCATCATGTCCTCCGGCAACATGGCGCCCCATGAGCTGGAGGGCCTGTTCGACATGGAGCTCTACAGCCTCAAGGAAGACCTGGAGCACCCGTCCCACGCGGTGAACGGTATCGCCGACGCCATGCCCGGTTTCGGTATCGTCGCGGCGGTCCTGGGTATCGTGGTCACCATGGCCTCGCTGGGTGAAGGCGACCAGAAGTCCATCGGCCTGCACGTCGGTGCGGCACTGGTGGGTACCTTCTTCGGTATTCTCGCGGCCTACGGCTTCTTCGGCCCGCTGGCGCATTCCCTGGCCCACGATGCCAAGGAAGAACTGAACGTCTACGAAGCCATCAAGGCCTCGCTGGTGGCGTCCGCTTCCGGCATGCCGCCTTCGCTGGCCGTGGAGTTCGGGCGCAAGGTCCTGTACCCGGCGCACCGTCCTAGCTTCGCCGAGCTGGAACAAGCGGTTCGCGGTCGATAGTGCTTTGTTTCGCAAATACGTTCCTTTTTTGGCGAGTGACTGTTGTTGCCAGACAAGGCGCCGCGACGAGTCATAGCCCGCTATGGCGAGGAGCGGCAACGCCGTATGGCGACAACAGGCACCGTCAAAAAGGAACAGTATTTGTGAGACAGAGCACTCTCCATGGAAAATAATCAGCCGATAATCATCAAGCGCGTCAAGCGCATCGCCGGCGGGCATCACGGGGGCGCCTGGAAAATCGCCTTCGCCGACTTCGCCACGGCGATGATGGCGTTCTTCCTGGTGTTGTGGCTGCTGTCCACCGCCACCCCGGAACAGAAGATCGCCATCGCCGGGTACTTCAAGGACCCGATCGGCTTTTCCGAAAGTGGCACGCCGTACATCATCGATCTGGGCGGTACGCCGACCATGGCGCCGGAAAATACCCTCAACCCCGAGATGAAGACCCAGCCACAGCCGGACAAGGTGACGGTCGACGTCGAACAGGTCGAAGGCATGGCCGAGATGGTGGAGAAGGAGCGCCTGGAACTGCTGTTGCAAGAGCTGCAGAACAAGGTCGAAGAGAACCCGCAACTGCAGAAATTCAAAGACCAGATCCTGTTCGAGATCACCCCGGACGGTTTGCGTATCCAGATCGTGGACGCCGAGAACCGGCCGATGTTCGACTCAGGCTCAGCACGCCTGAAACCGTATTTCGAAGACATCCTGCTGGCCATGGCCGACACCATCAAGGCCGTGCCGAACAAGATCAGCATCAGCGGACATACCGATGCCAAGCCGTACAGCGGCACCGGTGAGTTCGGTAACTGGGAGCTTTCGGCCAACCGTGCCAACGCCGCGCGCCGTGCGTTGGTGGCGGGCAGCTATCCCGATTCGCAAGTGGCGCGCGTGGTCGGTTATGCCTCGTCGGCCCTGTTCGATCGCGAGCATCCGTTCAACCCGGTCAACCGTCGTATCGACATTATCGTGCTGACCAAGAAGGCCCAGCGTGCCATCGAAGGTTCGCAAGGCGCGGAACCTGCTCCGGATGCACCGCAAGGTTCGGCCGCTCCGGGAGCCGCACCGGCTGCACCGGTCGATCCGAACGCATTGCCGGCGGACAAGGAGCCGCTGCCGGCCCACGAACTGCGTGAGCGCTTGAACCTGTTCGATGACCCAGCACCGAAGCCGGGTGAATCGCCGAAGCAGTGATCTACGAAAAAGCCGACAGTGATGTCGGCTTTTTTGTGGGCGTTTTTGCATTAAAAGCCGCGGGTGATTCGGGTCTTGAGGTCGGCGTGAAAGCGGTCCGCATTGGATTTGTTGACACTGCGGACCGACTCGGTACCGGTCACTGACTCCAGTGACATCGAGCGCTTGAGCGTCGATTCGCTGCGATAAGCATCAATAAAGAACTCAATATCCTTTTCGCTGGTCAGCTTCGGCCATTTGTCCAGGTACAGCGGCAGCTCTGTCGGGCCGGTCTTGAACGAGCAGATACGCCGATTGGTGATGGTCGCCTCGCCGATTTCGAAGGGTACCCACCAGGACAGCGCGGTTTTCTCCGACACCACCGCCAGAAGGTGCGTGCATTCGCTGATGTTGCGGGTGATCACCCCGGTGATGTCGTCGGTGGTCTGGGATTCGGCATCCAGTACGTCGAGGTAGGTCTTGATATTGGCCTGTATCAGGCGCGTGTTGATGTGGATCGCGTGGGCGCGGTCCATGTGGCGGTAGCTGATAAACACTGGCATCAGAAATGTCCCTTGATTGCGAGTTCGCGGTAATAGGCGCCGAGGGCGGTGAGGCGACAGCCCGTGGAGTGGATGGCGGCGTAGTACATGTGTTCGGCGTCCACCGGTTCGACCAGGCTGTGGCGGTTGCACTTTTGCAGCTGGGCGAAGACCTCGCCCTGTTCCGGGTTGAACTCGGGTTCGGTGGGCTCGAAGCTGGGGGCGAGGGGGTACGTTGATTCCGCTTCGGCAAACCATTCGGGGAGTTTGCGCAGGATTTCCTTGGGGATCAGCGGCGACACTTCGCGCAGGGAGATGAACTGCGAGACGTTGGTCTTGAACACCGGACGCTGCTCCCAGGCATCGAGCGCGTTGTCGACAAACGCATACAGGCTGCCGGGGGTGATCTTGCCCAGGATGTTCGCCGCTCCGCCGTGCAGGGCCTGGAGCAACAAGCCGGTGAACACGCCGTGCTGTGCGCCCTCCATCGCCGGTTCTTCCTTTTTGCAGGCGGTCAGAATGGTCATGCCTTCGCCGACCACGCTGCCTTCGCTGCGCAAGGCACGCAGTTCGCCGGCCGAGCCGCTCTGGCAGCAATCGAGAATGATCACTTTGTTCTTGATCTTCGTGGCCTTGCTGGCCCAGTTCAGAATGTCGCTGAGGCGAATCCCGTCCTTGGCGCTCTTGTAATCCTGCGGGATCAACATGCCTTCGTCGGTGTCGGTGTCGAAGCTGCCGTGGCCGGCGAAATACAGCAGGGCGACATTGCAGTCCCCGGAAAACAGCTCGCGGATCTGGTCTTCGAGTTTTCCCCGGCCCAGGTAGTCCTCGGCGGAGGTCAGCACGATGTTCTTGAAGTTCGGATCGCCGTTGGCGTCGGTCTTCAGCACCGAGGCCATGGCCATGGCGTCGTTGCTGCAGCCTTTCAGGCTCGACACATGGGTGTAGTCGTTGATGCCGATAAACAGTCCCTTGCGCATGGTTACACCGCCGTATGCTGGCGAATCGCATTGATGATGCTGTTGGTGTTCCACGCGCATTCGGCATGTGCCGCGTCACGGACCACCGTGGAAATACGCTCGGCACCGAACGGCTTGATCGCAATGATCACCTTGCCCATGCGCTTGGCGATCTCGATTTCCTTGTTGATCCACTTGCTGTAGGTGGAATACATCCCGGCCATGATCAGTACCGCCGAACACGGGCGGATCTTGTTTTCGATAGCATCCTCGAGCTGTTTGTCGGTTTGTGCGCCGACAATCGGGTTGTGCGGTGGCACCGAAAAATTCTTGAAGGTGAAATCCGGCTTGGCGTTGAGCAGGCGCACGAGGCTGTCGTGGGCGTCGGAGTAGTTCCACGAGTGGCTGATGAACAGATGGTAGGTTTGCATGGGTGTCCCTCGGTGTCGCAGGAGTGCGAAGAGGGCTTGAAGTTAGGCGATTGCAGGGCAGCCACAAGGGGGCGGCGCCGAAAGAGAAATGCCCTACAAGTGAGGGTTTGCAAGTCTTACAGAAAGGTCTGACGTTTAAGTGGGGCGGGAACCAGCCGCCGATCGCCCCGCTGAAGTCAGGGCGGTCGGCATGTCTGTTTAGTAGCCGTTTTCCGGCAGGCTGGCGATGATCGAGCGGTAGCTGTTCATCCGTTGCTGTTGCACACGACCGTCTTCCAGGGCCTTGAGCAGGGCGCAACCGGGTTCGCGGTCGTGCTTGCAGTCGCGGAAGCGGCAGGTGCCGAGCAAGTCGTTGAACTCGATGAAGCCGGCCTCGACATCGGCACGGCTGACGTGGCCCAGGCCGAATTCGCGGATACCCGGGGAGTCGATCAGCTCGCCGCCACCGGGGAAGTGGAACAGGCGCGCGGTGGTCGTGGTATGGGTGCCCTGGCCGGACAACTCGGACAACGGGCCGACGCGGGTTTCGACTTCCGGCAGCAGGCTGTTGACCAGCGACGATTTGCCGACGCCGGACTGGCCGACGAACACGCTGATGCGCCCGTCCAATTGCTTCTGCAATTGCTCCATGCCGTTGCCGTGGTGGGCCGACACTTCCAGCACCGGATAACCCAGGGTGCGGTAGACCGCGAGCAAGGCATTCAGCGCCGGGGCGTTGTGCTCGTCGATCAGGTCGAACTTGTTCAGCAACAGCAGCGGCTTGATGCCGGCGTGTTCGGCGGCTACAAGGTAGCGGTCGATCAGGTTGGCATGGGGCTCAGGCAGTGGCGCGAACACGATGACAATCATGTCGACGTTCGCCGCTACCGGTTTGAGCTGGCCGCGGCTGTCCGGGCGGCAGAGTTCGGTATTGCGTGGCAACTGCGCCACAATGACGCCGATACCCTGGTTGCCGGCACGCCAGACCACCTGGTCGCCAGTCACCAGTGCGGGCAGGTTCGCCCGCAGGTGGCAGCGGAACACCTGGCCGGCCAGTTCGCCATCGCGGGCCTCGACTTCGACCTGCACACCGAAGTGCGCGATCACCAGGCCGTGCTGTTCCGGGCCCAGGTCGCCGCCCTCAAGTGCCTCGACGGCCGAGGACTCGCGTTTGGCGGCGCGGGCAGCGCGTTCGCCCTGAATCTTTTCGATGCGCCAGTTTTGACGACGATTGAGTTGGCGTTTGGCCATGGGTGTTCCGTAGTAATAATGCAGCGATTAGGTAAAACGGCCGCGAGTTTAGCACGCCCGGCCACTGGCCTAGGCTAAACTGCGCAGCATTGCCTAGGAGCCGACACATGCAAAACCCGCAGAACCTGATCTGGATCGACCTGGAAATGACCGGTCTGAACCCGGATACCGATGTCATCATCGAAATGGCCACCATTGTCACCGACAGCGACCTGAACACCCTGGCCGAAGGTCCGGTGATCGCGATCCACCACAGCGACGAAATCCTCGCTGGCATGGACGAGTGGAACACTCGGCAACACGGCGGTTCGGGTCTGACCCAGCGCGTGCGCGACAGTCGCATCAGCATGGCCGAAGCTGAAGCGCAAACCATCGCCTTCCTGGAGAAGTGGGTGCCCAAGGGCAAGTCGCCGATCTGCGGCAACAGCATTTGCCAGGATCGTCGCTTCCTTTATACGCACATGAAATCCCTGGAAAGCTATTTCCACTACCGCAACCTTGACGTTTCGACCCTCAAGGAGCTGGCCGCTCGCTGGGCGCCGGACGTTCGCGACAGCTTCAAGAAGGGCAGCACTCACCTGGCGCTGGACGACATTCGCGAGTCGATCGCCGAGCTGCAGCACTATCGCCAGCATTTCATCAAGGTTTGATCGGGTGGCATAAACGCTGACACTTTGCCCCCTTTTGGTGCTTCAGCGAAGTGCGTAGACTGCGCGCCTTTTCGCAAGGATCGCCACCATGTTGCTGATGCTTTACCTGATCGCCATTACCGCTGAAGCCATGACCGGCGCGCTGTCTGCCGGGCGTCGCGGCATGGACTGGTTCGGCGTGGTGCTGATCGCGTGCGTCACGGCGCTGGGCGGCGGTTCGGTGCGCGACGTGCTGCTCGGCCACTACCCGCTGACCTGGGTCAAACACCCGGAATACCTGGTGCTGACCACCATTGCAGCCATGATCACGGTGTTCACCGCACGCTGGATGCGCCATTTGCGTTCATTGTTCCTGGTGCTCGACGCCGTCGGCCTGGTGGCGTTCACGCTGATCGGCTGCATGACCGCGCTGGAAATGGGACATGGCATGCTGGTCGCGTCGGTCAGCGGTGTGATCACTGGGGTGTTTGGTGGCATCTTGCGGGACATCTTCTGCAACGATATTCCGCTGATCTTTCGGCGCGAACTGTACGCCAGCGTCTCCTTCGCGGCGGCGTGGTGCTACATGCTCTGTCTGTACCTGAATCTGCCTGGGGAGCAGGCGATCCTGATCACGCTGTTCGGCGGCTTCCTGCTGCGCCTGCTGGCGATCCGCTTCCATTGGGAAATGCCCAAGTTCGTCTACAACGACGAGGCCTGACGGTCGGCGTGCTGCTGCAACGCCCACTCGACATGCTCGCGCACCACTTCGGACGGATGTTCGCGTCGTGCCTTCAGCGCTTCCAGTACCGGAATAGTTGAAGGCGCATTCCCCAGGCCCACTGCCAGGTTGCGCAGCCAGTTTTCGTAACCGGTCCGGCGCAAGGGCGAGCCTTCGGTGCTGCTCAGGAATTTATCCTCGTCCCACATGAACAGCTCGGCCAGCTCGGCGTTGTCCAGGTTGTGCCGTGGCTTGAAGTCGCTTTCGCCGGACGGGCGGGCGAAGCGGTTCCAAGGGCAGACGATCTGGCAGTCATCGCAGCCGAACACCCGATTGCCGATCAGCGGTCGCAGCTCTTCGGGGATGGCGCCCTTGAGTTCGATGGTCAAATAGGAAATGCAGCGCCGGGCGTCCAGCACATAGGGGCCAACGAAGGCATTGGTCGGGCAGATGTCGAGGCAGGCGCTGCAGCGGCCGCAGTGTTCGGTGGCATGGGGTGGGTCCACTGGCAGCGGCAGGTCGACGAACAGTTCGGCGAGGAAGAAGTAACTGCCGGCCTTGCGATTCAGGACCAGGGTGTTTTTACCGATCCAGCCCAGGCCTGCTTTCTCCGCGATGGCTTTTTCCAGGACGGGAGCGCTGTCGACGAACGCGCGATAGCCAAACGGGCCAATCTGGGCCTGAATTTTCTCCGCCAGATGTTGCACGCGTTTGCGGATCAGTTTGTGGTAATCGCGGCCCAACGCATAACGCGAGACGTAGGCTTTTTCTGGTTGGGCGAGCAATTGCGCCATTCTGGTATCGCCCGACAGGTAGTCCATGCGCAGCGACACCACGCGCAAGGTGCCCGGCACCAGTTCTTCGGGGTGCGAGCGTTTGCTGCCGTGGGCGCCCATGTATTCCATTTCGCCGTGGTAGCCGGCGGCAAGCCAGCGTTCCAGGTGCTGCTCATGCTCGGCGAGGTCCAGGCCGCTGATGCCGACTTGTTGAAAGCCCAGCTCGCGGCCCCAGTCCTTGATGGATTGGGCGAGGGCAGGCAGGTCTGTGGTAATAGCGGGCATGAGGCGAGAGAAACCGGAGCTGAGGTGCGTATAATTCTGCCAGACATCGGAGCCCGTAGACGCATGCCGCACACTAAAGATGATTTACCCGACGCGCTGTACAGCGCCGCACAAGTGCGAGGGCTTGATGCGAGCCTGATCGCGGCCGGCACGCCGGGCTTCGAATTGATGCAGCGCGCCGCACGCGCGACCTGGCGGGCGCTGGTCCGACACTGGCCGACGGCGAATGAATTGACGGTGGTCGCAGGTCACGGCAATAACGCTGGCGACGGTTATCTGGTTGCGATGCTGGCCAAGCGCGGCGGCTGGACGGTTCGGGTGCTGGCGGCGGGCGATCCCCGACAGCTGCGCGGTGATGCGGCTTCGGCCCATGCCGAAGCGGTGGGCGAAAACGTTGTCATCGAGGCGTGGAGCGCGCAATCGGAATACCGTGGCATTGTCCTGGATGCGTTGCTCGGCACCGGCCTGACCGGTGATGTGCGCGAGCCGTACGCCAGTGCCATCGCCGCGATCAACGCCAGCGGCCTTCCGGTGGCGGCGGTGGACATCCCCTCCGGCCTCTGCGCCGATACCGGTCGCATCCTCGGTTGTGCCGTGCGAGCCGATCTGACGGTGACCTTCATCGGTTTGAAGCTGGGGTTGTTCAACGGCGACGCGGCCAATGTGGTGGGCGAGTGGGTGTTTAACGACCTGCACGCCGATCCCCGGCTGCTTGAGGGCGCGCCGATGACCGCCCGACGCCTGACGGCCGCCAATCTGCCGCGCCTGGCCGCCCGCAAGGGCGCTTCCCATAAGGGCCAGTTCGGTCATGTACTGCTGATCGGTGGCGATCGCGGAATGGGCGGGGCGATCCTGTTGAGCGCGCAAAGTGCATTGCGCAGCGGCGCGGGCATGGTGTCACTGGCGACCCGCCCCGAGCATGTGCCTGCTGCGCTAGCCCGGATCCCCGAGGCGATGGCGTTGGGCGCTGCGTCGGCCAATCAGCTGATGGATTTGCTTCAAAAAGTGTCCGTTTTGGTGGTTGGCCCTGGACTGGGTCAGGGCGCCTGGGGGCGAAGCCTGTTGTCGGCCGCCGCCAACGCACCCCTGCCGCAAGTCTGGGATGCCGATGCGCTGAACCTGCTGGCCGAAGGCCGGGTGAGCTTGCCCAAGGGGTGCGTGATCACGCCGCATCCGGGGGAAGCTGCGCGGCTGCTGGGGCTCAGCACTGCCCAGGTTCAGGCGGATCGCCCTGCGGCAGCCCATGCGTTGAGCAAAAAATACACAGCAGTGGTGGTGCTCAAGGGCGCCGGTAGTCTGATCGCCTGTCCTGACGGGCGGCTTGCCGTGTGTCATCAGGGCCATCCGGCGATGGCCGCCGCCGGGCTGGGCGACGTGCTGGCCGGTCTGGTCGGTGCGCTGCTGGCACAGGGCCTTGCGGCGTTCGACGCGGCGTGCCTGGCGGTCTGGCTGCACGCCAATGCGGGTGAGTACCAAGGTAAATTCGGTCGCGGGCTGGCGGCCAGTGATCTGATACCAGCCATTCGTCAGTTGTTGGAGGAGCAAGCACCGTGTCTGAAGTAACCCTGTACCTGGCCGATGAGCAGGCCATGAGCGACTTTGGCGCACGTATCGCCCGTATCACCGAGGGGCATGGCCTGATCTTCCTTGAAGGTAATCTCGGCATGGGGAAAACCACCTTGTCCCGGGGTATCATCCGTGGCCTGGGGCATGTGGGGGCGGTCAAGAGCCCGACCTTCACCCTGGTCGAACCCTATGAGATCGGCGACGTTCGCGCCTTCCATTTCGACCTGTATCGCCTGGTCGATCCGGAGGAGCTGGAGTTTCTCGGCATCCGCGACTATTTCGAGGACGATGCGTTGTGCCTGATCGAGTGGCCCGATAAAGGTGCAGGCTTTTTGCCAAAGCCCGACCTGACCATTACCATTAGCCCGCAAGACAGCGGGCGTTCGCTGAAAATTTTACCCAGGGGCTCGCGCGGCGAGGCCTGGTGTGCCGCTTTGGCATTGGAATCCAAATAGATGATGGGGTTAGGTATGCGCTTTCGCGCGTTGGTTGCTGCCGTAGGGGTGTTGTTTCTGGCGGTGACCGTCGACGCTGTGGCCGAGACGAAGGTCAACAGCGTTCGCCTGTGGCGGGCTCCGGACAACACTCGGCTGGTGTTTGACCTGACCGGCCCGGTGCAGCATAGCGTCTTTACGCTGACAGCCCCGGATCGCCTGGTCATCGACATCAATGGCGCGAGCCTCGGTGCGCCGTTGAACGTCAACTCGTCCAACACCCCGATTACCGCGATGCGCTCGGCACAACGTACACCGACCGACTTGCGGGTGGTCATCGACCTGAAAAAGGCGGTAACGCCGAAAAGCTTCTCCCTGGCGCCCAACGCGCAGTATGGCAATCGCCTGGTGGTCGATCTGTTCGATAACCCGGCCGATGCCGCGCCGCCCCCAGCGCCGACGCCATCGGTGGCCACGGTGCCGGCCGTTCCGGTCACGCCTGCCGAACCTGCGATCAAGCTGCCTCCGGCACCGGCCGGCAAACGCGACATCGTCGTGGTGATCGACGCCGGTCACGGCGGTGAAGACCCGGGCGCCTCCGGCTCCCGTGGTCAGCGCGAGAAAGACGTGGTGCTGCAAATCGCCCGCGAGACGCAACGCCAGGTCAATGGCATGAAAGGCTTCCGTGCGGAATTGACCCGCACCGGCGACTACTTCATTCCCCTGCGTGGCCGTACGGAAATTGCCCGCAAGAAAGGCGCCGACCTGTTCGTCTCGATTCACGCCGACGCCGCGCCTTCTGCCGCGGCATTCGGTGCCTCGGTGTTTGCCTTGTCCGATCGTGGTGCCACTTCGGAAACCGCGCGCTGGCTGGCCGACAGTGAAAACCGTTCCGACCTGATCGGTGGTGCCGGCAACGTCAGCCTCGACGACAAGGACCGCATGCTGGCTGGTGTATTGCTCGACCTGTCGATGACGGCGTCCCTGACCTCCAGCCTGAACGTCGGCCAGAAAGTACTGAGCAACATCGGCCGGGTCACGCCGTTGCACAAGCAGCGAGTCGAGCAGGCCGGGTTCATGGTGCTGAAGTCGCCGGATATTCCGTCGATCCTGGTCGAAACCGGGTTTATCTCCAACGCCAACGAAGCATCGAAGCTGGCAGCATCGAGCCACCAGCAGGCGCTGGCGCGATCCATCAGCAGCGGCGTGCGCCAGTTCTTCCAGCAAAATCCACCACCGGGCACTTACATCGCTTGGCTGCGTGATTCCGGAAAAATCGCTCAAGGCCCGCGTGACCATCGGGTGAACCCGGGCGAGACGCTGGCGATGATCGCGGTGCGCTATCAGGTGTCGCCGGCGACCCTGCGCAGCGCCAACAATCTGTCGAGCGATGAGCTCAAGATAGGTCAGCACCTGACCATCCCGGGCACCGAACTGGCGGCCAAGGAATGAACGAGGTCGTGAACAACAGCGCTCGTATCGAGCTGCTCAGCCCGCGGTTGGCGAACCAGATCGCCGCTGGCGAGGTGGTTGAGCGTCCGGCTTCGGTGATCAAGGAGCTGCTGGAAAACAGCCTCGATTCCGGCGCCAAGCGCATCGATGTCGATGTGGAGCAGGGCGGCGTCAAGTTGCTGCGGGTTCGCGACGATGGCAGCGGCATTTCTGCCGATGACCTGCCGCTGGCCCTGGCGCGACACGCCACCAGCAAGATCCGCAATCTGGAAGATCTTGAACAGGTCATGAGCCTGGGCTTTCGCGGTGAGGCCCTGGCATCGATCAGTTCGGTGGCGCGCCTGACCCTGACGTCGCGCACCCGAGATGCCGAGCAGGCCTGGCAAGTCGAAACCGAAGGCCGTGACATGGCTCCACGGGTGCAGCCTGCGGCGCATCCGGTGGGTACGTCGGTCGAAGTGCGCGACCTGTTCTTCAATACCCCGGCACGCCGCAAGTTTCTCAAGACCGAAAAAACCGAATTCGATCACCTGCAGGAAGTCATCAGGCGCCTGGCCCTGGCGCGGTTCGACGTGGCCTTTCATCTGCGCCATAACGGCAAGACCATCCTCAGCCTGCACGAAGCCCGCGACGATGCGGCTCGCGCCCGACGCGTAGCGGCCATCTGCGGGCCAGGTTTCCTGGAGCAGGCGCTGCCGATCGAAATCGAGCGCAATGGCCTGCATCTGTGGGGCTGGGTAGGGTTGCCGACCTTCAATCGCAGCCAGGCGGACTTGCAGTATTTCTTCGTCAATGGCCGTGCCGTGCGCGACAAGCTGGTGGCACACGCCGTGCGCCAGGCTTATCGCGACGTCCTGTTCAACGGCCGGCATCCGACGTTCGTGCTGTTCTTCGAGGTCGATCCGACGGGCGTCGACGTCAACGTGCACCCCACCAAGCACGAAGTGCGCTTCCGTGAAGGGCGCATGGTTCACGATTTTCTCTATGGCACCTTGCACCGTGCCTTGGGCGATGTGCGACCGGATGATCATCTGGCGGCCCCGGTTGCGACAGCCGTAGTGCGGCCTACGGGCCTCGAGGCCGGTGAGTTCGGCCCGCAGGGTGAAATGCGCCTGGCTGCCAATGCGCTGCTGGAGCAGCCTCAGGCCCAGCCTTCGTTCAATGCGCCGGCCGGTTCGGGTGCTGGGGCCGGATACCAGTATCAATACACCCCGCGCCCACAGTCGGCTGTTCCGGCTGCCGAGGCACAGGCCGCCTATCGCGAGTTTTTCGCGCCGTTGCCCGAGGCCAACGCGGTAGCGCTGCCAGCCGGCCAGGACGACATCCCGCCGCTGGGCTATGCACTGGCGCAGCTCAAAGGCATCTACATCCTTTCGGAAAACGCCCAGGGGTTGGTGCTGGTGGACATGCATGCCGCTCACGAGCGGATCATGTATGAACGCCTGAAAGTCGCCATGGCCAGCGAAGGCTTGAGCGGGCAACCGCTGCTGGTGCCGGAAACCCTGGCGCTCAGCCAGCGTGAAGCCGATTGCGCCGAAGAGCACGTCGCCTGGTTCCAGCGCCTGGGCTTCGAGCTGCAGCGCCTGGGCCCGGAAACCCTGGCCATTCGGCAGATACCGGCCCTGCTCAAGCAGGCTGAGGCCAATCGCCTGGTGGGTGACGTATTGGCCGACTTGATGGAATATGGCACCAGCGACCGGATTCAGGCGCATCTGAACGAACTGCTCGGCACCATGGCCTGCCACGGTGCGGTCCGGGCCAATCGGCGCCTGGCCCTGCCGGAAATGAACGGTCTGCTGCGTGACATGGAAAACACCGAACGCAGCGGTCAATGCAACCATGGCCGACCGACCTGGACCCAATTGGGCCTGGACGATCTGGACAAACTGTTCTTGCGCGGTCGTTGATGAGCCAGTTCCCCCCTGCGATTTTCCTGATGGGCCCGACCGCCGCCGGCAAGACCGACCTGGCCATCGAGCTCACCAAAGTCCTGCCTTGCGAGCTGATCAGTGTCGATTCGGCGTTGGTCTACCGCGGCATGGACATCGGCACCGCCAAGCCGTCAAAAGCGCTGTTGGCAGAGTTTCCGCACCGTTTGATCGATATTCTCGACCCGGCGGAGGCTTATTCGGCCGCGGATTTCCGTCGCGATGCCCTGCAAGCCATGGCCGACATCACCGCACGGGGCA
The DNA here is from genome assembly GCF_013416725.1 of Pseudomonas sp. SbOxS1. Lineage (NCBI taxonomy): Bacteria > Pseudomonadati > Pseudomonadota > Gammaproteobacteria > Pseudomonadales > Pseudomonadaceae > Pseudomonas > Pseudomonas sp. SbOxS1. The sequence continues at coordinate 433,033 of NZ_JAAVXC010000008.1, forward strand.
AGATTCCGCTGCTGGTCGGCGGCACAATGCTCTATTACAAGGCCTTGGTCGAAGGGCTTGCGGATATGCCGGCCGCCGACCCGGAGGTCCGCGCGCAGATCGAGGAAGAGGCTGCGCGCCTTGGCTGGCAGGCGTTACATGACCAATTGGCGGTCATTGACCCGGTTTCCGCGGCACGTATTCATCCGAACGATCCGCAGCGTTTGAGTCGTGCGCTGGAAGTTTATCGTGTCAGCGGTCAGAGCATGACTGAGCTTCGCTTGCAACAATCTGCGCAAAGTACTGAAGCAGCCGCTTCGGGACGGCAACAATTGCCCTATACTGTCGCGAACTTGGCCATTGCTCCGGCGAATCGCCAGGTACTGCACGAGCGAATTAAACAAAGATTCACCTTAATGTTGGAACAGGGATTCATCGACGAGGTCCTAGCCCTGCGTAATAGAAGTGACCTGCATACCGGGTTGCCGTCTATACGTGCGGTGGGCTACCGCCAAGTCTGGGATTACCTGGATGGCAAGCTGACGTCAGCCGAGATGCAGGAGCGTGGAATCATTGCCACGCGCCAATTGGCGAAGCGCCAGTTCACCTGGCTTCGCAGTTGGGCTGATTTACACTGGTTGGACAGTCTCGATTGCGACAATCTGCCGCGCGCCTTGAAATACCTTGGGACCATCTCCATATTGAGCTGAGTCCTTGCAATTGCCGTCTATCCTTGGGGGTGGGGCGGCCAAAGCCATCTGATTACCTATTTTTTTATATTGAATCCTTAAAGGAGTGCGGCACATGTCAAAAGGGCATTCGCTACAAGACCCTTACTTGAATACTTTACGTAAAGAGAAAGTTGGGGTGTCTATCTACCTGGTCAACGGGATCAAACTGCAAGGTACGATCGAGTCTTTCGACCAATTCGTTATCCTGCTGAAAAACACCGTCAGCCAAATGGTCTACAAACACGCTATCTCTACAGTAGTGCCGGTTCGTCCAATTCGTCTGCCTAGCGCAACCGAATCCGAAGCAGGTGATGCTGAGCCAGGTAACGCCTGATAGGAGTCTCCTTTGTTCTTTGAGCGCCACGGTGGTGGTGAACGGGCCATTCTCGTTCACTTGGATGGACAGGACCCTGAGGCGCGCGAAGATCCGCAGGAGTTTCAGGAGTTGGCAATTTCGGCTGGCGCCGAGACCGTCGCGTTTTTCAACGTGCCGCGTCATCGGCCATCCGCCAAATACCTGATTGGCAGCGGCAAGGTCGAAGAATTACGCGACCTGGTCAAAGCCGAGCAGGTAGATCTGGTGATTTTCAATCACACCCTCACGCCCAGTCAGGAGCGTAACCTCGAACGCGCTTTCGAGTGTCGCGTGATCGACCGCACGGGCCTGATTCTCGATATCTTCGCCCAACGCGCCCGTACCCATGAAGGCAAGCTCCAGGTTGAACTGGCCCAGCTTGAGTACATGAGCACGCGGCTGGTTCGCGGCTGGACTCACCTTGAGCGGCAGAAGGGCGGTATCGGCTTGCGCGGCCCGGGTGAAACCCAGCTGGAAACCGACCGGCGTCTGTTGCGGGTTCGCCTGCGGCAGATCAAGGGGCGCCTGGAAAAGGTCCGCAGCCAGCGCGAGCAGTCGCGTCGGGGCCGCAAACGGGCTGACATACCGACGGTTTCACTGGTGGGCTACACCAACGCCGGCAAATCGACGCTGTTCAACTCGGTGACCGATTCCGAGGTTTTCGCCGCCGACCAACTCTTCGCCACCCTCGACCCGACCCTGCGTCGACTCGAACTCGATGACCTCGGGCCGATCGTGCTGGCCGACACCGTGGGTTTCATCCGTCACCTGCCGCACAAACTGGTCGAGGCATTTCGGGCTACGCTCGAAGAGTCGAGCAATTCCGACCTGCTGCTGCATGTGATCGACTCCCATGAACCCGAGCGCATGGCCCAGATTGAACAGGTCATGGTGGTGCTTGGGGAGATCGGGGCCCAGGACTTGCCGATCCTTGAGGTATACAACAAACTCGATTTGCTCGAGGGCGTGGAGCCGCAGATCCAGCGCGATGCCGATGGCAAGCCGCAACGGGTCTGGTTGTCGGCCAAGGACGGTACAGGTCTGGACCTGCTCAGGCAGGCCGTGGCTGAACTGCTTGGGGATGATTTGTTTGTTGGCACCTTGCGCTTGCCGAACCGATTTGCTCGACTGCGTGCGCAGTTCTTCGAACTCGGTGCGGTACAGAAGGAAGAACATGACGATGAAGGCATCAGTTTGCTGGCCGTTCGTTTGCCACGCGCCGAGTTGAATCGGCTGGTGAGCCGCGAAGGTTTGCAACCGGTGGAATTCATCGAGCAACACACTTTGCAATAAAAGCCTGAGAAAGCGGTTGTGCCGTGGTGACAGGCATTCTGTAGCATTGGTCGGCGCGCCGTGGGTGCGTCTTTGCTTTATCAGATGGAGAGCGCTATGGCTTGGAATGAGCCGGGTGGCAACTCGAATAATCAGGATCCTTGGGGTGGTAAACGCCGTAATAACGGCGATCGCAAGGGGCCGCCAGATCTCGACGAGGCCTTCCGAAAGCTGCAGGAAAGCCTGAACGGGTTGTTCGGTGGTGGTAAGAAACGTGGTGATGACGGTGGTGGTTCGGGCAAGAGCGGCGGCTTCGGCGGTTTGCTCGGCATCGGCCTGGTCGTGTTGGCAGCCGTGTGGCTGTACAGCGCGGTCTACGTAGTCGACGAGCAGGAGCAAGCCGTGGTGCTGCGCTTCGGCAAGTACTACGAAACTGTCGGCCCGGGCTTGAATATCTACTTCCCGCCGATCGACAAGAAGTACATGGAAAACGTCACGCGTGAGCGGGCGTACACCAAGCAGGGTCAAATGCTGACTGAAGACGAGAACATCGTCGAAGTGCCGCTGACCGTGCAGTACAAGATCAGCAACCTGCAGGACTTCGTGCTCAGCGTCGATCAGCCGGAAATCAGCCTGCAACACGCGACCGACAGCGCCCTGCGCCATGTGGTGGGTTCCACCGCGATGGACCAGGTGCTGACCGAAGGTCGTGAATTGATGGCCAGCGAAATCAAGGAGCGCCTGCAACGCTTCATGGATACCTATCGCACCGGTATCACCGTCACCCAGGTCAACGTACAGAGCGCAGCGGCACCGCGTGAAGTGCAGGAAGCCTTCGATGACGTGATCCGCGCCCGTGAAGACGAGCAGCGTTCGCGCAACCAGGCTGAAACCTATGCCAACGGCGTCGTGCCGGAAGCCCGTGGTCAGGCCCAGCGCATCCTTGAAGATGCCAATGGCTACCGTGACGAAACCGTCTCGCGCGCCAAGGGTGAAGCCGATCGCTTCACCAAGCTGGTTGCCGAGTACCGCAAGGCACCTGAAGTCACCCGCCAGCGTCTGTACCTGGACACCATGCAGGAAGTCTTCAGTAACACCAGCAAGGTTCTCGTGACCGGCAACAAGAATGGCCAGAGCAACCTGCTGTACCTGCCGCTGGACAAAATGGTCGAAAGTGGTCGCAGCACCGGCACTCAGGTGACCGGCGCGGCAGCCACCAGCAATGAAGCGAATGCGCGTGCGGCAGCTGATCTGCAGCAACAGCAAGCACGTACCAGGGAGAGTCGCTGATGAGCAATAAATCGCTGATCGCCCTTATTGTCGGCGTCGTCGTGGCGATCGCTGCCTGGAACTGCTTCTACATCGTGGCTCAGACCGAGCGCGCGGTGTTGCTGCAGTTCGGTCGCGTGGTCCAGACCGATGTTCAGCCAGGCCTGCATGTGAAGGTGCCTTACGTTAACCAGGTGCGTAAATTCGACGCACGCCTGATGACGCTGGATGCACCGACGCAACGCTTCCTGACGCTGGAAAAGAAAGCCGTGATGGTCGATGCCTACGCCAAGTGGCGGGTGAAGGATGCCGAGCGTTTCTACACCGCGACTTCCGGTCTTAAGCAGATTGCCGACGAGCGTCTGTCCCGTCGTCTGGAGTCGGGCCTGCGTGACCAGTTCGGTAAGCGCACCTTGCACGAAGTGGTGTCCGGTGAGCGTGATGCGCTGATGGCGGATATCACTGCTTCGCTGAACAAGATGGCTGAAAAGGAGCTGGGCATCGAGGTTGTCGATGTTCGGGTCAAGACCATCGACCTGCCGAAGGAAGTGAACCGCAGCGTGTTCGAACGTATGAGCACCGAGCGGGAGCGTGAAGCTCGCGAGCACCGCGCCAAGGGTAACGAACTGGCTGAAGGCATCCGTGCCGACGCCGATCGTCAACGTCGCGTGCTGTTGGCTGAAGCCTATCGTGAATCCGAAGAGATTCGCGGTGACGGTGATGCCCAGGCCGCTTCGATCTACTCCAAGGCCTACGGTCAGGATCAGGAGTTCTACGCGTTCTACCGTAGCCTGCGCGCCTACCGTGAAAGCTTCGCGAACAAATCCGACGTCATGGTCCTGGACCCAAGCAGTGACTTCTTCCATTACCTGGAAAAAGCCAAGCCTTGATACAACGTTGACCTGATTCATCCCGCCGGGCGGCTAAAACCTCTGGCGGGGTGATCCTTTGGGAAAACGTGTGTATGATGCGGCAGCCGGGAAATTCCCGGCTTTTTTGCGTCTGCATGTTTGAATGCTGTTTTGTGCAGGTGCCCGAGCTGAATGCTCGACAGGTTTTTCGAGGAAAGTGATTGGCGAAGCCGGTAGCAGGCGTTTCGCTTCGTTGTTCCTGCGCGGAACAATCATTTTCTGCTTCACTCAAGGGCTCGGCCCAGGGCTGGCCGCCCGGATACAGGGGAAGGCGTAATGGCAACGGTAGACCGCTGGCTACTGCCAGATGGCATCGAAGAAGTACTGCCACCGGAAGCGGCGCGTATTGAAGTTGCGCGTCGCCAGGTGTTGGATCTGTTCCAGAGCTGGGGTTACGAGTTTGTCGTGACTCCCCATATCGAGTACCTGGAATCCCTGCTGACCGGCGCGGGCCAGGACCTGGATCTGCGTACCTTCAAGGTCATCGACCCGCAATCGGGCCGGCAGATGGGTTTCCGTGCCGACATCACGCCGCAGGTGGCGCGCATCGATGCGCATACCCTGCGCCGCGAAGGCCCTAGCCGCCTGTGCTACGCCGGCAGTGTGCTGCATGCCCAGCCGCGTGCCTTGTCGTCCTCGCGCAGCCCGATCCAGCTGGGCGCCGAGTTGTATGGCGATGCCAGCCCGAGCAGCGACGTGGAAGTCATCAGCCTGATGCTCGCCATGCTGCAACTGGCCGATGTGCCGGATGTGCACATGGACCTGGGGCATGTCGGTATCTACCGCGGCCTGGCCCGCGCTGCCGGTCTGTCCGGTGAAGTTGAACAACAGTTGTTCGATGCATTGCAACGTAAAGCCATCGATGAGGTCATTACCTTGACCGAAGGCTTGCCGGCTGACCTGTCGGGCATGCTGCGCGCGTTGGTCGACCTGTGTGGCGGCCGTGAAGTGCTGGCGGCTGCGCGTGAGCGTCTGGCCAAGGCCCCGGCTGCAGTATTGGCGGCATTGGATGACTTGCTGGCAATTGCCGAGCGTTTGTCCGTGCGCTTCCCGGAGCTGCCGCTGTACTTCGACCTGGGCGAGCTGCGCGGTTATCACTACCACACCGGTGTGGTGTTCGCCGTGTTCGTGCCGGGTGTTGGCCAGTCCATTGCCCAGGGCGGTCGTTACGACGACATCGGCGCCGACTTCGGTCGCGCTCGTCCGGCAACCGGCTTCTCTACCGATTTGAAAACCCTGGTGACCCTGGGGCGTGCTGAGATCGAGCTACCGTCTGGCGGTATCTGGATGCCTGACAGTACGGATGCGGCACTCTGGCAGCAGGTTTGCCAGTTGCGCAGTGAGGGTCAGCGTGTCGTCCAGGCCTTGCCTGGACAACCTTTGGCCGCCGCCCGTGAAGCGGACTGCGACCGGCAATTGATTCAGCAGAACGGGCTTTGGCAAGTATCGCCACTGGCTTCTTGAGTTTTCCTGCCGGCTGCCGCCGGCACCAAGTTTGCGCGAATGAGGACAAGTGTTATGGGTAAGAATGTCGTAGTCCTGGGCACCCAGTGGGGTGATGAGGGCAAAGGCAAGATCGTTGATCTGCTGACCGAACATGCTGCCGCCGTAGTGCGCTACCAGGGCGGCCACAACGCTGGCCACACCCTGGTGATCGACGGTGAAAAAACCGTCTTGCACCTGATCCCGTCGGGCGTACTGCGCGAAGGCGTGCAGTGCCTGATCGGCAACGGCGTGGTGGTTGCACCTGACGCCCTGATGCGTGAAATCGTCAAGCTGGAAGAGAAAGGCGTACCGGTGCGCGAGCGCCTGCGTATCAGCCCTTCCTGCCCGCTGATCCTGTCCTTCCACGTTGCACTGGATCAGGCCCGTGAAAAGGCTCGTGGCGAGCTGAAGATCGGTACCACCGGTCGCGGCATCGGTCCGGCCTACGAAGACAAGGTTGCACGTCGTGGTCTGCGTGTGGGCGACCTGCTCAACATGCCGCGCTTTGAAGACAAGCTGCGTGAGCTGGTGGATTACCACAACTTCATGCTGGTGGGTTACTACAAAGAGCCAGCCATCGAATTCGAAAAGACCCTGGCCGAATGCAAAGAATACGCTGAGCTGCTCAAGCCGCTGATGCTGGACGTGACTGCCGAGCTGCACGGCCTGCGTCGCGCTGGCAAGGACATCATGTTCGAAGGCGCCCAAGGCTCCCTGCTGGACATCGACCATGGTACCTACCCGTACGTGACCAGCTCTAACACCACGGCTGGCGGCGTTGCTACCGGTTCGGGTGTTGGCCCTATGTTCCTGGACTACATCCTGGGCATCACCAAGGCTTACACCACGCGTGTAGGTTCGGGTCCTTTCCCGACTGAGCTGTTCGACGAAGTCGGCGCTCACCTGGCCAAGCAGGGTCACGAGTTCGGCGCAACCACCGGTCGTGCTCGTCGTTGCGGCTGGTTTGACGCCGTTATCCTGCGTCGCGCTATCGATGTAAACAGCATCTCGGGCATCTGCCTGACCAAGCTGGACGTACTCGACGGTCTGGAAACCATCAATATCTGCGTCGGCTACAAAGACGCAAACGGCAATGACGTTGCCCCAACCGACGCCGACAGCTACGTAGGCCTGCAGCCTGTGTACGAAGAAGTGCCGGGCTGGACCGAATCGACCGTGGGCGCCAAGACTCTGGAAGAGCTGCCGGCCAACGCCCGTGCCTACATCAAGCGTGTTGAAGAGCTGATCGGCGCGCCGATCGACATTATTTCGACGGGCCCGGACCGCAACGAGACCATCGTTCTGCGTCATCCGTTCGCTTGATAAGCTGTTGATGTAAAACACAAAGGCTCCTTGATAGGGGCCTTTGTCGTTTATGCCTGTCGTACGGCATGACCTTTGCTATTAGCTTTGCCTAACGTGTCACTTTCGGGCGTGCCATCAATTTAATGGCGCTAATGCAGAGGGATTTCAAGTGTCGGCCGTTCTCTCATTGTTACAAAGCCGTTTGTTGCGGCCCGTGTTCGTTACCCTTGGTATCGCCCTTTTGGTGCAGGTACTGGTGGCGGTCGCGCTGACTCGCAGCACCGTGACGGCGCTGGAAGCCGATCTTGCTCAGCGCCTGGGCGCGGACAGTCAAAAACTTTCCGGTGAGCTCGAGCAGGCGGGACGTGAAGTCACGTCGAGCCTCGACAGCCTGTCCGCCAGTACGCGTCAACGCCTTACGGCTGGCTTGTCTACGCGACTGAAGGATGAGCAGGCGCAGTTGCGTTCGACCCTGGAAAAAGACCTGAAGGACTCCGCCAGCGACATGGCGCAGCTTCTGGCTTCGGTGGCGCCGCGCGCCATGTGGGACAACGACGTGCCGACCTTGTCCGAGTTCGCTCGTCGGGCCCAGCGCAACCCCAACGTCCTGTTCGTGGTGTATGACGACGCCACGGGCCAGCATCTGACGCGCTACCTCAACCGGGAAAACCCGATCAACAAGGCCCTTTTGGAAAAAGGCCAGGGCGAGCGCGCGCTGGACAAGGTGCTGGATGCGGCGAAGAACGATCCGTCGGTCTTCTACATCGAGGCCTCGATCAACCCGAATGGCGTGGAAATCGGCAAGGTCCTGATGGGCGTCTCGACGGCGTCGGTAGAGGCCGACCTGGCGGCGTTGGATAAGCGCTTCTCGGCGTTGATCGCCAGTGGCGACCAGCTGGTGGGTGACAGCCTCAAAGGTGCGGCGGCTGACAGCGCAGCAGCCATGGGTGCACGTCTGCAATCGGCCCAGGCAACGGCCGCTGAAATGAAAGCCAATACCACTGCTACCGTGCAGGAGGCTGCGACTACCCTGCGCTGGCGTATTGGTGTGAGTCTGGCGGTGGTGGGTTTTGGTGTCCTGCTGTTGCTGGCGGTCGTGCTCGGGCGTCGAGTCGTCAACCGTCTGAGGATGCTGATTGTCGCCATGGATGACCTGGCGGCGGGTGAGGGCGACCTGACCAAGCGCGTGCAGATCAGCAGCAAGGACGAAATCGGCGACATGGCGTCGGCGGTCAATCGCTTTGTCGACAAGTTGCAGCCGATCGTGCGCGAGGCGGGTGATGTCGCTCAGCGTACCGGTGTGGAAATCGGTGCCATGACGTTGCGTAACGCGGGGGCCGATGCGGCGGCAGGCATGCAGCGCGATGAGGTGGCTGAAAGCCTGCGGGCCTTGTCGCGAATGGCCGATGAGGCGCAGTCTGAAAGCCAGGCCATGCAAGCGGCCTTGAAGCAGGTGGTGGATATTCGTCAGGCCACTGACGAAAACACCCGGACTTCGGCGAAAGTCGGCAACCTGATTGAAGCGTTGGCTGGCCAGGTTGAAACCGGGGCGCAAGTGATCGAGCGCCTGGCGCAGCAGAGTGAGCAGATCGAGGTGGTCCTGACGGTGATTCACGGGATTGCCGAACAAACCAACCTGCTGGCGCTGAACGCGGCCATTGAAGCGGCGCGCGCCGGCGAAACCGGGCGCGGGTTTGCGGTGGTGGCGGACGAAGTGCGCGCGTTGGCAAGCAAGACGCAAAGCTCCACCGGCGATATCCAGGCGCATATCGTGGCGTTGCAGCAAGGCGCACGGGAAGCCGTGGCCGCAATCGGCCAGGCCGGGCGTCAGGCCAGTGAGGGGCTGTTGGTTCTACGTGACAGCGCGCGGTTGCAGCAATCGGTGCAGGCTTCGGTTGAACAGGTGCACACGGCGATCGGCCTGGCGACCCAGGCCGCCGAGCATCAGGCCCGGGGAGCCCAGGCGGTGCGCGGTCGGGTCGAGACCATTCATGTGCAAGCCGAGAAGGCGGCCCAGGCGGTGGTGGAAACCACGGCCAGTGGCAAGGTGCTGGATGGCCTGGCAGCGCAATTGAAAGCGAGCTTGGGGCAGTTCAGGGCGTAATGTGTTGCCAGGGCTGGCCCCATCGTCGGAACGCCGCCCGGAGCCGGCTCGCTCCCACAGTTGATTCACGGCGTTCACAAATTTTGTATTCGCCACTGATCCCTGTGGGAGCGAGCCTGCTCGCGAAAGCGGTCTCAGCGGCTCAAATACATCCGGGTCGTTAACAGGTAGACGGGCAACCCCGACACCAATATCAACAACGCCGCATAAGGCGCCGCCGCTGCAAACTCCACATTCGCGGTATGCGCCCACACTTCGGTGGCCAGTGTGTTGAGCCCGGTCGGGCTCAGCAGCAGGGTCGCCGTCAGTTCCTTCATCGCATCCAGAAACACCAGCGCAAACGCCGCCCCCAGCGCCGGGAAAATGATCGGCAGCGTTATCCGGCAAAACGCACTGAACGAAGACGCCCCCAGCGTGCGTGCCGCCTCTTCCAGTTGCGGTGCCGCCTTGTTCAGCGCTGTGCGAATCGGCGCCTGGGCCAGCGGCAGAAACAGCAGCGCATAAGCAATCAGCAGCAGCGTCGAAGTCTGGTACAGCACCGGCACATAGTGCAGCGCGAAATACACCAGGGTCAGCGCGATCACCAGCCCTGGCAGCGCGTGCAGCAGATACGGCAAGCGCTCGGCCCAGATTGCCAGCAGCCCTTTATAGCGCACCACCAGCAGCCCCACCGGCAGCGCCAGCACCAGGCAAAACGCCGCGCCGCCCAGGGACAGGGCCAGGGAGGACAGCAGTGCCTCGCTGATCGCGGCGATCGGGAACGCGGCCGACGAGCCCACGGCCAGCCAGTACGCCAGCATCCCCAGCGGAATGCCGCTGCCAATGATCGCCAGCAACAGGCAGTAAAGCTGTCCCGCAAACACCCACGGTCCCAGGCGAACCTGTTCTGCCTGTCGCGCCGCGCCCTGGCCTGTGCGCACGTGCCGGCCTTTGCCGCGAACACGCAGTTCCAGCCACAGCAACATCAAGCACAGCGCCAGCAGCACCGCCGAGAGCATCGCGGCGTTGGCGTTGCTGAACTCCAGCTCGAACTGTTGATAGATCGCGGTGGTGAAGGTTTGCAGGCCGATGATCGACAGCGCGCCGAATTCCACCAGCATGTGCAGGGCAATCAGCAGCGACCCCGCCAGCAGCGAAGGCCAGAGCAGCGGCAGGGTGACGCGGAAAAACACCCCCCAGCGATTCAGCCCCAGGGTGCGGGCAGACTCTTCCAGCGAGGGGTCGAGATTGCGCAGGGTGGCGGCCACCGGTAGAAAGATCAGCGGGTATTTGGACAGGCTCATCACCAGGATCGCCCCGCCGAGCCCTTCGAAATGTGCGCTCAGCGACACCCAGGTAAAACTGCTGACAAACGCCGGTACGGCGAACGGCAAGCACAGAATCACGCCCCACAGGCGCCGACCTGGCAGATTGCTGCGTTCCAGCAGCCATGCCAGCGACAGGCCAATCACGCCGCACGCCAGCGTCACGCCGATCATCAGCGCCAGGGTGTTGCGCAGCAGGCCAAACACATAGGGCCGCCACAGCAAGTGCAGCGCTTGGGCCCAGCCGGCTTGCCAGGCTTTCAGGCCGACGTACGCCAGGGGTAGCACGCTGAGCACGACCAGCAGTAGAACCGGCAGTACGAGCCAGATGGAAGGCCGCTTACGCCCTGGCACATACCGGCCATGCGTGGCGGAGGCGGATAGCGATGCGCTCATCAGTTCAGGCCAACCTCGCGTTCCAGGTCCAGGGCTTCTTCGGCATTGCCCAGGTCGGCGGGCGTGACATTCGGCGCTTGCAGTTCACTGAACGGTTTGAGGCCGCGATCCGACTCCATACCTTTGTGCAGCGGGTATTCGGCGGTGGTCTGGGTGATCACGCGCTGGCCTTCTTCGCTGGCCATGTAGGCAAGCAATTGCTGGGCTTCTTTTGGATGTTTGCTGGATTTCAGCACGGCCGCGCTCGATACGGTAATCAGGCCGCCGACATCACCGCCGGTGAAGTAATGCAGTTTCGAGTCGAGCTGGCCCTTTTCACGTTGCAGGGCGAACCAGTAGTAGTTGTTCACCAGCACCGTCGCCACTTCGCCGTTTTCCACGGCTTTGAGGGCAACCATGTTGTTGCTGTAGGTCTTGCCGAAGGCGCGCAGGCCGGTCAGCCATTCTTCCGCAGCCTCCATGCCATGCACCTTGATGATCGCCACGGCTTGTTCCTGGAACGCGCCGCTGGTGGGGACGAAGCCGACCTTGCCCTGCCATTTTGGATCGGAGAATTCCATCACCGATTTCGGCAGGTCTTTTTCGTCGACCAGTTTCGGGTTGAACGCGACGACGCGCACCCTCGCGGTGACGCCAATCCAGGTGCCGTCGGCGGCGACATAGTCCTTGGGCAGGACTGCCAGCGTGGTGTCATCGGCCTTGGCCAGGAAGCCTTGCTCACCGAGTTTGTTCAGTGGCGGCGATTCTTCGGCGTAGATCACGTCGGCGGGGGAGCGATCGCCTTCTTCGACGACCTGGCTGGCGAGCTGGTTGCTGCTGCCTTTGCGCACATTGACGTGAATGCCTGTTTTGGCTTCGAAGGCTTTGGCGACCGCATCGCCGACTTCCTTGTGTTGGCCGTTATAGAGCGTCAGGGAGACTGGGTCGGCAGCCTGGGTGAGGGGAGTGGCGAGTGCCAGGCCGAGAAGGGTGGTGGTCAGGCCGCGGCGCAGGGTATTTCGAAACATCATTCGCAGGGTTCCTCACTGTCGCATTGCAAAATCTTGCAACAATGATAAACGATATTGTTTCTCAAATGCGCTTGCTGGACGTGTAAATCCTGTAGGAGCGAGCCTGCTCGCGATGGACGTGAACGATGATGCGGGCTAGCTGGAAAAATGCGTCGTCTGGAAATTTATCGCGAGCAGGCTCGCTCCTACAGGGTGCGAGTCATTTTCTGAAGGCCAGAAACGCAAAAACCCGCTTTCGCGGGTTTTTTTGAAATTCAAGGCCGTAACCTTGAATTTGAATTGGTGCCCAGAAGAAGACTCGAACTTCCACGACCTTGCGGTCACCAGCACCTGAAGCTGGCGTGTCTACCAATTTCACCATCTGGGCATTTCATCGCTAGCGTTGCCGCTGTTGATGTGGCGCACTATACGGAGCGCAATTTGATCTGTAAACCCCTGATTTGAAATTAATAAATCAGAACCTCAGAAATGCAGATCAGAACCCCGGAAATGCAAAAACCCGCTTTCGCGGGTTTTTGTGTGAGCCTTGAAATTGAACTAATCTCAAGCTCGAAATTGGTGCCCAGAAGAAGACTCGAACTTCCACGACCTTGCGGTCACCAGCACCTGAAGCTGGCGTGTCTACCAATTTCACCATCTGGGCAGTATCGGCAACGTTGTCCGTCGTCGATGGCGCGCACTATACGGAGCGTCTTTTTAACTGTAAACCCCTGACACCAAAAAAACCTGAAAAATTTCACCAGCGGTCTTCAAGTCAGCCTACTGGTGTCGATAAAGGGCTTTAGATGAGGCGTCTTAGCCTGAAATTTCCCGTTTCATTACGCCTATGCCAAACTAACCCGCATATAGACAAGGTGAAAACTCTCTAATGGCCGATTGGCAGTCCCTCGATCCCGAGGCCGCTCGTGAAGCGGAAAAATATGAAAACCCCATTCCTAGCCGCGAACTGATCCTTCAGCACCTTGCTGATCGAGGTTCGCCCGCTAACCGCGAGCAACTGGTCGAAGAGTTTGGTCTGACCACGGAAGACCAGATCGAAGCCCTGCGCCGCCGCCTGCGCGCCATGGAGCGCGATGCTCAACTCATCTATACCCGTCGCGGCACTTATGCGCCGGTGGACAAGCTCGACCTGATCCTGGGCCGCATCAGCGGTCACCGCGACGGCTTCGGTTTCCTGGTGCCGGACGACGGCAGTGACGACCTGTTCATGAGCCCGGCACAAATGCGCCTGGTGTTTGACGGCGACCGTGCACTGGCGCGTGTTTCCGGGCTGGATCGCCGCGGTCGCCGCGAAGGTATGATCGTCGAGGTGGTGTCACGTGCTCACGAGACCATCGTCGGCCGCTACTTCGAAGAGGGCGGTATCGGTTTCGTTGTCGCGGATAACCCGAAGATCCAGCAGGAAGTGCTGGTGACGCCGGGCCGTAACGCGAACGCGCAGATCGGTCAGTTCGTCGAAGTGAAGATCACTCACTGGCCGACACCACGCTTCCAGCCGCAAGGCGATGTGGTCGAAGTCGTGGGCAACTACATGGCGCCGGGCATGGAGATCGACGTTGCCCTGCGTACCTACGACATTCCTCACGTCTGGCCTGAGGCCGTGCTCAAGGAAGCCGGCAAGCTCAAGCCGGAAGTCGAAGAGAAAGACAAAGAGAAACGCATCGACCTGCGTCATCTGCCGTTCGTCACCATCGACGGCGAAGATGCCCGCGACTTCGATGACGCGGTCTACTGCGAAGCCCGCCCGGGCAAGCTGCGGCTGTTCTCCGGTGGCTGGAAGTTGTACGTGGCGATTGCCGACGTATCCAGCTACGTGAAGCTCGGTTCGGCGCTGGACGCCGAGGCGCAGGTTCGCGGCAACTCGGTGTACTTCCCCGAGCGCGTGATCCCGATGCTGCCTGAGCAGTTGTCCAACGGTTTGTGCTCGCTGAACCCGCAAGTCGATCGCCTGGCCATGGTTTGCGAGATGACCATCTCCAAATCTGGCGAAATGACCGACTACTGCTTCTACGAAGCGGTGATCCACTCCCACGCCCGCCTGACCTACAACAAGGTCAGCGCGATGCTGGAAACGCCGAAAGCCACCGAAGCGCGCAAGCTGCGTGGCGAATACACCGACGTCGTGCCACACCTCAAGCAGCTGTATTCGCTGTACAAGGTGTTGCTGGCCGCTCGTCACGTGCGCGGCGCGATCGATTTTGAAACCCAGGAAACCCGGATCATCTTCGGCTCCGAGCGCAAGATCGCGGAAATCCGTCCGACCGTGCGCAACGATGCGCACAAGCTGATCGAGGAATGCATGCTGGCGGCCAACGTGGCCACCGCCGAATTCCTGAAGAAGCACGAGATTCCTGCGTTGTATCGCGTTCACGACGGCCCGCCGCCGGAGCGCCTGGAAAAACTGCGCGCCTTCCTCGGCGAGCTCGGCCTGTCCCTGCACAAAGGCAAGGACGGCCCGTCGCCGAAGGATTACCAGGCGTTGCTGGCCGGCATCAAGGATCGTCCGGATTTCCACCTGATCCAGACCGTGATGCTGCGTTCGTTGAGCCAGGCGGTGTACAGCGCCGATAACCAGGGCCACTTCGGCCTGAATTACGAGGCTTACACCCACTTCACCTCGCCGATCCGCCGCTACCCGGACTTGCTCACGCATCGGGCGATCCGCAGCGTGATCCATTCGAAGCAGGATACCCCGCACGTTCGCCGTGCCGGTGCGATGACTATTCCGAAGGCGCGCATCTATCCGTACGACGAGGCGGCCCTGGAGCAACTCGGCGAGCAGTGCTCGATGAGCGAGCGCCGTGCCGACGAAGCAACCCGCGACGTGGTGAACTGGCTCAAGTGCGAGTTCATGAAAGATCGCGTGGGCGAGTCGTTCCCGGGCGTGATCACTGCAGTGACCGGTTTTGGCCTGTTCGTCGAGCTGACCGACATCTACGTCGAAGGCCTGGTGCACGTCACCGCGCTGCCGGGCGATTACTACCACTTCGATCCTGTGCACCACCGCCTGGCCGGTGAGCGTACCGGTCGTAGCTTCCGCCTTGGCGACACGGTTGAAGTGCGGGTGATGCGCGTCGACCTCGACGAGCGCAAGATCGACTTCGAGATGGCCGAAAAAACCATCAGCGCGCCGATCGGTCGCAAAAAACGTGGTACCGAAGCAGCTCCTGCGGCTAAGGCCGAAGCAGAACCGGCCCCGGCGAAAACCGGCCGTCGTCCTGCCAAGGAAAAGGCTGTCGAGGCCTATCGCCCAAGCGATGCCGCGGCGAAAAACGCCGAAGTGCGCAAGAGCCGTGAAATGAAGCAGGCGTTGCTCGCCGGCGCGAAAAGCGGCGGTAAAGCGGCGTCTGGGGGAAAGACCAGCCGGTCGGCGCCTGAAAAGGCTGCCGGCGGCAAGCCAGCCAAACCGACTAAACATCGTAAAGGTCCGCCGAAAGCGGGCTCGGCTCCAGCCAAGACTGGCGGGGCGCGTAAACCTAAGGCCAAGTCATGAGTCAGTTGGAAAAGATCTATGGCGTACACGCTGTAGAAGCGTTGTTGCGTCATCACCCGAAACGCGTGAAGCAGATCTGGCTGGCCGAAGGTCGGAATGACCCTCGGGTCCAGACGCTGATTGAGCTGGCCAACGAAAACCGGGTTCAGGTCGGTCAGGCCGAGCGCCGCGAAATGGACGCCTGGGTTGAAGGTGTGCACCAGGGTGTGGTCGCGGACGTCAGTCCGAGCCAGGTCTGGGGCGAGGCGATGCTCGACGAGTTGCTCGATCGCACCGAAGGCGCACCGTTGCTGCTGGTGCTCGACGGCGTGACCGATCCGCACAACCTCGGCGCCTGCCTGCGCTCCGCCGATGCGGCTGGTGCGCTGGCAGTGATCGTACCGAAGGACAAGTCGGCGACCCTGACGCCGGTTGTACGAAAAATCGCCTGCGGTGCGGCGGAAGTGATTCCGCTGGTGGCCGTGACCAACCTGGCGCGCACCCTGGAAAAACTCCAGCAGCGTGGCCTGTGGGTCGTGGGCACGGCAGGGGAGGCCGAGGTCAGTCTTTATGACCAGGACCTGACTGGCCCGACCATCCTGATCATGGGTGCCGAAGGCAAAGGTATGCGTCGCCTGACGCGTGAACATTGCGACTACCTGGTGAACCTGCCGATGGCCGGTAGCGTCAGCAGTCTCAACGTGTCCGTGGCAACGGGTGTGTGCCTGTTTGAAGCGCAGCGTCAGCGCAGTGTCAAAGCCAAGGCTGCCGCCAAAAAAGCTTAAGTCGGTAGTAGCCCCTGTGGGAGCAAGCTTGCTCGCGATAGCGGTGTAACATTCGGCATCAATGTCGAATGTTACACCGCTATCGCGAGCAGGCTCGCTCCCACAGTGTTTTGTGGTGTGGCATGAATTGAGGACTGTTCAAATAATCACCAATTCCCTTGCGCCTCCCACGCCCCTTCTCTACAATTGCGCCCCTTGCTGTGATGGCAGGCACCAACGTGTCTAGCGTCCACAAGTCCATAAGTGTCATTCACTCCTTGTCTGACCGCTTTTGAGCGGCAGGCTACAACCCGTAAGGAGCATTCATGCGTCATTACGAAATCATCTTTTTGGTCCACCCGGATCAAAGCGAGCAAGTCGGCGGCATGGTTGAGCGTTACACCAAGCTGATCGAAGAAGACGGCGGCAAAATCCACCGTCTGGAAGATTGGGGCCGTCGTCAACTGGCCTACGCAATCAACAATGTTCACAAGGCTCACTACGTGATGCTGAACGTTGAGTGCACTGGCAAGGCCCTGGCCGAGCTGGAAGACAACTTCCGCTACAACGATGCAGTGATCCGTAACCTGGTCATCCGTCGCGAAGAAGCCGTTACCGGCCAATCCGAGATGCTCAAGGCTGAAGAAAACCGCAGTGAGCGCCGTGAGCGTCGCGACCGTCCTGAGCACGAAGGCGCTGAAAGCGCTGATAGTGATGACAGCGACAACAGCGATAACGCTGACGAGTAATCCACGGACCTTTTAAGGAGCCTATCAAATGGCACGTTTCTTCCGTCGTCGTAAATTCTGCCGCTTCACCGCTGAAGACGTGAAAGAGATCGATTACAAAGATCTCAACACTCTGAAAGCCTACGTATCCGAGACCGGCAAAATCGTTCCAAGCCGCATCACCGGTACCAAAGCTCGTTATCAGCGTCAGCTGGCCACCGCTATCAAGCGCGCCCGCTTCCTGGCCCTGCTGGCCTACACCGACAGCCACGGCCGCTGAGACCGGGCAGTCGACACGTAGCAAAGGATTGAATGTATGCGTGCCTTAGCTGAGTTCATCATGCGGGGCCGTATGCAGGCCACTCTCGTAGTGGCTGGATGCGCGGCATTGCCGTTGTTGTATTGGTTGGGTGCTGCCGCCGGATGCCTTGTGCTCCTGCGGCGCGGATTGAGGGACGCCCTGGGCGTTCTTGCTCTGGGACTGCTGCCGGCGTTGATCTGGTGGCTTTACTCCGACGACCCACGGGCACTTCTGGTGCTGCTGGGGTCTGCGAGCCTTGCGTTGGTTTTGCGCGCAAGCGAGTCCTGGAACCGCGTGCTGCTGGTCAGCATAGCGATGGGAGTGGTGTTTTCAGTGGTGCTGGGGGCGGTTTTCGGTCCCCAGATCGAGATGCTGGCGCAGGCCTTGATAAAGGTCATGCCGTCGCTACTCGGTGAGGTCTACCAGCAAATGTCGGTAGACGAGCAAGCGCGTTTCGCGTCCCTGATTACACCGATCCTGACTGGCCTGATTGCGGCCTTGTTGCAAATCGTCAGTGTGCTGAGCCTGATTGTCGGGCGCTACTGGCAGGCGTTGTTGTACAACCCCGGTGGTTTCGGTCGCGAGTTTCGCGCCGTCCGAATCCCGCTGGGTCCCGCGATGTTGCTGCTGGCGGGCATGGTTGTGACACCGAACCTCGGTGTCCAGATGTCCATGCTTGTACCGCTGTGCAGCGTACCGCTGGTTTTCGCCGGGCTGGCCCTGATTCACGGGCTGGTGGCGCAAAAGCGACTGGCCAGGTTCTGGCTGGTGGGGTTGTACGTCACGCTGTTGCTGTTCATGCAGCTGATCTATCCGTTGCTGGTGGTCTTGGCCATCGTCGACAGCCTGATTGATTTTCGCGGTCGTCTGGCGCCGAAAGACGCCGATGACGCGAACGGTGAAGGTTAAAAGTTAAGAGGATTTTCACATGCAACTGATCCTTCTGGAAAAAGTCACCAACCTGGGCAACCTGGGTGACAAAGTGAACGTTAAGGCTGGTTACGGTCGTAACTACCTGCTGCCTTACGGCAAAGCTACCGCTGCGACCCCAGCCAACCTGGCTGCGTTCGAAGAGCGTCGTGCTGAGCTGGAAAAAGCCGCAGCAGATCGTAAATCGTCGGCTGAAAGCCGCGCTGCCCAACTGGCCGAGCTGGAAGTGACCATCACTGCCACCGCTGGCGACGAAGGCAAGCTGTTCGGTTCGATCGGTACTCACGACATCGCTGACGCACTGACCGCCTCCGGCGTTGAAGTAGCGAAAAGCGAAGTTCGTCTGCCGAACGGCACCATCCGCAACGTAGGTGAATTCGACGTAGCCGTGCACCTGCACGCCGAAGTTGAAGCCACCGTACGCGTTGTCGTGGTAGCAGCTTAAGCAGCACTTGTCGGCTGGCACCCTCGGGTGCTTGCCGGTAACATCGGGCACGATCCTGTTTACAGGTCGTGCCCTTTGTCTTTCTGGTAACACCCGTTTTCAAACCCCTGCTTTTCTTAAAAAACCAAGTGGCCATGAACGAAATCTCTGCTCCCGAGCAATACGATCTGCAAACCGCCGCGCTGAAGGTGCCGCCGCATTCCATCGAAGCCGAACAGGCTGTACTCGGTGGTCTGATGCTGGACAACAACGCCTGGGAACGCGTGCTCGATCAAGTCTCCGACGGCGATTTCTATCGACATGACCACCGTCTGATTTTCCGTGCGATCGCCAAACTGGCCGATCAGAACATGCCGATCGACGTCGTGACCCTGTCCGAGCAACTGGACAAGGAAGGTCAGACCTCGCAGGTCGGCGGCCTGGGTTACCTGGGCGAACTGGCGAAAAACACGCCGTCCGTCGCCAACATCAAGGCCTATGCGCAAATCGTTCGTGAGCGGGCGACCCTGCGCCAGCTGATTGGCATCAGCACCGAGATCGCCGACAGCGCCTTCAACCCGGAAGGCCGTACCGCCGCCGAGATTCTCGACGAAGCTGAACGGCAGATCTTCCAGATCGCCGAGGCCCGGCCTAAAACCGGCGGCCCGGTGGGTGTGAATGACCTGCTGACCAAGGCCATCGACCGCATCGACACCCTGTTCAACACCGACAACGCCATCACCGGCCTGTCCACCGGTTATACCGACCTCGACGAGAAGACCAGCGGCCTGCAGCCGGCCGACTTGATCATCGTCGCCGGCCGTCCGTCCATGGGTAAGACCACCTTTGCGATGAACCTGGTGGAAAACGCCGTGTTGCGCAGCGAGAAGGCGGTTCTGGTTTACTCGCTGGAGATGCCAGGTGAATCGCTGATCATGCGTATGTTGTCGTCGCTGGGGCGCATCGACCAGACCAAGGTGCGTTCCGGCCAGCTGGAAGATGACGATTGGCCACGCCTGACCTCGGCGGTCAACCTGCTCAACGATCGCAAGCTGTTCATCGACGATACCGCCGGTATCAGCCCGTCGGAAATGCGTGCGCGGACCCGCCGTCTGGTGCGTGAGCATGGCGAAGTCGGCCTGATCATGATCGACTACCTGCAACTCATGCAGATCCCGGGCTCCAGCGGTGACAACCGGACCAACGAGATTTCCGAGATCTCCCGATCCCTGAAAGCCCTGGCCAAGGAATTCAACTGCCCGGTCGTTGCGCTGTCACAGCTCAACCGTTCCCTGGAACAACGCCCGAACAAACGCCCGGTGAACTCCGACTTGCGGGAATCCGGAGCGATCGAGCAGGACGCCGACGTGATCATGTTCGTGTACCGCGACGAGGTGTATCACCCGGAGACTGAGCACAAAGGCATTGCCGAGATCATCATCGGCAAGCAGCGGAACGGGCCGATCGGCTTTATCCGCCTGGCCTTTATCGGTAAGTACACGCGATTCGAGAACCTGGCGCCGGGTAGCTACAACTTCGACGACGACGAGTGATTTGTAGCGTCTGATCGGGCCTCTTCGCGGGCAAGCCTCGCTCCTACGGGTCTATGTGAGCTGTAGGAGCGAGCGGGCGGCGATCCGACTTGCCCGCGAATGGGTCGACACCAATTTCCGACCACAGCCGTCGGAATTGGTCAAAATTTGTGCTATATTCCGCGCCCGCGAAATTCAATGAAAGCCAACACCGGTTATCGACATGCAAGCAGCCAAGCCGTTATTTGACTATCCCAAGTACTGGGCCGAATGTTTCGGACCAGCGCCATTCCTGCCAATGAGCAGGGAGGAGATGGATCAGCTTGGCTGGGATTCCTGCGACATCATCATCGTCACCGGTGATGCCTACGTCGATCACCCGTCGTTCGGCATGGCGATCATCGGCCGGCTGCTGGAGTCCCAGGGCTTCCGCGTCGGGATCATCGCCCAACCGAACTGGCAGTCCAAAGACGACTTCATGAAGCTTGGCGAGCCGAACCTGTTCTTCGGTGTCGCGGCCGGCAACATGGACTCGATGATCAATCGCTACACCGCCGACAAGAAAATCCGGTCCGACGACGCCTACACCCCGGGTGGCCTGGCGGGCAAGCGTCCGGATCGCGCGAGCCTGGTCTACAGCCAGCGCTGCAAGGAAGCCTACAAGCACGTGCCGATCGTGCTCGGTGGCATCGAAGCGTCCCTGCGCCGCATCGCCCACTACGATTACTGGCAGGACCGGGTGCGTAACTCGATCCTGATCGACGCCTGCGCCGACATCCTGCTCTACGGCAACGCCGAGCGTGCGATCGTCGAAGTCGCCCAGCGCCTGTCCTACGGTCACAAGATCGAAGACATCACCGATGTGCGCGGCACCGCGTTCATCCGTCGCGACACACCCAAAGACTGGTACGAAGTCGACTCCACGCGAATCGACCGTCCGGGCAAGATCGACAAGATCATCAACCCGTACGTGAACACCCAGGACACCCAGGCCTGCGCCATCGAGCAGGAAAAGGGGCCGGTTGAAGACCCGCAGGAAGCCAAGGTCGTACAGATCCTGGCCAGCCCGAAGATGACCCGCGACAAGACCGTGATCCGCCTGCCGTCGGTGGAAAAGGTCCGTAACGACGCGGTGCTCTACGCCCACGCCAACCGCGTGCTGCACCTGGAAACCAACCCGGGCAACGCCCGTGCCCTGGTGCAGAAGCACGGTGAAGTCGACGTCTGGTTCAACCCGCCACCGATTCCGATGACCACCGAAGAGATGGACTACGTCTTCGGCATGCCTTACGCCCGCATTCCGCACCCGGCGTATGGCAAGGAGAAGATCCCGGCCTACGACATGATCCGCTTCTCGGTGAACATCATGCGTGGCTGCTTCGGCGGCTGTACCTTCTGCTCGATCACCGAGCACGAAGGCCGGATCATCCAGAACCGCTCCCACGAGTCGATCATTCGCGAGATCGAAGAAATTCGTGACAAGGTTCCCGGTTTTACCGGCGTGATCTCCGACCTGGGCGGCCCGACCGCGAACATGTACCGCATCGCCTGCAAGACCCCGGAAATCGAATCCGCGTGCCGCAAGCCGTCCTGCGTGTTCCCCGGCATCTGCCCGAACCTGAACACCGACCACTCGGCGCTGATCCAGTTGTACCGCAGCGCCCGTGAATTGCCGGGTGTGAAGAAGATCCTGATCGCTTCCGGCCTGCGTTATGACCTCGCGGTCGAGTCGCCGGAATACGTTAAAGAGCTGGTGACCCACCACGTCGGTGGCTACCTGAAGATCGCCCCGGAACATACCGAGGAAGGTCCGCTCAACCAGATGATGAAACCGGGCATCGGCAGCTATGACAAGTTCAAGCGCATGTTCGAGAAGTATTCGAAGGAAGCCGGGAAAGAGCAGTACCTGATTCCGTACTTCATCGCGGCCCACCCGGGCACCACCGACGAAGACATGATGAACCTGGCGCTGTGGCTCAAGGGCAACGGTTTCCGTGCTGACCAGGTGCAGGCGTTCTACCCGTCGCCGATGGCTACCGCCACCGCGATGTACCACTCGGGCAAGAACCCGCTGCGCAAGGTTACGTACAAGAGTGACGCGGTCACCATCGTCAAGAGCGAGGAGCAGCGTCGCCTGCACAAGGCTTTCCTGCGTTATCACGATCCGAAAGGCTGGCCGATGCTGCGTGAGGCGCTGACCCGCATGGGCCGTGCCGATCTGATCGGGCCGGGCAAGAACCAGTTGATCCCGCTGCACCAGCCGTCCACCGACAGCTACCAGAGCGCCCGTCGCAAGAACTCGACGCCGGCCGGTAGCCACAAGGTTGCAGGGGAAAAGACCACCAAGATCCTGACCCAGCACACCGGCCTGCCACCACGCGCCAGCGATGGCGGCAACCCGTGGGACAAGCGTGAGCAAGCCAAGGCAGCAGCATTCGCCCGCAACCAGCAGGCGGCCAAGGAGCGCAAGGAGGCGGCCAAAGGCAAGGGACCCAAGCCTGCGCGCAAGCCGGTCGTGCCGCGCTAAGCCTCGCTTGAGCTGAACAAAACGCCAACCTTCGGGTTGGCGTTTTGCATTCCGCTGTGAAACGGAAAATGGACCTCTGTAGGAGCTGGCTTGCCAGCGAAGGCGCCCTCCCTGTCGCCAAAAGCTTCGCTGGCAAGCCAGCTCCCACAGGGAGCACCGCCACATTTACGTGCAACTCTCTCCAACCAATTTCCCGCATCGCCCGATTTTGGTGCTGTACTGCCTCCTGCAACGGGAGAAAGCGCCAGCACTGCTGGATGGCATAAGTCTTGCGCGCTTTCCAATACGCTTAGGGCTCGCAGGAGGCACGCCGTGTCGATTCATGTCGCATTGCACCATGTCACACATTACCGCTATGACCGCGCTGTCGAGTTGGGCCCGCAGATCGTTCGACTGCGTCCCGCCGCCCACAGCCGCACGCGGATACTTTCCTATGCGCTGAAAGTCTCGCCCGAGCAGCACTTCATCAACTGGCAGCAGGACCCCCAGGGTAATTACCTGGCGCGGCTGGTGTTCCCGGAGAAAACCGACGAGCTGCGGATCGAAGTCGATCTGCTGGCGGAAATGGCGGTGTTCAATCCGTTCGACTTTTTCCTTGAGCCTTACGCCGAAAAAATCCCATTCGCCTACGCGACCGACGAGCGCAAGGAGCTGGCGCCGTACCTGGAAACCTTGCCCCTGACGCCGAAGTTCAAGGCCTATCTGGACAGCATCGACCTTACGCCATTGCCGGCTGTGGATTTCCTCGTCGCGCTCAACCAGCGTCTGAGCGAAGACATCAACTACCTGATCCGCATGGAGCCGGGGGTGCAAACCCCCGAGCACACCCTGGAGCAGGCCTCCGGTTCCTGCCGCGATTCGGCGTGGTTGCTGGTGCAACTGCTGCGTCACCTGGGACTGGCCGCGCGTTTCGTGTCGGGTTACCTGATTCAATTGACCGCCGACCTGAAAAGCCTCGACGGTCCTTCCGGTACCGAAGTGGACTTCACCGACTTGCACGCCTGGTGCGAGGTCTATCTGCCCGGTGCCGGCTGGATCGGCCTGGATGCAACCTCCGGGCTGTTTGCCGGTGAAGGACACATTCCGTTGGCCTGTAGTCCCGATCCATCCTCTGCGGCACCGATCAGTGGCTTGGTGGAACCGTGCGAATGCGAATTCAGCCACGAAATGTCGGTGGAGCGGATCTGGGAGGCGCCAAGGGTCACGAAGCCCTACACCGAAGACCAGTGGCTGGCGATCCAGGCCCTGGGCCGGCAGATCGATGCCGACCTGCTCGAAGGCGACGTGCGCCTGACCATGGGCGGTGAGCCGACTTTTGTGTCCATCGATGACCCGGACGGTGCCGAGTGGAACACTGCGGCGCTGGGGCCGAACAAGCGCCGACTGTCCGCCGAACTGTTCCAGCGCATGCGCCAGCGCTATGCCCCGCAAGGTCTGGTGCATTTTGGCCAGGGTAAATGGTATCCCGGCGAACAACTGCCGCGCTGGTCGCTCAATTGCTATTGGCGCCGCGACGGTGTGCCGATCTGGCACGACAGCGCGCTGATCGCCGACGAGCAGCAGGATTACGGCGCCAATGGCGAGTTGGCCGGGCGTTTTCTGGCGAGTGTCGCCGAGCGCTTGAACATTCCTACGCGCTTTGTGTTTCCAGCCTACGAAGACAATTTCTATTACCTCTGGCGCGAAGGCACTTTGCCGCAGAACGTCAGCGCCGAAGACTCGCGACTCGAAGAGCCCCTGGAACGTGCGCGTTTGCGCAAAGTCTTCAGTCAGGGCCTGGACAAGGTGATTGGCCAGGTCCTGCCCTTGGCGCGCACCGCCAAGGGCGATCAATGGCAAAGCGGCCGTTGGTACCTGCGTGACGAGCACTGCCGCCTGGTGCCGGGGGACTCGCCACTGGGGTATCGTCTGCCGCTGGGTTCACAGCCGTGGGTGAAGGCGGCGGAGTATCCGTTCATTCACCCCCAAGATCCCAATCAGGATTTCCCGGCGCTACCTGGTACAGAACAACTGCAGCGTCAGGGCGCGGCGGCACTGATTGAAGATCGGGCACCCAAGGTCGATGAGTCCGCTGACTGGCTGACCCGCACCGCCTTCTGCGCCGAAGCACGTGAAGGCCGGTTGTACCTGTTCATGCCGCCGCTGGAGCGGGTCGAGGATTATCTGGAGTTAGTGACAGCCATCGAGGCCACGGCCCGGGAGCTCAATTGCCCGGTATTGCTGGAAGGTTACGAGCCGCCGAGCGATCCGCGCCTGAGCAACTTTCGCATCACCCCTGATCCCGGCGTGATCGAAGTCAACGTGCAGCCATCCGCGACCTGGGACGAGTTGGTTGAGCGCACTGAATTTCTTTACGAAGAAGCGCGCCAGACCCGACTCACCACCGAGAAATTCCTGATCGACGGCCGGCACACCGGCACCGGTGGCGGCAACCACTTCGTACTGGGGGGCGCGACACCGGCGGACTCACCGTTTCTGCGGCGTCCGGATTTGCTGCGCAGCCTGATCAGCTACTGGCATAACCATCCGTCCTTGTCCTACCTGTTTTCCGGACTGTTCATCGGCCCGACGTCCCAGGCCCCACGCGTCGACGAAGCGCGCAACGACACCTTGTATGAACTGGAAATCGCCTTCGCCCAGATGCCTGCGCCGGGCGAAGAGTGCGCGCCGTGGCTGGTGGATCGCCTGCTGCGCAACCTGTTGATCGACGTGACCGGCAACACCCATCGCGCCGAGTTCTGCATCGACAAACTCTATTCACCGGATGGCGCGACCGGTCGCCTTGGCTTGCTGGAGTTGCGCGCTTTTGAAATGCCACCCCATGCGCGCATGAGCCTGGCCCAGCAGCTATTGCTGCGGGCATTGGTTGCCCGGTTCTGGCGTGAGCCTTATGCACCGCCAAAACTGGCGCGCTGGGGCACCGAACTGCATGACCGGTTCCTGTTGCCGCACTTTATCGAACAGGATTTCGCTGACGTCGTCGCCGATCTCAACGACGCCGGTTATCCGGTGCGGGCAGAGTGGTTTGCGGCGCACCTGCAGTTTCGCTTTCCCAAGGTCGGCGACTACGCCGTCAATGGCATCGCGCTGGAACTGCGCCAGGCACTTGAGCCCTGGCATGTACTGGGCGAGGAGGGCGCGGTCGGTGGCACGGTGCGTTACGTCGACTCGTCCCTGGAGCGCCTGCAGGTCAAGCTCAGCGGATTGCCGCCGCAACGCTATGTGCTGACCTGCAACGGCATACCTGTGCCGTTGCAGCCCACTGGGCGGGTCGGCGAGTTCGTTGCCGGTGTGCGCTTCCGTGCCTGGCAGCCTGCCAACTGCCTGCAGCCGACCATCCCGGTCCATGCGCCGCTGGTGTTCGACCTGCTCGACACCTGGATGGGCCGTTCGCTGGGCGGTTGCCAGTATCACGTCGCCCATCCGGGTGGGCGCAACTACGAGACATTGCCAGTGAACGCCAATGAAGCCGAGAGCCGGCGAATGGCGCGTTTCTTCCGAATCGGACACACGCCGGGGAAACTTCCGATACCCAATATGGAAATTAACGACGAGCTGCCGATGACGCTCGATTTACGACGTTTCTAATTCGTACGCGACGCCCGGATTTTTCGTCTATCCGGGCGTCATGAGCGTGCGTTAGTCTGACCGATCACTGCTGTCTGCCGAGCTTTCCATGCCTGACCTGCTAGACCGCTACCCGCTGACGGCGGGCACCTATCACGAATTGCTCGACGACAGCGGTGCCATACGGCCGCACTGGCGCCGGCTGTTCGACCAGTTGCAGCGCAGCACACCCGCGCAATTGGTGCAGCGCCAGGCATTGTTGACCCGGCAGATCCAGGAAAACGGCGTCACCTATAACGTCTACGCCGATCCCAAGGGCGCCGATCGGCCATGGGAGCTGGACTTGCTGCCCCATGTGATTGCTGCCGATGAGTGGGAGCAATTGTCCGCCGGCATCGCCCAGCGTGCGCGTTTGCTCAATGCCGTACTGGCCGATCTCTATGGCCCGCAACGCTTGATCGCCGAAGGCCTGCTGCCGGCGGAGCTGGTATTTGGTCACAACAATTTCCTCTGGCCCTGTCAGGGCATCAAGCCGCCTGACGGAGCCTATTTGCATCTGTACGCCGTGGATCTGGCGCGCACGCCCGATGGCCGCTGGTGGGTAACGGCCGATCGCACTCAGGCGCCGTCCGGGGCTGGCTACGCCCTGGAGAACCGCACCATCGTGTCCCGGGCCTTTCCCGAGTTGTACCGTGATTTGAAGGTGCAGCACCTGGCGGGATTCTTCCGCACCCTCCAGGAGACACTGGCCCGCCAGGCGCCAAGCGACGCAGAGGCGCCGCTGGTGGTCCTGCTGACGCCGGGGCGTTTCAACGAAAGCTATTTCGAACACCTGTACCTGGCTCGCCAGCTTGGCTATCCGCTGGTGGAAGGTGGTGACCTCACGGTGCGCGATGCCACGGTCTACCTGAAGACCCTGAGTGGCCTGCGTCGGGTCCACGCGATCATGCGCCGGCTCGACGACGACTTCTGCGACCCGCTGGAATTGCGCACCGACTCGGCCCTGGGCGTACCGGGCCTGCTCGAAGCCGTGCGCCAGGGTCGGGTGCTGGTGGCCAACGCCCTCGGCAGTGGCGTACTGGAGTCGCCGGGCTTGCTGGGTTTCCTGCCGAAGATCAACCAGTTCCTGTTTGGCGAAGAACTAATCCTGCCGTCCATTGCCACCTGGTGGTGCGGTGAGGCGCCGGTGCTGGCCCAGGCCCTGGAAAAACTGCCCGAGCTGCTGATCAAGCCGGCATTTCCGTCCCAGAGTTTCGCCCCGCTATTCGGTCGAGATTTGAGTGAAAAACAGCGCCAGGAGCTCGCCGAGCGCATGCAGGCGCGGCCTTATGCTTATGTTGCGCAAGAACTCGCGCAATTGTCCCAGGCGCCGATATGGCAGGCCGAGGACGGTCAACTGCAACCGCGGGCCATCGGCATGCGCGTGTATGCGGTGGCCAGTCGCGACGGCTATCGGGTGTTGCCCGGTGGCTTGACCCGTGTGGCCGCGCAGGCGGATGCCGAGGTGGTATCGATGCAGCGCGGCGGCGCCAGCAAGGACACCTGGGTGCTGGGTGAACGTTCACCGAGCGGCGAACAGTGGAAAGCCCAGCGCAATATCGGCGTGCATGATCTGGTGCGTCGCGATCCTTACCTGCCGTCGCGGGTGGTGGAAAACCTGTTCTGGTTCGGCCGTTACTGCGAGCGCTGCGATGACAGCGCCCGATTGCTGCGAATCATGCTGGCGCGTTATGTCGACGGCGATGACCCGCAGGCCCTGCAGGCGGCGGTGGATCTTGGCGAGCGACTGATGCTGTTGCCCGATGAAGGCGAACTGCCGGAGCGCTTGCTGGCGGCGATACTCGGCGATGACTGGCCATTCAGCCTGCGTTCCAACCTGCAGCGTTTGCAATGGGCGGCCTCGCAGGTGCGTGGCAAGCTGTCGCGGGAGAACTGGCAGGCGCTGGTGGAGTTGCAACGTGAAGCGATGGAGCTCGAGACCGAAGAGCCGGACTTCGGCGAGTTACTCGACTTCCTCAACCGGCTGGTGATGTCCCTGGCGGCGCTGTCCGGTTTTGCCCTGGACGACATGACCCGGGACGAAGGCTGGCGATTCCTGATGATCGGCCGGCGGATCGAGCGCCTGCAATTTCTCAGCGGCAGCCTGGCGGCGTTTCTGCGTGGCGCCGGGGCTTTCGATCAGGCGGGACTGGAATGGTTACTGGAACTGGGCAACAGCAGCATCACCTATCGTTCGCGGTATCTGGCGGTGGCGCAATTGATCCCGGTTCTTGACCTGTTGTTGCTCGATGAGCAGAACCCGCACGCGGTGCTGTTCCAGTTGAAGCTGGTGACCCGCACACTCAAACGCCTGTGCGACGACTTCGGTGTACCTCGCGAAGCGGGCCTGCCGCCGTTGGTGGAGCGTCTGGCGCGCTTCGATCTGGGCTGCCTGGAAAACCCGTTGTTCGGCGCCGCCAGCGTGCGTGCTGCCATCGAAGGGCTGGCCGATCTGCTGCAGGAAATTGCCGATGCCAGCGGGCAGGTATCGGATCGCCTGGCCTTGCGTCACTTCGCCCACGTCGATGATGTCAGCCAGCGCACGGTGTCCGTCTGATGAGCGCTCATTACCAGATTTTCCACGATACCCATTATCACTATGACAGCCCTGTGTCCCTGGCCCAGCAACTGGCGCATTTGTGGCCCAGGCCTTGTGCGTGGCAGCGTTGCTCCGACCAGCAATTGCAGATCAGTCCAGACCCGACTTCACGCCGCGATGAGCTGGATGTGTTCGGCAATCCGTTGACCCGGCTGGCGTTCGAGCGCCCCCATGATGAACTGCTGGTCAATGCCAGCCTGACAATTGAGGTGCTGCCCCGGCCCTTGGTCGATTTCAATCGATCTCCAGCCTGGGAAGACACCCGCAATGCGTTGACCTACAGCGGCCAGCCGCTTTCGCCGCAATTACTCGAAGCCTGCCGTTACCGGTTCGAATCACCTTATGTGCATCTCAAGCGCAACTTCGTCGAGTTTTCCGAGAGCTGCTTTCCGGCGGGGCGGCCGCTGTTGCTCGGGGTCCAGGCCTTGATGGAGAAAATCTTCAGCGAATTCACCTTCGATGCCGAAGCGACGCAGGTCGCTACCCCCTTGGTGGAAGTGCTGGAACGCCGGCGCGGGGTTTGTCAGGACTTCGCCCACCTGATGCTCGCTTGCATACGCTCCCGTGGATTGGCCGCGCGCTACATCAGCGGCTACCTGTTGACCCAGCCACCACCCGGTCAACCGCGATTGATCGGCGCCGATGCGTCCCATGCCTGGGTCTCGGTGTTTTGTCCGGTGTCGGGCTGGGTGGATTTCGATCCGACCAACAATGTGCAACCGGCGCTGGAACACATCACCCTGGCCTGGGGCCGGGATTTCTCCGATGTGTCGCCGTTGCGGGGAGTGATCCTGGGAGGCGGTAATCATGATCCCGAAGTTCGGGTGACAGTGATGCCATTGGAGTAAACCAAGCCCCCCCTGTGGGAGCGAGCCTGCTCGCGATAGCGCCGGCACACCCAGAAGTTCTGTTACAGGCAGATCGCTTTCGCGAGCAGGCTCGCTCCCACAGGGGGATGCGGTGTTTGGGAGTCATTCGATCGGCCTGTGAGGGCCGGCAGCATCGCTGCCAACCCTGGACACAGATCCATGGGCCCGATCAGATCATCCGGCCCGGAGGGGACTCAGGCGTCGGGTGCCTGATCTTTCGGTGCATCAACATCGTCATCTGCTGCGACTTCACCGTCAGGGTTCAGTGCCGCTTCGTCAGCCATTGCTTTCTTGCGCTGAAGCTTTTCCTCTTTCTTCTGTTCCTTGGCCAGGTCTCTCTGACGTTTGGCGAAGGAGTAATTGGGTTTGGCCATGGGCGATCCTCTGGGGTCGAAGGTGAGGTTTGAGCGGCGCGTATTCTGCCCTGTATCGATGCCTAAGTCGTTAGTCGGGTTTTTGCTCAACCCATTTGGGCGCAACGGTCGGCTGCCAGCGATCGAGGGCGTCGAGCAGCGTCTGCGGCGATTCGCTCACCTGCAGCATGTCACGGTGTGCCGCGCGAACGAAGCCTTCGCCGACGATATGATCGAGAAAACCGGTGAGTTTGCTGTAGAAACCATTCACTTCCAGCAAGCCCAACGGTTTGCCGTGGTAGCCCAACTGGCCCCAGGTCCAGACTTCGAACAACTCTTCCAGGGTGCCCAAGCCGCCGGGCAACGCGATGAAGGCATCGCTGAGTTCAGCCATCCGCGCCTTGCGCGCATGCATGCCGTCGACCACTTCCAGGCGGGTCAGGCCGCTGTGGCCGATTTCCTTGTCCTTGAGGCTCTGCGGGATGATCCCGATCACTTCACCGCCGGCCGCCAATGCCGCGTCGGCGACGATACCCATCAGCCCCACGGCCCCACCGCCGTAGACCAGGGTCAGCTTGCGTTCGGCCAAGGCCTGGCCAAGGGTCACGGCTGCTTCACGATAAGCGGGGTTGGTGCCAGTGCTGGCGCCGCAAAATACACAAACGGATGTTAAAGACATGCCTTGCTCCTGGGTCGATCAGGGCCACAGGGTAAAGGCAGGCGCGTTGCGCTCCAAGGGCTAAACTTCGCGCTTGGGCGTTTCGCAGGTTCCGCTGGCACCGCAGGCATAGGCGGCGAGCAAGCTGCACAACAGGGTATTGATCGACATGACAGACGCTCCGAAAAATGAGGACAGTCCATGATAGGGCCGGGGTAGACGCCTGGCTGGTAGATTGTCTTGATCGGTCCCATAGCCCGAAAGTTGTATACAATTTTTGCTTCAGGTCATAGGAACTTGCGAAGTTTTCAGGCAGTCTTCTGTTCATTCGCATTTTTCATTCACCCTGCCTTGGAGATTCACCATGTTTGCCAAACTTGTTGCGGTATCCCTGTTGACACTGGCCAGCAGCCAATTGATGGCTGCGGAGTGCAAAGTCACCGTTGACTCCACTGACCAGATGTCTTTCGACACGAAGGCCATTGAAATCGACAAGAGCTGCAAGACGTTCACCGTGGAGTTGAAGCACTCCGGCAACCTGCCGAAAAACGTCATGGGCCATAACCTGGTCATCAGTAAAGAAGCCGACATGCAGCCGATCGCGACCGACGGTCTGAGCGCTGGCATCGACAAGAACTACCTGAAAGAAGGCGACGCCCGCGTCATCGCCCACACCAAGATCATTGGCGCCAAGGAGACCGACTCGGTGACCTTCGACGTGTCCAAGCTCGATGCCAATGAAAAGTACGGCTTCTTCTGCTCGTTCCCGGGCCACATATCGATGATGAAAGGCACTGTGACCCTGAAATAAGCAGGTTCACCGCGTTATCGTTCTTCGCGGGCAAGCCTCGCTCCTACGGGTACAGTGGTGTACTTGTAGGAGCGAGGCTTGCCCGCGAAGAGGCCGGTAGCATCGACGCATGACACCGGCCAAAGAAAAGCCCGCTGAGAATCACTCCTCAGCGGGCTTTTTCATTCACTCACGCCTCAAGGCGCAAACGGCATCACCCGCTTGTGATGCGTCTTGTTGTACGTATTCACGATGATCTGGAACGCCTCTTCGCGCACCGGCTGCCCATGCAGGAAGGCGTCGATCTCGGCGTACGTCACGCCATGGGACGCTTCGTCCGGTTTGCCCGGAGACAGGTCTTCAAGGTCGGCAGTCGGGATTTTTTCCACCAGCGATTCGGGTGCGCCGAAGCTGCGGGCGATGGCCCGGACCTGGTTTTTCACCAGGCCACTGAGCGGTGCCAGGTCGCAGGCGCCGTCACCGAACTTGGTGAAGAAGCCCATCACCGCTTCCGCCGCATGATCGGTGCCGATCACCAGGCCATGGGCCGCGCCGGCGATGGTGTACTGGGCGACCATGCGCATGCGCGCCTTGGTGTTGCCGAGCACGAAATCCACCGACACCGCGTGCTTGCCTTCGAACGCCGCGACTTCGTTGGCCAGGGCCTTGACCGCCGGGCCGATGTTCACCGTGTGGCGCTCGTCCGGTTTGATGAAGTCCACCGAGGCCTGGGCGTCATGTTCATCGAACTGGGTTTCGTACGGCAGCCGCACGGCGATGAATTTGTAGGCGGCATCGCCGCTGCGCTGGCGCAGCTCACGGACCGCACGCTGGGCCAGCAGGCCGGCGGTCAGGGAGTCGACGCCGCCACTGATGCCCAGCACCAGGGTCTTGAGCCCGGAATTGACCAGGCAATCCTGGATGAAGGTAATCCGCCGGGCGACTTCGGCTTCGAGGGCAGCTTCGTCGGCGAATGGCGGTTGAACCTTGAGCTGATCAGCAATCTCACGCTGTACGGCTTGCATGAATTCACTCCTTGCTAGAGGGGGGCAGGAACTTGGAAAACGTGTCGCAAATAGGCGACGAAATTCGGGTCTGTGCAGTGAGTCTTGCCGGGCTCGTCGGAGATCTTCGCCACCGGCGCGCCGTTGCAGGCCGTCATTTTAAGCACGATGCTCATCGGTTCGACACCCGGAATATCACAGGTCAGGTTGGTGCCGATGCCGAAGCTGACATTGATTCGACCCCGCAGCGCCCGAAAAATCTCCAGGGCCCTGGGCAGCGTCAGGCTGTCGGAGAAGGTCAACGTCTTGCTCATCGGGTCGATGCCAAGCTTGTGATAGTGCGCGATGGCTTTTTCCGCCCACGCCACGGGATCGCCCGAGTCGTGGCGCAAACCGTCGAAAAGCTTGGCGAAAAACAGGTCGAAATCGCCCAGGAACGCATCGATGGTGATGCAGTCGGTCAGCGCGATCCCTAGCAGGCCACGGTATTCGCGAACCCAGCAATCGAGGGCGGCGATCTGGCTGTCGATCAGCCGCGGGCCGAGCTGCTGGTGGGCCATGATCCATTCGTGGGCCATGGTGCCCAACGGTTTCATGTCCAGCTCCCGGGACAGGTGCACGTTGCTGGTGCCAACGAAGCGCCCAGGGAAATCGTGCTTGAGCACGTTCACCACTTCTTCCTGTACGCGGTAGGAGAAGCGACGACGGGTGCCGAAATCGGCTACCTGCAATTCGGACAATTCCTCGCTGCTGGCGTTGGCGCTCAGCCAGTCGAACTTGCGATAGAGCTGCTCGCGCGCCTGCTCCAGGACAATCTCCCGATAGCGATAGCGGTTACGCACCTCACTGACGATGGCCAGAATCGGTACCTCGAACAGGATCACGTGCAACCACGGGCCTCGCAGGCGGATGAACAGTTCGCCGTTTTCGATGCCGGTGTGGATGTAGCGCAAGTTGAAGCGGAACAGCCCGAGAAAACGCAGGAAATCCGGCTTCAGGAAGCTGATGCGTTCCAGAAAACTCAATTGGTCGGCGCTCAGGCTCAGCTCGGCCAGCCGTTCGATCTGGAAACGGATCTCCGCCAGGTACGGGCGCAGATCTTCACTGTTACGGCAACGAAACTCCCATTCGACCTCTACGTTCGGGTAGTTGTGCAGCACCGCCTGCATCATCGTCAGTTTGTAGAAGTCGGTGTCGAGCAGGTTCTGCACGATGCGATCGGCAAACACACTCTCGCTCATAACGGGGGTTCTCCACATTGAATAAGGCTAGTGGCGCATATCGCTGGTGTTGATTGCCAGCGATTTTTGAAGCGTCCCTACACCTGCTCCAGCATCCACCTCACGAAATCGCGCACCTTGGGCACTTCCGCCGAATGTTCCGGGTACGCCAGGTAATAGGCGTCGGTGCTGGGCATTGCATGCTGCCAGGGAATGACCAGCTTGCCGTCGGCCAGTTCCTCTTCCACCAGGAACCTTGGCAGCAGCGCCACACCGCAGCCGACTTGCGCCGCGCGGATGCACATATAAAAGGTTTCGAAACGCGGGCCGTGGTAGCTGTGTTCGGTGTGGTAGCCCTGACTGTCGAACCAGTCGTGCCAGGCTTGGGGGCGGGAGGCGTTTTGCAGCAGGACCAAGTCGGTGAGTTGCGTCGGGTCGGTGAACGGCATGTCGGGCAGGCTGCCCGGGGCACAGACAGGCACAAGCTCTTCGCTGAACAACTTCAGGCATTCGGTACCGGGACGTGAACCCTGGCCGAAGTAGAACGCCAGGTCGCTGCGCCCTTGCAGCAGGTCGTCGGCTTCCTGTTCATTGCACAGGTCCAGATGGATCGACGGATGGCGCAGGCGCCAGCCCTTGAGGCGTGGCACCAGCCAGCGGGCGCCGAAGGTCGAGGGTGTGGAGACGCGCAGGACTTCGGTTTCACCCCCGTAGGAACGCAGGTAATGGGTCGACATCTCAACCTGGGTGAGGATTTTTCGTACCTCCACCAGGTACAGGTCGCCTGCTGGCGTCATTTGCAGGCGTCGGCGGACCCGGCGAAACAGCAGGTGCTGCAACAGCTCTTCCAGTTGCGCCACCTGTTTACTGACGGCGCTCTGGGTCAGGTTCAGCTCTTCCGCCGCCCGAGTGAAACTCAGGTGGCGGGTCACGGCTTCGAAACACTGCAGCGCAGTGATCGAGGGCAAATAGCGTTTGTTCAGCATGGGCGGTCCTTTGTACTTGTCTCTTTATTGCCAACAATGCACAGCATGAATAAACGGAATGATATCTCTCTTAATGGTCGTTTGTTGAGTAACCTCGGGAGCGCTAAAACTACAGGTCTGATCAGTCGTGATTCGGCGGCTGCACACGTTCCGTTTTTTGCTTGAGGAGTGACCCATGGTTGCCGCATTGCTTGATCGTCTTGGTGTGAACCCGGCCCTGTACCAGAACGGCAAAGTGCCGGTGCATTCGCCGATCGATGGCAGCACGATTGCCACCGTCAACTGGGAAGGTGCCGCTGAAGTCGAGCAGCACATCAGTCGTGCAGATCATGCATTCGAACTGTGGCGCAAGGTTCCGGCCCCGCGTCGCGGCGAGCTGGTACGGCAACTGGGTGACATCCTGCGCGAATACAAGGCCGATCTCGGCGAACTGGTGTCCTGGGAAGCGGGCAAGATCACCCAGGAAGGCCTGGGTGAAGTTCAGGAAATGATCGACATCTGCGACTTCGCCGTCGGCCTGTCCCGTCAACTGTACGGCTTGACCATCGCCTCCGAGCGCCCTGGCCACCACATGCGCGAAACCTGGCACCCGCTGGGCATCGTCGGCGTGATCAGCGCCTTCAACTTCCCGGTGGCGGTCTGGGCCTGGAACACAACGCTGGCGCTGGTTTGCGGCAATCCGGTGATCTGGAAACCGTCGGAAAAAACGCCACTGACCGCACTGGCCTGCCAGGCACTGTTCGATCGCGTGCTGAAAAACTTCAGCGATGCACCACCGCACCTGAGCCAGGTGGTCATTGGCGGTCGCGATGCTGGGGAAGCCCTGGTCGATGACCCGCGTGTCGCGCTGGTCAGCGCTACCGGCAGCACCCGCATGGGCCGTGAAGTGGCGCCGAAAATCGCCGCGCGCTTCGCCCGCAGCATTCTCGAGCTGGGCGGTAACAACGCGATGATCCTTGGCCCAAGTGCCGATCTGGACATGGCCGTTCGCGCGATCCTGTTCAGCGCCGTCGGTACTGCCGGCCAACGCTGCACCACGCTACGCCGCCTGATCGCCCATGAGTCGGTGAAGGAAGAAATCGTCACCCGCCTCAAGGCTGCCTACTCCAAAGTGCGCATCGGCCATCCGCTGGAAGGCAACCTGATCGGCCCGCTGATCGACAAGCAAAGCTTCGACAACATGCAGGACGCCCTGGAACAGGCCCTGAGTGAAGGCGGCAAGGTGTTCGGTGGCAAGCGTCAGCTGGAAGACAAATTCCCCAATGCCTACTACGTTTCGCCGGCCATCGTCGAAATGCCGGAGCAGAGCGATGTGGTCTGCCATGAAACCTTCGCGCCGATCCTGTACGTGGTTGGCTACAACGATTTCAACGAAGCCCTGCGTTTGAACAACGCCGTGCCGCAAGGCCTGTCGTCGTGCATCTTCACCACCGACGTGCGTGAAGCCGAGCAATTCATGTCGGCGGTGGGCAGTGACTGCGGCATCGCCAACGTCAACATCGGCCCGAGCGGTGCGGAAATCGGTGGGGCGTTTGGGGGTGAGAAAGAAACGGGCGGTGGTCGTGAGTCCGGTTCTGATGCATGGCGTGGGTACATGCGTCGTCAGACCAATACCGTGAACTATTCGCTGGAGTTGCCGTTGGCCCAAGGTATTACGTTTGACTGATGGTTAATCCCCTGTAGGAGCGAACTTCTGTGGCGAGGGGATTTATCCCCGTTGGACTGCGCAGCAGTCCCATTATTTGGGGCCGCTTCGCAGCCCAGCGGGGATAAATCCCCTCGCCACATAGATGACCACATTGAATGAATGTGTTTGTTAGGTTTCTGATTGGAGTCTGGCAATGCCGTTACGCGAAGAGTGTCTGTGGGAAAAACTGACGCCGCAAAGGCCCGACAACTCGGCGCTCAAGGGTGAGGTGAAAGTCAATGTCTGCGTCATTGGCGCCGGTTTCACCGGGCTGTCGGCGGCGGTGCATCTGCTGGAGCAGGGCAAGACGGTGTGTGTGCTGGAAGCCCATCGCGCCGGTCACGGCGGTTCGGGGCGCAACGTCGGGCTGGTCAATGCCGGCATGTGGATTCCCCCGGACGAGATCGAAGCCGGGTTTGGCGAGGGGGTGGGCAGCCAGCTCAACCGGATGCTCGGCGCCGCACCGTCCTTGGTGTTCAGCCTTGTGGACAAGTACAACATCGATTGCCAGTTGCGCCGCGAAGGCACGCTGCACATGGCGCACAACGCCCGTGGCGAAGCTGACTTGCGCAGTCGTGAAGAGCAATGGAAGCGCCGTGGCGCCCCCGTCGAGCTGCTGACCGGGCAAGCCTGTGAGCAAGCGACCGGCACGAAGAAAATCGCCGCGGCACTGCTCGATCGCCGTGCTGGCACGCTCAATCCGATGGCTTACACCACGGGCTTGGCCAAGGCGGCCATCGGACTGGGTGGTCAGTTGTTCGATCATTCCCCGGTCACCCGACTCGAGCGCCAGGGACAGCGCTGGTCGGTGCAAACCGCGCAGGGTTCGGTCCTGGCCGAGCAAGTGGTGATCGCTTCCAATGCCTACACCGAAGGCGACTGGACCGAGCTGCGGCGCAATTTCTTCCCCGGTTATTACTATCAGGTGGCCTCGGTGCCGCTGACCGAAGACGCCGCCCGGCAAATCCTGCCCGGTGGACAGGGTTCCTGGGACACCCGCCAGGTACTCAGCAGTATTCGCCGGGACAAGGACGGGCGTCTGCTGCTCGGCAGTCTCGGTAATGGCAACCAGAAGCCGACCTGGTTCCTCAAGGCCTGGGCGGATCGGGTGCAGCAGCATTACTTCCCCTACCTCAAGCCGGTGGAATGGGAATGCACCTGGACCGGGTGCATCGCCTTCACCCCCGATCATTTGATGCGCCTGTTCGAACCGGCGCCCGGAATAGTGGCAGTGACCGGCTACAACGGTCGGGGTGTGACCACCGGGACCGTGGTCGGTAAGGCATTTGCCGATTATTTGTGTAACGGAAATCCTCAAGCGCTACCCATTCCCTTCGCTCCAATGCAGCCACTGGCAGGGGTGGGATTGCGTAGTTGTTTATACGAGGCCGGTTTTTCGCTGTATCACGCAGGCCAGTGCCTGCGGATCGTGATCTGAATGTTGATTTTTGTTGTTGAAAGCGGCGCTTTTTTGATCAGCAGCTAGCCTGTAGTGGTGCGGGTTGTAGCAGTCCCGCACCAGCAGTGTGCACTTCGGTGACGCACGTTGTTACAGGCTGGTTGCACGTCGTTTAGTGCCGCGGTTGCAATGATGGCGCAGGCGGGTTGCGCCTCAAAAAAATAATGGTTTTACCTTCCGCGGTTTAGACGGTTGCACGCCCAATGAAAATGGGCCCGAGATAGTCGAAATAAGAATAAAGCAGCGACTTTTTTAAGAATAAAAAACCGATGGCACGGCCCTTGCTCTGAGCAATCAGTGAAGTCGCAGTGCCAATTAAAAAAACCATGGAGCACCACCTCATGTCCCAGACGTTTTACAAGAAAGGCTTTCTGGCCCTCGCAGTGGCAGCTGCGTTGGGTGTTTCTGCGTTTGCTCAGGCTGACATCAAGATCGGCGTAGCGGGTCCAATGACGGGTGCCAACGCGGCATTTGGCGAGCAGTACATGAAGGGTGCACAGGCAGCAGCCGATGCGGTCAACGCAGCGGGCGGCGTGAACGGGGAAAAAATCGTACTGGTCAAGGGCGATGACGCCTGCGAACCGAAACAGGCTGTAACGGTCGCCAAGGACCTGACCAACCAGAAAGTTGCCGGCGTGGTCGGTCACTTCTGCTCCTCCTCGACCATCCCGGCTTCCGAGATCTACGACGAAGCGGGCATCATCGCCATCACTCCAGGCTCCACCAACCCACAGGTGACCGAACGCGGCCTGAGCGCCATGTTCCGCATGTGCGGTCGTGACGACCAGCAAGGCATCGTGGCCGGCGACTACATCGTCGACGTGCTCAAGGGCAAGAAGGTTGTCGTGCTGCACGACAAGGACACCTACGGCCAAGGCCTGGCTGATGCCACCAAGGCCCAGCTGGTCAAGCGCGGCGTAACGCCTGTGCTGTATGAAGGCCTGACCCGTGGCGAAAAAGACTTCAGCACCATCGTGACCAAGATCCGCGGTGCCGGTGCCGACGTCGTCTACTTCGGTGGCCTGCACCCGGAAGCTGGTCCTCTGGTTCGCCAGCTGCGTGAACAAGGCCTCAAAGACGTCAAGTTCATGTCCGACGACGGCATCGTGACCGACGAACTGGTGACCACCGCTGGCGGTCCGCAATACACCGACGGCGTGTACATGACCTTCGGCGCCGACCCACGCCTGCTGCCAGACAGTAAGACCGTGGTAGACGCATTCCGCAAGGCCGGTACCGAGCCTGAAGGCTACACCCTGTACGCCTACGCTTCGGTCCAGACCCTGGCGGCTGCCTTCAACGGCGCCAAATCCAACAAGGGCGAAGAAGCGGCTGCGTGGCTGAAGAAAAATCCGGTCAAGACTGTCATGGGCGAGAAAACCTGGGACAGCAAGGGCGACCTGAAAATCTCCGACTACGTGGTTTACCAGTGGGACAAGGATGGCAAATACCACCAGCTGGAAAAACAGAAGTAAGGGCTGACTCAATCGGCTGATCCCTACCGTTCCCTTGTAGGAGTGAGCCTGCTCGCGATGACGGACTGACAGGCAACACATAAGTTGAATGTTCAACCGCTATCGCGAGCAGGCTAGCTCCTACAGGGGGCGGCGGTGATCGGGCTAATCGTGGCTGACATTGCTCCGACGTATATCTGTATTTTCCTTAGAAGAACCGCACCGGCAGGTGGACAGGTTCTCATTGCGTGAGATTGCGTTATGGATGGTATTTTCCTGCAGCAACTGGTCAACGGCCTGACCCTCGGGTCGGTCTATGGCCTGATCGCCATCGGCTACACAATGGTCTATGGCATCATCGGCATGATCAACTTCGCCCACGGCGAGGTTTACATGATTTCCGCTTACCTCGCGGCAATCAGTCTGGCTCTGCTGGCATACTTCGGTATTGAATCCTTCCCTCTGCTGATGCTCGGCACCCTGATCTTCACCATCGTCGTCACGGCGGTGTATGGCTGGGTCATCGAGCGCGTCGCCTACAAACCCCTGCGTAACTCCACCCGACTGGCACCGCTGATCAGCGCCATCGGTATCTCGCTGATCCTGCAAAACTATGCGCAGATCGCCCAGGGCGCCAAGCAACAAGGCGTTCCAACCTTGTTGACGGGTGCCTGGCGCGTCGACATCGGCACAGGTTTCGTGCAGTTGACCTACACCAAGGTGTTCATCCTGGTTGCAGCGTTCGTCGGGATGGCCCTGCTGACCTACGTCATCAAGTACACCAAGCTCGGCCGCATGTGCCGTGCGACCCAGCAAGACCGCAAGATGGCTTCGATCCTGGGGATCAACACCGACCGGGTGATTTCCTATGTGTTCATCATCGGTGCAGCGATGGCGGCCCTGGCCGGCGTGCTGATCACCATGAACTACGGCACGTTCGACTTCTATGCCGGCTTCATCATCGGCATCAAGGCGTTCACCGCCGCGGTGCTCGGCGGGATCGGCTCGTTGCCGGGCGCCATGCTGGGCGGGATCATCCTCGGGATTTCCGAGTCGCTGTTCTCTGGCCTGGTGAACTCGGACTACAAAGACGTTTTCAGCTTCTCGCTGCTGGTTCTCGTTCTGGTCTTTCGGCCCCAAGGCCTGCTCGGCCGTCCTCTTGTGTCGAAGGTGTAAGCGATGTCCTCAACCACTAAAAAAACCATTGATATCAAAAAAAGTCTGGTTGACGCGATTCTTGCCGGCCTCATCGCCCTGATCGTGTTCGGGCCGATTGTCGGCGTCGTTCTCGATGGCTACGGCTTCAACCTGGAAACCAGTCGCGTGGCGTGGATTGTCGCCATCGTCATGGCCGGTCGCTTTGCCCTGAGCATGTTCCTGCAAACCCCCAAGGGCTTGAGCATCCTCGAAGGTTTTGAAACCACCGGTTCCGGGGTGCACGTACTGGCGCCCGATTACAAATCGCGCCTGCGCTGGATCATCCCGTTGATGATCGTCATCGCCGTGGTGTTCCCGTTTTTCTCCAACTCCTATGTGCTGGGCGTGGTCATCCTCGGGCTGATCTATGTGCTGCTGGGCTTGGGGCTGAACATCGTAGTGGGCCTGGCCGGCTTGCTCGACCTGGGTTACGTGGCGTTCTACGCCATCGGTGCCTATGGCCTGGCGCTCGGTTACCAGTACCTGGGGCTGGGTTTCTGGACGGTGCTGCCGCTGGCGGCGATCACCGCCGGGCTGGCCGGTTGCATCCTCGGTTTCCCGGTGTTGCGCCTGCACGGCGACTACCTGGCGATCGTGACCCTGGGTTTTGGTGAAATCATCCGGCTGATCCTCAACAACTGGCTGTCCCTGACCGGCGGTCCGAACGGCATGCCGGCGCCACTGCCGACCTTCTTCGGCCTGGAGTTCGGCAAGCGCGCGAAGGACGGAGGTGTGCCGTTCCACGAGTTCTTCGGCATCGCCTACAACCCCGACGTGAAGTACTACTTCATCTACGCGGTGTTGTTCCTGGTGGTACTGGCCGTGTTGTACATCAAGCATCGCCTCACCCGCATGCCCGTCGGTCGTGCCTGGGAAGCCCTGCGTGAAGACGAAATTGCTTGCCGCTCCATGGGCCTGAACCACGTGCTGGTCAAGCTCTCGGCATTCACCATCGGCGCATCGACGGCCGGTCTGGCAGGCGTGTTCTTCGCTACCTACCAGGGCTTCGTCAACCCGACCTCGTTCACCTTCTTCGAATCGGCCCTGATCCTCGCCATCGTGGTCCTTGGCGGTATGGGTTCGACCATCGGTGTGGTGATTGCTGCTTTCGTATTGACCGTCGCTCCGGAGCTGCTGCGCGGTTTCGCCGAATACCGCGTGCTGCTGTTCGGCATCCTGATGGTATTGATGATGATTTGGCGACCGCGTGGCCTGATTCGAATCAGCCGTACCGGTGTGACCCCGCGTAAAGGAGTAGCGCCATGAGCGAAGTCGTACTCTCCGTAGAGAAGTTGATGATGCACTTCGGCGGCATCAAGGCGTTGAATGATGTCAGCCTGAAGGTCAAGCGCAACTCGATCTTTGCCCTGATCGGCCCCAACGGCGCCGGCAAGACCACGGTGTTCAACTGCCTGACCGGGTTCTACAAGGCCTCCGGCGGCAAGATCGAACTCAACGTGCGTGGCCAGCAGACCAACGTCATCAAGTTGCTGGGCGAATCGTTCAAGCCGACCGATTTCGTCTCGCCCAAAAGCTTCATCACCCGGCTGCGCTACAAGATGTTCGGCGGCACCCATCTGGTGAACCGCGCCGGCCTGGCGCGGACTTTCCAGAACATTCGCCTGTTCAAGGAGATGTCGGTGCTGGAAAACCTGCTGGTGGCCCAGCACATGTGGGTCAACCGCAACATGCTGGCGGGCATCCTCAACACCAAGGGTTACCGCAAGGCGGAAAGCGATGCACTGGACCACGCGTTCTACTGGCTGGAAGTGGTGGACCTGGTGGACTGCGCCAACCGCCTGGCCGGTGAACTGTCCTACGGCCAGCAACGCCGACTGGAAATCGCCCGGGCCATGTGCACCCGTCCGCAGATCATCTGCCTCGACGAACCGGCCGCCGGCCTCAACCCTCAGGAAACCGAAGCGCTCAGCGCGATGATCCGGCTGCTGCGCGACGAGCATGATCTGACGGTGGTGCTGATCGAACACGACATGGGCATGGTAATGAGTATTTCCGACCACATTGTGGTGCTGGACCACGGCGTCGTTATCGCCGAGGGCGGCCCCAATGACATCCGTAACGACCCGAAAGTGATTGCCGCCTACCTGGGCGCCGATGAAGAGGAAGTGGTATGAGCAAACCCATCCTCGAACTCAAGGACCTGGACGTGTTTTACGGGCCGATCCAGGCCCTGAAGAACGTCTCGCTGCACATCAACGAAGGGGAAACCGTCAGCCTGATCGGTTCCAATGGCGCCGGCAAGTCGACCCTGCTGATGTCGATCTTCGGTCAGCCGCGGGCGGCGGACGGGCAGATCGTTTATCAGGGCGTGGACATCACCCACAAATCTTCGCACTACATTGCCTCCAACGGCATCGCACAGTCGCCGGAAGGACGGCGGGTGTTCCCCGACATGACCGTCGAGGAAAACCTGCTGATGGGCACCATCCCCATTGGCGACAAGTACGCCAAGGAAGACATGCAGCGCATGTTCAAGCTGTTCCCACGGCTTGAAGAGCGGCGCACCCAGCGTGCGATGACCATGTCGGGTGGTGAGCAGCAGATGCTGGCCATCGCCCGTGCCCTGATGAGCCGGCCGAAACTGCTGTTGCTCGATGAGCCGAGCCTTGGGCTGGCGCCCATCGTGGTCAAGCAAATCTTCGCCACGCTGCGGGAACTGGCCAAGACCGGCATGACCATTTTCCTGGTCGAGCAGAACGCCAACCACGCGCTGCGGCTGTCGGACCGGGCCTATGTGATGGTTAACGGCGAGATTCGCATGAGCGGTACCGGCAAGGAACTGCTGGTCAACGAGGATGTGCGTAACGCTTATCTTGGCGGGCACTGATTCGCTGTTGGAACGACAAAGCCCCGACGAGTAATCGCCGGGGCTTTTTTCATTCCACAGTCATTGGGGAATTGTGGAAAACAAAATTGTCGAGCTCCGAAAGTGCGACATAAAGCCGCCGCAATTAGTTGTTTTTCCACAGTTTTGACTTGTCCCCGTTTGCTGTGGAGCTGGCTGTGAATAACGTGGGAGTAGCTGGCTGAAAGCCTTTGAATCCGTGGCTTGCAGCGCTATGGTTGTTTTTTGATCAGGGTTTTTTCCGGGGCTCCAGGGCAGCTTTGTCAACCTTTTTCTTGGCAAGGAAAGTGCGGCAAATCGCAGTGCACAAACCTGTGGATAAGTCTGTGATTAAACTCTGGAAAGACTCGGCTGAGGGCCGTGGTTACTGGCTTGGCGCCATCGCAGGCTTGACCGCGCGGTCGGGAAATTGACCCTGGGTTACACAGCAGGCCGATGGGGGTCAAGCAAAAAAGTTTTAAATCGGCCCGCAAAGCCTTGTGGATAGCGGCTTTCAGCTTTTCCACTTGCCCCCGGAATGTGTGGATGGGGCTGTGGATAAGGTGCGTGCATATGGCTGCAAGCCACGGCCGGCAAGGTGTTGCACGTTTTGATCGTTTTTTGTACAGATAGCGCGCCGGTTGCCGCTGTGCGCAAGGCCGGGCATGCTGCCTGCTGATTTTCTATTCCAATGGCTGCCGATCAGCCGTAGCAAGGAGAACACCATGTCCAACACCCTGTTTATTACCGGCGCGACTTCCG
The DNA here is from genome assembly GCF_013416725.1 of Pseudomonas sp. SbOxS1. NCBI lineage: Bacteria > Pseudomonadati > Pseudomonadota > Gammaproteobacteria > Pseudomonadales > Pseudomonadaceae > Pseudomonas > Pseudomonas sp. SbOxS1. Next base: position 477,321 of record NZ_JAAVXC010000008.1, read on the forward strand.
GTTTTGGTGAAGCCTGTGCCCGTCGTTTTGCCGAGGCCGGCTGGAAACTGGTGCTGACGGGGCGTCGTGAAGAGCGCCTCAACGCGTTGTGCGCCGAGCTGTCGAAGCAGACCGAGGTGCACGGCCTGGTACTCGATGTGCGTGACCGCAAGGCCATGGAAGAAGCCATTGGCAACCTGCCGCCATCCTTCGCCAAGCTGCGCGGACTTATCAACAACGCTGGCCTGGCCCTGGGTGTCGACCCGGCGCCCAAGTGCGACCTGGACGACTGGGACACCATGGTCGACACCAACATCAAGGGCCTGATGTACAGCACCCGGTTGCTGCTGCCGCGCTTGATCGCCCATGGTCGTGGCGCGGGCATCGTCAACCTTGGCTCGATTGCCGGCAACTACCCCTACCCGGGCAGTCATGTGTATGGCGCGAGCAAGGCGTTCGTCAAACAGTTCTCCCTGAACCTGCGCTGCGACCTTCAGGGCACCGGCGTGCGAGTCAGCAATATCGAACCGGGCCTGTGTGAAAGCGAGTTCTCGCTGGTGCGTTTCGCCGGTGACCAGGAGCGCTACAACGCCACCTACGCCGGTGCCGACCCGATCCAGCCGCAGGACATCGCCGACACTATTTTCTGGGTGCTCAATGCTCCGGCACACATCAATATCAACAGTGTTGAGCTGATGCCGGTGAGCCAGACCTGGGCCGGGTTTGCGATTGATCGCAGTGGGGGCAAGGCGTAAGACCGCGTCACGGCTGTTCGCGGGCAAGCCTCGCTCCTACAGGAGCTCCGCTTGCCCGCGAAGGGGCCGGAATGGACACCGCTGGACATCAGCTAGACTCCTCACCCAACAACCCCCGAGGAGAGAATGTGAGCAATCGAGGCGAGCAGGCGCTGCTCAAGCAATCGACCTTCCTGATGCTGGTGGTGACATTCGCCGGGATCATCACCGGGTTTGTCTCGGGTGCCCAATCCATCCTGTTCGATGGCTTCTTCTCGCTGGTTGCAGCCTTCATCAAGGTCCTGATGCTGATCACCGCCAGGCTGATCGCCAAGGAAAGCAATCAACGTTTCCAGTTCGGCTCCTGGCACCTCGAACCCATGGTGCTGGTGATCGAAGGCAGTTTCCTGTTGCTGGTGGCCATTTATGCCTTTCTCAACGGCGTGTTCGGCATCATCAGTGGCGGGCGCGAGGTCGAGCTTGGCCTGGTGATCTTCTACGCGGCGGTATTCACCGTCGTCGAGCTTATTTATTTTTTTTACGTCCGCCATCGCAATCGCACGCTCAAATCATCGCTGATCCAGTTCGACAACATCAGTTGGCTGGTGGACGCGATGCTCTCGGCCGGCCTGTTGGTGAGTTTCCTCATCGCGCTGCTGCTCAAGACCCAGGGCTACGATAAATGGGCGTTGTATGTCGACCCGATGATTCTGATTCTGCTGGCCCTGGGCATGCTCCCGCCGGCGTTCAAGATCCTCGGCCCGGCGTTGCGCGACGTACTGGGAATTGTCCCGGATCAACTGGACGACAAGGTGCGCCAGGTGATGGAGGAGGCCAAGATCGAGCATGGTTTCGACGACTACATTTCCTACGTTCAGAAACACGGAAGGGCGTGTTTCATCGAGATTCACATCGTGTTGCCGACCAATTACCGGCTGCACAGCGTGGTGCAACTGGATGCACTGCGAGAGGAAATTTCCGCGAAACTCGGCAAGCCCGATGCGGCGAGATGGCTGACCATCAGCTTTACCGGGGATCGCAAGTGGATTGCCTGAGGCGACCGTTCAGTCAGCCAAGATACTCAGCCAACCCGCGATAACAAGTCGCCAGGTGATAAGGCGTAGTCGAAGGCATGTCCCGACGACTCACTTCACCGTGCTCGTCACGGCATTCATACCAGCCACCCGCGTGCAGCGAGCGCTGCTGCAACGCCTGCAATTGACGCAACACCGCAGCCTCGCTGCCCGGGCGCAGGGTCAATGCGCGCAGGTACTCGGCCTGGGCCCAGATTCGCTGCGTCGCGTCCCGGGAACCGCCGTCCGGCCCCAGGTCCAGCATGGCCCGCACAGCACCGGTCTGTGGATCGACACCCAGTTGTTCGGTGAAGGCAAAGGCGCGCTCCAGCGACGCATGCAATGGAGAACCGCGAAGAAGATCGGATGACTCCAGCAAGAAATACCACTCGAATTGATGCCCGGGCTCGAACCAGTTATCCACAGTGCCCAGCGGTTTTTCCATCAACACGCCGTGTTGCGGATCGATAAACCGCTTCTGCATCCCTGTGCATAAGTCCACGAGCGCCTGCTGCACAGCGAGGTCCTCGCGCACCGACAGCGTGGCGAGGAAGGCTTCAGCCAGGTGCATCAGCGGATTCTGCAGCGGTCCGCTGTTCAACGATGACCAGTCACGTGCAAGTTCCGCTTCGTAGAGGCCGTCGCCGCTGGCGAAACGTTGCGCGATCACTTCCAGGGCCGCGTTGAGCACCGACTCCACCAGCGGTTCGCGGATTTTGTCCCAGTAGTGGGCGCAGGCGAACAGAATGAAGGCGTGGGTGTAGAGGTCTTTACGCTGATCCAGCGGCGCGCCCTGCGGGTCGATGCTGTAGAACCAGCCGCCGTGCTCGGCATCGTGGAAGTGCCGCTGCAAGGAACGGAACAGCGCCGCCGCGCGCTCGTGGGCGCCTGGCACCTGGCCGATCAGGCTGGAAAACAGATACAGCTGCCGCGCGCAGGCCATCGCCCGGTAGCGTTGGGGGGACAGCGGGTTGTGCTCGGCGTCCAGCGCCTCATAGGGCAGCGCCATCTCGGCATTCCAGCCGCGACCTTGCCAAAGCGGCACGATCACGTCCTGGAAATGCTGTTGCACCGAGGCAAACAGGGCGGTCAATTCAGGCTGGGAGGCAGAGCGGGAAACAGGCGGCATTGGCTGGCGTCGTCACGGCAGGGTTGATTGCGCGACATGTTAGCAGGCCTGAGAGGTGTGTTGTCTCTCAGGCCTCCTTCGCGAGCAAGCCCGCTCCCACATTTGCCCTGCGTACAGAGTTCCACTGTGGGAGCGAGCCTGCTCGCGATGACGGCATCACAGTCGATAGAGAGCTAGCCCGCCAACAACCAGACTCCGGTCGCCGCCGAAGCCGCACCCGCGAGTCGAACCAATGGCGCAGCAGCTTGCGGCAACACCCGCACCAGCGCATAACCAGCGGCATGCAGCGCTGCGGTCGCCGCGACAAACCCTGCGGCATACGCCCAAGGGCTGGACATATCCGGCAATTCCAGGCCATGGGCTACGCCATGGAACAGCGCAAACAGAGCCGTTGCCCCCATTGCCAGGCTCAACGGTGGACGCACCGCCAAGGCTACCGCCAGCCCCAGGGCAAGCACCGACGCAGCAATTCCACTTTCAAGCGCCGGCAGTTCCAGCCCTTCGAAGCCCAGCATCCCGCCGATCAGCATGGTGCCAACGAAAGTGCACGGCAGCGCCCAACGAGCAGCTCCTTGCTGCTGGGCCGCCCACAGGCCGACCGCGAGCATTGCCAGCAAATGGTCGAGGCCACCAATCGGGTGACTGATCCCGGCGAGCAGGCCGTTGTCGCCGTGCCCCGGGTGGGCGAACGCAATGGCGGGTGTCAACAGCAGGGTCATGGCGCCCAGAATGCGTTTCAGTGTCATGGAGTAGCTTCCTTGTTGATAAGTCATGATCAGGCTGCCGTCAGCAGGCCCTGGCGTTCGATGAAGGCGATGATCGCGTCCAGGCCCTGGCCGGTTTTCTGGTTGCTGAACACGAACGGCTTGCCGTTGCGCATGCGCGTGGTGTCGCTGTCCATCAGCGTCAGCGAGGCTCCCACCAGGGGGGCCAGGTCAATTTTATTGATCACCAGCAGGTCGGATTTGCAGATCCCCGGCCCGCCTTTGCGCGGCAGCTTGTCGCCAGCGGAAACGTCGATCACGTAGATGGTCAGGTCGGACAGCTCCGGGCTGAAGGTGGCCGAGAGATTGTCGCCACCGGACTCCACCAGAATCAGGTCCAGACCCGGGAAACGGCGGTTCAACTGATCCACGGCCTCAAGGTTGATCGAGGCGTCTTCGCGGATCGCCGTGTGCGGGCAGCCGCCGGTTTCCACGCCGATGATGCGTTCCGGCGCCAGCGCTTCGTTGCGCACCAGGAAATCAGCGTCTTCGCGGGTGTAGATGTCGTTGGTCACCACCGCCAGGTTGTAGCGTTCGCGCAGGGCCAGGCACAGCGCCAGGGTCAGGGCGGTTTTGCCGGAACCGACCGGGCCGCCGATGCCGACGCGCAAAGGTTGTGTGTTCATGTGGTTCTCCAAAAAAGGGCGGCCAAAATAACAGGCCCTAGGAACGGAACAGGCGGCTGTACTGGCGCTCGTGGGCCATGCACGCCAGGGACAGGCCAAACGCGGCGCTGCCAAAGTGTTCGGGGGTGATTCGGGTCGCGTCCTGCTGGGCCTGTTGCAACAGCGGCAGCAGTTCACTGGTCAAGCGCTGCGCGGCCTGCTGGCCCAGCGGCAGGGTTTTCATCAATACCGCCAGTTGGTTTTCCAGCCAGCTCCAGAGCCAGGCGGCCAGTGCGTCCTGCGGGCTGATCCGCCAGGCGCGAGCGGCCAACGCCCAGCCCAGGGCCAAATGGGGTTCGGGTCGCTGTGCGAGAAAGGCGCGGGCCGGTGAATCGAGTTCAGGCAGGCCGTTGAGCAACTGCTGCAAGGAGTAACCCATTTGCCGACTTTCCTGATGCAGTTCGCGGGTTTCCCGGCTGGCACGGTGTTCTTCGCAGCGCTGCAGCAGTTCGCTCCAGTTGTCCTCGGCCGCGGCCACGCAATGGGCGAGCAGCAGCGGCGCCTCGAAACGGGCGAGATTGAGCAGCAATTGATCGCCGATCCAGCGTCGTGCGCTGTCGGGATCGTGCACCCGGCCGTTGTCCACCGCCATTTCCAGGCCTTGGGAATAGCTGTAGCCGCCGATCGGCAATTGCGGACTGGCCAGGCGCAGCAAAGCCCATGCAGGGTTCATGGGCGCACGCCGAACTGGTGCAGTTTTGGCGGATAGTTGAAGTCTTCGTCACCGTGGCGCGAATGGTGATGGCCGCCGCCGTAGGCGCCGTGTTCAGGTTGAAACGCCGCCTCGATGGGCTCGGCTTGCGCGCCGAGTTGTTCGAGCATGGCCTTGAGCACGTAGTCGTCGAGCAGGCGCAACCAGCCGTCGCCCACTTGCAGGGCAACATGGCGATTACCCAGGTGATAGGCGGCCCGAGTCAATTCGAAAGCATTGGCGCAGGTGACGTGCAGCAATTGCTCGGGACGGGCACAGACGCGCACGACGCGACCGTCTTCGGCTTGCAGACATTCGCCGTCATACAAGGGCGATTGACCGCGCTCCAAAAACAACCCCACGTCCTCACCCTCAGCACTGAAACAGCGCAAGCGGCTTTTGCTCCGGGCCTCAAAGGTCAGGTGCAGTTCGGCGGCCCACTCGGGTTGAGGGTCGATTCTGCGATGAATCACCAGCATCGGAAAGCTTCCAGCAATGGACAATGCTCAGGCTAGAGCAAGGGGCTTGCCAATCCGGGGATGCGTAGGAAATACCTGTAGGAGGCGTAGGAAAAGTTTCTAGATGCGCAGGATTTTGGCTGAAATTGGTGCGCAGGTTTTTCCCTGTGCACCAAGTTGAGGCCCGGTGCGTGTGCCCTGGCGGTGCTTATTCGGTACTGCCGAGCCCCTGCCAATGCTTGAGGCCGATAAAGATGAACCGCAGCTGCTGGGTGATCTTCGCTTGCGGGGTCAAGTGCTCGGGTAGCGCTTCGACGGGTGGGTCGATGATGTCCGGCAGGGTGGCGAACACGCTTTTGACGATCAGGTCCGCCATGACGCTCAGGCCGGCCATGTCCAGGTGTTGCAGTTTCGGCATCAAGGACAGGTCGGCAGCCAGGTCCGAACTGATGTTCTCGCGCAGGCGACCAATGGCCAGGCGCACTGGCAACGAGCCGCCGTACTGCTCTCTGGCCAGAAACAGGAATTGCGAACGGTTGGCCGACACCACATCGAGAAATATCCGCACGGACGCGTCGATGATGCCGCCCATGACGAACTCGTTGTGCCGCACCAGGCGAATGGTTTCCCGGAAGGTTTGGCCCACTTCGCTCACCAAAACCAGGCCGAGTTCATCCATGTCGGCGAAATGCCGGTAGAAACCGGTGGGGACGATTCCGGCGGTTTTCGCAACTTCGCGCAGGCTCAGGCTGCCAAATCCTCGGCCGCCCTCCATCAAATGGCGGGCCGCGTCCATCAAGGCATTGCGGGTTTGTTGTTTCTGTTCGGCACGGGGCAGCATTACAAGGGCGTTTTCTGAAAAGGACTGCGGCGCACTCTAGCAAATCGGCTTTGCCGGCGTCGAACGACATGGGGGGGAGATCAGGCGGGGAGGTTCAGTTTTAACAAAGGTAATGACCAGAAAATCAAAAGCCCAATCCGGTGATTGGGCTTTTTTTCACGGCCACCATGGGCTTAGCTCATGGCGCTGTTGCGTTCGATGACACGGTCACCACCGCCTTCGGCAACGGTTTGACCAGGAGTGCGGTCGGAACCGTCAGCGGCAACCGTTTGACCTTGTGGAGTCTGATCGTAGCCGTCTTCCGTGATCAGGCCTTTTTCTTTCAGGCGATCGTTACCACCTTCGGCGACGGTTTGACCTGGAGTGCGGTCGGAGCCATCAGCGGCGATGGTTTGACCTGGGGTACGGTCGGAGCCATCAGCAGCGACGGTTTGACCTGGGGTACGGTCGGAGCCATCAGCAGCAACGGTTTGGCTGAACACCGAGTGAGTGTCTTTCACTTGCGGGGTGGCCTGGTCAGCGGCCGGCAGTGCAAAAGCAGTGCTGGCCAACATTGAAAGTGTAAGGCTAAGCAGAAGTTGGCGTTTCATGATGGGGTGCTCCGTAGGAGGGCGATAAATTGGGTACGAAGGCAATGCTACTCTTGATAAGTCGATATAAAAGTTCATAAACGCAATGTTAATAATCAACGGAATTGATTGTTCTCTACAGCCCTTCTAAACCGGGCCTTTGCGGCGCACCGAGGTGGGTATTTTCGACTCAACCGCGCCACGCAAAAGTGCGGGGCCGGTAACGCCGGAGGGGAGAAGGGCGCGCGTTCAATCGGTCAATGGCGGCTAAATCGGCATTTCGATTAAACCTGCGGGCCATTTTCCAGTCGTAGATTCCATGACGGGCCAGTTCTGGCCCTGCGTTTCTCCTGAGCATCGCGATCGTGACGCTCAGCCGTATCAGGAGCTCTGTGCAATGACGCGCACCCGTAAGATTCTCGCCTGGAGCATGGCCAGCTTCGTTGTGTTGTTGGCCGGGCTGGTGCTGGTCATCGTGTTCTTCGACTGGAACCGGATCAAACCCCCTCTCAATGCCAAGGTGTCCGAAGAGCTGCACCGTCCGTTCGCCATCAACGGCGATCTGGCGGTGGTCTGGCGGCGCGAGGCCGACGAGGGTGGCTGGCGTGCCTGGGTGCCCTGGCCGCATGTGGTGGCGCAAGATCTGAGCCTGGGCAACCCGGACTGGTCGAAGACACCGCAGATGGCCAGCCTCAAGCGCGTCGAGTTGCGCATCTCGCCCCTGGCCTTGTTGGCGCAGCGTGTGGTGATCCCGCGCATCGATCTCACCGAGCCCAATGCCCAGCTACAGCGCCTGGCCGACGGTCGTGCCAACTGGATCTTCAAGTTCGACCCGAAAGACCCGAACGCCGAACCTTCGCCATGGGTGGTGGATATCGGCGCGATCGGCTTCGACAAGGGACATGTCACCCTCGACGACCAGAGCCTGAAGACTCAACTGGACCTGCTGATCGACCCACTGGGCAAGCCGATTCCCTTCAGTGAAATCGTCGGTGAGAAAGCAGCGAAAACGGCCTCCGAGCAGGGCCGCGCGCCTCAGGATTATGCGTTTGCGCTGAAGGTCAAAGGCCAGTACCACGCTCAGAAACTCACGGGCCAGGGTAAGATCGGCGGCTTGCTGGCGCTGCAAGACGCGGCCCGGCCGTTTCCGCTTCAGGCGCAAGCAAAGATCGGCGACACCAGCGTCGAGCTGGCTGGCACGCTGACCGATCCGATGAATCTGGGCGCCCTGGATCTACGCTTGAAACTGGCCGGCACCAGCCTGGGCAACCTTTACCCCCTGACTGGCGTGACCCTGCCGGATACGCCGCCCTATGCCACCGACGGCCATCTGATTGCCAAGCTTCATGAGCCGGGTGGTGCGGTGTTTCGTTACGAAGCGTTCAACGGCACGATTGGCGCGAGCGACATCCATGGCAACCTGACCTACGTCGCCGGCCAGCCTCGCCCCAAACTCAGCGGTTCGCTGTTATCCAACCAATTGTTGTTTGCCGACCTGGCCCCGTTGATCGGCGCCGACTCCAATGCCAAGCAGAAAGCCCGCGGCGGCGAGAGCAAGCAGCCGGCGGACAAGGTACTGCCGGTCGAGGAGTTCAAGACTGATCGCTGGCGCGACATGGACGCGGATGTCGAATTCACCGGCAAGCGCATCGTCCACAGCGAAAAGCTGCCCTTCAACGATCTCTACACGCATCTGGTGCTCAGCGATGGCGTACTCAGCCTTGAGCCACTGCGCTTCGGTGTGGCCGGTGGCAAACTGGATGCACAAATTCGCCTGGACGGGCACGCCGAACCGCTGGAGGGCCGGGCACAACTCACCGCCCGGGGTTTCAAGCTCAAACAGTTGTTCCCGACCTTCGAACCGATGAAAACCAGCTTCGGCCAACTCAATGGCGATGCCGACATTACCGGGCGCGGCAATTCGGTGGCCAAGTTGCTGGGCAGCGCCAACGGTAAGCTGAAAATGCTGATCAACGACGGTGCCATCAGTCGTGAACTGATGGAGCTGGCCGGGTTGAACGTTGGCAACTATGTGATCGGCAAGATCTTTGGCGACAAGGAAGTGAAGATCAACTGCGCCGCTGCCGACTTCGACATCAAGAGCGGTCTGGCCACTACGCGGTTGTTCGTCTTCGATACCGAGAACGCCATCATCTACATTGATGGCACGGCGAACATGGCGACCGAGCAACTGGACTTGACCATCACGCCGGAATCCAAGGGCTGGCGGCTGATCTCGTTGCGTTCGCCACTGTATGTGCGGGGCAAGTTCATCAAGCCTGACGCCGGGGTGAAAGCCGTGCCCTTGATGTTGCGTGGGGCCGGGATGGTTGCACTGGGTGTGATTGCTGCGCCAGCGGCGGGGTTGCTGGCATTGGTGGCGCCGAGCGGCGGAGAACCGAATCAGTGCGCGCCGTTGCTGGAGCAGATGAAGGCGGGCAAGGCGCCGAAGTCGGTGGAAAGATAGAGGACTGGTGCGTTGTTTAACAACGCACGCTAGTGGGGTTGAGTTGCCAAGAGCGTGCCGGGCGGATGGTATATGATTGTTAATTTTCCAAGGGTGCAGCATCAAGATGAAATAGTCTTGTTTTAATTTTGCTGCCAAGTTTTTGGATTACAGTGTTTCGAATGTTGGCGTAACTGTTTTCTTCCAGATAAGTAACCCATTGGTTGATTTCCGGCGTGTCGATTATTTTACTGGAGGACAGTTCCTCGTCGAAAATGGCAATGTCGACGGGGGTGGCTGTTTTGAAGCGAATAAGCGATGAAATGACCATGCCGTCTTCCCGGACAATGGTCAGCAGAGGGCAGACTGTGGTAATTGTCTTTTTGTCGCTTTCCTCTGTTGATTGAATTCTATTCAGTATTGCCGACAGGCTCTCGGAATCATCAGGTAGAAGTTTTATTTTAGATAAGCAGTCGGTTATATTTTTCAGTTGAGTGGCTGATAAGTAGCGGGATAAGGCAAGTTTTGTAAGGCTTACTAAGCTTGCTGATTGCTTTTTTGGGGTTTGAGTACCTTGACTTTTAAGTATCCATGATAGAGAACCAAGGAGTTTTTTATACGAGTAGAACCAAGCGTCTGAGGCAATGCCATTCGGGTTTGAAACCAGATGTGCGAGCAAGCTGGAGTTCAAAATATCGTTCTTGAAGGAACTTGAATGCTCTCCGAGAAATAGAGTGATGTTTCCATCGACAACGTAGGTGTCCAATGTAATGTCGGTCATTTGAATTTTCGCTTTTTTCATTATCGTTGGATAGCTCATGGCGGGCCGTGAGCTAGTGTAGGAAAGCGTTTGCCTTTACTCCATGTTCTCAATCTCAGAAAGAGCATTTTTGGCAGATTGACCGATTTTTTCGAGAACACCTTGACGTATTCCCGCATAACTATCCACGTTGAGATATACGGCTTGTGCGGCGGTTTTTATTCTTGTTTCCTGTGTGGTAGATTTCCACCAGAGAATACCTCGACTGCTTTCGCTTACATTCAGGCTGTTGCAGTTAAGAATCATCATTGGATAACCTTCCTTGGTCTCCCAAATCGGCGACATGTCGAACTTTGCGTCAGAACCTACATTGGCTGTACTGTTATAAATGTTAACTAGGCCATCACTCTTTTTGATGTTTTCTACGCCTTTTCCGGCCAGTTCGGCCAGTTTTGAGATGTTGGCGCCTACAAAACTTTGCATTACATACAGAGCTACGGTGTCCATGGTCAGGCCACTGCGTTTAATCGTCTGCTCCTTGAGTTGGGAGGCTTGGATAACCCAGCCGAGCTTTTGCATAGTGTCGACGTAGTACTTATACCATTGATACAGCTCTTTTTGTGGGTCGTAACGATTGGTGGCGGCATTTTGTACCAATTGCTTGCAATTGTTCACGTCTTTACGGTTTTGTAGGCTAACGCCCTCCATGAAGAGGTTGATCATTTCTTTTCCGACAGTGCCGCTTGACTTGCTTGGGTCAATTGGGAATTCAGGTGCGAAAGCTCGAATAGATGGCATGCTGGTTGCGGGCAGAGCAGGCAGGGAATCGAGGAATTCAAGTCGTTGTTCGATGTGCATGTCTATAGTCCTTTATAGTTGAGCAGACTGTTTGTCTGTTGGATCAATATAAAGAACTGGGTTTTGGTGTCTAGGCAGTGTTTGTAACTTTATGCTGTTAGTTAGGTTGTGGGTGCAGTAAGTAATGGAAAGCTTTGTTGAAAACTAACTCGATAAGGCTTTCCAGTTATTACAGGATGCTCAGAGTGCCCACTCTATCTGTAGGTCAGGGTTGAACTCTGCTTTCCCACTGCTCGATGCGCTCGACCAGACAATTGAACTTCCTCCCGCAACCACGCAAAAAACGCCCGAACCGGTGGATGTCGCTCACGTCCCGGCACGCACAGTGCGCTGTAGCCAGCGCCATCCACCTGCATATCCCCCCGATAAGGCAGCAGCAATCCACTGGCCACGCTTTCCGACACCAGAATATTGCTCGCCAGCACCACCCCCTGTCCGGCAATCGCCGCTTGCAGCGCGTAGTGCTCTTCATCGTATTCACGCACGGTGGGCTGACCCGCCAGCCAGGTCTCGCCGGATTGCGCACACCAGGCCTCCCAGCCATGGGCGTAGAGTTTGGAGTTGTGCCAGCGCACGCTGATCAGCGTAGGCGTGTGATGGGCTGCCAAGGCAACTTGCCCGGGCGAGCCGTAAACGCCAAACGACTCATCGAACAGACAAAGGCCATACAGATTCGGATAGTCATCGAGGCTGTAGCGCACCACCAGGTCGACACTGGCGTCCTGATGTAAATCGATGACCTCGCAATGGGTGTCCAGGCGCAGGCTGATGTTCGGGTGGCGGGCATAGAAACGACCCAGGCGCGGCACCAGCCACAGGGCGGCAAAGGCGGCGGTGGTGGAGATCGTCAGGTTCGTGCCGCTGCGGTGCGGGCGCAGGGTGTCGACGCTTTGCGCCACTTCCAGGAAAGCGCCGTGCAGGCTGTGGAACAATCGCTCGCCGCCTTCGGTCAGGCGTACCTGGCGCGGCAGGCGCTCGAACAGCTGCACGCCGAGCCAGGTTTCCAGCGAGCGGATTTGATGGGATACCGCCGTTGGAGTGACTGACAGTTCTTCGGCGGCGGCCTTGAAACTCAACAGGCGGGAGGCGGATTCAAAAGCACGCAGGGCGGTCAACGGCAACGAGGCGAACATGGCAACTCCATGGATGAAATGGATTCATCCAGACTGATTTTTGTTCAGTTGAAGTGGGACAGCACTGAGCTCCAAGCTGCAAGCCACCAGCAGTTTTAGTTTAGTCCCAAGGAGAGTCAGATGAGTACAGTTCTTGCGATTCATGCCAGCCCACGGGGTGAACGTTCGCACTCCCGGCATTTGGCGGAAGTCTTTCTGTCGGCCTGGCAGGCCCGTCACCCGCAATCGAAGCTGACCCGCCGCGAAGTCGGCCGGGCCTTGATTCCACCGGTGAACGAAGCGTTCGTGGCCGCCGCGTTCTATCCCCAACCCGATGCGCGACCGCTGTCGATGCAAGCGGACCTGGCGTTCAGCGACACGCTGGTCGACGAGTTGCTCGGGCATGACCTGCTGGTGATTTCCACGCCGATGCACAATTTCAGCGTCCCAAGCGGCTTGAAAGCCTGGATAGACCAGATCGTGCGGCTGGGGTTGACCTTCAATCACACCCTGGATAACGGTATCGCGCAGTACGAGCCGCTGGTGCAGGGTAAAAAGGCCTTGATCGTAACCAGTCGCGGCGGTTTCGGCTTCGGCCCGGGCGGCGAACTGGAGGCCATGAACCATGCGGATACTCTTCTGCGCACGGCGCTGGGTTTCATCGGCATCACCGATGTCACCGTGGTCGCCGCCGAAGGCGAAGAGTCCGAGGCGCGCACCTTCGAAGTCTCTGCCGCCGAAGCGGAGCAGCGCTTGTTGGCCCTGGCCAGGGAGTTCTAGATGGCCTGGCTGTTTTTGCTGATCGCCGCCGGGTTCGAAGTCACCTTCGCCATGGGCATGAAGTACGCCGAGGGCTTCACCCGGCTCTGGCCATCGTTGATGACCATCGTCGCGGCGGTGGGGGGGATTTACTTCCTGACCCTGGCCATGCGCGAACTGCCGGTGAGCATCGCCTACCCGATCTGGACCGCCATCGGTTCGCTGGGCACGGTGTTTCTCGGCTTTGCCTTGCTCGGTGAAAGCCTGACCGCGGTCAAGCTGCTGTCGGTCGGGCTGATCGTGGCGGGTGTGGTGGGGCTGAAGTAGGGCGGATGTCCTAGACTGGTCGTCGGTTTGTCATGTTCGCTGGCGAAGCTTGGCGGATGTCTTGCAAATGCCAGGCGTCACCCCACCGATCACAAGGATGTTCGCCCATGTCGCAAGGTTCGGCCACGCGTTACCCGCTGGTGCTGGTCCCGGGAATGCTCGGGTTTATCCGTCTGGTGCTCTATCCGTACTGGTACGGGATCGCCGAGGCCCTGCGCCGTGGTGGTGCGGTGGTGTTCGCGGTGCAGGTCTCGCCGCTCAACTCCAGTGAAGTGCGCGGCGAGCAGCTGCTGGCGCGGATTGAAGAGATCCTGCGCCAGACCGGTGCCGGGAAGGTCAATCTGATCGGCCACAGCCAGGGCTCGCTGACGGCTCGCTACGCGGCGGCCAAACGCCCGGATCTGGTCGCCTCGGTGACCTCGGTGGCGGGGCCCAATCATGGTTCGGAACTGGCCGACTACCTACATAGGCACTATCCGCATGACAGTGTCATGGGACGGCTGCTGAGCTTGTTGATACGCTGGGTCGCGGCGCTGATGAGCCTGCTGGAAACCGGCTATCGCGGAGAGAAGCTGCCGGTGGATATCCATGCCTCTCATCATTCGCTCACCACTGCAGGCGTGGCACTGTTCAATCAACGTTATCCACAGGGGCTGCCCGACACCTGGGGCGGGCAAGGACCGGAAGAGGTCAACGGCGTGCGTTACTACTCCTGGTCCGGCACCTTGCAACCGGGCAAGACCGATCGTGGCCGCAACCTGTTCGATGGCACCAACCGTAGTTGCCGGTTGTTCGCCCGCACCTTCGTTCGCGAGGCCGGGCATTGCGACGGGATGGTCGGGCGTTACAGCTCGCACCTGGGGACAGTGATTGGCGACGAGTATCCGCTGGACCATTTCGACATCGTCAATCAGTCCTTGGGGCTGGTGGGGAAGGGGGCGGAACCGATCCGTTTGTTTGTCGAGCACGCGGCGCGGCTGAAAGCTGCAGGCCTGTAGGAGATCAGGCAACGCTGGCCTTGCGGCCCAGCACGGTGGTCCAGCGCTCGGAAAGAATCACCCCGCCCAACGTCAACATCCCGCCCACCAGGTGGTACATCGCCAACTGTTCATGCAGCACCACCGCCGCAATCAGCGCGGTAATCAACGGCAGCAAATTGAAGAACAGCGTGGTCCGGCTCGGCCCCAAACGCACCACGGCTTGCATCCACGCCAATGGCGCGACCATCGAGGCCAGCAGGCAGGCATAAAGCACCAACGGAATATTGTGCAGGGTCGGGCCAATTTTCGGTGAGGCGAGAAACAGCGGAAACAACACCACCACCGCTACCAGTACCTGCAAATACAGCAACACCAATGGCGGCAAACGCAGCTGCCATTTTTTCAGCAAAGTGCTGTAGATCGCGTAGGCCAGGGTGGCGATCAGCATCATCGCGTCGCCCAGGTTCACCCCGTGCTCCAGCAGCACGCCAAGGCTGCCGGACGAGACGACCACCAACACCCCGGCAAACGACAGCACCGCACCCGCCAGTGCGCCGAGGGTCAGGCGTTGGCCGAGGCTGATGATCGCCATGGCCAGCGACATCAGCGGCATCAACGACAGGATGATGCCCATGTTGGTCGCGGAGGTCAGGCTCGCGGCGAAATACGCCAGGCTTTGGTAAACCGCCATGCCGAGTACGCCGAGGACAAAGATCTTGCCCAGGTTCGGGCGAATCGACGGCCAGTGGGCAATCACCGGTTTGAGCATGAAGGGTGTGAACAGCAACCCGGCCAGCAGCCAGCGGTAAAAACCGATCTCGGCGGGGTAGATCGCCCCGGCCGACATTTTGGTGATCACGGTGTTGCCGGCCCAGATGAAAATGGCCAGCAGGGGATAAGCGTATTGCATGGGAAAAACCAGAACGTTGATGAGGGTTGATTATCCCTTGTCTGGATACAGCCCTATACTTCGATCCAGACAACCCGCCCCTGATTCCGGACAGCATGACCAGTAAACACATCGACCTGCTGGATTTCACTGAGCTACCCGCCCCGGTCTACTTCCGCTACGCCGATTTCGATGCGCATCGTTTTGCCTCGGCGCATCGCCACCCTTGGGGCACGCTGGAGTATTCGGCCCATGGTGTGCTGCACATGGAAATCGGCGGCAGTCGTTTCATGTCACCGCCGCAATACGCGGTATGGGTGCCCCCCGAGACCGAGCACAGCTTCTACAGCAACCAGCCGATCAATTATCGTGCGGTCTGCCTGGCGCCCACCCTGTGCGCAGATCTGCCACAAGGGGCCTGCACCCTGGCCATCAGCGACATCCTCAAGGCGATCCTCAGGGACTTTGCCGCCCGGGACGTGAAGATCCCCGAGCAGGCCGCGGACAAGCGTCTGGCCCAGGTATTGGTGGATCAACTGCAGCAAGCGCCCGTGCATGAGTGTTATTTGCCCTACGCCAGCAGTTACCGATTGCTTGGCATTCTGGAGGCCCTGCAGGCCGAGCCTGGGGATAACCGGCCACTGGCAGACTGGGCCGCACAGATTCATGTCAGCGAACGCACGCTGGCGCGGCAGTTTGTCCGTGAGTTGGGCATGAGTTTCGGTGAATGGCGCCAACGCCTGCGCTTTCTGACGGCGATCGAGGCGCTGGACAGCCACCGTAGCATCCAGGACGTCGCCTTCGATTTGGGCTACAGCACCGGCTCGGCGTTCATCGCGATGTTCCAGCGCCAGGCCGGGTGCACGCCGGAGCAGTACCGACGTAGCCACCTGGAGACAAGATGAAGGTGTAACAGGCGTTGTCTACACTGCAGGACAAGGCCGTTCCCCTCGGTGCGGCACCAAGGAGAAAACTCCATGAAGATGCTGCGTGCCCCTTTGCTGATGATCGGTTTGCTCCTGTGTTCGCAAGGCTTCGCCGCCACTGACCAACAGAACAAGATGACCACCTGCAACGCCGACGCTACGGCCAAAAGCCTCAAGGGCGATGAGCGCAATGCCTTCATGAGCACTTGCCTCAAGGCGACTCCGGCGGCCAGTGATGCCAAGGCCCTGACCCCTCAGCAGGAGAAGATGAAAACCTGCAATGCCGATGCCGCGACCAAAAAACTCAAGGGCGATGAGCGCAATGCCTTCATGAGTACTTGCCTCAAGGCGACGCCGGCGGCCAATGATGCCAAGACCCTGACCCCTCAGCAGGAGAAGATGAAAACCTGCAATGCCGATGCGGCGACCAAAGCCCTAAAGGGCGATGAGCGCAATGCGTTCATGAGTGAGTGCCTGAAGAAAAAATAATATCGGGTTGAAATAGGTGGGGGCTCCAAGGCTCCCACACATTCCCTAGTGCTGACACCGGATCGCTGGCAGACTGCCAATCCTTTTACGCCGTTCGTTTTGAGGCTGTATGCCAACGTTTTCTCAACGTCAAGTTTTGCTGGTCATCAGCTGGGTCATCATTTTCGGCGGACTGCTGCTGGTGATTCCGCTGCGGTTGCTGCCCAGCCTGTTGGCCGGGTTGCTGGTGTTCGAACTGGTCAACATGCTCACCCCGCAATTGCAGCGTCTGATCGAAGGTCGGCGTGCGCGCTGGCTGGCGGTGGCATTGCTGGGGACTTTGATTGTCAGTGTGCTGTCGCTGATCTTTGCCGGTGCCATCAGCTTTCTACTGCACGAGGCGGAAAACCCCGGCGCATCCCTCGACAAGTTCATGGGCGTGGTCGACCGCGCTCGCGGTCAGTTGCCCCCCTTCATCGATGCCTACCTGCCCGCCAGTGCCGCCGAGTTTCGCGTGGCGATAGGCGAATGGGTCAGCAAGCACCTCAGCGATTTGCAGCTGGTGGGTAAGGACGCGGCGCACATGTTCGTGACGTTGCTGATCGGCATGGTACTGGGTGCGATCATTGCCCTGCAGCGCATTCCGGACCTGACCAAGCGCAAACCGCTGGCCGCTGCCCTGTTCGACCGCCTGCACTTGCTGGTGCAGGCGTTTCGCAACATCGTGTTCGCCCAGATCAAGATTTCCCTGCTCAACACGTTCTTTACCGGGATATTCCTGGCAGTGGTGCTGCCGATGTTCGGCATCAAGCTGCCACTGACCAAGACCCTGATCGTGCTGACCTTCCTGCTCGGCCTGTTGCCGGTGATCGGCAACCTGATGTCGAACACCCTGATCACCATTGTCGGCCTGTCGCTGTCGATCTGGGTGGCGCTGGCCGCGCTGGGCTATCTGATTGTCATCCACAAGCTCGAGTATTTTCTCAACGCGCGGATCGTTGGCGGGCAGATCAGTGCCAAGTCGTGGGAGTTGCTCCTGGCAATGCTGGTGTTCGAAGCCGCGTTCGGCCTGCCGGGGGTGGTGGCAGGACCGATTTATTACGCGTACCTGAAGAGCGAGTTGAAGCAGGTGGGGATGGTCTGATCAGGTCGATATGCGTTGTCTGATCTGAC
Source organism: Pseudomonas sp. SbOxS1 (assembly GCF_013416725.1). Classification (NCBI taxonomy): domain Bacteria; kingdom Pseudomonadati; phylum Pseudomonadota; class Gammaproteobacteria; order Pseudomonadales; family Pseudomonadaceae; genus Pseudomonas; species Pseudomonas sp. SbOxS1. The sequence goes on from NZ_JAAVXC010000008.1 coordinate 494,922, forward strand.
GCCTTCGCTGGCAAGCCAGCTCCTACAAGTGACGCATTACCCGTAGGAGCTGGCTTGCCAGCGAATGTCCCACCTCGGTTTCGGATCAGTCCATCGAACCGTAACGCTTGGCCGCCTCGATCGCCAAGCCACTGCCGATGCTGCCAAAGATATTCCCTTCCACATGCCGCGCATTCGGCAACATTGCCGAAACGCTGTTGCGCAGCGCCGGAATACCGCTCGAACCACCGGTGAAGAACACCGTGTCCACCTGATCGACCCGCACGTCGGCGTCTGCCAGCAACCGGCTGACGCTGTTGCGCACACGCTCCAGCAAATTGTCGATGGCCGATTCGAACAATGCGCGGCTCAGCTCCACACTCAATCCGGGTTCGATGCGGTCCAGAGGGACAATACGGCTATCGACATGGGTCAGTTCGATCTTGGTTTCTTCCGTCAGCATGGCCAGCCAGTGCCCGGCGCGCTGCTCGATCAGCTTGAACAGGCGGTCGATGCCGCCGGTGTCTTCGATGTCGTAGCGCATGCTGCCCAGGGCCAGCTGGGACTTCTGCGAATACACCGAGTTGATGGTGTGCCAGGTCGCCAGGTTCATGTGATGGCTGGTCGGCATGTAGGCGCCGCTCTTCATCCGGCTGCCGTAGCCGAACAGCGGCATCAGGCCCTGCAAGCTCAGTTGCTTGTCGAAGTCGGTCCCGCCGATGTGCACACCGCCCGTGGCGAGGATGTCATCCTGGCGGTTATCCACACCCCGACGCTCTGGCGACAGGCGCACCAGCGAGAAGTCGGAGGTACCCCCGCCGATGTCGACGATCAGTACCAGCTCTTCCTTCTCGATGGTCGACTCGTAGTCGAACGCGGCGGCAATCGGTTCGAACTGGAAGGACACTTCCTTGAAGCCGATCTTGCGCGCAACGTCCACCAAGGTGTCTTCGGCTTCTTTGTCGGCCATCGGATCATCGTCGACGAAGAACACCGGACGACCCAGCACCACTTCTTCGAACTCCCGACCGGCGGCGGCTTCGGCACGGCTCTTGAGCTGACCAATGAAAAGGCCCAGCAGGTCCTTGAACGGCATCGCCGTGCCAAGAACACTGGTGTCGTGCTTGATCAGCTTGGAGCCCAGCAGGCTCTTGAGCGAGCGCATCAGCCGGCCTTCATAGCCTTCCAGGTACTCGTGCAGCGCCAGGCGGCCGTATACCGGGCGGCGTTCTTCGAGGTTGAAGAAGACCACCGAGGGCAAGGTGATCTTGTCATCCTCCAGCGCAATCAGCGTTTCCATGCCGGGGCGCAGCCAACCGACGGTGGAGTTGGACGTGCCAAAGTCGATACCTACGGCACGGGCTGGAGATGCGTTTTTCATGTCTTTCGAGTTCCGGTTAAAAAACGGCCGCGCAGTGTATGCCAGTGCGGCACAGAATCGAAGGCCGGTTATCCGCTAAATCTTGCCGTTCAACGCTTGAAAGACGTGCCATCACCCCCAAACTACCCTGCATCAACCGGATAGCCTCGGGGCGAACACAAGTCGCCCTGCACGCTGCCGATAAACTTCTGATGCGCTGCCCGGTCACAACCTTGAGATCGGTCAACCTCTGCGCTGCAAACAGGCGCATGCTGTGGCAGGTGGCGCGATTTCGATAACGGATGGTGATTCCCGCGATGGACTTCAAAGACTATTACAAGATTCTCGGTGTGGAGCCGACGGCAGACGACAAGGCGATCAAGGCCGCCTATCGCAAGCTGGCGCGCAAATACCACCCTGACGTCAGCAAGGAAAAGGACGCCGAGGCCAAGTTCAAGGACGCCTCTGAAGCCTATGAGGCGTTGAAAAGCGCTGACAAACGCGCCGAATACGACGAATTGCGCCGCTATGGCCAGCATGGTCAACCGTTCCAGGGTCCACCAGGCTGGCAGAGCCGTGGCGGCTTCGGCGGTGGCCAGGACACTGGCGATTTCTCGGACTTCTTCAGTTCGATCTTCGGTAACCGCGGCCCCGGTTTTGCTGGCGGTGGACAACAATCACGTCGCAGCACCGGACGTCGAGGGCAAGACGTGGAAATGGAACTTGGGGTGTTTCTGGAAGAAACCCTGTCGACCGAGTCGAAGAAGGTCACCTTCCAGGTCCCGCAGTACAATGCGGCCGGCCAGCATGTGAGCAACACCAGCAAAAGCCTGAACGTGAAGATCCCGGCGGGCGTGAGCGACGGTGAACGCATTCGCCTCAAGGGCCAGGGTGCTCCGGGCGTCGGCGGTGGTGCCAATGGCGACCTGTACCTGACCATCCGCTTTGCGCCGCACCCGAAATTCGACGTCGAAGGCGAAAACCTGATCATCACGCTGCCGCTGGCACCGTGGGAGCTGGCGCTGGGCACCGAAGTCGCCGTGCCGACCCTGACCGGCAAGATCAACCTCAAGGTTCCGGCGGGCAGCCAGAACGGCCAACGCATGCGCGCCAAAGGCCACGGCCTGTTGAACAAGGCGGGTGAACGCGGTTACCTGTTCATCCAGTTCAAAGCCGTCATGCCCAAGGCCGCAGACGATGACGTCAAGGCGCTGTGGCAGGAACTGGCAAAGAAAGCCGCCTTCAACCCACGAGAAAACTTCTGAACCCAGCGACGGAGTAGCCCATCATGAGCAGCCCCCTGATCGTTCAACTGGACCTGGCAGAATTCTGTGAGGCGACCGACCTGTCGGACGTCTACGTGATCGAAATCGTCGAGCACGGCATCCTCGAACCTCAGGGTGGGCAGCCCAAGGATTGGCGCTTCACCGATTACGAACTGACCCTGGCCAAACGCGCCGCCAAGCTGCGGCGCGATCTGGAGCTGGAATGGGAAGGTGTCGCCCTGGCGTTGGACCTGCTTGAAGAGGTCCAGCAATTGCGGGCGGAGAATCGGATGCTCAAGCAGCGGTTGGGGCGCTTGGTGGTGGAGTAGGTGACGCCTCGATGCGTCACACTTTTCTCGGCAGCACCACGGTAAACAACGTACCGTCTGTTTCGTTCGAACTGACCTCAACCGTCCCGCCGTGCGCTTGCACCACTTCCTTGACGATAAACAATCCCAAGCCGAGGCTGGTGGACGGTTGCCCCAGCTCTTCGTCGGTGCTGCGTACCAATGGATCGAAAATCGTACCGATGTCCTTCTCGGCAATCGGTGCGCCGTAGTTGTGCACCGTGAGGTAAACGGTGTCCGGTTCGCCGCTGAGCGACACCGTGACATCGCCTTTGGTCGAACCATGCTGCAATGCATTGCCGATAAGGTTTTGCAGCAATTGACTCAGCCGCGCGGCATCCCAGACGCCCTGCATATCCCCCGCTACTTTTAACCTTGGATCGCACTCGGGGTTTCCTGCGCACGCCTGGGCAATCGCCTCCTGCGCCACGGCAGCCAGGTCCGTGGGCGCGGGGTCTATCGGCAGGCTTTTGCCCAGGCGGCTGCGCACCAGTTCCAGCAAATCATTGACCATCGCCGCCATATGCCGCGTGCCACGCTTGATGTTGTTGGCGCAGGTCAGTCCAGCGCCTTCCAACGGCGTTTTGCGCATCAGCAATTCGGTGGACATGCTCACCGCCTGCAAGGGCGCACGCAGGTCATGGCCGAGAATTGCCAGGAAGATATCCCGCGAACGATTGACCTGTTCGGCATAGGCAGCGGTGGATTCGGCGAGGGCTTCGTCGATGGCTTCGTTGAAGCGGATCATGTCCTGGAAGTACGACATATCCGGTGATTCCAGGCTGTTGACCCAGAGGCGAATCACACAGGCACGCAGGTGACGAAACTCGCTGGTCATCTGCACCAGATCGAAACCCACGGTGTGCCGAAGCTCGCCATGGCTGGCGCCGGCTTCGTCCAGGCTCGGGGTTTTTTCGGGTCCTTCGCCCTTGGCCTTGGCCAACTGTTCGCTGGCGGTCTGTGCAGTGCTCATGTCGCGGGCGGCGGCCAGCAGTATCGCCTTGGCATGGTCACGCAAGGCCACACGGTCCAGGTTGTCTGCCGCCGGGGTGATGGTTCTGGCGAACTGCTCCCATTCATCAACGATACGGTCCACGTGTTGCCTGATGAAGTCGGGGAGACGCATGGCCAGATTCCTGAGGGATAGGTCTGGCGCATCTTAGCCCTTTTGCCGGGCGCTAAAAACTACCATTACGCGGCGCAAGCACCTGCGGGGGAAATGGGTGCGGTAATTAGTTGTTTTTTAGATTCTCAAATTCAATGCGACGACAGCTGAATAATGATTTTCTCCGTTGTTTTTTAATCTTTTGTTTTTTTAGAACCTCCATAAAACTGATAAGTCAATTTACCGCATAAGGATGTGCAAGATGAGCCAGGTATCGGGTTCTCCCGAAATAGAAGTGCTGTACTCATATAGCGTGGGGCAGCAAAACGCCTACCGTGATTATCTTCTGAGCAAGTTGCCGACGCCGATAAGGGATGCTCCACCCTCGCGCCTGGTCTCGCTCGCCAACGCACAACCGGGCTTTCCTGATTGGTACATGAATGCGCGTTCAATAGACCGCCAGTACCTCAAGGATCTTATTGGCGAGCGCTGGCGTTTGCAGGGGGCATTGGAAACAACGCTGGAAAATTTGCAGCAAGACATTAATGCCTTTGCCGAGCCCTTACTGGTCTGCGCGTTGAAAGACGAGTTGGAGCTGGAGCTGGACGTCAATGCCACAGTGATTCGATTGTATATCCCGGCTAATCTGTTTCCTGGTATCGATAATAATGCGAGTCGGATTCGACAATCTACATTGCTTGAGGCGGCCCTGCATAACTTCGAGGAACCAGAGACACTGGCAGGGGCGTTTCGTGATGGCTCCGGCATCTTCACCGTTGACAGTACCAACGCGTTGCAGCGGCATGCATTGATCGTTGAGAAATTTGCAATCCTGTGCCGCAAACTTGATCTGGGTGCACAATATCAGCGACATATAAAGGCATTGCTGATGCCCGAGGGCACCGATTCAGGCGAAACAGTCGCACAACAGACCATCAACATCGAAAAGGCCGCTTTCAACGAATCGATTTGCATCGCTCATCTGAAAAATGACGTGTCTTCCGCAAGTTACGCAAAGCTGCAGCAGGTTCGCGACGAGAAACAAGGCATCCTCCTGGGTAATCGTCCCCTGTTATCCCATCGTCTATCGCTGATGGGCTTCAACCTGTCCGGAATCGTATTGTTCAGCGCCGTTGCGGACCCTTCACAAGTCAAGCGACTTTATGACGGCCTGGTTCCGCAGCACCAGCGAACGCTCATGGAGTGGTCGCGTCGCCTGACGTTATTGCCTGGACAGGAATTCGATCAGTTCAAGTTGCTGAAGGCATTTTTCGCCAATGGCCCCAAGGCTTTGGTCGATGCCATGCTGCAACGCAATGATATTTACCAGCAGAGTCGCCTTGATGGAACGTTGCTGGTTTACGTGCCCGATGACCCTGATCACCCCGTCAAGGAGTATGACTCCGTGGCGGACTTCATGAAGGAACTGGTGAGCCAGCTGCGCTCGCCAAGTTATCAGCAGTTTTTCAGCCGTTTTGTTGCACAGAAGGATAAGGGCAGGTTTTTCGCCCGGGTGCGCGAGCGCTTGAGCACATTCACCTGGACTGCGCGCGGACCATTGGACATGGGGCCCTGGTGGCGCGAAACCGCCGTCGAGAACCCCAATGCCGAACCTTTCACCAACATCATCCAGGGGGCGTTATGGCCGCAACTGGGTCGTTGGCGCAGGGAAAAGGCGATTGCTGACGCGCGGCAAATCGCGGTGCTCACCGATGATGAAGACGCCACCACCCGCTGGAACAGGCTGAGCACTTACCTGAACATCGGCTGGAACGTGTTCAATTTCGGCGCCATGCTGGTTCCAGGGCTGGGCGGACCGCTGCTGGCCGTGATGGTCGGGCAAATGCTGTTTGAAACCATGGAAGGTATCGAAGAGTGGAGCAAGGGTGACAAGGAAGAAGCAGCGGCTCACCTGGTCGGGGTCATGATCAATGCCGCGCAATTGGCCCTGATGGCAGCAGGGCATGTTCTGCCCACCGGTGCACCGGTGCCGGTCAAGCCGTCTTCCCTCATCGACGGGCTGAAGCCGGTTCAACTGCCCGATGGCAGCGTACGACTGTGGAACAGAAACCTCAGCCCCTACGGCCATGATATCGCTCTCCCTGCAGAGGCGAAGCCCAACGAGCTTGGCTTGTTCCGGCACGGTGACAAAGACATTCTCAAGCATGAAAACAAACGCTTTGAAGTGCGTAACGACCCGCGCACCAGCCAGCCAGCCTTGCAGCATCCGAACCGGCCCAAGGCGTATCAACCCAAGCTTGAGCACAACGGTGCGGGAGGGTGGAAGACCGAGCTCGACCGCCCGATCGAGTGGGACAATGCCACGCTCATGCGCAGAATGGGGCCGGCAACCGAAAGCCTCTCCGACGCCACTCTGGAGCAGATCCGTATCGCCAGTGGGGTGGAGGAGGGCGAACTACGCAGGCTGCATGTCGTCAACGATCCACCACCCGCCGTGCTGACCGATACGCTCGAACGTTTCAAGACTTGGGCCGATGTGGGTAAATTGCCCGAGCAGATTCGGCTTGGCGTGGTACCGCAAGCGTTCACTGAGCAGGTACCCCGCTTACTGCTTGAAGTGCCTGGATGGCCCGGGCACATCGGCATCGAACTCTTTGAAGGTGCCGAACACTGGGGGCCGTCGATGAAACTCGGTGACCTCGACGCATCGCCAGCGAATACCTTGAAAATCACCCGCGCTGAAGTCCTCTCAGGGAAACTGCCTGAGTTTGCCGTGAAATTCATAGGCGAAAACGACATTCACGCCATGCTTGGGCAGGGTATTTCCCGAGAGCAGCCCATGCGGATCAATGCGTTGAGAAACAAGCTCGCCGAGCAAGCGAACATCCGGCGCGAAACCCTGTTTGCAGCGCTCAACCGCCAGAAACAGCAAACGGGCTCCTCGCCGGTGGTGGCGCTGCAGGATGCTTTCAGCGGACTGTCCACGGCAGCTGCCGAAGCGTTGCTGGCCGACGTCGCCCCCGAGGATTTGCTCAAGATCACTGACTCGTCGCACATCCCCCTGGCGCTCAGGGAGCGTGCGCGAGTCTCTGTACTGACATCACGAGCTGCACGCGCTTATGAGGGATTGTTCCTTGATCTGCCCTACAGTGCGGACACCGAGCGTCTGGCGTTGCACTCGTTGCAGGCATTGCCTACTTGGCCCGAAAACCTGCGAATCGAAATCCGTACCTCTTCATTTGACGGGCCGCTGAGCAACAGCGTCGGTCCTCGGGATGCCGCCATTCGCCGGGTTCTGGTCAGCGAAAACGGCCAATACGAGGCTCGAGATGCCGATGATCTCCACCTGCATGGGCCCGACGACTTGTACGCTAGCGTGTTGCATGCTTTGCCCGACGCCGAGCGCGACGCCTTGGGGTATCAGATCAATCAGGGCGCCACACTCAAGCAGACCATTCAACAGGCGCCATTGCCACGAGACAGGTTTAACGTCCTGCTGGCGGACAATCCCATCCGCAAACCGTCGTACGATCCGGTAACCATGCGCCTGCGAGGCGGCATGCGCGGCGCTTTTCGGGGGCTGGATCAGGCCAGGGGACAACTGACAGCCCAGGAGCGTGTCCGTGTCGTACGCCCCGGGTGGTCGGAGGCTGAAGCCCAGGTTTACCTGCGGGCCGGTGGCAGTGAGGCGAGTATTGAGCAAAGGGCAAGCGCACTTGAAGCCGAATTCAATCGGCTCAACGCGAATTTTCAACGCTGGCTGAACTCACCGACCCAATCGTTCCGATACTCGTCCGCCGGCATCGCCGAATGGCAGGCTCGTAACGCGGTGTACAAAGCCGTCAGGGAAGCCTGGCAGCAGACCGGCCTGCGCGACGTGGATTCATCCGGTGACTTGCAAGGCGCGGTACTCGATCTCCACGATCTCCCAATGGGGCGGCATTGGGAGACCATGCCGGCATTGGAGGGCAACTTCGATCACGTCACCCGACTCGATCTGTCCAACACCGCATTTGACGATGGTCACATAACCTTCCTCGACCATTTTCCCCGCTTGCGCTCGCTCAACATCAACGGTAATTCGCTCACGAGAGTTCCAAATGTCATTGGGCGCATGCGCAACCTGACCGAATTGAGCCTGCGCGGAAACCGAATTGTGCTGGACCCACAAGGGATTGCCGACCTGGCTGAACTCACCGAGCTTCATACGCTCGATCTTGTGGGCAATCCTCTGCGAGAGGCTCCCGAGATTGGCAGGATGAGAATGTTACATACGGTCTTGCTGGCCGATACAGGTATTCGAACCTGGCCGAGCGGACTGTTTTCGCAACCGCGGTTCCGCCATTTTTACCTGGATATCCAGCGCAATCTGATCACGGATATACCGGTGGTGCCTCGAGGTTCAGTGCAGGCCGAACTGCTGGCGCGAACAGTGGTGAGTCGCGATCCGGAATTTCTCTCGGCCAGCCATTTGCAGACGCTGCGCGATTACATCGAGTCTGTCGGCCTGGACCCTGATAGACCCTATCCGCCTCGTGGCGTGCGCGACAGTCTCGATTGGGAAGAGGGCCTCTCACGCCCCGAGTGGGTCACTCGGCAGAAAATCTGGAACAGCGTCGAGGATGAGACCGGATCGGTCCCGTTTTTCAACGAGATCCGTAAGCTGACCATGTCCTCACATTATGTTCATGACACGCTCTACCGAGTCGATCTGACGGCCAAGGTGTGGCGAATGCTTGATGCGATGTCCAAGAACAGCGAGTTGCGCCTGAAACTGTTCACCATGGCCTCCCCCGGCACCGCGTGCGTCGATGCTGGAGCGCAGTTGTTCAACGCCATGGGCATGGAGGTACTGATCCATGAGGCTTACGAACTTGCCAATCCAGGCCTGGTAGAGATCGAACTGGCCACGCTGGCTCGGGGCAAGTCGCGCCTGGACGAGTTGACCCGGATCGCCCACAAGACGGTTTCCGAGCGCCTGGAGCAGGGCGAGCATTTCAGGCGAGTGGATGCCCTGGGTCAGGTTGAAGGGACTATCGACGAAGTTGAAGTTCATATGGCCTTTATGACGGATCTCGCTGATCGGCTGGACTTGCCCTGGCAGTTTCGCAAGATGCAGTTCCGAAAGATTGCGGGTGTCGACAAGGCAATGATTGATGCGGCCTATCGAAGAGTGTTGGACCTTGAGGAAGGAGAGTTGCTGGATGAGTTGCTCGTCGACCAGCAGTTCTGGTCAACCTACGTCGAAGATTCCAACCGTAGCGCCTTCACAAGCTTCAGACGCAGGACCAGCGCTACGACGGATTTCTACATGGCACTACAGAAGCGCGTGAATGACTCTACCCTTTCCCTTGAGGAGAACGCCCGACTCAACATCGAGATCAGGGGGCTCGCCGCAGAGCTGGGCAAACCGGAAAGTGCGTTTGCCCCTGGCCGCGTCATGACTGAAGCGCAGTACACCGCTGATGTACAGGCGATAGAGGATGAAAAGAGGGCGTTGCTCAAGACTTTGACACGTCAGGCGATTGACCGGGCAAAGCTGCAGCGGGTAGAAATTCCCTTTACCGTTCAACCGGCAAGCTGATCGCTGTCGATATCGCAGGAACCTGGCGCGCCAGGTTCCTGCGTGCTGATCCCATTGTCAGAACAGGAAGTACCGTTGCGCCATCGGCAACACATCTGCCGGCTCACACCACAGCAGTACACCATCGGCCTTGACCTGATAGGTCTGCGGATCGACGTCGATGTCCGGCAGGTAGTCGTTGTGAATCAGATCGGTTTTCTGCACATCACGACAGCCTTTGACCACGGCGATTTTCTTTTTCAGACCCAGGGTTTCGGGCAAGCCGGCCTCCTGCGCCGCCTGGCTGATGAACGTCAGGCTGGTGGCGTGCAGAGAGCCACCGTAGCTGGCGAACATCGGGCGGTAGTGCACCGGTTGCGGTGTCGGAATCGACGCGTTGGCATCGCCCATCAAGCTGGCCGCAATGGCACCGCCTTTGAGGATCAGCGTCGGCTTTACGCCGAAAAACGCCGGGCGCCACAGTACCAGATCCGCCCATTTCCCCACTTCCACCGAGCCCACTTCATGGCTGATGCCATGGGTGATTGCCGGGTTGATGGTGTACTTGGCGATGTAGCGTTTGGCGCGGAAGTTGTCGTTGCCCTCACCGTCCAGGGGCAGCGGGCCGCGCTGCTTTTTCATCTTGTCGGCGGTTTGCCAGGTGCGGGTGATCACCTCACCGACGCGGCCCATGGCCTGGCTGTCGGAGCTGATCATCGAGAACGCGCCGAGATCGTGAAGGATGTCTTCGGCCGCGATGGTTTCGCGGCGAATGCGGCTTTCGGCGAAGGCCACGTCTTCGGCAATGCTCGGGTCCAGGTGGTGGCAGACCATCAGCATGTCGAGGTGTTCGTCGATGGTGTTGCGGGTGAAGGGCCGGGTCGGGTTGGTCGAACTCGGCAGCACGTTGGTAAAACCGCAGGCCTTGATAATGTCCGGGGCATGGCCGCCACCTGCACCTTCGGTGTGGTAGGTGTGGATGGTACGGCCCTTGAACGCGGCGAGAGTTGTTTCGACGAAGCCCGACTCGTTGAGGGTGTCGGTGTGGATCGCTACCTGCACATCGTACTGGTCGGCGACACTCAGGCAATTGTCGATGCTGGCCGGGGTGGTGCCCCAGTCTTCGTGGAGCTTGAGGCCAATGGCGCCGGCCTTGACCTGTTCGATCAGCGGCTCGGGCAGGCTGGCGTTACCCTTGCCAGTCAGGCCGATGTTCATCGGGAAGGCGTCGGCGGCCTGGAGCATGCGCGCCAGGTGCCACGGCCCGGAGGTGCAAGTGGTGGCATTGGTGCCGGTGGCTGGCCCGGTACCGCCACCGATCATGGTGGTGACACCGCTCATCAGCGCTTCTTCGATCTGCTGCGGGCAGATGAAGTGGATGTGGGTGTCGATGCCGCCGGCGGTCAGGATCATGCCTTCACCGGCAATCACTTCGGTGCTGGCGCCAATGGCAATGTTCACGTTGGGCTGAACGTCGGGATTACCGGCCTTGCCGATGGCGGCGATGCGACCGTCCTTGAGGCCGACGTCCGCCTTGACGATGCCCCAGTGGTCGATGATCAGCGCATTGGTGATCAGGGTGTCAACGACCTCGGCAGCGAGCAGCTGGCTCTGGCCCTGGCCGTCGCGGATGACTTTACCGCCGCCGAACTTCACTTCTTCGCCGTAGGTGGTGAAGTCTTTTTCAACTTCGATCCACAGCTCGGTGTCGGCCAGGCGGACCCTGTCACCGACGGTGGGGCCGTACATGTCGGCGTAGGCTTGTCTTGAGATTTTCATGGGCTTGCCTTGGGATTCAATTGATTTCGAGACCGCTCGCGTTGCTCGCTATCGCTGGCAAGCCAGCTCCTACAGGGTGCATGGCTGGGGATCTTTTGTAGGAGCTGGCTTGCCAGCGAAGAGGCCGGTGCAGGCACTACATAACTTACAGGTCACCCATGATCCGCCCGGCAAACCCGAACACCCGGCGATGCCCAGCGAGGTCGACGAGCTCGACCTCGCGGCTCTGCCCCGGTTCGAAGCGCACGGCGGTGCCAGCGGGGATGTTCAGGCGCATGCCGCGGCTGGCGGCGCGGTCGAAGGTCAGGGCGTCGTTGGTTTCGAAAAAGTGGTAATGCGAGCCGACCTGGATCGGACGGTCGCCGCTGTTGGCCACTTTCAAGCTGACAGTGCGACGATCAACGTTGAGTTCGATGTCGCCGGGCTGGATCTGGTATTCACCGGGAATCATCAATGAGCTCCTTGGAGAATCTTGTAGTAAAGGGCTGTCGGCTTGTAGCGGCCGCTCGGGTCGCAGGCGTAATCGGGGATTTCACCGGCGCGGGTGTAGCCCAGCGCCTTGTAGAAGTCTTCAGCCGGGGAGCCGGCCTCGGTATCGAGGTAGAGCATGCCGCGTTTGTGTTGCAGGGCCGCCTGCTCCACCGCCGCCATCAATTGCTGGCCCAGGCCGCGGCGCTGCGCGTGCTCGCGCACCAGCAATTTCTGCACCTCGGCGCGGTTCAGGCCATTGGCTTTCTGGCACAGGGTCAACTGTACGCTGGCCTGCACTTGTTCGTCCTTGACCACCACCCACAACAACACGTTGCCCTTGTTCAGGTTCTCCTGGACTTCATCGAAATATGCGCGGGCCTGCGTGGCATCCAGGTTGGCCATGAAGCCGACGCTGGCGCCATAACCGACGGCATCGAGCAGCAAGTCAATCAATCCCTGACGATAGTGCGCAAAGCTTTCAACGTTGACGCGTCGCAGTTGGGCGGGGTTCATCGGGTATCACTCCTTGCTGGCGGTCGGTGGTTGCGCGCCAGGATTGAGGGTCAGTTGCATGAAGGTCAGGTCCAGCCAGCGACCGAACTTGGTGCCCACCTGAGGCATCTGCCCGGTGATCACGAAGCCGATGCGCTCATGCAGGCGAATCGAGGCGGCGTTGCCACTTTCGATGGCTGCGACCATCACGTGTTTGCCGCAGGCCCTGGCGCGCTCGACCAGGGCATCCATCAGTTTCGGGCCAAGGCCATTGCCGCGTTGGTCGCTGCGCACGTAGACCGAGTGCTCGACGGTGTGGCGGAAACCATCGAACGGTCGCCAGTCACCGAACGAAGCGTAGCCCAGTACGCTGTTCTCGCCGTCGACGATCACCAGGATCGGATAACCCTGGGATTGCCGGGCGCTGAACCAGGCCTGGCGGTTGCCGAGGTCGACCGCCTGTTCGTTCCAGATCGCCGTGGTGTTGAGCACGGCGTCGTTGTAGATGTCACGGATTGCCGGCAGGTCGGCGTGTACCGCATCGCGAATGGTGTAAGTCATGGTGCAGCCTCAGGCGATCGGTTGGTGGACGGTGACCAGTTTGGTGCCGTCGGGAAAGGTCGCTTCGACCTGGATCTCCGGGATCATTTCCGGGATGCCTTCCATCACTTGTTCGCGGCTGAGCAGGGTGGTGCCGTAGTGCATCAGCTCGGCTACGGTCTGGCCGTCGCGGGCGCCTTCGAGCAGCGCGGCGGAAATGTAGGCCATGGCCTCCGGGTAATTGAGTTTCACGCCGCGGGCCAAACGCCGCTCGGCGACGAGGCCGGCGGTGAAGATCAGCAGCTTGTCTTTTTCGCGTGGGGTCAGGTCCATCGTAGAAATCCATCTGGGCAGATAAAAAGTTCGGAACTGTAAATGCATCATTTGTAGGCGCTGGCTTGCCAGCGAAGGCGTGCTCACTGACGCCAGAGGCTTCGCTGGCAAGCCAGCTCCTACAGGAATCGCATTTCAGGTGCTCCATATTCTGGGTGGGACGGCTTCACGACCGAGCAACGCCGGCCTGAGCAATCGCCACAAATCGATCATCCAGCCGCGTGCCAACAAGGCTTCGCTGGCCAGGCAACGGGCGACTAAAAGCCCCGGCAACTGAGTCAAATCCCCGCGCACGTCATTGGGCAGCGAACGGCATTGCTCCAGCAATTGGCTATCAATCTCGCCAGTCACCAGCAACGTGGCAAACACCGGTTGCCCGTCCAGCCCAATCGGCGAATCGAGCAAACCGTCATTGCCGACGATGCGCTGGCGTTCATGCCAGAGCAACTGACCATCACGGCGGATATCCAGTTGCGCCTGGAAATGCCCGAGGTCGAAGCGCTCGCCACTGGCCGGGCGACCCAGCGCCACCACGTCCCAGTAGAACAGTCGTGCATCGCCTTGCAGCTCGATGGAGGTGCTGAGCTCGGCGCGGGCATCGCTGTAGACGATCGTCTCCTGTGGCAGCCACTCCAGTGTCGCGCCGTGGGCCACCTTCAGGTCGAGTTTCTGATAAGCCGGCGCTGCCGCGCGATACCACTTGGCGGCGCCGGGGCTGGTGATTTGCGCCCACGCCGCGTGGCCGACGCTGGCGCTGATGTCCAGCCGGTCACCGCCGGCAATCCCGCCCGGTGGATGCACGATGATGTGCTGGCACACCTCGGGCCCTTCTGCATACAGGTGCTTCTGCACCCGCAGCGGGCCTTTGTGTCGTCGTTGGACAGGGCGCGTGCTGTCGCCAAATCGGGCATAGCCCAGTTCCAGCTCGGCATGCCAGCTCGGGGTAAACAGGGCAGTGGGAAGAGGTAAATTCATATTTTCTGATTATCGCCGGGACGCCACAGATTAGATCGTTACCAGACCGCGTACACCCTCGGCTTCCATGTTTTCTCCACGGCCCTGCTGCACGATCTCGCCACGGGACATCACCAGATACTGATCAGCCAGTTCGGCGGCGAAATCGTAGAACTGCTCTACCAGCAGAATCGCCATGTCGCCGCGCGCCGCGAGTTTCTTGATCACCGCGCCAATTTCCTTGATCACCGACGGCTGGATGCCTTCGGTGGGCTCATCGAGGATCAGCAGGCGCGGACGGCTGGCCAGGGCTCTGCCGATTGCAAGCTGCTGCTGTTGGCCACCGGACAAGTCACCGCCGCGTCGCTGCTTCATTTGCAGCAGCACCGGAAACAGTTCGTAGATGAACGCCGGAACTTCTTTCGCCTCGGAGCCCGGGAATCGTGACAGGCCCATCAGCAGGTTTTCCTCCACGGTCAGGCGGCCGAAAATTTCCCGGCCTTGCGGCACGTAGGCGATGCCGGCATGCACCCGCTGGTGCGGCTTGAACGTGGTGATCGGCTTACCCTCCCAATTGACCGCGCCTTCCTTGGCGGGTAGCAGGCCCATCAGGCACTTGAGCAGGGTGGTCTTGCCCACGCCGTTACGGCCGAGCAGGCAGGTGACTTCGCCGACCTTCACGTCAAACGTCAGGCCGCGCAGGATGTGGCTACCACCGTAGTACTGGTGCAGCTTGTCGACTTGTAGCATGTTCAAACTCTCCCCAATCCCCTGTAGGAGCTGGCTTGCCAGCGAAGGCGTACTGATGGACGCCAAAAGCTTCGCTGGCAAGCCAGCTCCTACAGGTTCTTTATTTGCAGGCCTAGCGACCGAGATAAACGTCGATTACCCGTTCGTTGTCCTGCACCTGCTCCAGCGACCCTTCGGCCAGCACGCTGCCCTGGTGTAACACGGTGACATGGTCGGCGATCGAGCCGACAAACCCCATGTCATGTTCCACCACCATCAGCGAATGCTTGCCGGCCAGGGTCTTGAAGAGTTCGGCGGTGAATTCGGTTTCGGCGTCGGTCATACCGGCCACCGGTTCATCGAGCAGCAGCAACTGCGGGTCTTGCATCAACAGCATGCCGATTTCCAGGAACTGCTTCTGGCCGTGGGACAGCAAGCCGGCGGGACGATTGACCGAAGCGGTCAGGCGAATGGTGTCGAGCACTTCGGCGATACGGTCTTTCTGCTCGCCGCTCAAGCGTGCCCGCAGGCTGGCCCACACCGATTTGTCGGTTTTCTGCGCCAGCTCCAGGTTCTCGAACACACTCAAGGCTTCGAACACGGTCGGCTTCTGGAACTTGCGGCCGATGCCGGCCTGGGCAATCTGCACTTCGCTCATTTGCGTCAGGTCCAGGGTTTCGCCGAACCAGGCCTTGCCGTGGGTGGGGCGGGTCTTGCCGGTGATCACGTCCATGAGCGTGGTCTTGCCCGCGCCGTTAGGGCCGATGATGCAGCGCAACTCGCCGACCCCGATGTACAGGTTCAAGTCGTTCAACGCCTTGAAGCCATCGAAGCTAACGCTGATGTCTTCCAGGGTCAGGATGGTACCGTGGCGCGTGTTCAAGCCTTTGCCGGCACGCTGGCCGAGGCCGATGGCATCGCGGCTGCTGCCGGCGTCCCGGTTCGGTTCCAGGGGCGGGAAAAATGCCGGTTCGAGCATGAATTCAGCGCTTGCAGTGACTCTCATTGTTCACCTCTTTTCTTCAGCAAACCGATCACGCCCTTGGGCAGGTACAGGGTCACGATGATGAACAGCGCGCCGAGGAAAAACAGCCAGTATTCCGGGAACGCCACGGTGAACCAGCTCTTCATGCCATTGACCACGCCGGCGCCAAGCAATGGGCCGATCAAAGTGCCGCGACCACCGAGGGCTACCCAGACCGCCGCTTCGATCGAGTTGGTCGGCGACATTTCGCTCGGGTTGATGATGCCCACCTGCGGCACGTACAACGCACCGGCCAGGCCGCACAACACCGCGCTCAACACCCACACGAACAGCTTGAATCCGCGCGGGTCATAGCCGCAGAACATCAAGCGATTTTCCGCATCGCGCAGTGCGGTCAGCACGCGGCCGAACTTGCTCTGCGCCAGGCGCCAGCCGATGTACAGGCTCGCCACCAGCAGCAGCACCGTGGCGAAAAACAGCACTGCGCGGGTCCCCGGTTCGGTGATGCCAAAGCCGAGTATGGTGCGGAAGTTGGTGAAGCCGTTGTTGCCGCCAAAACCGGTTTCGTTGCGAAAAAACAGGAGCATGCCGGCGAAGGTCAGGGCCTGGGTCATGATCGAGAAATACACGCCCTTGATCCGCGAGCGGAAGGCGAAGAAGCCGAACACCAACGCCAGCAAACCCGGCGCCAGCACCACCAGGCACAGGGCCCAGAGAAAGCTGTCGGTGCCGGCCCAGTACCAGGGCAATTCGCTCCACGACAGGAACGTCATGAAGGCCGGCAAGCCATCGCCCGAGGCCTGGCGCATCAGGTACATGCCCATGGCGTAACCGCCGAGGGCGAAGAACAGGCCATGGCCGAGGGACAACAGGCCGGCATAACCCCAGACCAGATCGAGGGCCAGGGCGACGATGGCGTAGCACAGAATCTTGCCCACCAACGTCAGCGTGTAGGCCGAGACATGGAAGACGCTGTCCGGCGACAACAATGACAGCAACGGCAACGCCAACAGTAAGGCAAGGATCACCGCACCGACGGCGATCGTGACTTTGGGGCCGGCCTTTTGGCTGGCCGTGAGCATCAGGGGCTGGTTCATCAGTCGATCACCCGTCCTTTCAGTGCGAAGAGGCCTTGCGGACGTTTCTGGATGAACAGAATGATCAGCGCGAGGATGAGGATCTTGCCGAGCACGGCACCGATTTGCGGTTCGAGAATCTTGTTGGCGATGCCCAACCCGAACGCGGCGAGCACGCTACCGGCCAGTTGCCCGACGCCGCCGAGCACCACCACCAGGAACGAGTCGATGATGTAGCTCTGGCCGAGGTCCGGGCCGACGTTGCCGATCTGGCTCAGCGCCACGCCGCCGAGGCCGGCAATGCCCGAGCCGAGGCCGAAGGCGAGCATGTCCACGCGCCCGGTGGGCACGCCGCAGCAGGCCGCCATGTTGCGGTTCTGGGTGACGGCGCGCACGTTCAGACCCAGGCGGGTCCTGTTCAACAGCAGCCAGGTGAGCACCACCACAAACAGCGCGAACGCGATGATCACGATGCGGTTGTACGGCAGCACAAGATTGGGCAGCACTTGAATCCCGCCGGACAACCACGCCGGGTTGGCCACCTCGACGTTTTGCGCACCGAACACCAGGCGCACCAACTGGATCAGCATCAGGCTGATGCCCCAGGTGGCGAGCAGGGTTTCCAGCGGGCGACCGTAGAGGTGGCGAATCACCGTGCGCTCCAGCGCCATGCCGATCCCGGCCGTGACGAAAAATGCCACGGGCAACGCGATCAACGGATAGAACTCGATGGCTTGCGGGGCGAAGCGCTGGAACATCAGCTGCACGACGTAGGTCGAGTACGCACCGAGCATCAACATTTCGCCATGCGCCATGTTGATCACCCCAAGCAGACCGAAGGTGATCGCAAGTCCCAGGGCGGCGAGCAGCAGGATCGAGCCGAGGGACATGCCGCTGAAGGCCTGGCCGAGCATTTCGCCGACCAGCAGTTTGCGTTTGACCTGGGCCAGGCTGGTTTCGGCAGCGGTGCGCACGTTGGCGTCGGCTTCGACACCCGGTTCCAGCAGACTTTCCAGGCGAGTGCGGGCCAGGGGATCACCGGTTTCCCCGAGTAGGCGCACAGCGGCGAGGCGCACGGCCGGATCGCTGTCCACCAGTTGCAGGTTGGCCAGGGCCAGGCTGAGCGCGGCGTGAACGCTTTCATCTTTTTCGCCAGCCAGTTGCTGGTCGAGGAATTTCAGCTGCGCGGGTTTGGCGCTTTTCTGCAATTGCTGCGCAGCGCCCAGACGGGTCTTGGCGTCGGCGGCGAGCAATTGGTGGCTGGCCAGGGCGGTGTCGATCAGACCCCGCAGGCGGTTATTCAGGCGCAGGGTTTTCGGCTGGCCATCGACCGTCAGTTCGCCTTGTTGCAGGGCGTTGATCAGTTCGATGCGCGCAGGATCAGGCTGCGCGGCCCATGCTTCGAGCAGTTTGGCCTGCTGCATGGGATTGGCGGCGACGAAGTCTTCGGCGTCGCTGGCAAAAGTGACCATCGGCAACAGAAGTGCGATGGTGAGGATAAAGCGGTAAAAGGCAGTGGGCATAGCAAATGTCCTGGTCATGCGCGGACCCTGTAGGAGCTGGCTTGCCAGCGAAAGCGGATTGATTGACACCAAAAGCTTCGCTGGCAAGCCAGCTCCTACAGGTGTTGTGTCAGGCCCGAATCACCCGGGCCCGGCATCCATGGGCTCAGTTGCTCTTCACCGCATATTCCGGCTTCTTGTCGTTGCCCGGAATGAACGGGCTCCACGGCTGGGCGCGGATCGGTCCTTCGGTCTGCCACACCACGTTGAACTGACCGTCGGCCTGGATCTCGCCGATCATCACCGGCTTGTGCAGGTGGTGGTTGGTCTTGTCCATGGTCAGGGTGTAGCCGGACGGTGCGGCAAAGGTCTGGCCAGCCAAGGCTTCACGCACCTTGTCGACATCGGTGGACTTGGCTTTTTCAGCCGCCTGCGCCCACATGTGGATGCCGACGTAAGTGGCTTCCATCGGGTCGTTGGTCACGGCCTTGTCGGCACCCGGCAGGTTGTGTTTCTTCGCGTAGGCTTTCCAGTCGGCGACGAACTTCTTGTTGGCCGGGTTCTCCACCGACTCGAAGTAGTTCCATGCTGCGAGGTTGCCCACCAGCGGCTTGGTGTCGATGCCGCGCAACTCCTCTTCACCGACTGAGAACGCCACGACCGGAACGTCGGTAGCTTTCAGACCCTGGTTGGCCAGCTCTTTATAAAACGGCACGTTGGAGTCGCCATTGACGGTGGAGATGACGGCGGTTTTGCCACCAGCCGAGAATTTTTTGATGTTGGCCACGATGGTTTGATAATCGCTGTGACCGAACGGGGTGTAGATCTCTTCGATGTCCTTGTCCGCCACACCTTTGGAATGCAGGAACGAGCGCAGGATCTTGTTGGTGGTGCGTGGGTAGACGTAGTCGGTGCCCAGCAGGAAGTAACGCTTGGCACTGCCGCCTTCTTCGCTCATCAAGTATTCCACGGCGGGGATCGCCTGCTGGTTCGGCGCGGCACCGGTGTAGAACACGTTCGGCGACATCTCTTCGCCTTCGTACTGCACCGGGTAGAACAGCAGGCCATTGAGTTCTTCGAACACTGGCAACACCGATTTACGTGACACCGACGTCCAGCATCCGAACACCACGGCGACCTTGTCCTGGGTCAGCAACTGCCGGCCTTTTTCAGCGAACAGGGGCCAGTTCGACGCCGGGTCCACCACCACCGCTTCGAGCATCTTGCCGTTCACGCCGCCCTTGGCGTTGATCTCGTCGATGGTCATCAGCGCCATGTCCTTGAGCGATGTTTCGGAGATCGCCATGGTGCCGGACAACGAATGCAGGATACCGACCTTGATGGTCTCGGCGGCCTGGACAGTCCAGGTCATGCCCATCGCGGCAATGCTTGCCGTGAGTGTGAAAGCCTTGATCAAACTGCGACGCTTCATTGTGCGATCTCCATGAACTTATGAGTTTTCTTGGTTGGCAGATGCGGACTACTGAAGGGTCTTTAGCAAGGGGTGTGCCTGTTCGGCAAAGGCCGGGAAAACTCGTGATAGAGCCTTCGGCGGGTTCGCGCGCGCACCAGACTGGGGCCTGTTTGCAAGGCAGGTGCGCCTGTGTGCGCAGCATTGGTGCCGACGCCAGGGAGAAGAGTAACTATGTACCGCCATGGGCGTTCTTCTCAGTGCAACAGTGGGTGCTCAATCATGACTCAATGGAGTACCCCCTCATGGACGAACAACCACAAGGGCACGAATGGATAATCGCTGAATCAAAACTGACTGTTTCGGATCGGACCTTTCTTTCGATGGACGACGCCGCCTGTTATGCCCACGAACAGGTAGGCCGTCGTCGTGATCGCGAATACTACGGCTATATTTATCAGCGAAATGATCAACGGTACGTGGTGAGTGTGTTGTTGGAAAAACCAGTCAGTTGGCATCACCAGGTTACCCCCGACAATCATGTCTTGCGTGGTTCGTTTTACTCTCACCCAGCGCTTTCGACACTCGATACAGACAAGGTCGCCCAGCTGAAATGGTCCATCGAGGATGCGACGACGAGCTTGCTGATGTTCAGTGCCGAAGAGCTGCGCAAACTCCTCGGAACCGGCCCGGGCTACCTGTCGGGGGCCGAAGACAGTTTGATCCGATTCACCCCCGCCAGCAGCCCGGGCTCGTCGGCTCTGCTCAAACAACTGGGCACCAGCCAATCGCCCGGCAAGCTTGCCCTCGATCTGGAAACGGGAGTGGTCAAACCTGAACAACTGGTGACAGAGGCGATAGCCGCGGGTGATTTGCAGGTCATTATCAGCAACGGGCGCTGGCGACCTCGGGGGGCAGTCACGGAGCACGTCGTTCCCGGCCCTTGGCAGCGCAATGTACCGGAGAGAGTGTCATTGGGTGCGGTTTTCCAGTCAGCCGATGAAGCGGCACTCGATCGTTATGGCCGAAACACCCTACAACGTGATGAAGGACAGATCTGGTTCGGGTTCATTCTCAAACACAAGGCCAAAGAAGAATATGTCGCTTCAGAACTGGTTCCCGTCAGTTTTCCAAGAGACAAGCTTTTCCTCGAACGCAGTGTGTTCCGGTATAACCGATCCGGGGAATATGCCTATCCCGAGTCATTCACCCCTCACTCCTATTTCTATTCGCGCCAACGGGGCAAGCATGAGCGCGATGCCTCCCGACGCTGGCTGGCCGAGCATTTCATTGTTCCGAAGGATCTATGGGTCGCGGTCTACAACGCAAAAAAACGCCCAGCCATCGGGGCCAGAGTTCCGGCATCACTCTACGTGTCGACGCCGGACGGCGCACTGCTGAAGTATGTTCCGCGCCCGGACACGCCGCTGTTCGACAACGACGTCCCGAACATGGGCCTGGAGGTCATTCAAAAAAATCTGGCCAAGGGCGTGTCGAGCGCAACCGATTTTGTCACGATGGTCGCCCGTCACGATGAGTTGCAGGTGTTGCGCACCAGTGCCTGCTGGGACAGGAAGGGGCTGGTCGACACCCGCTGGGCGCCGAGCCAGAACCTGCAGCGTCGTTCGCTCGGTCCACTTTTCCTGACGGCGGATGACGCCGCCGTGCATGCGCGTTCGCAAGTGCCTGCCAGCGCGACAAGCGCATTCGGTGGTCTGATTCTCCAACGCTCTGACGGAAGGTACTTGGCCACTGATCCTGTCGACATTCCCCGGGAAGACTTTGATACAACGTGGATCTTTTCGGATGCTGCGATAGAACTCGGCCAGTTTCCACCAGACTGCACGATCGTTGCACGTTATCGCTCAAGGGTTCAGCGCGCCTTACCTGTCCTGCTATCCGCCGCCGACAAAGAGCTCTATGGCAACATGCTCTCTGTTGATTCCATCTACACCGCATTCATGAGGAGAACACGGCTGCTCGATGAATACCTGTTTGCGCCAGATGGGTCGACTATCCGTTACCGGATCGGTACTTGGGAGCGTATCCGCGCCGATCTGGCCATTGCGATAAGCCTGTCGGGAAAACCGGCTCGTGATCTGGATGCCACCTGGATCAAAGAGCAGATCCATGCCGGTACCTTGACGCCGACGGCGTGGGTTAAAAAGCTGGTCAATTCCGGGTATCTGAAAGTGGTTACAGGAAGTCGTCTCTGGGGGGCGGCTCGCGAAGTCACGGAATTTGAACCGTATCAAACAACGCCCCACACGACGGGCTACCCAAGGGCCTTGGTGGGACCGGCTTATAGCGCGGTCTGCATCCAGGAGCAGGATGCCGCACGTCTGGCGCATGAACAGGCCGGTAGTCGCTCATCACTCGGTTTTGGATTTATCCTGCGCAATGCCCACGACGGTTCTTTCCTCGCGACGCTGCCCGTGAGTGTGCACAACTCACGGTTGGCGTATGACCGTGTCTTCCCCGGTGTATTGCCTTACCGCTTCGTGGACAGTGGGCTCATCCTGTGTGCAGCTGCTACGCCGCCGGGATTGTCGGATGATGATTACCGACACTTCTTTTCACCCATGGACGTGAGTCTGGCGCGCGACAGCGCCCGAACGTCCAATGGGTACAGGCCGATTTATTTTTCCTGTGGCGACGGCGCACTGCTACGTCTTGAGCTCGCGCCATTCGATCCGGTTGAGTATCGGGACAAATTTGGTCAGGTTCAGGTCAGGGACAATCCGTTCGCGACAACGGCGCAGGCTCAACGCGATCAGGACGATATCAACCGCGGCTCATTCAAACTGACGGATTACATTCGGCGTATGGCGGCTGCGGGGAAATTGGAGGTGCTGTTGACCAGCGCTTACTGGTCCCGTTCGGGTGAGGTTGGGCAGGACTGGATTGCTGGTATGCCGTCTGTGTCCGTCGAAGCAAGGTGGGCAAGCAAGTCCAGGCTGCCGTTTGGGCCAATGTTTCATCATCCTGACGATGCAGCTCGTTATGTTCAGCTTCGAGCGGCACGATTCAACATAGGCGCGGCGTGTACAA
This sequence comes from Pseudomonas sp. SbOxS1, assembly GCF_013416725.1. NCBI lineage: Bacteria > Pseudomonadati > Pseudomonadota > Gammaproteobacteria > Pseudomonadales > Pseudomonadaceae > Pseudomonas > Pseudomonas sp. SbOxS1. The sequence goes on from NZ_JAAVXC010000008.1 coordinate 517,825, forward strand.
GCGCAATCCTGGCCAAACCCGATACCTATTCGTACGTTGGCATGGAGCCCCTCGCGGGTACGCGTGATCCCGAGGATGCCATCAAGTTGATCTTCCGCACGGCGAGCGACGTTTCAGTTTCACCCGGTACTCGATTGCCGCGCTTGCCTGATAACTACAAATGGATGGCCAGTCATCAGATTGTTCAGTCGGGATCAAATGCTGACGCTGACAATTTCGCTTCCCCCGAGTCGATTCATTCGCACACGCAGCTCTTGAAAAACAAAGGCTTTGATATTACGGCGTTCTACTATTCGACACGCGACGGTGCATTGCTGAAGTACCTGCCGACCTATTCGATAGCGGAGCAAGCGCTGCTTGCAGTAAAACTGGTGCAACCTCCGAATGATCAATGGGCCACCGTGTTGTCGTTCGACGCGTTCATTTCCAGGCTGGCTAACGGCAGTACTTTAGAAGTGTTGAAGGCCGGCGGTTATTGGCGCCAGGCCGGGCGACTGGGAACCGATTGGAAAATCATACGTCAACAGGTTCCCGACGTATCCGCCCAACATACTCGGGATGAGTTGTAACCGTGTCAGCAGCCTGACCGCCTGGCATCCGGTCAGCGCGCTGGTTCAAAAGAACACCCGCAGCAATGGCTGCGGGCACCCCAAGTCTACAGGTACGCGTATCTCGACTTCATGATGAAGACGAGGCCGATTCAGTTTGTCGGGTGAATCGCGACAACAGCACACGATCCAACAGCCACACCACCACCAGCGAAGCGCCCACCAGCGGAAACGCCACCGCCAGTGCGAACATGATCACCATCGCGGTTTTCCATTTCGGCAGGTCGTGACGCAGCGGCGGGACACCGAACTTGCCTTGCGGACGGCGCTTCCACCAGATCACCACGCCACTGACCGCACTGAGAAAAATCATCAGGCAGATCAGCAGGACAATGATCTGGTTGAGCGTGCCGAACATCTTGCCTTCGTGCAGCATTACGCCGATTTCCGTGGCGCGGGCGACGGCACCGTAGTGCTCGTAGCGTACGTCGGCAAGAACGTTACCGGTGTACTGATCGACATGCAGGGTGGCGTCGTTGCGCGGGTCATCGGCAAACACGGCGATGGTGAACACGCCGGTGTCCGTGGTCGGCAACGTGATGCTGTAGCCAGGCTCGACCTTGCGTTGCACAGCGATGTCCTGCACGTCCTGCAGGCTGATGGTCGGTGCGGCCGGGCCGGCTTGCGCTGCACCATGGGCCATGTGTTCGGCGTGATCGCCGGACATCGGCATCGGGGTATTTTCCATGGCCCACGGCACCGTCTGGCGGGTGGCACTGTTGAGGCTGCGCGCTTCGACGTCGGACTTGGGCACGTTGTCCCACATCGCCGCCGGAAAGACGTTCCAGACGGCGGCGTATTGCTGGCCCCAGAAACCGGTCCAGGTCATGCCGCTGAGCAGCATCACCAGCAGCAACGAAGCACCCCAGAAACCGGTGACGGCGTGCAGGTCACGCCACAACACACGGCCTCGACTGCTCAGGCGTGGCCAGAGAATGCCCGCGGCCTGACCGCGCGGCCACCACAGGAACACCCCGGACACCACCAGCACCACCCCCCAACCAGCGGCCAGTTCCACCAGTCGGTCGCCGACGGTGCCGATCATCAGCTCGCCGTGAATCGCCCGCGCGACCGCTTGCAGGTTTTTCTTGGCGTCTTGCTCGCCGAGGATGTCGCCGTGGTACGGGTCGACGAACACGTTCAGCTCGTTACCGCCGTTGAGCACGACAAACTGCGCGCTGCGCTCGGCGGTTACCGGCGGCAGGTATTGTTTGATCGTGCCTTGTGGATACGCGGCCTTGACCCGGTTGAGCAGGTCATCGGCCGGCACCGTGTGGTGCCCGGCAGGTACGTTGAGCAGGCTGCTGTACATCAGTGAGTCGAGTTGCGGTTTGAACAGATAAATGGTGCCGGTCAGGGCCAGCATCACCATGAATGGCGCAACGAACAATCCGGCATAGAAGTGCCAGCGCCAGGCCAGGTTGTAGAAATTCACTTTGGGCTGTTTCATCACGTGTGCTCCGCTTGGCTGAATCTTTTAGTTGTTTGTTTGCGGTTGCTGCGCAACCGATCGCGAGCAGGCTCGCTCCCACAGGGGAGCGGGCTGCTCGCGAAGCATCTAGAAACTCATATCCACCTTGGTCCAGAGCGTGCGCCCTGGTTCCTTGATGGCTTGCGGGTCATTGGCCGGGTAGCCGAAACCGGCGTTGCCGGCCAGGTTCAAGTGTTCGGCGTAGGCCTTACCGAACAGGTTGTCGACGCCGCTGCTGACCTTCCAGTGCTGGTTGATCCGATAGGCGCCGTTGAGCGAGAACACGGCAAAACCCGGGGTCTTGTCGAAGTCCTTGCCGACCACGTTGCCTTTGTTCTGGTCGATACGGTTTTGCGCGGCAACCACTCTCCACAGTGCGCCGGCGCTCCAGTTGTCTTCGCTGTAGGTCAGGCCGAAACGGGCGTCCAGCGGCGGCATTTGCGGCAAGGCATTGCCATCGCTGCTGTTCTTGCCCCAGGCGTAGGCCAGGGTGGCGTCGGCTTTCCAGCGTTCGGTGAGTTCGTAGGCGGCGCCCAGTTCGCCACCCATGATTCGCGCATCGATGTTCTGCGCTTGCGAAGTCATGCCCATCATGGCGGGCGTGTAGTTGAACAGGATGTAATCGCGTACCTGGCCGATGTATGCCGAGGCCCAGGCATCGAGGTCTGCGGACTTGTATTGCAGGCCGAAGTCGAGCTGGGTAGTTTTTTCGGGTTTGATCGAATCGAAGGCATTCACCGATCCGGCGGGGCCGGAATTGGGCGAAAACAGTTCCCAGTAATCCGGGAAACGCTGGGTGTGGCCCAGGCCCGCATACAGCGTGGTCGGGCTGTCGGCCAGGTCATGTTCGTAGCGGATGAAGCCACTGGGCAGGGTATCGGCACGGGTGTCGTCGGCGGTCGGGTTGGGGCGGGTCATCATCCCCGAACCGATGGTTTGCCGGTAATCCTTGGCCGAAGCGCGGTCCAGGCGTGCACCGCTGATGAGTCGGTCACGCTCGGCGGCGTACCAGGTCAGTTCGCTGAACACCCCGTAATTGTGGAAGTCGGCATCCTTGGTGTACGGCAGATCCTGGTAAGTGTCGATGCCCATGGCTCTGCGTTGGCGGTGTTCGTTGGTCTGCGCGTCAATGCCGCCGATCAACTGCACATCGGCCCAACGCCAGGTGGCCTTGACTCGCGCGCCAAGGGTGCGACGGTCGACGTTCGACGCCATCGGGCCAGCCATCATCCCAGTGCCGGACGGCGTGCGCAGCGTGTAGTTGTCCATCACATGGTCGGCGTAGTTGTAGTAGACCTGTGCCTCGAGCTTTTCCAGGACGTCGCTGATGTTGGACTTCTCGAAGCGAAGGCCCAGGCTCTCGCGCTTGAACTGCGAACCGTCCATGCCGCGCCCGGCGTAACGCGCCTCGCCGTCACCCTTGCCGGCGGTCAGCTCCAGCAGGGTATCGGCGTCCGGGGTCCAGCCGAGCGCGACGTCGCCGTTCCATTTGTCGTAGCGCGATGCCACGGTGTCGTTGTTGCCATCCTTGTAGTCGTCGGCCTGGGCGGTGTTGCCGATCACCCGCACATAGCCCAATGACCCGCCGGCGGCTGCGTCGACCAATTTATCAAACCGGCCGTTGGAGCCGGCCAGCACATTGGCGTTCACCCGCGTGCCGAGCTCACCGAAACGTTCCGGTTCGCGGTCGAAGAGGATGGTGCCGGCCGAGGCACCCGGTCCCCAGAGCACGGTTTGCGGACCTTTGATGACGGTCAATGTGTCGTAGGTTTCCGGCGAGATGTACGAGGTCGGTGCGTCCATCCGGCCGGGGCACGCGCCGAGCATCATGCCGCCGTTGGTGAGGATGTTCAGGCGCGAGCCGAACATGCCGCGCAGCACCGGGTCGCCGTTGGTGCCGCCATTGCGCACCTGGGCGAAACCCGGAATGGTTTTCAGATAGTCCGAACCGTCGCTGGCCGGCACGGGTTGGCGCGGCTCTTTGGGGTTGGTGACGATGGTCAGTGGCGAGCTGGGGGCAATGGCGGTGATGACCGTCGGGCTCAGCTCTTCACCATGATCTGCGTGTTCATCGGCCAGCGCGGACGGCGCCAGCAAGGCACCGCACAGGATGGCGGTGGCGTGCCTGAAGCGAATGCTGGATTCGTTCAGGGCAAGGGAAGCTTGGGCAGCGCTCAAGCAAGGGACAGCAGCAATCCTGGACATGACAATTTCCATCGAACAGTCGTAAACGACACGGTCGCTCCTACAGGACCGTGTGAAACCAGCAGTGGGTGTTTACGCGACGACGGGCGGGGCGCGGGTGCGGGCGCCAGGGAAGAAGGTTTGCCGGGCATGACCCAGGCGAGGGGATGGCGTGGTGTACGAGTTGGCGGGCGGGGTGTCAAACGCGGTGAATGCCCCGCCACCGGTGAGCGCCGGGCAATTGAACAGCAGGCTGCAATAGCCGCATTTTTCCCAGATTGCGTGATGCCCGGACGCTGGCGGGCAATGCTCGGCATCCGGTTGTGCGGCGTGGTCCGCGTGCTCCATCGCCGACATGTCCATGCTCATGTCCATCGACATGTTCATGGACATCGAGGCGCGCTGATCCATCGGCATCGACTGGGAAATCAGCGGGCCGATAAAGATCATCAACATGGCGAACAGGCTGATCCAGCTGCCGCGCGTCAGGCTCAATGGCTGACGACGGTGGGCGGATGACCTGGTGCCTGGCGGGCGCATGGGCGGCTTCAGCTCGGCGGATTACTGAACGTGCGCGTGCTTTTGCGTGGCCTCGGGCGCCTGCTTCTGCACCGCCACTTCGACCGTCACGTCACCGGACTTCTCGAAGTGCAGGGTCAGCGGGAAGCGTTTGCCATCGATGAGCAGGCCGCGGTCCTTCAGATTCAGCAGCATCACGTGATAGGCCATCGGCGCAAAAGTGACTTCGCCGCCAGCGGGGATTTCCACGTTCGGTACGTGCTGCATTTTCATTACGTCGTTTTGCATCAGATGCTCATGCAACTGGGCCTCGCCTGAAATCGGCGAATCGACGCTGAGCAGGCGGTCGGCGGTCTTGCCTGCGTTGTGGATCACGAAGTAGGCCGCGACGTTCGGCGCATTGGGCGGCAACTCCTGCGACCAGGGATGAGCGATTTCCAGCTCGCCGACTTTGTATTCGTGGGCATTGGCAAAGCAGGCAGGCAGCAGCAACGCGGCCAGAACGATGAGTCTGTTCAACATGGCAGTTCTCCAGGCGATTCAAAACGCAGATCAATTGCGAGAAACAATCACACCAGAGGGGAGGCACGGGGGTTGAGGCTGGGCCATTGCTGGCGGGGTGTCGGGGTATTGAATGCGGCGGGAGGCAGGCTTCGATTCGCTTCGAACTGCGTGTAATACAGTTGTGGCTCATGTGCGGGCAACGCCACCAATGGCGCGGAGCCGCTGCAGCACCAGCAATGCTGCATGTTGGAATGGTCGTCGCTTTGCGGGGCTTTCTGCTCGATATCGCCCAGGGAAATCGCCACCATCCTGGTGCCGCTGGACGAGCAGAAGCTGCCCCACAGCAATTGTTCGGCTGGCGACTTCGCCGTCTGCGCCATCGCTCCGGACATCGGCATGGCGAGCATGTTGAACAGCACTGCGAAGCAGGCGATCCAGGCAATTGCGAGCCGTTGTCGGGACATGGGACAAATCCGGTGGGTGGGCGATCAGGCGCGGCTATTTAGCCTGATCAGGGCCGATAAGTAAAAACACCGTGTGCGGTGTGGTGTCGCAGTGCAATCAATCAGCAATGGCATGCAAGCGCAGGCCCAAGGCTTTCATAACCTTCATGATAGTCGCGAATTCCGGATTGCCACTACTGCTCAGCGCTTTGTACAGACTCTCGCGTCCCAGGCCGGCATCACGGGCAATTTGTGTCATACCCTTTGCTCGGGCTATATCGTTCAGAGCTGCGCGTATCAGTACACCGTCGCCAGCATCCTCTTCAAAGCAGGCGTCCAGATAAGCCGCCATTTCTTCCGGCGTTTTGAGAAACTCGGCGGCGTCAAAACGGGTGAATCGTTCGGCCATGACTTACTCCTCATTACCGATGTTTTGTGCCATTTGAATAGCACGTTTGATATCTCGTTTTTGAGTCGATTTGTCGCCTCCGATCAACAGTAGGTAAATCACCTCATCTTTGCGAGTGAAGTACAGCCTGTAACCAGGACCGTAATGAACACGCATTTCATGAACAGCAGCGCCTACTGATTCACAATCACCAAAATTTCCATGTTCAGCGGCACGGAGCCTGGCGATTATTCGAGCTTTGCCGATGGTGTCCCTCAACGAGTTGAGCCAGTCGGCAAACACTCGTGATCGTTCAAACTCGATCATCTCGAATCGTATTCCTTGGGATACATTGTGGCAAGCAACACTTTTCTCCAGGCGAGGCCATTCACCTGTGGATGGTGGGTGTGCTTGATAGGATCAGGAGGGAGAGGACTATAGGGTTAGAGTCCTGGCGCGGACAGTCAGATCAGTCCGAGAGTGTTGTGAGCAAAGTCGCAGGGCTCAGCAGGTCTCAGGAATAGTCCGACTCCGCTAGGGCGTCCAGCAAATCTACCACCGACCCGAACTCTCGATCTGACGCCGGCAACTTCGGCCGCTTCAACACCAGTACCGGCACCCCACGCTCGCGCGCCACTTCCAGCTTCGGCTCGGTAGCCGTGCTGCCGCTGTTCTTGCTTATCAGCACATCGATCTGCCGACGTTCGAACAACTCGCGCTCATCAACGATCTGGAACGGTCCACGAGCGCCGATCACTTCGCAGCGGTCATTGCCGGGGTACACGTCCAGCGCGCGCAAGGTCCAGAATTGCTCGGGCGGAATTTCGTCCAGGTGTTGCAAGGGCTCGCGACCCAGTGTGAACAGCGGTCGACGGAAGGGTTTCAGGGCCTTGATCAACTCGGCCCAAACACTGACTTCGCGCCAGTCATCGCCGGGCTGTGGTTGCCATGCCGGACGTCGCAGCGCCCAGCAGGCGATGCCGCTCAAGCGAGCCGCCAGCGCGGCGTTGCGACTGATCTGGGCGGCGTAGGGATGAGTCGCATCCAGCAACAGATCAATCCGCTCATTGCGGATGAACTGCGCCAGGCCTTCGGCACCGCCGTAGCCACCCACGCGAACCTGGCAATTCAAGTCCGTCGGCACTCGACCGACACCCGCCAGGCTATAGATGTGTCGTGGGCCGAGGGTCCGGGCAATCGCCAGGGCCTCGGTCACGCCGCCCAGCAGCAGAATGCGCTTCATTGAAAAGCTCCCGCATGGCCGACAATCCCGCCCTGGCGATCGATGGCAAACACTTCAACCTGAACCTGCGCCGGCACCACGCTGCGGGCAAAGTCCAGGGCGTGTTGGCACACGGTATCGCCGAGGGCGATTCCTGCGGCGCTGGCCATCGCCAGGGCCTGTTGACTGGTGTTGGCTTCACGGATGCTTTGCTGCAGCGCCGTATCGGCGCCGACTGCGGCGGCCCATTCGGCCAGTTGCGGCAGATCGATGCTCGAATGCCGGCTGTGCAGGTCCATGTGCCCGGCGGCCAGTTTGCTGATCTTGCCGAAGCCGCCGCACAGGCTGAGTTTTTCCACCGGGACTTTGCGCAGGTGTTTGAGCACTGCACCGACGAAATCGCCCATTTCGATCAGGGCGATTTCCGGCAGGTTGTAGACCCTGCGCATGGTGTCTTCGCTGGCGTTACCGGTGCACGCGGCGATGTGCAGATAGCCGTTGGTCTTGGCCACGTCGATACCCTGGTGGATCGAGGCGATGTAGGCCGCGCAGGAAAACGGCCGGACAATGCCGCTGGTGCCGAGGATCGACAGGCCGCCGAGAATGCCCAGGCGCGGGTTCATGGTTTTCAACGCCAGGGCCTCACCGTTCTCGACATTCACCGTGACCTCGAAACCGCCGCGATAGTCGAGTTCTTCAGCGAGCAGCGCCAGGTGATCGCTGATCATCTTGCGCGGTACCGGATTGATCGCCGGCTCGCCGACGCCCAGCACCAGCCCCGGTCGAGTGACCGTGCCAACACCACGCCCGGCAATGAAACCTGTACCCGGCTCACTGCGCAGGCGCACCTGGGAGTAGAGCAGTGCACCGTGGGTCACGTCGGGATCGTCCCCGGCATCCTTGATCGTCCCGGCCTCGGCGCCGCCGTCGATCAATCGGCAGAATTCCAGGCGCATCTGCACCTGCTTGCCTTTGGGCAGGACGATTTGCACGGCGTCCGAACTTACACCGGCGAGCAGCAAGCGAGCCGCTGCCAGGCTGGTCGCGGTGGCGCAGCTGCCCGTGGTCAGGCCGCTGCGCAATGGGGCAGGTTGTTCGGCGGTTTCGTCACGCATCGAGGGGTTTGACCACGTCCAGCAAGGTAATCGGCAACGCCTGGCGCCAGGTGTCGAAGTCTCCCAGGGGTTGTGCCTGGGCGATATGAATACGCGTCAGCTCGCCGCCGTGCTGTTCGCGCCAGGCCATCAGGGTCATTTCACTTTGCAAAGTGACCGCATTGGCAATCAGGCGGCCGCCGGGTTTGAGCGCTGCCCAGCAAGCGTCGAGCACGCCTTCACGGGTGACCCCGCCGCCGATGAAAATCGCGTCTGGGCGTTCGAGTCCCGCCAGGGCTTGCGGTGCACTGCCGCGAATCAGTTGCAGGCCGGGCACGCCGAGTGCGTCGCGGTTGTGCTCGATCAACAGCTGCCGACCTTCATCGGCCTCGATGGCCAGCGCCCGGCAACCTGGATGAGCGCGCATCCATTCGATGCCAATGGAGCCGCTGCCAGCGCCGACATCCCATAACAGATCGCCGGGAACCGGTGCCAGTCGAGCGAGTGTGATCGCGCGCACATCGCGTTTGGTCAGTTGTCCGTCGTGCCTGAAGGCGGAGTCCGGCAGGCCGGCTAGTCGCGACAGGCGCGGTGTGTTGGGTTCTGCGATGCACTCGATGGCGATCAGGTTCAGGTCGGCGAGAGTCGGGTCGGCCCAGTCGTTGGCGGTACTGTCGATGCGTCGCTCGGCCTCACCACCCAAGTGTTCGAGCACGCTCAGGCGGCTCGGCCCGAACCCGCGTTCGCGCAACAGCGACGCGATCGCGGCAGGGCTTTGGCCGTCATTGCTCAGCACCAGTAGACGAACGCCACTGAACAAGTGCGCATTAAGTGCGGCAATGGGGCGGGCGACCACCGACAGCGTCACCACATCCTGCAGCGGCCAGCCCATCCGCGCGGCGGCGAGTGAACAGGACGATGGCGCGGGCAAGACCAGCATTTCATCGCTGGGCAATTGCCGGGCGAGGCTGGCGCCGACACCGAAGAACATCGGGTCGCCGCTGGCCAGCACGCAAACCGGTTCGCCGTGCCGTTCCAGCACCGGGGCCAGCGAAAACGGGCTGGGCCACAATTGCCGCTCGCCACGAATGCACACCGGCAGCAAATCCAGTTGCCGCTGACCGCCAATGATCCGCGAAGCGCCCAGCAGGGCGTGCCGAGCGTTCTTGCCCAGGCCCTTGAAGCCGTCTTCACCGATGCCTACCACTGTCAGCCAAGGGGGCATGCCATTCCTCTTCTATCGACCAAAGCCAAATCATCACCGCGCTCAAGTCCGTCTCGGCCGGCGCGGTTGCGCATCATAACGCGGTGTCGATTGTATTCGCCCGTCGTCAGTCGATGAAATCGCGGTCAAGGCCGATGGCTGCCCTGCAAAATGATGGGATTTATCCTGATTATCTTATGGGCTGTTTTTCAGAAGGTCGAATCTCTTCATTCTGATCTCGCGACGCTTTTTATCAATAAGCGTTCTTTTTGTTTCAAGTATTCTTTTATCCAGTTTGAGATAGGCCCGTTGCTGAATGATTGTGGCAGAGCGCTTTTCCGACTCGATGTACAGGAAGTTGCTTTCTTTTGTAGACGTTACCAATTCAAGATTGAATACTGCGATTTCAAGAAACCCCTTGGCGTCATAGCGGGCGGGGATAACCTGGAAGTGCCGCCCCAGCAGGCTTTCCTGGTCCAGGGAGAGCAGCGCCGGCTTGTCGGGTTTCAGTGCGTCGAGCGTGTCGATCATTGCGTTCCCCTGTCGGCTGTCGGGCATCTTTCCAGCGCTCTCGACCAGGAAATCCGCAACGCTCCTCAGGACGTCGTGACGGGTGCGGGTAAAGATTGCATCCTGGAAGACGGACCAGCCGAGGAAGCTCAGCGTCGTCACATATTCATTCAGCCACTTTGTCGAATCGACAAAGCGGCTGCAGGCCTTGTCGGCGGATTGGGTGGCGATCTGTGTGCAGTGGGTCAGGTCGTCATGATCCGCAAGTGACAAATCTTCTATGCACGAAAGCAGATTGGGGCCGGTCAATACGCCGGAGAAGTTGTTATTGTTCATATTCAGTCCTTGAATAAAGATAGTGTTGGGAGAAGTGGTTTTCCTGTTGGTGAAAGTACAACAGCCTGTTTGCGGTTGAAATGAAGTTGGCGTGAAGAACTGATACTTGCTGTTAAATGCACCGGGGTTCAGATTTCAGCAAAGCGACCATTGACCTTTGCGCGAGCGCGCTTCGTCGTCAATCCACTTGAGCTTTTTCATCCCGCCGGGCAAAGCAGGCATAATGCGCCCCTTCGTCCCGTTGCCGGTCATCCCTGTGAATTCACCCCAGACATCCAGTCCCTTGCGCCCATCGGCCTGTCCCGGGTTGTTGCGTGTCGTCCAGGCGCTGGATGGCGGCATTTGTCGAATCAAACTCGCCGGCGGGGCTATTCGTGCAGATCAGGCCGTGGCGGTGGCTGATGCCGCCGAACGCTATGCCGGGGGCGTGATCGAGGCGACCAACCGCGCCAATCTGCAAATTCGCGGAATTGGCCAGCAGTCCGCCGCGTTGATCGACAGTCTGCTGGCCGTCGGGTTGGGACCTGTCAACGTCGCAGGCGATGATGTGCGCAACCTGATGCTCAGCCCCAGCGCCGGCATTGACCGGCACATGCTGATCGACAGCGGGCCCTTGGCCCGGGAAATCCTCGACAGCTTGCAAACCCATGCGCGTTTCCATGAGTTGTCGGCCAAGTTCGCCGTGCAACTGGATGGGGGTGAAGCCTTGGCCATGCTCGAACATCCCCATGACCTCTGGCTGAGTGCGGTTGAGCGAAACGGCGAGCCAGTGCTGGCTTTCGGTCTGGCGGGGTGCCCCACCGAGACGCCGGTAGCAGCGGTATTGCTGCGCGACGGGCATGCCTTGGTGGTGGCGGTGTTGGAGTTGTTTCTCGAACTTGCACGGCCGGATCAGACCCGGATGCGACATCTGCTGGCTGAGCATTCGCTTGATTCGCTGCTGCAACGGCTGGCTGAGCGCGTGCCCTTGTTTGCCATCGAGCCATGGCCGCGCCCGACGGCCCCTGCGGGATTACACATCGGCTGTTATCCACAGCGTCAGGAAGGCCTGGTCTATGTCGGCGCCGTGCCACCTTTGGGGCGGCTGGACCCGACGATGCTCAGGGGGGCGGCTCATCTGGCCGAGGCGTTTGGTGATGCCAGCCTGCGCATGACGCCTTGGCAAAGCCTGTTGCTGCCCAATATTCGCGATGAGGATTCACCCGCCCTGCGCCAACAATTGCAGGCGTTGGGTTATCTGGTCGACGCCGACCAGACCCTGGCCCATCTGGTGGCCTGCACAGGATCGGCCGGTTGCGGCAAAGGCCTGGCGGATACCAAGGGCGACGCGCGGCAACTGGCCGAACGGCTGCATGATCAATCCGCGCAGGTGCAGGTTCACTTGTCGGGCTGCCCACGCTCATGCGCGTGCGCACACACGGCGCCCGTCACCTTGTTGGCGACGTGCCCTGGTCACTACGACCTCTATTTTCGCGATGCCGCGCAGCCGGGTTTCGGCGCGCTACACGCACGCAATCTTACTATCGACGCGGTCGCGGCCTTGCTCGACGCCCGCTCACGGAGCCCCCTTGATGCTTGATTACATCCGCGACGGTCAGGAGATCTATCGCAATTCCTTCGCGATCATTCGTGCCGAGGCCAACCTCGAGCGCATTCCGGCCGATCTGGAAAAACTCGCCGTCCGTGTGATCCACGCTTGCGGCATGGTCGATGCGATCGACGGCCTGCAGTTTTCCGCAGGCGCGGGCAAGGCCGGGCGCGATGCGCTGGCTGCCGGCGCGCCGATCCTGTGTGATGCGCGGATGGTGTCAGAGGGCATCACCCGCACGCGCTTGCCAGCGAACAATCCGGTCATCTGCACCCTGCGTGATGAAAGCGTTCCCGAGCTTGCCCGTGAATTGGGCAATACCCGTTCCGCCGCTGCGCTGGAGCTTTGGCGTCCGCATCTGGAAGGCAGTGTGGTAGTGATCGGCAACGCACCGACGGCATTGTTCTACCTCCTCGAAATGCTCGACGCTGGCGCCCCGAAACCGGCGCTGATCCTGGGCTTCCCGGTGGGCTTCGTTGGCGCCGCCGAATCCAAGGCAGCGCTGGCCGCCGACAGTCGCGGCGTGCCGTTCGTTATCATGCAAGGCCGGCTGGGCGGTAGCGCCATGGCCGCCGCCGCCGTCAATGCCCTCGCCACGGAGATCGAATGATGCAGCAACCTGGACGCTTGATCGGCCTTGGCGTGGGACCCGGTGATCCGGAACTGATTACCGTCAAGGCCCTGCGCTTGCTGCGTGAATCGCCGGTGGTGGCGTACTTCGTCGCCAAGGGTAAAAAGGGCAATGCTTTCGGCATCATCGAAGCGCATTTGCAGGACGCACAAACCTTGCTGCCACTGGTGTATCCGGTGACCACCGAGGCATTGCCGGCACCGCTGTCCTATGAGCAAGTGATCAGCGATTTCTACGATGCGGCCGGTGAAGAGCTGGCAGCGCATCTCGATGCGGGTCGTGACGTGGCAGTGATTTGCGAAGGCGATCCGTTTTTCTATGGTTCCTACATGTACCTGCACGATCGACTGGCGGAGCGTTACGAGGCTGAAGTGGTGCCGGGTGTCTGCTCTATGCTCGGTGGCGCTTCGGTGCTGGGTGCGCCGTTGGTGTATCGCAATCAGAGCTTGTCGGTGCTGTCCGGCGTGCTGCCTCACGATGATCTCAAGCGCCGTCTGGCCGACGCCGATGCGGCAGTGATCATGAAGCTGGGACGCAACTTCCCGAAAGTCCGTCAGGTGCTGGAAGAGCTCGGATTGGCCGAGCGTGCGCTGTACGTCGAACGCGCGACCATGGCCAACCAGAAGATCGTGCCGCTGGATCAGGTCGAGCCGATGTCATCGCCGTACTTCTCGCTGATCATCGTTCCCGGTGAAAGGTGGCAAGGCTGATGACTCGTCCAGCTCCGGCCATTGTCATTCTCGGCAATGGCAGCCTCGCGACCGCGCGCAGGATTCAACAGCTGTACCCCGGCGCCTTGATCCACGGCCTGGCCGAACGGGTCGTCGGTGCCGATCGCACGTACCACGAATTCGGTGCGACGTTGCGCGAGCTTTATCAACAAGACACGCCGATCATCGCCCTGTGCGCAGCCGGCATTGTCATTCGCACCCTCGCGCCGTTACTGCTGGAGAAGGGGGCTGAGCCGCCCGTGCTCGCCGTCGCCGAAGACGGTAGCGCCGTGGTGCCGCTGCTCGGTGGGTTGGCAGGCGTGAACGTGCTGGCGCGGGAGATTGCGGCCGGGCTGGACGTGTCGGCGGCGATCACCACCAGTGGCGAATTGCGTTTTGGCACCTGCCTGCTGAACCCGCCCAGCGGCTACGCCTTGGGTGATCTCGAGCTGGGTAAACGCTTCGTTTCCGATTTGCTCGCCGGTGAATCGGTGCGAATCGAAGGCGCGGCACCCTGGCTGGCGCAGGTGCAGTTACCGGAAAGCCCGCAAGCGCGGCTGGCCGTGCACGTCGGTCATGCCGAGCGTCCGCCGATAGCCAATGAACTGCTGATTTATCCACGCAACGTGTTGGTGGCTGTCAGTGCCAGCGTGGCCGATGTGCCAAGTGCGGTTCGCGAGGCTTTGCATCAGGCAAAAATCGCCGTGCAGTCGTTGGCCTGCCTGCTGGCCGCCGATAGTGAAATGTCCAGTGCGACGCTGCGTGAAGCGGCGCTTGAGCTGGGTGTGCCCCTGCGTTTTGCCAGTGATGTCGGCGCAGTCAGCCAACTGCTGCGTAACGCCATCGACCAGCCTGTTGTCATGTTCGGCGATGAGGCCGTTGCCATCGCTGTTGCCGAGCAGCCTCTGGACCCCTTGTCCATTGGCCGTCCTCGCGGTCGTCTGGCAGTGATTGGTCTTGGTCCTGGCGCTGCCGATCTGATGGTGCCCGCGGTCAAGGCGGAGCTGGCCCGTGCCAATGACGTTCTCGGTTACGAAACCTACGTGCGCATGGCGGGACCGTTCCGTGCGGATCAGGTCCTGCACTGCACCGACAACCGTGAAGAAATGCAGCGTGCACGCCACGCGTTTGAGCTCGCGGCGCAGGGCCGTTGCGTAGTGGTGGTCTCTTCCGGGGATCCCGGTGTATTTGCCATGGCCGCGGCGGTGCTCGAGGCACTGCATGAGTCCCGCGATCCAGCGTGGCACAACGTTGACCTTGAAATCCTGCCGGGCGTTTCGGCATCGCTGGCAACAGCTGCCCAAGCGGGTGCACCGTTGGGGCATGACTTCTGCGTACTGTCGCTATCGGACAATCTCAAACCGTGGGACATCATCGAGAAGCGTCTGGACCTGGCGGCGCAAGCCGACCTGGCGATGGCCTTCTATAACCCGATCTCGCGTTCCCGGCCTTGGCAGTTGGGGCGTGCGCTGGAAATCGTCGCCCTGCATCGGACTGCTGACACGCCGGTCGTATTGGGGCGTGATGTCGGGCGCCCGGGGCAGACGTTGCGGGTCACGACACTCGGCCAATTGACGCCGGATCAGGTCGACATGCGAACCATGGTGTTGATTGGCTCATCCACGACTCGGGTGTTTCCTCGGCCTCAAGGATCGTTGTGGGTGTACACGCCGCGTAGCTACGGTGACAAGTTGGTTGATATCAACTAGTCAAGTCGCAGTTCTATAGGTCGGATTATTCGGGTTGTTCTGCTCGAATAATTCGCCTGTTGGCGGGTTGGTGCAGGTTTTACATATATGGAAATTTAATTGGGTTTGTTGCTCGGTAAGGGGGTGGGTTAAATTCGGTTTTATGCCCAGGAGGGCTGTAGACGAATTTAAAGGAATGTTGGATATGGAAAGTTTTGAAAATTCAAGCACTCCCAAGGGTTGCACTGATTTGGGCAAGGCACGTCTTGCCAGGGCCAAGGAGCTGTTGGTTAATGTCCCTCGTGCAAGAGGTTTAGTGGATTCGGCTGCTTCGAGTCCTACCAAGGAACTGGATGCCTTGGTCTTGGGTAATTCACTCATCGGTTACGGCGATGGTATTTCGCTTGAAAACATGATGATTGTCGAAAACCTCATAAGTTTTTCGAAGCTGGAAGCCGATCACGAAACTAAAAATGATCCGAACCCTGCTGCCTGGCATCGAGCATTCATCAATTGCATGCTGGACATGGGGTGTGCTGTTCCCGTCCATGCGAGCGTGGAATACAACAAGCAGTCTGGGTCGGGGACGATGAAAAATGTCGTCACGTCTATTGTCCAGGCCGGTATTGCTGCAGCAAAAGCCGCCATTCCCGGTGCAACGGTGTTGAGTGCCGTGGCAGACACCACCTTGACTGCTTTGGAAAAAGAGCCTGAAACAGTCAAGCTGTTCAATTACGAAGTCGTGACTGCAAAAGGTGTGAAGCTGGCCATAATGCCATGCGAGCAAGCGAAGAATGGTCTTATTATTATTTCCTTTTCGTCTGTTAATCATGAAAGTAATAAGTTTGGCGGCGAAGTTCTGTTCTTTGATCTCAAAGTCACGAATGTTGATATTTATCAGGGTTCAAATTTTCTCACCTTCAATCCTTTTGCTTACGCTGAAGTAAAAGATGATATTGAATCTGTCCTTGGGCTGCGTCGCAAGGACGTGCGGGCCAAACGCTTTGCACGGCACAGGAAGTAAAAATAGTCAGACTGGGCCAGAGGTGTTTACCTCAGGTTTGAACGAAGGATATAGACCTATGGACTATTCGATTTACATCAATGGATGGTGCGTGCTGGCTGTATCAAAAGCGTTGTCGTCCGCCACTAAACAAGATGTGATTGATGCTTTGCTTTTTACTCAGCTTGCTGCTGATGAAGACTTCCCTGACGAACCGAACGGTCTGGATTGGTTCGAGGCTTACAAAAGTATCTTGTATGAGTGTGGCTGGGTCTACGACCGGCAAAACGTGACGACCGGTACCTTTACATCCATTGCCGAAAAGGCGTTCTCGTTGAAAGAGGCATTTGCGACGGTCCTTGAAAACAATCTGGATGGTGAGCAGGCGACTGTTTTACTGGCAGCGTTGGATAGAGTCGCCGAGTTGCCGGACAAGCTGAACGTGGAGCAGATCTTCCGTCAACAGGCAGCACTGAATGTGAAGGGGCTGAAGCGCATCAGGGCGTGCATTGGCGTGGTCAATGAATGTGGATTCTTGAGCAGCGCTTCGGTTTTTTTTGATACCCGCGGATCAGTCGGCAGGCTTTTAACGGGGCGTGAGTTTGCTTTTAGTGATCTGCATGGCGCGGTGAACGCCTATTTCTACACCGCTCGTTTCAATGCGGGCATCTATGGCGAGTACAGAGAGGATACCGTGCAGTGGCTAGGTGCACGGCGACAGTTTGAACCTCTGGAGATCGCCAGGCTGACGATTTAGCAGGTCCTGGCAGGTGCCTTGTGCAATCAGGGCACCAAATACCCCTTCACCCCGGTAAAGATAATCTGTGCCGCCAACGCACACACGAACAAGCCCATCAACCGGCTGACGATCTGCAAACCCTGATCGCCGAGAATGCGTTCGATACGGTTGGACAGGTACAGCACCACGCCGACGGTGAAGCTGGCCAGGGCAATACTGACAATGGCCGTGAGCTTGTCGTCCCAGTGCGGCTGACTCACGCCCATCACCAGCAGGGCGCCAATGGTGCCGGGCCCGACGGTCAGGGGGATGGTCAGCGGGACGATGGTCACGTCCTGCTGCACGTTATCGGTCTGCACTGCCGACTTGCCTTGCGCCATGCCCAGCGCCGAGATGAACAGCACGCTGCCGGCGCCGATGCGGAAGGCGTCCACGGTGATGCCGAAGACGCTGAAAATCACCCGCCCGAACAGGTACAGCAAGACGCTGGAGACCAGCGTGGCAATGGCCACTTTCCACGCCAGTCGACGTTGTTCCTTGCGCGAATAACCGCGGGTCAGGCTGATGAAGCAGGACAACACGAAGAACGGGCTATAGAGCACCAACATCTTCAGGTAAACGCTGAACAACACGTGGAGCATGGGGCAGGCTCACTGGTGAGGGAAGTCGAAGGGGAGTCTAACAGGCGTCGCGGAGTCTGTCGGCTCAGGGCGTTGGCGTCGTCGCGCGATTCTGCTGATCGCGCTGGGCAACCCAGTGTTCGATCAATTCGCGCAATTGCGAGAGTTCGACCGGTTTGGCCATGTGCCCATCCATGCCAGCCTGGCGTGCGCGCTCCTTATGCTCGGCGAGAATGTGCGCGGTCAACGCCACCACCGGGGTGCGAGTGCGCTGATTGCCGACTTCCCAGGCACGTAGCTGCTGGGTCGCCGAAAAACCGTCGAGGATCGGCATTTCACAATCCATCAGCACCAGGTCGTAGCGATTCGCTTTCATTGCCACCAAGGCTTCTTCGCCATTGCTGGCGGTGTCCGGTTGCAGATTGAGCTTGCCCAGCATGCCGCGGATGACCTTGGTCGAAATGCTGTTGTCCTCGGCCACCAGTATGCGGAAATCGCTGGGAACCTTGACCGGAAGGGGCGGGCCGGATGGCAGGTGCTGCGGCACCGCCAGCCCTTTGTTGCGCTGGGTCAGTTCGTCGGCCAGGGTGGTCTTGAGGGTATAGCCGGCCACCGGTTTGGCAAGGATGCGCTTGATGCCCGAGTTGCGCGCGATGATCTTGCTCGGCGCATTGCTGATACCGGTCAGCATGATCAGCAGGATGTCGTGGTTCAGGCTCGGGTCTTCCTTGATCTTGGCGGCCAGTTGCATGCCGGTCATTCCGGGCATGTTCTGGTCCAGCAGGACCACATCGAAGTAGTCACGCAGGTGCGCCTTGGTGCGCAAGAGCGCCAAGGCCTCCTTGCCCGAGGGCACCGCGCTCACGTTCAGGCCCCAGGCGCTGCACTGCTGCACCAGCACCTTGCGGCACGTGTCGTTGTCATCCACCACCAACACCCGTGCACCCTGCAGCGGGCTATCGAGGTCGCAGGTTGGATGCTCCAGGCGGTCCGGGTCCAGGGGTAAGGTCAGCCACAAGGTGCTGCCCTGGTTGTTGCCACTCTTGATGCCGAATTCACCCTGCATCAGGCGGATTAGCTGACGGGCGATCACCAGCCCCAGATTACCGCCCAGGTGGTTGGTCGAGAGGAAGTGCTTGCTGTGCAGTTCGGCGTGCATCAGCGCGTCGCGTTCTTCGGCGTCCATCGGTTCGCCGCTGTCCTGCACGGCGATGCGCAGGCGTGGATGGCTGCTGCGTTCGTCGAGGGCGACGACGATCAGGATCTCGCCTTCGTCGGTTTTCTTCAGGGCGTTTTCCAGCAGGCTGAGCAATGTCTGGCGCAGGCGCGTCGGGTCACCGCTGATGACACGCGGTACCTGTGGCTGAATGAAGCTGATCAGTTCGACGTTCTGCTGCTCGGCCTTGGCGCGGAAGATGCTCAGGCAGTCTTCGATCAGTGCGTTGAGGTCGAACTGCACATCGTCGAGTTCGATCTGTCCGGACTCGAGTTTGGAAATGTCGAGAATTTCGTTGATCAATGTCAGCAGTTCGTTGCCGGCGCTGTGGATGGTTTGCACATAGTCGCGCTGCTTGACCGACAGCGGCGTGCCCAGCAACAACTCGGTCATGCCCAGCACGCCATTCATCGGGGTGCGGATCTCATGGCTGATCTTTGCCAGGAACTCGGCCTTGGCATTGATCTCGGCGTTGCTGGCTGCCAGGTCACGACTGATGCTGAAACGCGCTTCGGTGATGCTGCGCTGGCGTTCGCTCAGGGCAATGCTCATCAACAGGCCGCTGATGCAGATGAACGCCAGCAGGGTGGTGATCAGGTCGTGGGGTTCGATCAGGGTCAGCCCCAGCAAGGCGGGCAGGATGATCAGGGTGCCAAGGTTGAACACCACCATGGCCGCCACGAAGAACCGCGCCGGGCGATAACCTTTTTGCCAGTGAAAGGTGCTGACGAACAACATGCTCAGGCCTGCCAGGGCGACCAGTGCATAGGTGATGATGTTGAGCGGCAGCGTGTTGACGAACAGCAGCAGCAGGCTGCAGATCATGATGAACAGGATATCGCCCACGATCAGCTTGTTCAGCGGATGAGGTCCCAGGGGCTTGAAGAAGCGATAGGCAAATATCAGCCCGCTGGGGGCCGTCAGCAGCAGGGCGAGGTAGGCGCCGGGCGTCTGCACGGCCTGCCAGTCCGGGATCCAGGGGCCCGCCAGGTTCAACAACAGCACCAGGCTGAGCATCAACAAGGCTTCGCACACTGCCAGCCAAAGACTGCTGGTCGAGCGGGTATAGGCATAGCGGATGAGGTTGTGCAGGATCAGCATGCAAATGCAGCCCAGCAGCAGACCGTAGATCAGTGTCTGGTTCTGGTTGGCCGCGGTGATGACCGCCGATTGCAAGGTGATGTAGGGTCGCAACTGGTGTTCGGAAACCAGTCGCAGGTAGACGTCCAGGGTCTTGTCGCTTTGCGGTAGCGGCAGCATGAAGTCGCTGCTGGGTAGGGGCCGGTCCGCCAGGGGCTGTTCATTGCCTGTCTGTGACTGGTCGATCAGCTTGTCGCCGTCCAGCACATACATGTTGAAGTGCAGCAGATCGGGCGCGAACACCCGCAGCAATTGTTCATGCTTGCCCGGTGCCAGCCGGAAACGCAGCCATAGCGCACCGTCGGGCTCGGCCGCCGTGAGGTGGTCGAGTTCGATGGGGCTGAATTGATTGGTGTAGCGGGCGGAGCGGATGTCGCTCAGCTGCAGGTCACCCTGTTCGTCGAGCAATACCGCCCAGCCACTGCCTTGCGCGGCCTGGGCCGGGAGCATGCAGAGCAAGGTCAGCAACGTGACGGTTAGACTTATGGCAATCCTGAGCCAGCGCACGGCGAAATCCCTTCGTAGGTTAATGCCAGAATATAACTATGCGCGGCGCCGGAATAGCCAGGCAAGGGTCGCAAGCCCCTGCCTGTCGAATTGTTGCCTTATTCCTGTTCGCCGCGCTCGCGGGCAATGGCACGGTAACCAATGTCCTTGCGATAGAAACAGCCTTCCCAATCGATGCTGGCCGCCAGTTTGTAAGCCTGCTGCTGGGCTGCATCGACGCTGGCGCCCATGGCCGTGGCGCAAAGCACTCGGCCACCGGCGGTCACGACTTGACCGTCCTTGAGTGCGGTGCCGGCATGAAAGACCTTGCCGTCCAGTGCTGCCGCTGCATCCAGGCCCTTGATGGCCGCACCCTTGGCGTAGTCACCAGGATAGCCGCCTGCCGCCAGGACGATGCCGACGCTCGGACGTGGATCCCATTGCGCTTCGACCTTGTCCAGTGCCTGCGCCAGGGCAGCTTCCACCAGCAGGACCAGGCTCGACTGCAAGCGCAGCATGACAGGTTGGGTTTCCGGGTCACCGAAACGGCAGTTGAATTCGATGACTTTCGGGTTGCCGGCCTTGTCGATCATCAGGCCCGCATACAGGAAGCCCGTGTAAACGTTGCCTTCCTCGGCCATGCCGCGCACGGTCGGCCAGATCACCAGGTCCATGACGCGCTTGTGGACTTCGCTGGTTACAACCGGGGCAGGGGAGTAGGCACCCATGCCGCCCGTGTTCGGGCCGGTGTCGCCGTCGCCGACGCGCTTGTGGTCCTGGCTGGTGGCCATCGGCAGGACGTTCTTGCCGTCGACCATCACGATGAAGCTGGCTTCTTCGCCGTCGAGGAACTCTTCGATCACCACGCGCGAGCCGGCATCGCCGAAGGCATTGCCTGCCAGCATGTCACGCACGGCGTCTTCGGCTTCGACCAGGGTCATGGCGACGATCACGCCTTTGCCGGCGGCCAGGCCATCGGCCTTGATCACGATCGGTGCGCCTTTTTCACGCAGATAAGCCAGGGCTGGCTCGATCTCGGTGAAGTTCTGGTAGTCGGCGGTCGGGATCTTGTGGCGAGCCAGGAAGTCCTTGGTAAATGCTTTCGAACCTTCCAGCTGAGCGGCGCCAGCTGTCGGACCAAAGCAGTCCAGGCCACGGGAGCGGAACAGGTCGACCACGCCGGCGACCAGCGGCACTTCCGGGCCGACGATGGTCAGGGAAACGTTTTTCTCGGCGAAGTCCGCGAGTTGCTCAAGGGCCAGCACGTCGATGGCGACGTTCTCGCATTTGGCTTCGATGGCGGTGCCGGCGTTACCGGGTGCCACGAACACTTTCTGCACGCGAGGATCCTGGGCCACTTTCCAGGCCAGGGCGTGTTCACGGCCACCGCTGCCAATGATCAAAACATTCATTTCAAAAACCTCGGATGACGCTAATTCTGTAGGGACTGATCGTTCCCACGCTCTGCGTGGGAATGCCTCTACGGACGCTCTGCGTCCGAGGGACGCGGAGCGTCCCGGGCTGCGTGCCCACGCAGAGCGTGGGTACGATCAAGCAAAGAAATCAGTGACGGAAGTGGCGCATGCCGGTGAACACCATGGCGATGCCGGCTTCATCGGCAGCAGCAATCACTTCAGCATCACGCATCGAGCCACCTGGCTGGATCACTGCAGTGATACCGGCCTTGGCCGCATTGTCCAGACCGTCGCGGAACGGGAAGAAGGCGTCGGAAGCCATCACCGAACCGGCTACCTGCAAGCCGGCATGCTCAGCCTTGATCGCGGCGATGCGCGCGGAGTTCACGCGGCTCATCTGGCCCGCGCCGACACCGATGGTCTGACGGTTCTTGGCGTAGACGATGGCGTTGGACTTGACGTACTTGGCGACTTTCCAGGCGAAGATCAGGTCATGGATTTCCTGTTCGGTCGGCGCACGCTTGGTCACGACCTTCAGGTCATCGGCGCTGATCATGCCGATGTCGCGGCTCTGCACCAGCAGACCACCGTTGACGCGTTTGTAGTCCCAGGCGGCGGCGCGATCAGCCGACCACTCGCCACAGGCCAACAGGCGCACATTGGCCTTGGCGGCGACGATGGCGCGGGCTTCTTCGCTGACGCTCGGGGCAATGATCACTTCGACGAACTGACGCTCGACGATGGCCTTGGCGGTCTCGGCGTCCAGTTCGCGGTTGAAGGCAATGATGCCGCCGAATGCCGATTCGGTGTCGGTGGCGTAGGCCAGGTCGTAGGCCTTGCGGATGCCGCCTTCGGCGTCCGGGCTGACGGCCACGCCGCACGGGTTGGCGTGCTTGACGATCACGCAGGCCGGCTTGACGAAGCTCTTCACGCATTCCAGCGCGGCATCGGTGTCAGCCACGTTGTTGTAGGAAAGCTCTTTGCCTTGCAGTTGGGTCGCGGTGGCGATGCCGACTTCGGCAGGCTTGGCTTCAACGTAGAACGCCGCGCTCTGGTGCGGGTTCTCGCCGTAGCGCATTTCTTGGGCCTTGACGAACTGGCTGTTGAAGGTGCGCGGGAATTCGCTGCGACCTTCAGTGCTGAGGGTGTCAGCGGCCTGGTTCACGGTGCCCATGTAGTTGGCGATCATGCCGTCGTACGCAGCAGTATGTTCGAAGGCCTTGAGCATCAGGTCGAAACGCTGGGCGTAGGTCAGGCCGCCGGCCTTGAGGTTTTCCAGGACGCTGGCGTAATCGCTGGCGTTGACCACGATGGCCACGTCCTTGTGGTTCTTGGCTGCCGAGCGAACCATGGTCGGGCCGCCGATGTCGATGTTCTCGATGGCGGTCGGCAGGTCGCAGCCAGGCTTGTTGATGGTGGCTTCGAACGGGTACAGGTTGACCGCTACCAGGTCGATCGGCTTGATGCCGTGCTCGTTCATGATGGCGTCGTCGATACCGCGACGACCGAGGATCCCGCCGTGGATTTTCGGGTGCAGGGTTTTCACCCGGCCGTCCATCATTTCGGCGAAGCCGGTGTAATCCGCGACTTCCACTGCGGCAACGCCGTTGTCCTGCAGCAGCTTGAACGTCCCGCCGGTGGAGAGGATCTCGACACCCAGGGCTTCAAGCTCCTTGGCGAACTCGAGGATCCCGGTCTTGTCGGAAACGCTGATCAGGGCGCGGCGGATCGGCAGGCGGGTAGTCTGGTCGGTCATCTCAATTTCCATCAAAAGCAAAGGAGTCAGCAAAAAAGGCGACCGGTCTTACGCGGGCGCCTTTCTGGTTTGATTGAATGCTTACAGCAAATCGTACTGCTTGAGTTTCTTGCGCAGCGTGCCCCGGTTCAATCCGAGCATCTCGCTGGCCTTGGTCTGGTTGCCCTTGACGTAGTTCATCACGCACTCGAGCAGGGGAGCCTCGACTTCGGAGAGCACCAGGTTGTACACGTCCGTGACGGCAGCGCCCTCAAGGTGGGCGAAATAATTGTGCAGCGCCTTCTCGACACTCCCGCGAAGGGTCTGGCCTTCTTCGCTTGGCGTATTGAGGTGCTGTTTCAAATTCACGTTGTCGCTCACGGGTGTTGTTCCACTCACTAAAGTCTCGGTCATCATCGTCATGCGGCCACCCACTCTCCGTCCCCTGTCAGGCTCTTGTAACGCCCGGCAAAGAACTCCCGAACGTTGGCGCATTGTGCTTCCGTACCATCCAAACGATTGAAGTGGGCGCGAAACTCCCTGGCGCCCGGCAAGGTTGCGAGATACCAGCCCACATGCTTTCGAGCAATGCGTACGCCCATCACGTCTCCATAGAAGACGTGCAGCGCAGCCAGATGCTCTAGCAGGATGCGTTCCACCTCGATCAGGTCCAGCGCCGGGAGCTTCTCGCCGGTACGCAGGAAATGGTCGATCTCGCGAAAAATCCATGGCCGCCCCTGGGCAGCCCGGCCCACCAACAGGCCATCGGCACCGGTCGCGTCGAGCACGTACCGGGCTTTTTCTGGCGAATCGATATCGCCATTGGCGAAGACCGGCATCGACACTGCCTGCTTGATCGCGGCAATGGTGTCGTACTCGGCTTCACCGGTGTACAGGTCGGCACGGGTGCGGCCATGCACCGCCAGCGCCGTAATGCCTGCCTGTTCAGCGATCTTCGCCACTGTCAGGCCGTTCTTGTTGTCCCGGTCCCAGCCGGTACGGATCTTCAGGGTAACCGGCACATCGACCGCGGCCACGACGGCCTGCAGGATCTCGGTTACCAATGCTTCATCTTTCAACAGCGCGGAGCCGGCGGCCTTGTTGCAGACCTTCTTGGCCGGACAGCCCATGTTGATATCAATAATCTGCGCACCCAGCTCGACGTTGGCCCGGGCTGCATCCGCCAGCATCTGTGCATCACCACCGGCGATCTGTACCGAGCGTGGCTCGGGATCACCTGCATGGATCATGCGCATGCGTGACTTGCGGGTGTTCCACAGACTCATGTCGCTGGTGACCATTTCCGAGACTACTAGCCCCGCGCCCAATCGCTTGCACAGCTGACGAAAGGGTTGGTCGGTGACACCCGCCATCGGGGCGAGAATCAAGCCGTTGTGTAATGTGTATGGACCGATGCGTACCGCCGACATAGGACTTCCCTGGTGTGGGGCCGGATCATGAGAGTTCGAAAAAGGGTTGGCATGATACCCGCTCTCGATGACTGGATAAAGGCTGAATTGAACAAAATCTGAACAGTTATTCTGTTATTGCCAGCGGTTTGGTCTCGGCGGGCAAAGTCATAAAGCCGTCGTCAATAGCCGATCAGTGAATCGTTTCACTCGGGCGAGTGGAAGCTCAGGCTGTAATTCACCGCCTTGGCGCCAGGGTCGAGGATGTCGAGGGCGATGTGGATGGGCGTTTGTGGAGGCATTTCCACCTTGCCTTCGAGGTCGCCGTTGAGGTACTCGCCGGGTTTGAAGCGGCGGCTGGCGATCAGGTGGCCGTTGAGGTCGGCAAAGCGCAGCTCCAGCAGCGGGAAGGGCTGCGAGAAGGGTGCGCGGTTGTAGATGATCGCATCGACCACCAGGGCGCCGCTGAACTCAGGGTGGCTGCGGACCACCAGGTTGCTGCTCTTGATTTTCGCGATGTCGACCTTGGAGGGCACCGTGCAGCCGATTTGCGGGCACAGTTGCTGGAACCAGGGACGGTACTGGTCCTGGCGCGCCAATTCATCGAAGTGGTAGGCGACGTATTGGCCGACGAGTGCGCCGGCTCCCAGCAGGATCAACAACAGCCAGAACAACCGCCGACCCCATGGCGAGCGACGTTTCTGCCAATCCAGTTGCAGTGGGTCGTCGGTCAGGTCCTGCAGCGCTTCGGCACGAACCCCTGCTTCGCTGCGCTCGCGACGCTTGCGCGGCAGTTCGATCGAAGGCAGGTCGTCGTCGATCTCGGCGGTCGCCGTCATGCGTTCGTGGTGCACTGGGGGAACGAGCGGATCGTTCAGGCGCAGTTGCGGAGCCTGCGGTTCATCGTCCAGGTCCACCGGTTCCAGTGATAGCGACGGTTCGGTGCGCGTGGGTTCGCTCGGTGGCGGCGGTGTGTCGAGCACATCGAGCACATCGAGTGCGTCAAGCGTGTCGGCCGCTTGGGCGCGATCGGCAGCTGACTCGCTGAACAGGCTGTCGGGCCACGGGGCTTCGTCGTGCTCGGCGCTGTCGCGGCGAGCGCTGAGCGTATCTTCTCGGTGCCGGCCGAATTCGGTGATTGGCTGGATTTCCCGCTGTTCAAGCCGGGCGAGCTCTTCGTCCAGGTCGAGACTGTCCAGGTCCAGCTCGGTGGCGCTCCATTGCTTTTGGCTGATGGCGCGCTGCTGCGGCGGTTCGACCGTCTCCCGAGGTGCCGGCGTCGGCACGGGTGCTTCCTTGCCGGCCTGCTCCAGCAGTTGCTTGGCGGCGTTGAACACCTGCAGGCATGAGCCACAACGAACGACCCCGCGCGCCACGCTCAACTGGGCATGGCTGACGCGGAAGCTGGTTTGGCAATGCGGGCACTGGGTGACGAAGCTGTCGGTCATGCGGCGATCCGGTAGATGCAGGCGTCCATTCTAGCGCCGACGGCCAGTGATGCGCACCCAGCCATCGCGATTGGCGATCGGGTCCAGATCGAAGTCCTTGGCATAGGCTGCGGCCACTTCATCGCCTTGCTCGGCGAGGATGCCCGACAGCGCCAGGCGACCGCCCGTCCTGACCAGGCCCGACAACTGCGGCGCCAGCGAAACCAGCGGGCCGGCGAGGATATTGGCTACCAGCACATCGGCCTGGACCTGCGGCAGATCTTCGGGCAGGTACAGCGGGAACAGTTCGTCGGCGATGCCGTTGCGCCCGGCGTTGTCACGGGAAGCTTCCAGCGCCTGCACATCGATATCGGTGCCCACGGCCTGTTTGGCGCCCAATAGCAGCGCGGCAATCGCCAGGATCCCCGAACCGCAGCCGAAGTCCAGTACGTTGCAGTCCTTCAGGTCCTGGCCGTCGAGCCATTCCAGGCACAAAGCGGTGGTCGGGTGCGTGCCGGTACCGAAGGCCAGGCCCGGATCCAGCAACAGGTTCACGGCGTCTGGCTCGGGCGCTGCGTGCCAGCTCGGCACGATCCACAGGCGCTGGCCGAAACGCATCGGCTGGAAGTTGTCCATCCAACTACGCTCCCAGTCCTGATCTTCGATCACTTCGCTGTGATGTTCAGGGAGAGGGCTGCCGGTCAGCAACTCAAGGTGGGCCAGGACCGGGCCTGGCTCGGTGCCGCCTTCGAACAGCGCCAGCAGGTGGGTGTGAGACCACAGCGGCGTGGTGTTGAGTTCGGGCTCGAAGATCGGCTGATCTTCGGCGTCCATGAAGGTCACCGACACGGCGCCCACTTCAAGGAAAGCGTCTTCGTAGGTTTCGGCTTGTTCTGGGCTGATGGCGAGACGGACTTGCAGCCAAGGCATGGCGGGCACCTTTGAAAAATATTGATTGCAGCCTAGCGGGCTGCGAGAAGCGCGCAAGTTTACGCGAGCGCGAGGAAGAAGACGACAGTAGCGACGTAGGAGCGAGGCTTGCCCGCGAAGAACGATGACGCGGTACTACTGATACACCGCGGCGTCTGGTTCGCCGGCAAGCCTGGCTCCTACGGGGGTGCGTGTAATGTTCAGAAACAACAAAGCCGCCCGAAGGCGGCTTTGTCATGTGCCGGTCGAAGCTTAGTGCTTCTCGCCAGCCAGCTTGTGCTCGAGGTAGTGAATGTTCACGCCCCCTTTGCAGAAGCCTTCGTCGCGGGTCAGGTCGCGGTGCAGCGGGATGTTGGTCTTGATCCCGTCGACAACGATCTCGTCCAGCGCATTGCGCATGCGCGCCATGGCTTCGTCACGGGTTGCGCCGTAGGTGATCAGCTTGCCGATCAACGAGTCGTAGTTCGGCGGAACGGCATAACCACTGTACAGGTGCGAATCGACGCGAACGCCGTTGCCGCCTGGTGCGTGGAAATGCTTGACCGTGCCCGGGCTCGGCATGAAGGTTTTCGGGTCTTCGGCGTTGATCCGGCATTCCAGCGCGTGACCGCGGATGACCACGTCATCCTGGGTGAACGACAGCTTGTTGCCGGCGGCGATGCTGAGCATCTCCTTGACGATGTCGATACCGGTGACCATTTCCGATACCGGGTGCTCTACCTGGACACGAGTGTTCATCTCGATGAAGTAGAAGCGGCCGTTCTCGTACAGGAACTCGAAAGTACCGGCGCCACGGTAGCCGATGTCGATGCACGCCTTGACGCAGCGGGCGAGGACTTCTTCACGCGCGTTTTCGTCGATGCCCGGTGCCGGCGCTTCTTCGAGAACTTTCTGGTGACGGCGTTGCAGCGAGCAGTCGCGGTCGCCCAGATGGATCGCCTGGCCCTGGCCATCGGACAGAACCTGAACTTCGACGTGGCGCGGGTTGGTCAGGAATTTTTCCAGATAGACCATCGGGTTGCCGAACGCTGCGCCCGCTTCGGAGCGGGTCAGTTTCGCCGAGGAGATCAGGTCTTCTTCCTTGTGCACCACACGCATGCCGCGACCACCACCGCCGCCAGCGGCCTTGATGATCACCGGGTAACCGACTTCGCGACCGATGCGCAGGGCGGTTTCTTCGTCTTCCGGCAGCGGGCCGTCGGAACCTGGAACGGTCGGTACGCCAGCGGCGATCATCGCGTGCTTGGCCGAAACCTTGTCGCCCATCAGGCGGATGGTTTCAGCTTTCGGGCCGATGAAGGCGAAGCCGGAGTTCTCGACCTGTTCGGCGAAGTCGGCGTTTTCCGCGAGGAAACCGTAGCCTGGGTGAATGGCGGTGGCGCCGGTCACTTCAGCCGCGGCAATGATTGCCGGGATGTGCAGGTAGGAGTGGGCGGCCGATGCCGGACCGATGCAGACGGACTCGTCTGCCAGGCCCAGGTGCATCAGTTCCTTGTCAGCCTTGGAATAAACGGCGACGGTCTTGATGCCCATCTCTTTGCAGGCGCGCAGAATCCGCAGTGCGATCTCACCGCGGTTGGCGATCAGAACTTTTTCCAACTTCGCAGTCATCAAAGGCTCTCCGCGGTTCAAACGATGGTGAACAGCGGTTGGTCGTACTCAACCGGCTGGCCGTCTTCGACGAGGATGGATTCGATCACACCGCTGGTTTCAGCTTCGATGTGGTTCATCATCTTCATGGCTTCAACGATGCACAGGGTGTCGCCTTTCTTCACGGTCTGGCCGACTTCAACGAAGGACGGCGAGGTTGGCGAAGACTTGCGGTAGAACGTACCGACCATCGGCGAACGGGCAACGGCGCCGTTCAGGGCTGGCGCGGCGGGAGCTGCAGGAGCGGCAGCGGCAGCCGGAGCGGCGGCAGCGGCAGGCGCGGCAACCGGAGCAGGCATCGGAGCTGGCGCGTAGTACTGCTGGGCCGGGGTCTTGCTATGACGGCTGATGCGTACGGACTCTTCGCCTTCCTTGATCTCGAGCTCGTCGATGCCGGACTCTTCCAGCAATTCGATCAGTTTCTTAACTTTACGGATATCCATGAATCATCAACTCCCAAGGGTCGGTCAGGGGCGTTTAGCTTGTTGTTCAAGCTGCTCTAGTGCGGCCTCCAGGGCCAGTCGATAACCGCTGGCGCCAAGGCCGCAGATCACTCCTACCGCTACGTCGGAGAAGTAAGAGTGATGGCGGAAAGGTTCGCGTTTGTGCACGTTAGACAAATGCACTTCGATGAATGGGATGCTCACCGCCAGCAGCGCGTCACGTAATGCGACACTTGTATGCGTAAAAGCTGCTGGGTTGATCAGAATGAAGTCCACGCCTTCGCTGCGGGCGGCATGGATGCGATCGATCAATTCGTACTCGGCATTGCTTTGCAGGTGCAGCAAATGGTGGCCGGCTTCACGGGCGCGGCGTTCCAGGTCCTGGTTGATCTGCGCCAGCGTCGTAGCGCCATAGGTGCCCGGTTCGCGGGTGCCAAGCAGGTTCAGGTTGGGTCCGTGCAGTACGAGTAGCGTCGCCATCGGCTGTTCCTATGTTATCTGTGTGCAATTGTCAGAACCCGGCGACTATGCCGCAAAGCCTTTATGACTGTCCAGTTCTCTGCAATAGCCAGCACGATGACCGATGTTTGCGCGAAATATATGACCGCCTGATTAAATCCGGTCATTAGCCTTGTCGACACGTTCGGCGAAGTCCCTGGCATTGATCTCGCCAATTACCCGCACATCGACGCGTTCGACGCCGTCCTTGCCGAAAAACATCAAGGCTGGAGGGCCGAACAGTTGGTAGCGGTCGAGCAGGGCACGTTGTTCGGCGTTGCTGGCGGTGATGTCGAAGCGGATAAGCCGATAGCCCTTGAGACGTTCGACGACGTTGGCATCATCGAGCACTTCATGTTCGATGACTTTGCAACTGATGCACCAGTCGGCGTACCAGTCGAGCAGCAGCGGGGTGCCGGACGAGCGGGCTTCGGCGAGCACGCGGTCGAGGTCTGCCGGGGTACTGACGGTTTGCCAGGCGCCGGGGTTTTGCACGGACTCGTTGCCAACCACCATGGGTGGCGGGCTGATCGGGTTGAACGGATCGGTCTGGCCGCTGAAGCCGCCGTACCAACAGGCCAGCGCATAAAACAGCAGGAATATCCCGAGCAATTGGCCCAGGCGTTTGCGCGGCGGTTTGTAGACGAACTCCAGTGCTCCCAGGAACAACCCGACACCAGCGGCCAGCAGGCCGATCAGCAGCAAGGTCACCTGCCCCGGCAGCACCCGGCTGAGCAAGGCGATCGCCAGGCCCAGCAGCAACACGCCGATCGCGTTTTTCACGTAGATCAGCCACGGTCCGCTTTTCGGCAACCAGGCGGCACCGCCGGTGGCCACCAGCAATAGCGGGGCACCCATGCCCAGGCCGAGCATGAACAGTTTCAGGCCACCGCCCAGTGCATCGCCGCTGGCGCTGATGTACAGCAGCGCACCGGCCAGCGGCGCCGAGACGCAGGGCGAAACCAGCAGGCTGGAAACCACGCCCAGTACAGCGGCTCCCCACAGTGAGCCGCCTTCAGTACGGCCGGCAATGCGGTCCAGGCGACTGCTGATGGCGTGGGGCAACTTGAGTTCGAAAACGCCGAACATCGCCAGGGCAAACAGCGCAAAGAACATCGCGAACGGCACCAGCACCCAGGCCGATTGCAGGCGTGCCTGCAGGTTGAGCTGGGCGCCGAACAGGCCCATGAGCGCACCCAGCAAGGCGAAACAGGCGGCCATCGGCAGCACATAGGCCAACGACAGATTGAAACCACGCCAGCCGCCCACTTGGCCGCGCAACACCACGCCGGAAAGGATCGGCAGCATGGGCAGCACGCACGGAGTGAAGGTCAGGCCCAGGCCCGCTAGGAAAAACAGCGCCAGTTCGCGCCAGTTCCAGGCGTAGGTTGTCGTCGGGCCGCTGCCGTCGATGCCCAGGCGCTCGGTTTCCGGTGGATAACACAGGCCTTTGTCGGCACAGCCCTGGTAGGTCACGGCCAGCGTGAAGGCGTGTTGATCGGTTCGCGGCAGTTCTACATCGAGTACGCCGTGGTAGACCTCGACATCGCCGAAGTACTCATCGTGCTTTTGTTCGCCCTTGGGCAGTTGTGCCTGGCCGAGGGTGACATCGGCCGGGTCGGCGCGGAACTGGAAGCGATGCCGGTAGAGGTAATAACCCTCGGTGGCGACGAAGCGCAGCTTGATCGATTGCGGCGTGCTTTCCACCAGGCTCAACTGAAAGGCTTCGCGCACCGGCAGGAAATCGGCACTGTTGTTGATCGAGCCCAGGGTCGAACTGGGGCGACTCTCCAGCAACCCGGCGGCGCTGGCCGGCAGGGCGAACACTAAAAGCAGCAGGCAAAGCAAACGGCGCATGACGATCTCGCGTATCGGAATTGGGGGGATGATAGCCGAGTGCGCGAGACAAGGTGATCGTTCCCATGCTCTGCGTGGGAACGCCTCAATGGACGCTCTGCGTCCGCTTTTGGGACGCGGAGCGTCCCGGGCTGCATTCCCACGCAGAGCGTGGGAACGATCAGGAGGGGGCGGTCAGACGCGGAAGGCCTGGACGGCTGTATGCAAACGCCCACCCAGCACCAGTAAATTCTCCCCTTGCTCACGCCCTTGGCCGATACGCAGCAAGTTATCCCCACCCAACTGGTGAATACGCTCGCTGTGGTCGCGGATTTCACTGACGGCACCGCTCTGCTGGGCGGTGACATCGGCGATGCGTACCGCGGTGTCGGAAATGGTCTGGATCGCCCCGACGATCTTATCCAGCGCACCGTCCGCCGCCTGCGCCTGGTTGGCGGTGGCTTCGGCGTGCTCGACCTGGGCGCGCATGCCTTCGACCGATTGGCGTGCCGCGGTCTGCAGCCCGGCGATCAGGGTCTGGATTTCGGCCGTGGCACCGGCGGTGCGTTGTGCCAGCGAGCGCACTTCTTCGGCCACCACGGCAAAGCCGCGGCCCATTTCCCCGGCCCGGGCCGCTTCGATGGCGGCGTTCAAGGCCAGCAGGTTCGTCTGGTCGGCAATCGAGCGGATCACCGTCAGCACGCCACCGATGGTCGCGGACTCTTCGGCCAGGTGTTCGATCATCTGCGCATTGCCTTGCACTTCGCCCACCAGCGCATGCAGGCCGGTAAGACTCAAGCCAATGACTTTCTGGCCATGTGCGACCGCCTGGCCGGCATGGCGACTGGCGTCGGCGGCCTGGCTGGCGTCGCCGGCCACTTGCTGGATGGTCGCTTCCAGTTCGCCGAGGGAGTCGCGGATCATTGCCGTGTCACCGGCCTGGTGTTCGGCGCCGCTGTGCAGGTCATTGCTCAGCTCGGCCAGGGTTCGACTGCTGCCGGCGACCTGTTCGGCATTGAGCCGAATGGTCCCCACCAGGTCCACCAGATAGGCGCGCAAGCGGTTGAGTGAGGCTTCGATATCATGCAGTTCGCGGTTGGTGTTACCCAGCTGGATGTCCCGGCTGAAGTCGCCTTCTGCCCAGGTCGACAAGGCCGGCGCGAGGTTGGTCAGGGTCCGGGCCAGGCGTCGTTGCAGGGTGTCGATCAGCAGGGCGATCAACAGAATCAAGCCGATCATCAGCCCTTGCATCAGCCGGACTTCACTCTGGATCTGTCCATGCTGGGCGCGCACCACCGGCTCCAGCCCAGCGATGGCTTGCTGCACGGCGGCGATTTTCAGGTGCGTCGCGGCACTGAGTTCGGCGCGTTTCTGGATCTGCTCGCGGGTGCGCGAAAGTTCCGCCGGGTAGCGGCCGAGCAGGCTGTTGAGCTCACGCTTGAAACCGACGCCGGCATCTTCGGCGGCGGTTTTTTCGGTGTTCTCCAGGCCCATCATCGCGGCGAAATCATCGGTATTCGATTCCGCGCTGGCGGTCACGCCCAATAACGGCAGGGCGTCCAGCTGCTCGGCCTGGCTACGGATGTTGTTGATTTCGCGCTCGACGTCGGCGGCCAGTTCGCTGCGGCCGCTGCTGACCAGTTTGTCCCGGGCCAGCGACAGCTTGCCCAAGTGTTGGGAGGCGGTGAGCAGCGGGGTCAGGTAGCTCGCGTTGCCACTGGCGTACTGGCTGAGTTGGTCAAGGCTGGCGCCCAACTCTCGTTCGGCTTGCAGGAGCAGGGCCTGCGGGTCGCCTGCGAGCTTGCCGGCGGCCAGCAGATCGGTTTTGCTGAATTCGTCCAGGTTCGTCAGGCTCGGACGCAAGGTCTCAGCCAGGGCTGGAGGCAACTCGCCGAGTTCATTGTGCAGTGTGTCGATGGCCTGGCTGGCGCTGCTCAAACGCAGTGCATCGCCGCTGGCGAGGTAATCCACAATGTTGCGTGCCACGTCATTCTGGAACTGCTGGGACAACCCCAGGTAGCGCTCCATCAATAGATAGGGGCGTTCGAGGGCTTTTTGCGACCACCAGAGTGTGGCGCCAAGGGCTACGCACACGGCAACTAAAAGAAGGGTGTTGAGATTGGTCAGCAGTTTCAGGCGCATCAATGACTACCAACGGCAGAATGGTAAGTGCCTGAAGTTATTGCGTTTCTGTTACAGGGTTATGACCGTATCGGTCTGTTCCGATGAAAAAGTGGCACTTTGCTTTGACGCTCGGACGGCCTGCACCCGGTTACGTCCCGCGCCTTTGGCACGGTACAGCGCCTCGTCCGCCTGGCTGGCCATCAACAGGCTGTCGGAGTGTTCGCTGAGGTCCACCACGCCGGCGCTGAACGTGCACCACAGATCCTGGGGTTGCGCGGGATAATGAATCTCGGCAAAACGCTTGCGGATGTCATCGAGCACTTTGACGGCCGATTCCAGGTCGGTATCGGGCATGACAATGGCGAACTCTTCACCACCGTAGCGGCCGATGAAGTCGGTCTTGCGCAGGCGCTGCTTGAGGAACAGTGCCAGGCTCTTGATCACCCGGTCGCCCATGGGGTGGCCGTGACTGTCGTTGACGCGCTTGAAGTGATCGATGTCGAGCATCGCAAAGCTCAGCGGCTTGCCCTCGCGGCGAGCGCGAAAGCTGCAGTCTTCGAGCAATTGCAGGATGTGTGTGTGGTTGTACAGGCCGGTGAGGCTGTCGCGCACCATCCGTGCCTTGAGATTGCGAGCCCGTGCCGCCCGGTTGCGCACGGTGGTGATCAGGTGCCGGGGCTTGATGGGTTTGGTCAGGAAGTCGTCGCCGCCCTCGCTCATGGCGTCGAGTTGCTTGTCGAGGTCGTCCTCGGCCGATAGGTAAATGATCGGCACGCTGACGTAGCGGTCGTTATGGCGGATCACCTTGGCCAGTTCCGTACCGGTGCAGGCCGGCATGTACATGTCGAGGATGATCAGGTCTGGTTGAAAATCCGCCAGCTCGGCCATGGCCTTGATCGGCTCAAGCAGGGTTCGGGTAATGATCCCGGCGCTGTTGAGCAGGCGCTCGGTGTGCAAGGCCTGGGCGCGCGAATCGTCGATGATCAGTACTTTATAAGGCTCGTACTGGGCGACGCAGGTCAGCACCTCGATTTTTTCCAGCAAGCTTGACGCTTCAAGGGTGCCGGTAAGGAACTCCTGGCCGCCGGCGCGCACGGCGGCGAGGCGGGTCGGGGTGTCGGTTTCATGCAGGCTGAAAAACAGCAGCGGCAAACGCTGGTCGAGACCTTCCTGGGCTTCGGCCGCCAGTTTCAGGCCTATGCCTGGGCCGCTGAAGTCAACGTCCATGACGATGGCTGCCGGCAGGCGCTCGACCATGGAGGAGCGGAATGCCGGCACGCTCTCCAAGGATTGGGCGCTGAGGCCGAAAAACTCAAGCTGCTTGGCCAGTCGCTCGGCACGGTCATGATCCTGCAGCATCACATAGACCGGTTTGCGCAAGGGCGGCAGGAATGTCTGGTCGAGCTGATCGCCATGGCGCAGGCCGGTGCGCGACAGGCGTTGCATCAACCGGTTGAGGTCGCTGATCAGGCCGCTGCTGAGGCGTCCGCGATTGGCGTCGACAGCCTCCAGGCATTGGCCGATCTGACGCGCCAGTTGCGTGTGTTCGGGTTGTTCGAAGCGTTCGGCGAAACGCAACAGGCGCAGGTTGGCCTCGCTCAGTTCCGCCAGTTCCTGGGTCGACCATTCATTGCGTTGCAGGCGTTGCCATATCTCAAGAATCTGACGTGCTTGATGAATTACCCGCTGGGCAAAGTGGTGCTTGAGGCGCTCGCGGCTGGGGTCTTCTGGCTCGGTCATATCCTGACTACTGGTTAGGGGGTACGCTGAGGTCGACTAATGGCTCTATGCTAGCATCTCTTTTCCGTTACATGAGTGTTGTACGTTAATAATCTGCGACCCCCATCCATTCAGTTTCTGACCAGTGAGTCGCCAATTGCCTGCCAGTTCTTGCGCAGGTCTGGCAATCCTTGGGCTTGGCCTGCATCGAGTGCAATTCTGAAGCTGCTTGCGTCCAGCACGCAGGGCTGCGATAGCCGTTTGTCCATTGCTGGAAAACGGCAGGTTCTCAGTCTTGGCGGGCTAAGGGATTCCCCTAGGGATAAAGAGATAAATTTCGCTGTAAAGCCAACGGCGGGTGCCGGGCAAAGGCACGTTGTTGTATGGTTGTGGTCGAATCGACGAACTCAAGTAATTGAAAGGATATCGCCATGCTGGACTGGAAGAACCGCGCCGGTAGCGCGCCTGAACGTGCCGCTGAACCGAAGTCGGCCACCCGCAGTTATCTGGGCGGCCTGGTGTTCAGCCGGGCGCTGGCCACGTTGATTGGCATCTACCTGCTGGTGACGATTGCTCTGGGTTGGTACTGGAGCGCGGAACCTGCCCTGTTTCCGGTACAGCAGAATGCGCAGTTGGCCGCTGAAAAAGACGGCAAGCAGATGGTGGTCGGCTACACCACGGTGGAAACCCTCAAGAGTGTCGCCGGTACCCTGCTGAACAAGCCGGGCGGCTACATTTCCAACGACCGCCTGCCGCCAGGCCTGTGGATGGACAACATGCCGAGCTGGGAATATGGCGTGCTGGTGCAGGTGCGCGATCTGAGCCGTGCGCTGCGTAAAGACTTTGCCCGCTCGCAATCGCAGTCCACTGAAGACGCCGACCTGGCCAAGGCCGAGCCGCGCTTCAACTTCGACAATAAGAGCTGGGTGCTGCCATCCAGTGAGTCCGAGTTCCAGGAAGGCATCAACTCCCTGACCCGCTACCAGACTCGCCTGTCCGATCCGAACCAGAAGAGCGCGCTGTTCTTTGCCCGTGCCGACAACCTGAACAACTGGCTGGGTGATGTCGGTACCCGCCTGGGTTCGCTGTCGCAACGCCTGTCGGCCAGCGTTGGCCGGGTCAAGCTCAACACGGCGCTGAAAACCGAAGTGGTGGCCCCTGGGCAAGTGCCGCAGGTCGATGAAGAGATCGTAGAAACCCCATGGCTGCAGATCGACAACGTGTTCTATGAAGCCCGTGGCCAGGCCTGGGCGTTGTCGCATTTGCTGCGCGCCATCGAGGTGGACTTCGCCGATGTGCTGGCCAAGAAGAACGCCACGGTCAGCGTGCGCCAGATCATTCGTGAACTGGAAGCCTCGCAAGAAGCGGTCTGGAGCCCGATGATCCTCAATGGCAGCGGTTTCGGCGTGCTGGCCAACCACTCGCTGGTGATGGCCAACTACATTTCCCGGGCCAACGCCGCGGTGATCGATTTGCGTCAATTGCTGAATCAGGGCTGAGCCATGGCCGATAGCTCCATCGATAACCAGCGCGAGGCCGCCCATCGGGCGGCCTCCGATGCCGAACAGATCGCCTGGGTCGACGAGCAGGACAACCTGCTCGGCGCCCTGGTGCGGTCCGACTTGCGCGAGCGCGGGCTGATCGGGCGCGGTACCTACATTATGTTGTTCAACTCCGCCGGCGAGCTTTGCGTACACCGGCGCACCCTGAGCAAGGCGATCTATCCGGGTTATTGGGACGTGGCGGCGGGCGGCATGGTGCTCGCCACTGAAACCTATGCCGAGTCGGCCGCCCGGGAACTTGAAGAGGAACTGGGGGTGAGCGGGGTGGAATTGACCGTTCATGACCACTTTTTCTTCGAGGACACTGGTAATCGCCTCTGGTGTTCGGCGTTTTCTGCTGTGTGGGACGGCCCGCTGATCCTGCAGCCGGAAGAGGTGCTGGAAGCGCGCTTCATGCCCATCGGGCAAGTGCTACGGGATATCGAGCAAAAGCCTTACTGCCCGGACTCTTTGGCGGCATTGAAACGCTATCTGAAGTCTCGCGGGCAAGACGTCGCAATACAGCTATAAATTGGCGCCGATTGGCTCTTAGCAATCGGCGTTTTTGCCGTTACACTGCGCGACCTTTTCAAACTGAGCCGGTATTGCCTGGCTCAGTAGCGCTGCCCCTGCCTGAGTGGGGCTTCGCGGTCGATGGCACCTGCCCAGGTTGCCGCGACCAGTCTTTGTCCTCCCAAGAGGATTGCCGGTGGCCAAAAAAGCCGCATCCTTCGCCGCCCTTGGTGGCCTGGTGTTTTCCACCGACGCAGGTCGTCATTGCCCGGAATGCAGTAAACCGGTGGACGCCTGCATCTGCAAACAGACCGTTATCCCTGCCGGCGACGGCATCGCTCGCGTGCGTCGCGAAAGCAAGGGCCGTGGCGGCAAGACGGTGACCACCATCACCGGCGTGCCCTTGGCCGAAGACGCGCTCAAGGAGCTGGCCACAACGTTGAAAAAACGCTGTGGTACCGGTGGGGCGTTGAAAGACGGGATCATTGAAATCCAGGGCGATCATGTCGAGCTACTCTTGGCTGAGCTGATCAAGCACGGTTTCAAGGCGAAGAAGTCCGGCGGCTAGCAGCCTCTGTGAAAACCACCCGCGACTTGATCCAGACCTGCCTGAGTGCAGGCCTGGCGTCGTCACCATGGTTTTCACAGAGCCTGTTCATGACCGGTTTCTAAACTCACTGCGGTCGACGAGGTCTATCCCTTCGTTGACGAACCGTCATTTTCATTCTTTAGACTGCGCCGGCCTGAATCCAGGCGACGCACTATGACTTCTTTATAGGGGACTTCAATGTCCGTACGACGCACACGCAAAGACGATGGCAGCCAATGGACAGTTGCGGACAGCCGCAGTGTTTACGGGATTCGCCATTGGGGGGCCGGGTATTTCGCGATCAATGACGCCGGTCGCGTCGAGGTTCGTCCGAACGGCCCGAGCAGTTCACCCATCGATCTGTTCGAGCAAGTCGAACAGCTGCGCGAAAGCGGCTTGTCCTTGCCGCTGCTGGTTCGTTTCCCGGACATCCTGCAAGACCGTGTGCGTCAGCTGACCGGTGCGTTCGACGCCAACATCGAGCGCCTGGAATACCAGAGCAAGTACACCGCGCTGTACCCGATCAAGGTGAACCAACAGGAAGCGGTGATCGAGAACATCATCGCCACCCAGAACGTGTCGATCGGCCTGGAAGCCGGCTCCAAGCCAGAGTTGCTGGCAGTGCTGGCGCTGGCGCCGAAGGGCGGCACCATCGTCTGCAACGGCTACAAGGACCGCGAGTTCATCCGCCTGGCGCTGATGGGTCAGAAGCTCGGCCACAACGTGTTCATCGTGATCGAGAAAGAATCCGAAGTCGGCCTGGTGATCGAAGAAGCCGCTTCGCTCAAGGTCAAGCCACAGGTTGGCCTGCGCGTGCGCCTGTCGTCCCTGGCGTCGAGCAAGTGGGCCGACACCGGTGGCGAGAAATCCAAGTTCGGCCTGTCGGCGGCGCAATTGCTGTCGGTGGTCGAGCGCTTCCGCGCCGCTGGCCTGGACCAGGGCATCCGCCTGCTGCACTTCCACATGGGTTCGCAGATCGCCAACCTGGCCGACTACCAGCACGGCTTCAAGGAAGCGATCCGTTACTACGGCGAGTTGCGCAACCTCGGCCTGCCGGTGGATCACATCGACGTTGGTGGCGGTTTGGGCGTGGATTACGACGGTACGCACTCGCGTAACGCCAGTTCGATCAACTACGACATGGACGATTACGCCGGTGTCGTGGTGGGCATGCTCAAGGAATTCTGCGACGCGCAGAGCCTGCCGCACCCGAACATCTTCTCCGAGAGCGGCCGCTCCCTGACCGCCCACCACGCCATGCTGGTGATCCAGGTGACCGACGTCGAGAAACACAACGACGACGTGCCACAGATCGAGAACAAGGAAGCGCTGCCGGAAACCGTGCAGTGGCTGGTGGACCTGCTGGGCCCGACCGACATCGAGATGGTCACCGAAACCTACTGGCGCGCCACGCACTACATGAGCGACGTCGCCGCCCAGTACGCCGACGGCAAGCTGACCCTGGCTGAAAAAGCCCTGGCCGAGCAATGCTACTTCGCCGTGTGCCGTCGCCTGCACAACTCGTTGAAGGCACGCCAGCGTTCCCATCGCCAGGTGCTCGACGAGCTCAACGACAAGCTGGCCGACAAGTACATCTGCAACTTCTCGGTATTCCAGAGCCTGCCGGACACCTGGGCGATCGACCAGGTGCTGCCGATCATCCCGCTGCACCGCCTGGACGAAGAGCCCCTGCGTCGTGCGGTACTGCAGGACCTGACCTGCGACTCCGACGGCAAGATCAACCAGTACGTCGACGAGCAGAGCATCGAAACCAGCCTGCCGGTGCACGCCCTGAACGAAGGCGAGGACTACCTGCTGGGCGTGTTCCTGGTCGGCGCCTATCAGGAAATCCTCGGCGACATGCACAACCTGTTCGGTGACACCGACTCGGTGAACATCTACCAGAACGCCGACGGCAGCGTGTACCACGCCGGTATCGAGACCCACGACACCATCGAAGACATGCTGCGCTACGTGCATCTGTCGCCGGAAGAACTGATGACCCACTACCGCGACAAGTGCGCCAGTGCCCGCATCAGTGCCAGCGAACGCACCCAATTCCTCGATGCCCTGCGTCTGGGCCTGACCCGTTCCTCTTACCTGTCTTCCTGAGGTAAGCACTGCGCTCACCGGGTTGTCTGAAAATTTACCTTTTGCTTCGGAAATTTCAGATGACCCGGTAGGGCAATTCTCTTTCTTCCAGCGAAAAAGACCGCGTCTTGGCCGTCCAAGGGATTTGGTCCTCTTTTCGCGTAGGTCTTTTCCTAAGTTGTATTTCGCCTCTCTACTCGGCCATGTCTCTCGGCGAGAATCCCCGGCTTTCCCTCCTGTAGAGAAACGCCCATGGTCGATCCAGTCAACGAGCCGTCATTTCGTCTGGACGTAGCAGGTCAGTCCAAAGCCTTCGAGGTTCTGTCCTTTGTCGGCAGAGAGTCCATCAGTGAGCCGTTCGTGTTCGACGTGGACCTGCTGATCGAAGACCCGACACTCGACCTCGCCAGCTTGCTGTACCGTTCGGCCTCCTTGCTGTTCGGGCCGGTGGCGAACGCCATCCACGGACAATTGCATGAACTGGTCCAGCGCGATCACGGCCTGGGGATCAGGCTCTGTCAGGTTCGGCTGGGGCCGAAACTTGCCTGTCTGGCCCAGCGCTTCAGCCAGCGCATTTTCAGCGGCCGCTCGGTGCCGCAAATCCTTGATCAGGTGCTCAGGGAGCACGGCATCGGCGATCAGGATCGGCGCTTTGAACTGGCTGGCGATTACCCGCCCCGTGATTTCTGCACGCAGTACCGGGAATCGGACCTGCAGTTTCTGCAGCGCTTGTGTGCCCAGGAGCGCCTGCACTACTACTTCGAACACCGCGCTGATGGGCATTGCGTGGTGTTCGGCGATGGGCCGGGGAATTTTCAGAGCGCTGAAGCAGCGGTCTTCCGTGCGGCGGGCGGGCAACCGGCAGTGCGTCGTTTCGAGGTCAAGCGCTGCACCGATGGCGCGGCGCGGCGCGTAAAGGGTGACACTGACCTGGCAATGCTGCGCAGCGGCCAGATCATGCCGCTGTCCGGGCATCCGGTTACCGAATGGAACCAATTGTGGTTGTTGACCCATATCGAGCATCAAGGCGCACAGGCAGCGAGCCAGACTTATAGCAACAAGGTGCGGGCGGAGCACTGGGTGTCGCCCCTTGAAACGCCGCATGTGGCGATGAAGCCACGGATGTACAGCCTGCAACGTGCCTGGGTGGTCGATGTCGATGAGCCGCAACCTGATCCATCCAGGCCAGTGGCGGTGCAATTTGACTGGGTTTATCAGGGGGAGGGCGCAGCATCCAGCTACTGCTGGTTGCCATTGGCTGCGCCATTGAACTCGGCGGGCAGCCTCCGGTTGGCTGAAGGCACTGAGGTGGTGGTGAGTTTCACCGAAGGTGATCCGGACCGACCGTTGATTACCGGGTTTCTGCACGGCCCCGCCGGTGCCGAAGCAGACGAGGTGCCTAATCCTGCCACCACGGGTCTCGAAGATTGCCCGCTCGACGGTGTGCAACAGTGGCTGTGTTCGGGCGAGCCCTTGATGCTGCTGTGCCTGCTGCCCGGTGGCGGCAGTTTCAATCATTGCGCACAGGCACCCTGCGTCTGCCGCGCGGCCACGCGCCTCGGCCAGAGCGGTGCGGCATGAGCGCGGCACAGGCGCCGGATGCGAACCCGCAATGGTTGTTACTGGACACGCCGGGCGCACCGCAGGCGGGTGTGACCCTGCAGGACACGTTTGCCGATGCCCGTCGGTTCAGGTTGTTTGAAGACACCGAGTGGCAGGCATTGCAGGAGCAGGGGCCGATACTCATTGATTTGCGCAGCTGCCCGGCAATGGTTGATCTGTACCGCGTCGACGGGCAACGCTGGCGTGGGTTGCTGATGTTCAGCGAGGCGCCGGCATCGACATTGCTGGAGCATTTGCGGCGCATGCTCAGCGTCTCGTTCAACCTGCATCACCGCGCCTTGTTGAGTTACTACAACCCGAACACCGCCAGTTATTTTTTTGATGCCTGCGATGCCGAGGAACTCAGTCGCTGGTTGGGACCCATCAGCCAGTTACGCTGGTTCGGCGGCACCTGGGCGGACCGCGCGCTGGGTTGTGTGGGTTGGCAGCAGTTGCTCAACCCGGGGCTTACCGTGCGCCCCTTGGCGGTCGATGAGGATCTGAGCCCCCGGCAGCGGGAAAAACTGCAGACCTGCCTGCTGGAGCACCATGCCTGGCGCTGGAATCGATCCACGGGCGCTGATTTCACGCGTTTGTGGGGCCATCTGGAGGAGGGGCTGGCATTGGGTTTCAGCGAACGCCCGGTGCTCGATGGCTGGATGTGGCTGCGCTTGCAGTACCCCGACGCCTGGCTGGTGCAGCCATTGTCGGGGGCTACCCAGCAGGAGCGCCTCGATAGCCTGCGCAATCTATGGCAGAACGACTCACCCTGAGCTGGCGCTGTAAACGACGCCGGCTCAGTGAGTGCGGGCGAACCAGCCATCGTTCTGGCGCAGGCGCCAGGCAATAAAGCCGAGCGTCAGGCTGCGCAGCAACATGAACAGCAGAAAGGTTATCCACAAGCCGTGGTTGCCGTATCCCTGCAGCGCCCAGGCGAACGGCAGCAGTAAAACCACCGTCAACAGCATGCCATTGCGCATCTCCCTGGCGCGGGTGGCGCCGATGAACAGGCCGTCGAGCAGGTAGCTCCAGACCGCGATCAGCGGCAGCACGGCAAGGTAGGGCAGGTACAGGAAGGCGGTGTCGCGCACGCTGGTTATGTCGGTCTGCATCTGGATGAACAGGTGTCCGCCAAACAGAAACAAGCCGGCAAAGCCCAGGCTCGCCAACAATGACCAGCCGCAGGCCACCACCAGGGAGCGGCGCAGGGCATCGCGGTCGCGGGCGCCGATGGCGTGCCCGCACAGGGCTTCCACGGCATGGGCCAGGCCGTCGAGCGCGTGGGCGGTCAGCAGCAAGCCGTTGAGCAGCAGGGCGTTGGCGGCAACGGTCGCATCGCCCAGCCGGGCGCCTTGCACGGTGATCAGGAAAAACACCGACTGCAGCGCCAGGCTGCGGATGAAAATGTCGCGGTTGACCGCCAGCAGCGGTCGCCAACTCTGCCAGAGCGCCAGGGCGGCCCAGACGATATGGCCTGGATAAGCGCGCAGGGCCTGGCGGGTCAGCGCCAGGCCGATCAGCGCACCGGTCCACTCGGCGATCACCGAAGCCCGGGCCGCCCCCACCACCCCCCATTCCAGGCCAAGGACAAACCACAGGTTAAGGGCAATGTTGACCAGGTTGGTGCTCAGCAGGATCACCAGCGGCGCGCGGGCGTTCTGCGTGCCGAGAAACCAGCCGACCAGCGCATAGCTGGCCAGGGCCGCCGGCAGGCCGAACAGGCGTGTGTGGAAAAACTCGCGGGTCATCTGGTCCAGTTCCGCCGACGGTTGCATGAAGTGCAGGGCAACCCCGCTCAACGGCACACCCAGGGCGCCCAGGACCACCGCCAGCCCCATGGCCAGCAGCAGGCCCTGCAACAGAATCTGCCGCAGCGCCGCGCCATCCCCGCGCCCCGCGGCCTGTGCAGCAAAACCGGTGGAGCCCATGCGCAGGAAACCCATGGCCCAGGCGAGGAAGGTATAGAGGCTGGCGCCGACCGCCACGGCCCCGAGTTGATGGGCGTGGGGCAGGTGGCCAATGACGGTGCTGTCGACCAGCGCCACCAGCGGTACGGAAATGTTCGAGAGAATCATCGGCGCAGCCAGCGCCCAGACCCGACGATGGGTTGGGCGGTCGCGCCAGTCGGCGATCAGGTTGGACATGCAGGCTCCTTGGGGAGCGGGCATTGTAGCGACACATTTGGAATCTGCCGCGATCCATTGTAGGAGCGAGCCTGTCGAATCGTCGCACCGTCGCGATGGACGTTAACGATGACACGGGAAGCCTGACACCCCACGGCGTTCTCGGGTTTTTCGCGAGCAGGCTCGCTCCCACAGTGGGTGGTGTCAGTGCATGATCCAGCTGAGCAACCACAACCCCAGCATCAACCAGATGATCCCCATGATGAACGCGGCGTTCATGAACGCGCGGATCGCCGACCACAACAGCACCAAC
Organism: Pseudomonas sp. SbOxS1; assembly: GCF_013416725.1. NCBI lineage: Bacteria > Pseudomonadati > Pseudomonadota > Gammaproteobacteria > Pseudomonadales > Pseudomonadaceae > Pseudomonas > Pseudomonas sp. SbOxS1. The sequence continues at coordinate 562,087 of NZ_JAAVXC010000008.1, forward strand.
CCGACGACCAGGGTGATGATGCTGATGATCGAGGTGTCCATGCCCAATGCCTGGGACAAGCCTTCGATAAAATGGCTGCTGGCGCGACTCACCAACTGGAACAGACCGCTGAGGCCATCAACGATGAAGCGGATGACTGAGCCGAGGACCTGGCCAAGCCATTCGAAAAAACCTTCTACCTGCATGAAATGAACGTCCTGTTTGTAGGAGCTGGCTTGCCAGCGAATTTTACAGGCGCCGCCGAGGCACGCCATCGAATGATTATGGTGCAAAGATCGACAACGCTGCCAGGCACTTGCCTTCCCCCGTCATCCCCCCGAAGCTATACGCCTTCAGGAGAGCCCGATGAACCTTGTTGAACTGACCGAACGCCTGCACGCCATCCGTGATCGCAATGACTGGCGGCAATTTCACAGCCCGAAAAACCTGGCCATGGCCGCGAGTGTCGAAATGTCCGAGCTGGTGGAGATTTTCCAGTGGCTGAGCGAAGACCAGTCACGGCAATTGCCCGCCGACAAGCTGGCCCATGCCGGGCAGGAAATCGGCGATATCGTGCTCTACCTCTTGTTGCTGTGCAGCGAACTGGGGCTGGACATGAATGAGGTTGTGCGCAGCAAGCTGGCGGACAGCGAGCGGAGGTTCGGCTGATGAGCGACCGTCATTTCGATCAACTGGCGACGCGTTTCGCCGAAAAAATCTACGGCGGCGCCAAAGGTGCGATTCGCCTCGCGGTGCTCCAGGCCGATCTGGCCGAAGCCCTGCCGGATCGGCCGTTGCGAGTGCTGGATATCGGCGCCGGCCTTGGCCACATGTCGTTGTGGCTGGCCCAGCGTGGCCATCAGGTGACCCTGGCGGAACCCGCCGAACCCATGCTCGAAGGCGCCCGCCAACGCTTTGCCGATGCGGGCCAGAGTGCGACCTTCATCCAGGCGCCCTGGCAGGAACTGCTCGGCCAGCTCACGGAGCCCTACGACCTGGTGCTGTGCCACGCCGTGCTGGAATGGCTGGCCGAGCCGCACGCCATCCTGCCGGTGCTGCATCAGCTGACCAAGGCTGACGGTTGGCTATCCCTGGCCTTCTACAACCGCGATGCACTGATTTACCGCAACTTGCTCAAGGGCCATTTCCGCAAGATGCGCAAGAACGACATGGCCGGCGAGAAGCAGAGCCTGACCCCGCAACAGCCGCTGGATCCACGGGAGTTGGCCGCGCAACTTGAGGGGCTGTGGCAGGTCGAAAGCCAGAGTGGCGTGCGGGTTTTTCACGATTACATGCCGGTGGAGTTCCAGGCGCGCGCCGAGCTGTCGGACTTGCTCGAAATGGAGCTGGCCCATCGTCGTCATCCAAGCTTTGCCGGGCTTGGACGTTATTTGCACTGGATCTGTCGGCCGGTCTGATCGGAGTTCGAAATGAAAAGTCGTTCCGGGTTGCTGTTGATCTGCCTGGCCCTGGCGGCCTGCCAGGGCAGCAATCCGTACGTGGCAAGTTCCAGGCCCTTGCCGCCAGCGCCGCCCCAGGCGGCCAGTACCTTTGATCGCAGCGCCTACCCGGCGCCACCGCGAGACTACGGGCGTTACCGCAGCTGGGCCTGGCTCAACGGGCAAATGCCGCCAGGCACCCCGTGGGCGGACTCGGCGCAGGTCGCCGAAGCCGTCAGCAGTGCGCTGGATCAACGTGGCCTGCGGCCTTTGCATGACAATCGGCCGGCGGACCTGTTCGTCAGCGCTGACCTGCGCCTGGAAACCCGCTTGCGTCAGGTCCAGGATGATTACGGCTACTACGGCGGTTATGGCGGCTACAACCGCTATGGTTATGGCCCGGGTTACGGCATGTACGGCAGCGTGCCGATTGTGCGCACTTATGAGGAACAGGTCGTGGTGGTTCACGTCGACCTGTTTGATGCGCAAAACGGTGAGCCGGTCTGGAGTTCCAGCGCTGAAACAAGCAACCGCGGCACTCAGGGCGAGCGAGTCGATGCCATACGGGAGGCTGTGGAAAAGGCAATGTCGGCGTATCCTCCTAGTTAGCTTCCTGTACTCAAGAAGCATTTCGCTGGTTCATGTCTTCTACCGGAGAACCATCATGTTCCGCCGTCTCGCTTTACTGGCCGTGGTCGTGCTGCTCAGTGCCTGCGCCGCCAACCAGGTCAATCATGACTTTGATGCCAGCCGCGACTTTGCCGCGTATCGCACGTGGAGCTGGAAAGAACCCGCGCTGCAATACCGTCCCGATGACCCCAGGATCAAGAGCGACCTGACCGAACAGCGCGTGCGCGAGTCGGTGGGCGAACAGCTCGAACAGCGTGGCCTGCGCCAGGCGGGCGCCGGTGCCAAGGGGGACGTGAATGTGCAGGCCTACCTGATTGTCGAGGATCGCCAGCAACAGGTGACCACCAACTACGGCGGCGGTTGGGGCTACCCTTGGTACGGCTACTATGGCGCGCCGATGTACAACGAAACGCGCCTGGTGTCCTATAAGGTCGCAACGATCCAGATCGACCTGCTCGACGGCAAGGACGGCAAGCTGGTGTGGCGCGGCAGTGACGAGCAGATGCTGAGCCGCACGCCGAACCCGACGGACCGCAGTAATGCGATCCACGAAACGGTCACGCGGATTTTGGCCAACTACCCACCCCATCGATAAAAACACCCACCCGGCGCTGCGGTATTTCCATAACACCGCGTCATCGTTCATCGCCCGTAGGAGCCAGGCTTGCCGGCGAAGAACGATGACGCGGTAGTGCAGGCACACCGCGGTGTCTGGTTCGCCGGCAAGCCTGGCTCCTACAGTGCCAGCAGTCGTGCCATCCCTTGTCTACACTGCCTTACACCCACGGAGGTCACGTTCGGCAGTGCGCCGGCAAAGGAGTGCGCGATGTCGCCTCGCATGCAGTTTCGCGGCCCTGCGCGACAAAAAGGGGCCATTGGCCTGATGGCGGCGGTGACGTTGGCGCTGGCGCTGGCGTTCATGCTGCTGGTGATCGACAGCGGCCGGCTCTATCTGGAAAAACGCAACCTGCAGCGCATCGCCGACATGGCCGCGCTCGAAGCCGCCACGCGGGGCGGTGATTGTTCCACGGGTGGCACCGCGACCAGCTATGCCACCGCCAGCGCCCAGCGCAACGGCTTCACCTTGCCCAGCGACGGTCGCGCACTGGCGGTCAGCTGCGGTGCGCTGACCCTGGATGCCAACAGCCTGCGGATATTTGCCGCCGACCCTGGCAAAAGTGAAGCGATCCAGGTCATCGCCAGCCACGTCGTACTGCAAAGTCTTGCTGGCGGCATCGGCGCACTGTTTGGCGGTGCACCTGCGGGCTCGACCCTGACCCTGAAGGCAAAGGCCGTCGCCGCGCTCCCGCCTCCGCTGGCGGCACTGACCATCCGCAGCACCGTGCTGACATTCGATACCAGCAAGGCAGCCATTACCAGTTTGCTGTTCGGTGGCTTGCTGGGAGGCAACGTGACGATCAATGCCGCAGGCTGGAATGGCCTGGTCAACAGCAACATCAGCCTGCTCAGCTACCTCAATCGCCTGAAAGTCGACCTCGGCCTGACCGCCGCAGGCTATGACCAGGTGCTGTCCAACAGCATCACCGTCAGCCAGTTGATCCAGGCTGCCATCAATGTCCTGGACCCCAATGGCACCTTGGCGGCGAGTGCCACGATCGTCAGCCTGAAGGCGCTCAAGCTGGCGGCCGGTACGACCAGCGTCGTACTGGGCGAGCTGTTGCACGTCGAAAGTGGCAGTGACATCTCGGCCCTGGCCGTGAACCTCAAAGCCTTCGACCTGATTGAAGGCGTCGTGCAATTGGCCAACAAGCAAAACGGCCTGGTGGCGACCTTGCCGATCAACCTCGCGGGGCTGGCGCAGATTACTGCGCGGGTGCAGGTGATGCAGCCACCGCAACTATCGGCCGTGGGTAATCCGAAAAAGGCCGCCCTGTCACCTTTGGGGCCTGACCGGATCTATGTTCGGACGGCCCAAGTCAAAACGTTGTTGTCGATCGAACTGCCGGTGCTGGACGCCTTCACGCCACTGGCCAATGCCGTGGTGAACCTGGTCGCGCCGCTAACCAGCACCCTCGAGGCACTGCTGCACCTGGACTTGGTGGGCGTTATCGGATCACTGACCTGCGCCTTGGGTGTCCCGTGTGACACACCGGAAATTAAACTGCTGTCGCCACCGATACGGCTCGATGTGGCGCTGGAAGCAGCCGGTGCCTGGAGCTACGTCACGGCCTACAGTTGTGTCAGTCCGACGAGCAAAAGCCTGACGACCAGCACTACCACCACGCTGATCGGATTGAAGGTCGGCGAGATGACCCCGATGGATGTATTTGGCGCTTCCACGGTCCCGCCGACCAATGTCGTCAAGCCGCTGGAGGTCATTGAAATCGGGGTGCAGACCTGCAAGCAACTGCTGTCCTTGTCGCTGCACTGTTATAACCATCGGCCCGGGATCGGTGGCGGCATCGACATCCTGGTCAATACCTCGGTCGCTCAGAACCCCAATATGACCCACGTGTATTCCGCACCCGCCGCCGCCAACCTTCCGGAAATCAACCAGGCACCGTTTTTCTACGCCTACACCACCAACAACATCGTCAACAGCCTGAGCACCACCGTCAGCAACCTCGGTGTGAACATGTATGGGCCGTCGGGCAGCATCGTCGGTGGCCTGGGAAGCATCTTGAACGACGTCACCACCGCGTTGGTCAATGCGATCAACACCGTGCTCAGCCCGCTGCTGGACACCCTGATCAATACGTTGCTGGCGAGCCTGGGCATCGACTTGAACAAGGTCGAAGTCGGCGCCAACCTCAGCTGTCACGCCGGGCGCGCGTCGCTGGTGATCTGATCGACGGGCACGATCGGCAGCTCGATGCAAAACCGCGCGCCCTCGGTCGAATTGCTGGCGCTGAGTGTTCCACCCATGCTCTGCACGATGCCATAGCTCACCGACAACCCCAGCCCTGTGCCCACGCCGACCGGCTTGGTGGTGAAGAAGGGTTCGAAGATCCGTTCCAGCAAGCGCGGGTCGATACCGCCGCCGTTGTCTTCAACCCACAGCCGCACCTTGCGTTCATCGCGCTCGGCGTACAGCGCGATCCACGGCTTGAATTGGCCGTCGGCCTCGCGCTTGCCGAGCAGCGCGTCCCGGGCGTTGACCATCAAGTTGATCAACACCTGTTCCAACTGATCGACATACCCGCGCACCTGTACCACGAAAGCGCTCTCGCTGACCCGCAGTTCCACCCCTTTGCCGCGCATCCCCTCGGCCAATAGCGACAACGTGCCTTCGATCGCCTGCGCCGGGTCGAACGGGTGCTGTTCGATGTCCGAGCGACGGCCGAACACGCGCATGTGGTCCACCACCCGCGCCGCGCGCTGGACCTGGGCGTCGATGCGGTTGAGCTTGTCGGTCAGGTAATCGATCTGGATGTCGCCATTGCCCAGGCGCTTGAGCACATTGGTGATCGCCATGCGCATCACGTTCAGCGGCTGGTTGATTTCATGGGCCAGGCCGGTGGCCATCTCGCCCAATGTGGCCATTTTCGCGCTTTGGGTCAGTTGTTGCTGGGCGCGCCGGACTTCGGTGTTGTCGCGGCCCACGGCCTGGACTTCCAGCAGGCGGCCTTGTTCGTCGAACACGCCGCGATCCGACCAGACCCACCAGGCATGTTCCCGGCCGGGCAACTGCAGGTTGATTTCCGCGGTGCTGACCGGGAACTCCGGGCTCAGTTGGCCCAGGCGCTGGAGGAAGGACTCGCGCTGCTGCGCCGACATCCAGCTGCCCAGGTTCACCCCCGGCAAGCCCTCGGGCGAACATTCCAGATAAGTCGCCAGCGGCCGGTTGCCGAAGGTCAGGGTCAGGTCCGGACGGTAGCGGCAGATCATGGCCGGCGAGTCCTCCACCAACATCCGGTAACGCTCCTCGCTTTGCTTGACGTGCTCGGCCGCCAGCGTCGCTTCGGTGACGTCCAGCCACAGGCCGACGGCTTCCACCGGCAATCCCAGGTCGTCGCGCAGCAACCTGGCTTCGTCGAGCAGCCAGTGGTAATCGCCTCGACTGTCGCGCAGCCGATAACGTGCACGTACCGAACCTTCGCGCAGCAGCAGGCGGGTGCGCTCGAAATAGCGCTCGCGATCCTCGGGGTGCACGCGATCGACCAACGCCGTACCGGCACAATCGGCCAGCGCCCAGCCCAGCAAGGGTTGCAGGCTGTCGCTGAAGAAGGTGGGTTGCAACGCACCTTCGACATAGCGCTGCACGTAAATCACCGCGGGTGAACTGGCGATCAGATTGTCCAGGCGCGCATGGGCGGCAGCGGCGAGTTGCTCCTGATTTTTGATGTCGCTGATGTCGAGCATGAATCCGACAAGACGCCTTTGGCTGCCCACGCCCAGGGCCTGGCCTTGCAAGCGATACCAGACCGTTGGAGCGTCGCTGTCGGCGCGGTGCAGGCGCACGCACAACAGCAATGGTGTGCCTTCGTGCTGCAAGTCTTGCAGGCGGCTGTGCAACTCTTCGCGATCGGCGGGGTGCACCTGGGCGAGCCAGTCCTGCAGCGGTAAACGTTCCTGGCCAAGGTTCAGGGCGCGGGTCAGGGAGGGGGCCAATTGCACTTCGCTGCTTTCGCTGAACATTTCCCACCAGCCGGTGCCGAGCAGCGCCTGCAACGACTCCAGGCGCTCCAGTTGCAGGTGGTGTCGATGTTCGCGCAAGCGTTCCAGCAAGGGGCCGGCGAGCGCGGCGGCGAACTGCAACCAGTCGCGCTCGCTGACGTCCGGGGCCTGTTGGTGGGCCGGGTAACAGCCACAGAGCAACCAGGCCACCACGCCTTGAGCGTCGTGATAGGGCACGGCGAAACCCTCGGCATTGCCAAAGGTGCCTTGCAGGCGCGGGTGTTCGGCCAGGTTCAGGTGGTACGGCGTGGAGCCGTTCAAGCTGTCGAGACCGGTACCCAGGCGCTGACCGTTATGCCACAGGCTGGGCACGTCGAAGTCGGCATAGTGCTGGTGAATCTGCCAACCCTGCTCCTGCTCATCGAGCAACGCCAGGGCGATGCAGGGAATGTGAAAGCGTTGGGCCAGCGATTGCAGTTGGTCGACCAGCACGTCGGGCAAGCGTGTCAGGCTGCACAGGCGCAACTGCTCACCGATCTGTGCCGCGAGCAACTGGCACTGCTCGCGCACGCGTGCTTGTCGGCGTTCAAGCAGCAGGTCGCCGATGTCCAGCAACTGCAGCAACCAGGCATCGGCCATTGGCTGGACCCAGCCACGCAGGTGCAGGGGCGGGCCACTGAGGCTGTAGAAATCCAGGTCCAGGTGTTGGCCCTGCCAATCGACGGGAGAGCCCTCGATGGCGAGGCTGCAATGGGGCAAGAGAAAGTCCAGTAGGTGCGCAAGCTGTGCTGTAGGGACCTGCTGGGACAGCAGATGCCGCAACGGGCCGCTCAGGTGCAACACTCGGCCTTGGGCATCGAGCTGTATCTGCAAGCCGACGCTGAGCACGCTCGGGGGCTGCGCGATTTCCGGGGGCGCGGGCGGGTGACGGTTGAGCAGGCGCCCGAAGAGTTTATCCCCGGCACTCAAAATTGCAGACTCGAACTGGCGGTGAGCGTGGCCGGTAAATTCGGTACGGGACCAATCCCCGGCAGGTTCAGAAACGGAATCACCGCATTCAACTTTTGCGAGGGATAGTGGATGACCACCTTCAACACGCCGCCCGTATAAGTGGTGGTGGTGTCGGTGGCGACATCGAAATTCAGCCCGGCGGGAATCCACGCCAACTGCCGAGTCAGTTCCTGCTTGACGATGTTTTTCAGCGCGGCCTCGTAACCGGGCGTGTTCGGGTCCAGGGCCACGCTACGACGCACGGCTTCGGCGGTCGACTGGTTGAACGACTGCATCAGCAGCAGCGGCAGGCTATAGGTGACAATCGCGTAGAACACGGCAAAAAAGATCACGAACACCAAGGCAAATTCAATCGCTACGGCACCTTTTTGCTTACGAGGGAGGTTGCTTTTCATGGGTGCGTCTACCCTGACATCACGAAGTAATGTCAGCATAGAATCATTCCGCTTGTGGCGAGGGGATTTATCCCCGCTGGGTCGCGAAGCGGCCCCTTGCGTCCATTCAGACTGACTGAGTTGTTCGGGTTTACGACTGCTTCGCAGCCGAACGGGGATAAATCCCCTCGCCACAAATGTGTGGCCTGCGCTTAAGTGAGCAGCGTTACACCATAAGGGACTTTTTACCGGATGCAGAGCTTTGTCCTACTGATCTGGCTGGCACTGTGCGCAGCCCAGGATGCCCGGCAACGGCACATCGCCAATCGCCTGACCCTGGGCGTCGGGGCGCTGGCCCTGGCGTATCTGCTATGGAGCGGAACCACCTGGATCGGCGCACCCGCCGAGGAGGGCGGCTGGGCCGCGTTGCTGGCCCTGGCCTTTACCTTGCCCGCCTACGCGATGCGTCGCCTGGGCGGCGCGGACGTCAAACTCATGACCGCCCTGGGGCTGGCGACCGATGGTCGGCATGTGTTGGGCGTATTCATCGGCGCCGGCCTGGCCAGTGTGTGTTGGCTGCTGCTGGCGCCAAGAGTCTGGCTTCATATCAGTCAAGGGCTTAGAAGTCGCCTGTGTTACCTGGAGCCCGGTCTGTCAAGGAAACAGCCCTTTGCCCCCTTCTTGCTGGTGGGGCTGTTGCTGACATTTGCCTGGCTCGGCTAGGCATCCGTTTTTGTACAGCGGCGAAAAGAGCGACTACTTTCATACAGGGGTTGTACAGCCCCAGGCATTCAGTAATAGGACGGTCAGTCCTTGGCCTTGCAGGGAGTTGCACGTGAACAAGCGTACTTCGGCAGTAAAAGTCCTTGTGGTCGACGATCAGCCCTTGATCGTTTCAGAACTTTGCGAATTTCTTGAGAGCAACGGCTACCGCTGCGTTCCCTGCGAATCCAGCCATCAGGCGATCGAACGTTTCCAGCACGACACGGACATCGGCCTGGTCCTCTGCGATTTACACATGCCTGGCCTGGACGGCATTCAAATGGTCCAGGAGCTGCAACGCCTGAGCGGCAAACACCGGGCCTTCGAAGCGATCATGCTCACCGGGCAGGCGGACAAGCAGGATGTGATCAAGGCATTGCGCGCCGGCGTTGCCGATTACTACCAGAAGCCGATCGATATGGGCGAGTTGCTCGAAGGCGTGCAGCGCCAGGAAGTGGCACTGCAGGAGCGGCACAAGGCGTTGCAGTTGGGGCATCTGAACCAGAAGCTGCAATACCTGTCCGAGTCGCTTGATGATCTGTATGACGACCTGGACAGGGTGCGTCGCACACCGCTTGCATCGGGAGCGGATGACGGCGCTGCCTCCGATACCGAGCGGGCCGAGATTCCGGCCATTTTCAATCAGCTATCACCACGCCAACTGGAGGTGGCGCGGTTGGTGGGCAAGGGCAAAACCAATTATCAGATTGCCTGCGAGTTGGGCATTACCGAGAACACGGTGAAGTTGTACGTGTCGCAGGTGTTGCGGTTGACGCATATGCATAACCGCACGCAATTGGCGTTGGCGATGACGCCGAATCATTCGGGGTTGCGGCATCGGGCGTCGACGAGCTGATCTGCGCTGGTGTACATATCCATTCCTGCGGTAACGGCCGCTTATGGTTTCGCCCTTACGGCGAGTCCCTTTTGGCAAACGCCCCAAAAGGAACCAAAAGGTCTTGCCCCAGCGTCCGGCCCCTCGCTTAGGCTCGGGGTTCCTTCGCTCCGGTATCCATCCGGGGACACTGCCCTCCGGTTGGCTTCGCTGGCACCTACATGCAGCGTGTTCGACTGCGTCGAACGGCGCTGCGCGCCACTCCCCGGATGAACACCTCCACTCAGCCTCCCGAAGGGGCCGGCAGATCAAGATCAAGATCAAGATCAAAAGCTGAAGGCGAGCTAACGCTCGGCCTGATGAGTGGTGAAGAGCGGAGGGTGTACACCGACCCACTGTGGGAGCGAGCTTGCCCGCGAAGACGGCCTGACAGCCGACCTGAATCTGGCGGATGTACTGGGTCCCCTGTAGGAGCGAGGCTTGCCCGCGAAGACGGCCTGACAGCCGACCTGAATCTGGCGGATGTACTGGATCCCCTGTAGGAGCGAGCCTGCTCGCGAAGGCGGCCTGACAGCCGACCTGCATCTGGCGGATGTACTGGATCTCCTGTAGGAGCGAGGCTTGCCCGCGAAGACGGTCTGTCAGACGCCAAAAAAATCAGTTTATTCCTGCGATCCGCTATTCACCGTTCCACCCTCATACTGGTCAAAGAACTCCGGAATCTCATGCTGAAAACTCTTCAGCCAACGCTGCATCGCCAGTTCACGCTCGGCTGCGCTGGCGGTTTGCGGCTTGGTGGAGGCGTTGGCATTGCTGCTTTGCAGTTGCAGCCAGCCTTCGGTTTCCTGTTGTTGTGCCGAGGAGGGGCCGGCGTCGATGGCGTGGGCGGCCAGTGGCAGGGTCAGCAGGCCGAGGCAATACAGGGTGGTCGGTTTCATCAGGGAGCTCCCTACTGAACGGCAGCGACTTGCGCGGCGACGGTCGATCCAGGCCTGGCTGGCCGCTTGAGTTTCTCGGCGCGGGCCTGGGCCTGGGTGACTTGGGCCGGTTTCAGGCCCAGGCGGCTGACCAGCTCGGCGGCGCGGTTCCAGTCGTCCTGGTAGATCAACAGGGTCACCAGGTTTACGGCGGCCAGTTGATCGCCCTGCTTGAGTTCGATGGCGGTGAGGAATTCGAATTTGGCGTCTTCGATGCGCAGTTGATTGAGGTACACCACGCCCAGGTCGTTGCGGATTTTTTCGTCGGTGGGCGCCAGGCGGGCGGCCCGTTGCAAGTGCGCCTGGGCCAGGCCATGGTCGCCCCGGGCGGCGGCGAGCTGGCCAAGACCGTGTTCGGCTTCGGCGGCCAGGCAGCCGCCGAGCAGGCTGCGGTACAGCGGCTCGGCTTCGTTGCGGTCCAGCAGTCGATACACCTTGGCCTTGCGCAGGCGCACGTCGGCCAGGTTATCGGGCAGGCTCTGCAGGTTGGCCAGGCTGGCGTGCAGCTTGCCGTCATTGGCCATGTCATCGGCCAGGTTCAGCGCCAGCTGTTGTTCGGCGTTCAACTTGCCGCAACTGGCGGTGCCGGTCATGGCACTCCAGGGTGTCTGGCCGTTGCTCGCGCAACCCCCCAGCATCAGCAGACACAAACCTGCAATTATTGCCTTCATCACGATTCCCCTAGGAAGCAAAAGCCCGGGCGAGGGCGGTGAAGCCCGGGCCCGCCAGAACGATCAATAACGCCGGGAAGAGGAACAGCATCATCACGACGGACATTTTTGCGGACATCTTGGAGATGTATTCCTGAAGGCGCGCCAGGCGCTTGTCATCGAGCAACAGCTTGAGCGCCAGCAGGGATTTCATCGCACCCCCGCCCTGATGGATCAGCTGTTGCAGGATCACGCAGGTGTCAGTGAATTCGTCGACCGCCAGCAGACGGGCGACCTTGTTCAGTTCATCGCCCAGTTCCAGGCCCGAGTCGACGCGAGCCAGCACCAGGCGCAACTCGTGGGTCAGCGTCGGCATCAGTTGTTTGCCTTCATTGCTCAAGACACGCAGCGATTGCTCCACGGCCATGCCCGATTCGAACAGGATGCGCAGCAGCGGAATGAAGGTGGAGATTTCCATTGCCAGTTTTTTCTGCCGGTGGTGCGCCGCGGCGGCCAGCAGGCGCTTGGGCAGCAGATAACCGATCCCCAGGGCGAACGCCGGGACCAGCCACGGGCGAGTGACCTGGGGGTAGAACAACCCCTGCACCAGTGCACTCAACGCCAGCGCCAGTACCGGGACGCCAACCTGCAAGGCGGCGAACAACGCCCGTTGCCGCGCGGTGCGCCAGCCCAGGCAATTGAGCAGCGTCTGGGTTTCGTTGTCGAGCTTGACCGACTGCTGGCCGACCCGGCTGGTGCCCAGCGCGTGCAGCCATTGGCTGAAGCGGCTTTCGCCCGGCGTTTTGCCGTCCAGGCGTTGCACCACTTGGCGCGCACGCCGACGCAGTTGCACCATGACGCCGATAAACAATCCCGAGGCCAGCAGGAAAAGCAGCGAGCTCAGCAGCATGGACGGGTTCATAGGCTGCGCAACATCCGCCACAGCGCCAGGCAGCCGAACACCTGGAGGGCGAGTGCTCCCATCAACATCGATTGCCCCGAACTGTCGTCCCACATGGTCATCAGGTACTTTGGATTGGACACCAGGAAGTAGCCGGCGACCCCGACCGGCATCAGCGCAAGGACCACCGCCGTGACCCGGGTTTCCCCGGTCATGGCGCTCAATTGGCGAGCCGCCTGTTCACGTTCGCGGATGATCTTGATCAGGTTTTCCAGCAGTTCACTGGCGTTGCCGCCGTAGCGGTGGTTGACCTTCAAGCCGAGGGCAAACAGGCGAAGTTCGTCTTTGTCGTAGAGTTCAGCGAAGTCCGAGGTGGCGTCCGGCAGGCTGATGCCCATGTGCACCTGGCGTTTCACCCGGCCCAAGGCATCTTTCAGCGGGTCTTCGGCGGCGTCGATGGCGCCCAGCACCGCATCGGCCAGGGTTCGCCCGGACTTCAGGCTGCGCACGCTGTGATCGAGCAGCGCCGGCAATTGTTCGATCATGCGCTTGAGCCGGCGCTGGTAACGCCAATCGACATACAGGCGCAGAATCAGGGGTGGCAACAGCAACAGGGCGAGCAAGCCCGGCCAACCGCCACCGATGAAGCCGAGCAGGACACTCGAGCCCCACAGCGTCAGCCACACTCCCAGGCGTTCGGTGGGCCGGCCGAGACCGGCGCGCAAGAAGGCGCGATCCAGTCCAGTCCAGGCTGTTTTGCGCGCCACCCGCTCCGGTTGCCCTTGGGCCAGGCGCTCCAGCACGCGCTGGGTGCCGGGTTCGCGCAAGCCGCGAACGAGCAAGCGGGCCGACAGCATGAGCAACGCCAGGCAAACGAGGATGAGCAGCAGCGGTTTGAGCATGCCGTGGCCTTTAATACACCGAGGGAGAGAGCGCCGATTCGCGGCGCAGTTTGTCACCGGCGGGGTTGACCGCCTCGCGCATGAAACCGAAACCGCTGCGGCGGTCGAGGCGGAACAGCGTATTGGTGACGTACACGTCTTCACGGATGCCGATCACCTCGACCACTTCGCTGACGCAGCGGCGGCCATCGGGCATGCGCGTCAACTGGATCACCACGTCCAGCGCTGCGCAGATCATCTGGCGCAAGGTTCGTTCGGCAATGCTGCGACCGGTCAGGCCAACCAGGGTTTCCAGGCGCAACAACGCATCCTGCGCGTTGTTGGCGTGCACGGTGCTCATGGAACCGTCGTGGCCGGTGTTCATCGCGGTCAGTACGTCGACCACTTCGACACCGCGGATTTCGCCGAGGATGATCCGGTCCGGGCGCATCCGCAGGGCGTTGCGAATCAGGTCGCTGGCTTTCACCTCGCCATGGCCTTCGGCATTCGGCGGCCGGGTTTCCAGGCGCACCACGTGGGGGTGGCCCAGTTGCAGTTCGGCGACGTCTTCGATGGTCACCAGCCGTTGGTGAGGGTCGATCAACTGGCTGAGAATGTTCAGCAGTGTGGTCTTGCCGGTGCCGGTGCCACCGCTGATCAGGATGTTGCAGCGCTTGCCCACGGCCTCTTGCAGGAATTCGTAGATCGCCTGGTCGATCGATTGCATGGCCACCAGGTCGGTGCTGTTGAGCATGTCCTGGCGGAATTTTCGAATCGACAGGCACGGGCCGTCGAGCGCAATCGGTGGAATGATCGCATTGACCCGGCTGCCATCGGGCAGGCGCGCGTCGACCATCGGCGAAGACTCATCGAGCCGCCGGCCCAGGGGCGCGAGAATGCGCTGGATGACGCGCTCGACATGGTGCGCATCGATGAACCGCAAATCGCTCTGATGCAGTACGCCATCGCGCTCGATGAACACGCGGTGCGGGCCGTTGACCAGGATTTCGGTGACGGCCGAATCACGCAGCAGCACTTCCAGCGGGCCGAAGCCTGTGAGTTCGTCGACGATCTCTTCGGCCAGGCGCTCCATCTCGTAGCGCGAAATCGCCAGGTGCAGGCGCGCGATGTATTCGGCGACTTTGTCGATGACGAACTGCGCCAGCACCTGGCGCGAGCCTTCGAGCAGGTTTTTCCCGGACTCCTCGATGGCGTCGATGATGTAGCGATGCAACACCAGTTTCAGGCCTTCGTGGTCGGTATTGCCGGCCACCCCGCGGTGCGTTGCGCCGAACAGTTTTTCGCTGCTCATGGCGTACCTCTCAAACGGCTGAACCAGGATTTGGGCTTGGCCAGGTTTTCGGAGCGTTTGGCCAGGCGTTCGCCGAGGTTGCGCAGGCTTTGGGTGAGTACTTCCCGTGGGGCCAGTTCGAACAGGGTCACGCCCTGGTTCTTGGCGTTCAATCGCACCTCGGGGCTGTAGGCGAGGGTGGCGATGATCTCCATGCCGAAGCTTTTGCTCAAGGCCTCGGAGTCTGGCGCGACGCTGCGCAGGTAGCGGTCCACCAGCAGCTTGGCGTGATCGAGCTTCATGCCTTTTTCGCGCCACAGGTTCAGGACCGCCAGGTTGCGGCGGCAGTCGAGCACGTTCTGGTCGGTGTACCACAGCAGCTTGTCGCAATGGCTGACGAAGGTGCGCAGGGCTTCGCTGTCAGGCTGGCCGGTGAGGTTCACGACGATGTGCTGGAAGTGCTGGCGCAAGGCGCTGAGCAGCATGTACAACTCGGCGGCGCTGGTGTGTTCCAGCGGTTCATCCTGGGTGGCGTAGGCGAGGATCCGCAACCCGACTTCGCAACGGGTGAAGGCGCTGTCGATCAACGTCGCGTCGAGGCGACGCAAGTTGCGCAGGGCATCACCGAAATGAAACGAACTCTCCAGGCCCAGCAGGGCCAGGCTGTCCCCCCGGGGCAGGCCGAGGTCGAGCAGCAGTGTTTGTTGACCGCTTTTTTGCACCACCTGCGCCATGTGGTTGGCCAGCAGTGCGCCGTCGGCGTTGCTCTGCACGCCGTACAGTACGGTCAGGCCGCCCAGGTGAGTATTGGGCACCACCGGTGGCAGGCGTTTGCTCTGGCGCCGCACCAGCCCGGCGACTTCACTGGAGCGCGAGCCGTAGGCCACGAAGTCCCGGGCCCCGGCGCGCATGGCGTTGAGTACCAGCTGGTTGTCCATGCCGTCGCCCAGCGCGACGATGGCCAGCCGTGGCTTGGCTTCCAGGGCGCCTTCGATCAGCGCGCACTGGGCCACGACATGTTCGCGGTCCAGGCCCACGAACACCAGGCCGGCCAGGGTCACGTCCACCAGCGCGAGCAGTTCGTCGAGGCTGCCGCCACCGGCGCTGACCACTTGGCCCAAGGGGGCGAGCGCGCCTTGCAGCCATTCAAGGTCAGTGCTGTTGCGCGTGATCGCGAGGAAGGTCTGGCTCAGGTTCTGGCTCATTGCGATAGCCCGCTGCGTTTATCGAAGTCGCCGTTTTCGAGGAAGTACAGGCGGTACCAGTTGGGGTCGTAATTGCGCAGTTTTTCCCCCGGCAGCGACGGCAGTTGCGCATTCACGGCCAGCGGCTGCACCAGGTGCGGTGTGACGATCATCAGCAGTTCCCGTTCTTCGCGATTGATCGAGGAGCTGCGAAAGAACGCGCCGAGTATCGGGATGTCGCCCAGCCCCGGAAACTTGTCCACCTGCGAGGTGTTTTGCGTGCTGATCAGGCCGCTGATGACGAAGCTTTCGCCATCGGCCAGGGAGATGCTGGTGTCGGTACGGCGAATGGTGAACGCCGGCACCGTGGTGCCGCCGATGGTCACGGCGTTGTTGTAATCCAGTTCGCTGACTTCGGGAGCGACCTTGAGGGCGATCTGGTCATTGCTGACCACCGTTGGCGTGAGCGTCAGGCGGATGCCGAATTCCTTGTATTCGATGGAGTAGCTGTTGCTGTTGGCGCTGGGAATCGGGATCGGAATTTCACCGCCCGCCAGGAAGCTTGCGCTTTGTCCGCTGATCGCCACCAGGCTCGGCCGCGCCAGGGTGTAGGCAAAGCCACTGCTTTCCATGGCATTGATGATGGCCAGGAAGTTGCCGCCGCCGGCGACGATGTTGTACATGTCGTTGGCCAGCGGAATGCTCGGCACGGCAATCCGTGGATCCAGGTTGCGCAACGGGAACACCCGCGGGGTCACCGCCGTGTTGGGCACGGTGCCGGGGGAGCCGAACAGAAAGTTCGAGGTTTTGCCGTAGATCGAAGTACTGGCTTCCTTGAGCTTGGTGCGACTGACTTCGACGAAGCGGATGTCGGTCTGCACCTGCGATGGCAGCAGCGGGTCATCGGAAGGTGACTGCCGGGCACTGGTCATGGCCGTCGTCGCACGGCCCTGGACGAATACCATGCTTTGGCGCGGTGCGCTGGCGCAGGCGGTCCAGACCATCAGGCTGGTGGCGCCGGAGCCCATGCCGGTGAGCAGGAACGCCTGGTCGCCATTGACTCGCACGTCGGCGATTTTCGGGTCGCCCACCGCGATCCGGGTGATTGCCACGGGCGATTGCACTTCCTGTTGCAGGCCTTCGCCCACTTCCAGCACCGCTGGCAAGGGGCCGAGCGCGGCACAATTGCCGTTGGCAGCGATGGCTGCCGTCAGCGGCATGCCGATCAGCAAGGTGGCCCAGATCAAGCCGTTGAACAACGGCGTACTACGTCTGCGCATTAAAGTGTTTCCTTGCTCGATTCAGGGGGACTTTTGCGTGGTTTCGTTGCCGCGGATGACTTCCACACCCGACCGGCGAGGCGCGGCTGCGCTACTGGCGACCATAGGCCTGGGCGGCGCGGTCATGGCTAGCTGGTTGAACTGGATCAAGTCGCGATTGGCGTTGGCGATGTTGGCCGTAGAATCGCGTTCACCGGCCCAGTAACGCGCCAGGCGTTTTTCCTCGGCGCTGCGCACGGCCAGGCGCAACACACCGGCCTGCGCTGCGAGCATCAAGCGGCTCACCAGGGGTTCGGGGACGGCGAGCAGCACGGTGCGGGCACTGGCGCGCTGTTGCTCCTGCCGGAGTTTTTCATCGTTGCCATGGGCCGGGCTGGTGGGCTGGCCATCGTTGGTCAGGCCCAATTGCTCGCCCACCCCCAGTACGCGCAAGGCCGGGACCGCAAGCTGGGCCGAGGCCTGGATGTTGTTGGCGTCCATGCGCAGGAACAGCAGCACATCGACATAGTCCCCGGGGGTCAGTTGCCCTCCGGCATTGATCACTTCATCCACGGCCACGGCAAGCGCTCGCTCATCAGGCCGGATCATCCGCGCCAGCTTGCCGCCGCCTTCAAAGCTCTCGTCGTTGAGCCAGCTACCGGCGGTCAGGGCGCGCCAGGGCGTACGGCCAATGGCTTGATCGAGTCGGGTCAGGCTGCCGGCCGGGACGGTCCGCAGTTTTTCCAGGGCCACATCGGCGGCGGTGATTTGCACGAACGGCGCGATGTCATGCAGCAACACCACGATCGGTTGGCGCGTGTCCTCTTCTGGTTGGGCAACCGGTGCGGCGCTGGTGGGTGTCGAAGGGGCGATCGCGGCTTGCGCGAGAGGCGTGGCGGTCGGATCACGGGTCAAGGTGAAGCCCCAGTAGCCGGCAATGACCGCGCCCGCCAGAGACAGCCCCGCTAGACCAAGGATGACACGACTGTTCATGACGGCGCTTCCTTTCTTTCCTGCTGCACAAAGAACTCGTTTTCCGCAACGAGACAACTACGCAATCAGGCAGCTATGAACATGGAACTATTTCGCTATTGGACGGTAGCGCAGCTAGAGCAAAACGCCATTACTCGGCAGGAAATTTCTAACGAAAAATCGAAGTTCAGCTCAAATCAAAGGTTTTTTGACGTCAACGAACCGATTAATACTTTCGTGTTAATGCGTTTTTACAGTTGTTTGGCGGGGGAATGCCGACAATGCTGGTGCTGGCACAGGGGAATCATGTTGCGTCGGTGCAACACTCGGTGTCCTCAAGGAGAACGTCATGTCTTTCGCCAAGCTGATCCAGAAGGTCAAATCCGAAATCGCTTTTTACAAAGGGCTGGCCAAGGATACCGAGGGGGCTTCGGGTATCGAGTACGCCATCGTAGCCGCCATGGTTGCGGTGGTGATTGCAACTTTGGGTACGGATATAGGAAACAATGTTAAGGCGGTTTTCGAAAAAATCAGGGACACCATGTGAGTGAATACGAGAACGCACATCGGTAACTTGCTAATGCATAAGGCGGGTTCTAATGTCAGCGCTTAGTCTATTCCAGGTGTTGCCTATGAACGCTCCCGCACTGCCGCGCCAACAACTGCTCCTGGTCGATGACGAGGAGGATGCGTTGCTTGAGTTGGCGGAGTTGCTGGAGGGTGAGGGTTTCAATTGTTTCACCGCGACCTCGGTCAAGCTGGCGCTGCAGCATCTGACGCGCAATCCGGATATCGCGCTGGTCATCACCGACCTGCGCATGCCGGAGGAGAGTGGCATGTCGTTGATCAAGCGCTTGCGCGAGCATACGGCGCGCCAGCATTTGCCGGTGATCGTGATGTCCGGGCATGCCGACATGGAGGATGTCAGTGACATGTTGCGGTTGCAGGTGCTGGACCTGTTTCGCAAGCCGATCTATCACGTGCGGTTGCTGGAGACGCTAAATAACCTGTTCCCGCAGCCGTTGGGGGAGTTTGCGAGGCGCTGAATTCTTCGGTGTCGGAACGGTCGGGTGAGGACCTTGTAGGAGCCAGGCTTGCCGGCGAAGGCGTCCGAAAGACCAACGGAGAGTTCAAGGACGCCTTCGCCGGCAAGCCGGACTCCTACAAAGCGAAGGCGTCCTAGAGACCTGTGCAGAACTCAAGGACGCCTTCGCCGGCAAGCCGGGCTCCTACAAGACGGTGTATGCCGTCCGATTTGTTTCAGGCAATCGGCCGCCAATGGCCCACCATGTGCTCCAGGTCACCGACTCCGACCAGTTGCAGATCCCCACTTGAACCTGCGGCGCTCGCCAGTAATGTCACCTCGCTGGGCAGGCGCACCGGCTTTTTGAATTGCACTGCGATCTCGATATTCGCGGCCGGCAGATGCTCGGCGAGGGCGGCCAGGGTGCGGGCCTTGTTCCATAGTCCATGGGCAATCGCCGAGGGAAAACCGAACATCCGGGCGCTGGCCGCACTCAGGTGAATCGGGTTGTAGTCGCCCGATACCTTGGCGTACCGCCGGCCGATGTCCGCGGGCGCTTTCCATTGGGCGACTTGCGTCAGTGCCAGTGTCGAGGTCAGCACCTCCTCGACGGGCTCGCCCTCAAGCTTCACCCCTCGGCACAACATCTGGCTTTGCGCCTCCCAGAGCGTTCCCAATTGATCATCCAGCGTGGTCACCAGATCGAATGTCGCACCCTTCGCATGGGGTTGCAGGTTCTCCACGCACACGCTGGCCCGCACTCGATGGACCCCGCCCATGGGCCGCAGCACGCGGATGCGATTGCTCAGGTGAATCAGCCCCAGCAGCGGAAATGGAAAGCCCCGGGCGGTGAGCAATTGCATCTGCAAGGCGAATGCAAGGATGTGCGGATAGGTGGGTGGCAGCAGGCTGTTGTCGGCGAAACCGCAGACCTTGCGATAGGCCGCCAGGCGCTTTGGATCGACATCGAGCCAGCAGCGCAAACCCGAATCGGGCAGGGTGGTACCGGTGATTTTGCGTCGCGTCGCGGCCTGCACATACAGCCCCGGCAGGCTGGGTTCGCGATTGAGAGTGTGCCAGTCGATGATCATGCCTAGGCCCCCAGCACGCTTTGCCCGCAGACACGCAATGCTTGCCCTGTGAACGCGCCCGTGCCCGGTTGCGCGAGCCAGGCCACGGCTTCGGCGACGTCTTGCGGCAGGCCACCCTGGCCCAATGAGCTCATGCGTCGTCCGGCTTCACGCAGGCCGAAGGGAATGTGTGCGGTCATCTGGGTTTCGATGAAACCCGGCGCCACGGCATTGATGCTGATGCCCCGCACATGCAACAGCGGCGCCCACGCCTGTGCCAGGCCAATCAGGCCGGCCTTGCTCGCCGCATAGTTGGTTTGTCCGCGATTGCCGGCGATGCCGCTGATCGACGCCAGCAGGACCACCCGGCCATCGTCGCGCAGGGTGCCACTGTCGAGCAGGGCCTTGGTCAGCACTTGCGGAGCATTGAGGTTGACCGCGAGCACCGCGTCCCAGAACTCCGGGGTCATGTTGGCCAGGGTTTTGTCCCGGGTGATGCCGGCGTTGTGCACCACGATGTCGATGCCTTCGGGCAACTGTTCCACCAACTCGGTGGCGGCATTCTCGGCGCAGATGTCCAGGGTGATGCCACGCCCGCCGAGGCGTGCGGCGAGGGCGTCGAGATCTGTCCTGGCGGGGGGCACGTCGAGCAGGATGACCTCGGCACCGTCACGGGCCAGGGTTTCGGCGATGGCCGCGCCGATGCCCCGCGCAGCGCCGGTGACCAGCGCCTTGCGCCCGGCCAGCGGGCGCGTCCAGTCCGCCACCTGAGTGGCGCAGGCCGCAAGGCCAATCACTTGCCCGGACACGAAGGCGCTTTTGGGTGAGAGGAAAAACCGCAGCGGTCCTTCCAGTTGATCCTCGGCACCCTCGCCCACATGGATCAGCTGCAAGGTGCCTCCGCTGCGCAGCTCCTTTGCCAGCGAGCGACTGAAACCTTCGAGGGCGCGCTGGGTGCTGGCGGCGAACGGGTCACTCAAGGTCCGCGGATCGCGCCCCAGGATCACCAGGTGCGCGCTGTGGTCGAGATTTTTCATCAGTGGCTGGAAGAACTCGCGCAGCTGCTTGAGCTGGCCGGCCTGCACCAGGTCACTGGCATCGAACACCACGGCCTTGAGTTTTGGGCCGTGTCCGGGAATCCACGCGGTCGCCATCGAGGGTTCGGTGCCGTAGGTGTAGATCGCGTCTGTCAGGCGGTTGGCGAAGGCGCTGACCTTTTCCGCCAGTGGTCCGCCGCCAATCAGCAAAGCGCCTTCGACAGGGCGCAATCGGCCCGCTTGCCAGCGTTCCAGGCGTACCGGTGAAGGCAGGCCCAAGGCCCCGACCAGTCGATGGCCGATGGACGAATTGGCGAAGTCGATATAGCGGTCGGACATGGAACGCGCTCCAGCAGATGAGGTTCAAAGTGTGGACCATGAATGGCAATCAGTCGTTCGATTCACTGGAAAAGGCCTACGCTTGCGGGTAGTGGCCTTCAAAGAATAGGAAGCTTTTCATGACTCAGCTGCGTCGCGTCGCGATCATCGGCGGTAACCGGATACCCTTCGCTCGCTCCAACGGGCCGTACGCCACCGCCAGTAACCAGGCCATGCTCACCGCCACGCTCGAAGGCTTGATCGAACGCTACAACCTGCATGGCCTGCGCATTGGCGAAGTGGTCACCGGGGCCGTCCTCAAGTTACCGCGGGACATGGCCCTCACACGCGAGTGTGTACTCGGTTCGCGGCTGTCGCCTGCTACCCCGGGCTATGACATCCAGCAGGCTTGTGGCACCGGGCTGGAAGCTGCGTTGCTGGTGGCGAACAAAATTGCCCTGGGCCAGATCGATTGCGCCATCGCCGGTGGCGTCGACACCACCTCGGACGCGCCGATCAGTGTCAGCGACGGGTTGCGCAAGATTCTGCTGCAAGCCTATCGCGCCAACACGACCATTGAAAAACTCAAGCCCTTCCTGCAGTTGCGCCCCCGGCATTTGATTCCCGAGTTCCCGCGCAATGGCGAGCCGCGCACCGGAATGTCCATGGGCGAGCATTGCGAGCTGATGGCGCAGACCTGGAACATTGCCCGTGAAGAGCAGGATCAATTTGCGCTCGAGAGCCATCAGAAACTGGCCGCGTCCTACGCCGAAGGTTGGCAGAACGACTTGATGACGCCGTTTCTCGGCCTCACCCGCGACAACAATTTGCGCCCGGACCTGACCCTGGAAAAACTCGCCTCGCTCAAACCCGTTTTCGACAAAAGCGCAAAAGGCACCCTGACCCCCGGCAACTCCACGCCGCTGACCGATGGCGCCTCGCTGGTACTGCTGGGCAGTGAAGAGTGGGCGAAGGCGCGTGGCTTGCCAATCCTGGCCTACCTGCGCGATGGCGAGGCAGCGGCGGTGGATTTCGTCAACGGCGCCGAGGGGCTGTTGATGGCGCCGGTATATGCCGTGCCGCGGTTGCTGGCGCGCAATGGCCTGACCCTGCAGGATTTCGATTACTACGAAATCCATGAAGCCTTCGCCGCGCAGGTGCTCTGCACCTTGAAGGCCTGGGAAGACCCCGAGTACTGCAAAACCCGCCTCGGACTCGACGCGCCGCTGGGCTCGATCGACCGCAGCCGGCTGAATGTCAAAGGCAGCTCGCTGGCGGCGGGGCATCCGTTTGCCGCCACGGGTGGGCGCATTGTTGCCAACCTGGCGAAGTTGCTGGATGCGGCGGGGAAGGGGCGTGGGCTTATCTCGATCTGCGCTGCGGGTGGTCAGGGGGTGACCGCCATCATCGAACGTTAACGATATTTGTAGGAGCCCGGCTTGCCGGCGAAGGCGTCCTGGAGACCAGCGTAGAATTCAAGGACGCCTTCGCTGGCAAGCCAGCTCCTACAAGGGGTGTCGGTGTTGAATAGATTTGTGACATGGCTTAGCGTCGGCTCATCAGCCGTCCCGCAACATAAGGCCATTCAATGCCGACCAATGGACAAATCTCCCTCGAACGCAGCATCCCGCCCCTCATAACACTGCCGCGTCCGCTGTACGCCCGGGTGGAGAGCCTCAATGCCGGCTCGTGGACGCCGTCCCATCGACACGATTGGGTGCAGTTTTCCTATGCCATCAGTGGCGTGCTCGGTGTGCACACCGCCGAGGGCAGTTTCTTCGCGCCACCCCAGTGGGGCATCTGGATTCCGGCGGATCTCGATCATCAGGTCGTGACCTCGATGCGCGCCGAGATGCGTAGCCTGTATGTGCGTCGCGAAGAGTGCGGGTGGGCGGACGGGCGTTGTCGGGTACTGGAAGTGACGCCGCTGGCCCGGGAGCTGATCAAGAGTTTTTGCCTGCTGCCAGTTGAATATCCACAGGGCGACAGCCCGCAAGCGCGGCTGGTGAGTGTACTGCTCGACCAGTTGGCGACGTTGCCGGAAGTCGGGTTTTCCCTGCCGTTGCCCCGCCATGAACGGTTGCTGGGGTTGTGCAACGAGCTGATCGAAAACCCCGAGCGCTATGTGACCTTGCACGAATGGGCCGAGCGCCTGGGTACCTCGGAGAAAACCCTGATGCGCCTGTTCCAGCGGGAAACCGGGTTGAGTTTTCGTGGCTGGCGCCAGCGTATGCGCTTGCTGTCGTCGTTGAGTCTGCTGGAGGAGGGCGACAGCGTGACCAATGCCGCGCTGGCCTGTGGGTATGAATCGACGTCGGCGTTTATTGCGGCGTTCAAGAGCCTGTTCGGGTTTACCCCGGGAGAATTGTTCCGACACTGATCGTTCCCACGCTCTGCGTGGGAATGCCTCAATGGACGCTCCGCGTCTGCTTCGACAGGGACGCGGAGCGTCCCGGGCTGCATTCCCACGCAGAGCGTGGGAACGATCACCTTAGGTACGGAACCGTCGCACCAACCCATCCAGCTCATTCGACAACCCGGCCAGGCTCTGGGAATCCAGCCGCGCCGAGTTCGCCAGTTCGGCCACCAATTGTGCATCGCCATGGATCTGGCTGATGTGCCGGTTGATGTCTTCGGCCACCTGATGCTGTTGCTCCGCCGCCGTGGCAATCTGGGTGTTCATGTCGCGGATCACGTCCACCGACTCGCGGATCTGCCCGAAGCTGTTGCGCGCTTCGCCGATGCGCGTCACCGATTGCTGGGACACCTCAAGGCTCGCATGCATCTGCTGGGTCACCTGGCTGGTGCGCTTGGCCAGGTTGCCCAGCAGCCCGTCGATTTCCGCGGTGGAATCGGCCGTGCGCTTGGCCAGTGCCCGCACTTCATCGGCCACCACCGCAAAACCACGACCCTGTTCACCGGCCCGCGCCGCTTCGATGGCCGCGTTCAGCGCCAGCAGGTTGGTCTGCTCGGCGATCGAGCGAATGGTCCCCAGGATCGACTGGATGTCATTGCTGTCGCGCTCGAGCTGTTGCATCGACTGGGCCGACTGTTCGATTTCCTGGCTCAGGCGATCGACGCTGCTGACAGCCGCGTCAATCTGTTGCTGGCCTTCGCGGGCCTGGCGCTGGCCGCTGTCGGCGGACTCGGCCGCCTGGCTGCAGGAGCGCGCCACTTCGTTGGCGGTGGCGACCATTTCGTGGAATGCCGTGGACACCATGTCCACCGCTTCACGCTGGCGTCCAGCGGCTTCGGCCATGTCGCTGGAGACCTGGGTCGAGCTCTTGGACGTGGCCAGGATGCTGGTCGCGGCGCCACCAATGCTCTGGATCAGGTTGCGAATCGCGGCCAGGAACTGGTTGAACCAGTTGGCCAGTTGCGCGGTTTCGTCGCTGCCGCGGATTTGCAGGCTCTTGGTCAGGTCGCCTTCACCCTGGGCAATGCCTTCCAGGCCATCGGCCACGCTGCGGATCGGCCGCACGATGACGCTGGCGAAACTGGCGCCGACGACGGCGAAGATGACCGCCAGTACCGCGGCGATGATGGCGATCAACCAGGTCAGTTGGGTGGCGGTGCTCATCACATCGCTCTGCTTGATCAGGCCGATGAAGGTCCAGCCCAGTTGCTCGGACGGCCAGACGTTGGCCATGTAGCGCTCGCCATTGAGTTCGACTTCGACCAGGCCTTTGCCGGCCTTGGCCAGTTGCGCATAACCTTCGCCGAGGCTGCCCAGGGCCTTGAAGTTGTGTTCCGGTTGCTTCGGATCGACCAGTACGGTGCCGGAGTTTTCCAGCAGCATCAGGTAGCCGGTTTCGCCGAGCTTGATCTGCTTGACCAGTTCGGTGAGCTGCTTGAGCGACACGTCGATGCTGACCACGCCGCCGTTGGTGCCCAGCTTGTTGTCGATGGTGCGTACGGTACTGACGTAGGACGTATCGTTTTCGGCCCAGTAATAGGCTTCGGTACGGAACGGCTTGCCCGGTTTGGCCTGGGCTGCCTTGTACCAGGGGCGCTGGCGCGGGTCGTAGTTGGCCAGTTTGGCGTCGTCCGGCCACGACACATAACCACCGGCCGCGGTGCCGAGGATGGCGTAGGCGTAAGACGGATGGGCGTTGCCCAGGTCCTGCAGGAAGCCGAAGACTTTCTTGTCCATTTCGCCCTGGGGAATGCTGGCGGCGTTGGCGTTCATGTAGGTCTTGAGGCTGTCGTCGGAGTTGGTGATCAGCGGTTGCCGGGCCAGGTACTCGACGTTCTGGCTGATGCCGTCGAAGAACAGTTGCATGGCATTGCTGACCTGACGGATCTCGCGACCGCTGTTGTCGACGAATTCGTCCTTGGCATCACTGCGCAAGTTCAGTACGACGAGGGTGGCGACCAGTACCACCGGCAAGCAGGCGATGATTGCAAACGCCCAGGTCAGTTTCTGTTTGATGTTCATCCGCGCTCCAGATTTTCTTGTAGGCCCACGCAGTGCAGATGACTCGCGGTTTATTGGCAGCCGTAAACGTTGTTGATCCCGGTTCCCTGGGTGCGGCATCGTTATTGTTGTAAAAACGATTGTCGGACAAATCACTTTGTCACTTAGGACTTCGGCTGTTGCCTGCGGAAATTGAGGGCTGTTTTGAAAAATCACCCGAACGGTACGTCGGCACCCCCTCCCCCGAATGGATGGATTGCCGTATAACGAATGACTTTCGCGTGTTTGGTAATAAAGGACCCACAATAAAAGCTGATGAAGACTCCAAAACGCATTGAACCCCTGATCGAGGACGGTCTGGTCGACGAGGTGCTGCGCCCACTCATGAGTGGTAAAGAAGCAGCTGTTTATGTGGTGCGCTGCGGCAACCAGTTACGTTGCGCGAAAGTCTACAAGGAGGCGAATAAACGCAGTTTTCGTCAGGCGGCCGAGTATCAGGAAGGCCGCAAGGTGCGCAACAGCCGCCAGGCCCGGGCCATGGCCAAGGGCTCCAAGTTTGGCCGCAAGGAAACCGAAGACGCTTGGCAGAATGCCGAAGTGGCGGCGTTGTTCCGCCTGGCCAATGCCGGTGTGCGGGTCCCCAAGCCGTATGACTTCCTTGAGGGCGTGCTGCTCATGGAGCTGGTGGCCGATGAGTACGGCGATGCGGCTCCGCGCCTGAATGACGTGGTACTGGAGCCGGATCAGGCGCGCGAATACCACGCGTTCCTGATTTCGCAGATCGTGCTGATGCTGTGTACCGGCCTGGTGCACGGTGACCTGTCCGAGTTCAACGTGCTGTTGACCCCGACCGGCCCGGTGATCATCGACTTGCCGCAAGCGGTTGACGCGGCGGGTAACAACCACGCGTTCAGCATGCTGGAGCGGGATGTGGGCAACATGGCGTCCTATTTCGGACGGTTTGCGCCAGAGTTGAAAAAGACCCGCTACGCCAAGGAGATGTGGGCCTTGTACGAGGCGGGTACTTTGCACCCGGCCAGCGTCCTGACCGGCGAATTCGACGAGCCGGAAGAGCTGGCTGACGTCGGCGGCATCATGCGCGAGATCGAGGCCGCACGCCTGGATGAAGAGCGCAAGCAAGCGGCGCGTGCCGCGGACGATGCGCCACCGGGCAAAACCGAAGAACCGCCTCCGCCCTGGATGCAGTGATCGGTTAATCAAAAACCCGGCTTCGGCCGGGTTTTTTGTGGGTGCAGTTGATCGTTCCCACGCTCTGCGTGGGAATGCCGCCAGGGACGCTCCGCGTTCCGCTTCTGAATGTGACGCAGAGCGTCACGGGATGCATTCCCACGCAGAGCGTGGGAACGATCGTGCGCGATACGGTGTGGGATGGAAGCTTAAATATTCGGCGGCTCTGCACAACACCCCGACTCAAGATTCTTCAGAATCGGACAATCCGGTCGATGATCCCCCTGACAATGCTCGACCAGGTCCTGCAACGTATCGCGCAGTTGTCCCAGCTCACGAATCTTCTGGTTCAACTCATCGATATGCTGCCGGGCCAGCGCCTTCACATCGGCACTGGCACGCTGGCGGTCCTGCCAGAGGGTCAGCAGCTTGCCGACCTCTTCCAGGGAAAACCCCAGGTCCCGGGACCGCTTGATGAACGCCAGCGTATGCAGGTCGTCATCGCTGTACACCCGGTAACCGCTGTCGGTGCGATGGGCCGCCTTGAGCAGGCCGATGGACTCGTAATAACGAATCATCTTCGCACTCAGGCCGCTGTGGCGGGCTGCTTGGCCGATGTTCATCGGTTGTCCTCCAGATCCTCGGGTTTCCAGGTTTTCAACAGTAGCGCATTGCTCACCACGCTCACACTCGACAACGCCATGGCCGCACCGGCGAGCACCGGGTTGAGGAAACCGAAGGCCGCCAGGGGTATGCCGATCAGGTTATAGACGAAGGCCCAGAACAGGTTCTGCCGGATCTTCGCGTAGGTCTTGCGGCTGATCTCCAGCGCCGCGGGCACCAATCGCGGATCGCCGCGCATCAGGGTGATCCCGGCGGCGTGCATGGCCACGTCGGTGCCGCCCCCCATGGCGATGCCGATATCCGCCGCGGCCAGTGCCGGCGCATCGTTGATGCCGTCGCCGACCATCGCCACCACACCGGTTTTCTTCAGCATGGCGACTTCGGCGGCTTTGTCCGCCGGCAGCACCTCGGCGTGCACGTCCTTGATGCCCAGTGCATCGGCGACCACTTTGGCGCTGCCACGGTTGTCGCCGGTCAGCAGGTGACTGCTGATATGGCGTGCGCTGAGTTGTTGCACGGCTTGCAGCGCGCCAGGCTTGAGCGTGTCACCAAAGGCGAACAATCCCAGTACTCGCGGTACAGGGCTTTGCTCGATCAACCAGGACAGGGTCCGGCCTTCGGTTTCCCAGGCCGTTGCCGAATCGGCCAATTCACCTGCGCCCAATCCGCTTTCTTCCAGTAGACGCCGATTACCCAGCGCCAGCCGACGACCATCAAGGCTGCCTGCAATGCCGCGCCCCGTCAGGGACTGGCTGTCGCTGACATCGGCCACGGTCAGGCCGCGTTGTGCGCACTCGTCCAGCACTGCCTTGGCCAGCGGATGCTCACTGCCGCGTTGCAAGGCGCCGGCCAGTTGCAGCAGGGTGCTTTCGTCACCCTCGACGGTACTCAAGTGGGCGATGCGTGGGGCGCCAGAGGTCAGGGTGCCGGTTTTGTCGAACACCACCGAACTGACTTCATGGGCGCGTTCCAGTGCTTCGGCGTCCTTGATCAGGATTCCATGACGCGCCGCCACCCCGGTGCCGGCCATGATCGCCGTCGGCGTGGCCAGGCCCAGTGCGCAAGGGCAGGCGATCACCAGCACAGCCACGGCATTGATCAGCGCGGCTTCCAGCGGCGCGCCATACAGCCACCAGCCGATCAAGGTCGCAAGTGCCAGCAGCAGGACCACCGGCACGAAGACCTGGCTGACTTTATCCACCAGTTTCTGGATCGGTGCCTTGGCCGCCTGAGCGTCCTCAACCAGGCGAATGATGCGCGCCAGCACCGTTTCCGCGCCGAGTGCCAGGGTACGCACCAGCAACCGGCCTTCACCATTGATCGCGCCGCCGGTGACTTGATCGCCGGGTTGCTTGGGCACCGGCAGGCTCTCGCCGCTGATCAACGCTTCGTCGGCATGGCTCTGGCCGTCGACCACTTCACCGTCCACCGGAAAGCGTTCGCCGGGTTTGACCAGCACCAGGTCATTGAGGCGCAGGGCGCTGATGGCGACCTCCTGCTCGCGGCCGTCGACCACCTGGATCGCCCGCTCCGGGCGCAGCGCTTCCAGGGCGCGAATGGCGCTGGCGGTCTGGCGCTTGGCGCGGCTTTCCAGGTACTTGCCCAACAACACCAGGGCAATCACCACGGCCGAGGCTTCGAAGTACAGGTGCGGCATGCGCCCGGCGGCGGTAGCCCATTCGTAGACACTCAAGCCATAACCGGCGCTGGTGCCCAGCGCGACCAGCAGGTCCATATTGCCAGCACCGGCACGCACGGCTTTCCAGGCGGCCACATAGAACCGCGCGCCGAAGATGAATTGCACCGGCGTGGCCAAGGCGAACTGCGCCCAGGCCGGGAGCATCCAGTGCACGCCGAACGGTTGCAGCAACATCGGCAAGACCAGCGGCAAGGCGAGGGTCATGGCCGCGATCAAGGCCCAGCGCTCGCGGTGCAGTCGGGTTTGCTGCGTGTCGATGTGTGGCTGATCGTCTTGCCAGACGCTGGCGGCGTAACCGGCCCTGGTCACGGCGCCGATCAGGGCTTGTGGATCGACCTGCCCGAGCAGCTCAAGATGGGCGCGTTCATTGGCCAGGTTGACGCTGACGCTCTTGACCCCCGGCACCTTGCTCAGAGCCCGTTCGACCCGGCCGGCGCAGGAGGCGCACGTCATGCCGTCGATGCTCAATTCCAAACGCTGCTGCGGCACGCTGTATCCGGCTTTTTGCACCGCCTCCATCAAGGCCGGCAGGCTGTCGGCCGGCGCTTGAACCCTGGCCTGCTCGGTGGCCAGGTTGACGCTGACGGCACTGGCGCCGATGACTTTGCTCAAGGCGCGCTCGACACGCCCGGCGCAGCTGGCGCAGGTCATGCCGGCAATCGGCAGATCGAAAGTAGTGGATTCGGACATCGGTCACGCTCCCTGTAGAAGATGCCTACAGGATCAACCTTGCCATGCTGGCAAGGTCAAGCGCAAAGATCGATATTGCTGGGGTGTACCCGCCGCACCGCGTTATCGTTCTGTGCTTTTGTAGGAGCCAGGCTTGCCGGCGAACCAGACGCCGCGGTTTACCTGCTGCACCGCGTTATCGTTCTTCGCGGGCAAGCCTCGCTCCTACAGGTCGGTACCGATCAGTAGCCGAGGCCGGCACGCTTGAGATACATCCCGTCCTGCGTCATCGCAATCCGGTACTTCAACACGTCACCGGCCTTGAGCTGAATGTCCTGCGAACCCGGCGCCAGCATGCCCGGGTTGCACCCCGGTGCCTGGCCCGGCAGCAGCTTCAGGCGCAGCGACACATTGCCTGGCGGCAAGTTGAACGAAGTGCTTTGCTCCTGGAACAGCCGCGCCGCCAACTGGTCCTGGATGTACACGCCGATCTCGCAGCTGGTGGCGACTTCCAGGCGCTCGCGGGAAATGATCAGCACGCCATAATCCTCCCCGGCGGCATTGACCGGGGTTGTGGCGGTGAAAAGGCTGAGCAGGCCAAACAGGCTGAAAGCTGACCAGCGCATGGCTGAATCTCCTGGGATCAAGTCGTAGATGAACGCAGCTTGGCCGAGCGCGAAGCCGATTGCCAGCCCGGCAGTTCACTTCAGAACTTGACCTTGCCATGGTGGCAAGCTCGAGACTGTAGTTCACCTCATCCAAATGCCACATTGAAGGAGTCATCCATGCAAGTGTTCAACGTTGAAGGCATGTCCTGCGGTCACTGCGTCAAGGCGATCACCCAGGCTGTGCAGGCCAGGGACCCGGCGGCGAGTGTGCGGGTCGACCTGGCAGCCAGGGAAGTCGGGGTCGAGAGTGCATTGAGCGCCGAGCAAGTGATCAAGCTCATCAGTGAAGAAGGCTACCGCGTGCAGCTGGCCTGACTTTTTAATAGTTAGCGAGCTAACTTAATGTTCAAGGCGTCCATGCGCGGCTAGACTGTCGGCCTGCCGACTTCTGTCCCATGGGATGCCTGATGAATTTTCGCACAATCCTGATTCTTGGCGCCTTGAGCGCTTTCGGTCCGCTGGCGATCGATTTCTATCTGCCGGCGTTCCCGGCGATGGCGCTCGCCTTCGGCACCGACGAAAAACACGTTCAGCTGACGTTGGCCGCGTATTTCCTCGGCTTGTCCATTGGTCAACTGGCCTACGGCCCGGTGGCTGACCGTTTCGGGCGACGCATTCCGTTGTTGATCGGCGTCGGGCTGTTTACCGCCGCGTCGTTGGCGTGCGCGTATGCGCCGAACCTGGACTGGCTGATCGGCGCGCGGTTCATCCAGGCACTGGGCGGTTGCGCAGGGATGGTGATCTCGCGGGCGGTGGTCAGCGATAAATGCGATGCGGTGGGCTCGGCGAAAGTCTTTTCGCAATTGATGCTGGTGATGGGCCTGGCGCCGATTCTTGCACCGATGCTCGGCGGCTTGCTGGTCAACACCACCGGTTGGCAGTCGATCTTCCTGGCACTCACCGGTTTCAGCGCCTTGGCAGGCCTGGCCGTGGCATTGGGCTTGCCGGAAAGCATGCCCGCCCATTTGCCCCGTCAACCCTTGGCCGGGGCGTTGCGTCAGTACGCACGTTTGCTCAAGGACCCGGTGTACCTCGGCCATGCCTTGACGGGCGGTATCGCCATCGCCGGCATGTTTTCCTACATCGCCGGGTCGCCGTTCATCTTCATCAAGCTGTATGGCGTCCCGGCCGAACATTTTGGCTGGTTCTTCGGTGCCAACGCGGCGGGGTTCATCCTGGTGGCCCAAGTCAATGCGCGACTGTTGGCCAAGCGTGGTCCGGCGTTCCTGCTGACTCGCACCGTGTGGATTTACCTCGGTGCCGGCCTGGCGTTGCTCGCCGTCAGTGCGCTGCACACCGCACAGCTGTGGCCGTTGCTGATTCCGTTGTTCGTCTGCATCGCCAGCCTCGGTTGCATCCTGCCCAACGCCTCGGCCTGCGCGATGAACGGCCAGGGCGCCCGCGCCGGCAGTGCCTCGGCCATGCTCGGATGCCTGCAATTCAGTGTCGCGGCAGGCGCCGCGGCGCTGGTCGGTGTCTTGCACGACGGCAGCGCCATGCCGATGGCCATGGTCATCAGCCTGTGCGGGATTCTGGTGGTGAGCGCGGCGCTGCTCACCCGGCGTTTGCAGAATGCCCGGGCGCTGGTGCAAGCCCAGGTTTGAGGGCGGACTCAGCCAACAGCGCGCTGTTGGCGGTCGGGTATCTGGTGCGGGGCGTGTAATCGCGCTTCAAGGGTATTGGTGAAGGCGCGGGCTTCGGCTTCGCTGCGGAAGGTGACGGCATGTTGATCCAGGCGGACCTGCCACTGGGACTTTGCCAATTCTTTTATCAGGATCTTCATTACTGACCTCCTCAAGTAAAAGATTGTCTCGCAGAGGCTTCGATTGTAGTCCTGAATACGAACGCTATTGTGACAAGGCACAACTCTCGGACTGACGGTTTGTAACAAAAAACATCGCAGTCCGAGGGCCGCTCCTGCAGACGCTTAAAACCCTTCCAGCACAATCTTGCCCTTGGATTTTCCGCTTTCCAGCAGTGCATGGGCACGCCGCAGGTTTGCCGCATTGATGGTGCCGAAGTGTTCGCCAACCGTGGTTTTGAGCGTGCCGGCGTCGATCAGCTCGGCGACCCGGTTGAGCAGTTTGTGCTGTTCGATCATGTCCGCGGTTTCGAACAGTGAGCGGGTGTACATGAACTCCCAGTGCAGCGACAGGCTCTTGCGCTTGAGCTTGGTCACGTCGAGGGTTTTCGGGTCGTCGATCAGGGCCAGCTTGCCTTGCGGTGCCAACGCCTCGACCAGTTGATCCAGGTGATGATCGGTCTGGGTCAGGCTGGCGACATGGGTCACCTGATCGATGCCGGCCTGTTTGAGGCCCTGGCTTAGAGGCTGGCTGTGGTCGATCACCTGATCGGCCCCCAGCGCCTTCACCCAGCTTTGGGTTTGCGGGCGCGAAGCGGTACCAATCACGTTCAGGCCCGTGAGCTGTTTGGCCAGTTGCGTGAGGATCGAGCCGACGCCACCGGCCGCACCGACGATCAGCAGGCTCTGGCCTTCATCGGTCTTGCCTTCGCGCACCTGCAGGCGCTCGAAAAGCAGCTCCCACGCGGTAATGGCGGTCAACGGCAGGGCAGCGGCTTCAGCGAAACCCAGGGTTTTCGGCATATGGCCGACGATTCGTTCATCCACCACGTGCAACTCGCTGTTACCCCCGGCGCGGGCGATGGAGCCGGCGTAGAAGACCTTGTCGCCGGCCTTGAACAGCGTCACTTCACTGCCAACCGACTTGACCACGCCGGCTACGTCCCAGCCCAGCACTTTGGCCACACCGGCTTCAGGCTGGACGTTCTGACGGACCTTGGTGTCCACCGGGTTGACCGAGATGGCCTTGACTTCCACCAGCAGGTCACGGGGACCAGCGACCGGCTCTGGCAGTTCGATGTCTTGCAGGGCGTTTTCATCGCTGATCGGCAGCGAGGCGTAATAGGCAACGGCTTTCATGGAAGACTCCCAAATAGCTATCTGAAGAAAGATTCGATGGGGCGGATGATTGGCTATTTCTATGCAAGATAAAACCCGCTAAAACAGCAGTCTCTTTCAATGTTTTTTTGATAATAAAGGCTTCACATGCTGCGATTCGATGATTTGCAGTTGTTTGTCCGGGCGGCGGACCTGGGCAGCCTGTCTGCGGCCGCACGGGGCATGGACATGTCGGCGGCGGTGGCGAGCGCGGCGTTGAAGCGCATCGAGCAGCAGCTGGGTGCCCGGCTGCTGGCCCGCTCGACCCGCAGCCTGCGCCTGACTGCTGAAGGCGAAGGTTTTCTAGAGTACGCCCGGGCGGCCTTGAGTCATCTCGACGAAGGCCGGCGTTTGTTGGCCAGTGGCCAGGATCAGGTCAGCGGCGTCCTGCAGCTGTCGGCACCGTCGGACTTTGGTCGCAACCTGCTGTTGCCCTGGCTGGACGAGTTTCAGCGCGAGCACCCGAAGCTGACCGTGCGCCTGCTGCTGGGCGACCGCATCGCCGATCTGTTCCGCCAGCCAGTGGACATCGCCCTGCGCTACGGCGAGCCGGAAGATTCCAGCCTGGTGGCGCTGCCCATCGCCCCGCACAATCGTCGCGTGCTGTGTGCCGCACCCGACTATCTCGCCCGGCGTGGCGAGCCGCGCCAACTGGAGCAACTGGCCCAACACAATTGCCTGCTGTTCATGCTGGGCAGCCGGGTGCACGACCACTGGAGTTTTCATGACGGCAAGCGTGAGGTCGGCCTGACTGTCAGTGGTGATCGTTTCAGTGACGATGCCGATGTCGTGCGCTTGTGGGCCCTGGCTGGGGCCGGAATCGCCTACAAATCCTGGCTCGACGTGGCCGCCGATGTGCTCGCGGGACGCTTGAAAGTGTTGATGCCGGAACTGCTCTGTGAGCGCGCACCGCTGAATCTGTTGTGCGCCCACCGCGCACAATTGAGCAAGCCGGTGAACCTTCTGCGGGAAATGCTTGCCAGCCGATGCGCCGGCTTGAGTAGTCATTTTCCAGGCTTATCAAGAATCGATCATTAGTCGCAGGCAAAAAGCGAAATTTCCCTCAGGAACTATCAGCATCGGCGGTTTGCAGAGGGCAGGATCTGGCGGTCAACCGGCCTATACTTACGCTTGCCTCGTGAACGCACCGTCGATCCAAAGGGCGAGCCCGGTTTATGGCAGTTTCCACGTTTGGCCGACGGCACATGACGGGTCAAGATATCTCTGAGCAGCAGGACGATACGATTCAACAGGGAGTGAGTACATGGAACATGCACCTTGCATCAGCCAGATAGCCACGTTGCTGGCTGACCCGAAGCGCAGCGCAATGATGTGGGCCTTGATGGACGGTTCGGCGCGACATACCGAAGAGTTGGCCTTGATGGCCGGCCTGTCACCGTCTTCGGCCAGTGCACACCTGGGGCGGTTGTTGGCCGGAGGCCTGTTGAAAGTAGAAGCCCGTGGGCGAAAGCGCTTCTTTCGCCTGACGGCGCCCGAAGTCGGTGTCGCGATCGAAGCCCTGGCCAGTGCCACGCTGGCCAGCACACCGCAGGATATCCCCGACATCTTCAAACGCACCGCCCCCTTGGCCAAACCTCAGCCGAGGGGTTCATCGTTGTTGCGCGCACGGCTTTGTGACGACCATCTGGGGGGCACCCTGGCCGCCGATCTGTACCAGCGCCTGCTGGAGGCGGGCTGGATTGAACAGTTCGATCAACGGGTCACGGTCACACTCAAGGGTTCGACACAGTTGGCGTCACGCGGTGTGTTCATTCAGGCGCTGGCCCATCGCAACGGCAAGGTTGCCTGTGCGTGTCCCGACTGGAGCGAAAGACGCCCGCACCTGGGCGGAGCCCTGGGCGCGGCGTTGCTGCAGCTGTTCATGCAGTCCGGTTGGTTGAGCTTGCCCGTGGATTCTCGTGCCCTGCAGCTTACCGCCGCCGGGCAGAAAGAAATTCACCGTTTCGCCAAGCAAACCGAGCTGGAAATGGCGTTGTAGGAGCTGGCTTGCCAGCGAAGGCGGGCTGACTGTCAACATCGATGTTGATAGTGATGGCCTCTTCGCTGGCAAGTCGGGTCGCCGCATCGCAGCTCCTACAAAAACCTCTATCAGGGTTTTACCAACCGGGCATCCAGGCTGTTCTGCGCCAGGCGTTTGGCCTGGTCCTGGGTCATGCCCAGATCGGTATACAAGGCATGGAAGTTTTCCGTGACGTAACCGCCGAAGTACGCCGGGTCATCGGAGTTCACGGTCACTTTCACGCCACGTTCGAGCATGTCGAGAATATTGTGCTGCGACATGTGATCGAACACACAGAGCTTGGTGTTGGACAGTGGGCACACGGTCAGCGGAATCTGCTCGTCGATGATGCGCTGCATCAAGCGTTCATCTTCGATGGCACGCACGCCATGGTCGATGCGCTGGATTTTCAGCAGGTCGAGGGCTTCCCAGATGTACTCGGGCGGGCCTTCTTCACCGGCGTGGGCGACCGTCAGGAAACCTTCGCCACGGGCGCGATCGAACACGCGCTGGAACTTGCTCGGTGGGTGCCCCATCTCGGAGCTGTCCAGACCCACGGCGACAAACGCATCGCGGAACGGCAGCGCCTGGTCGAGGGTTTTCTGCGCCTGCTCTTCGCTCAAGTGGCGCAGGAAACTCAGGATCAAACCGCTGGTGATACCCAGTTGCTGCTCACCATCTTTCAACGCAGCCGCGATGCCGTTGAGCACCACTTCGAATGGAATGCCACGGTCGGTGTGGGTCTGCGGGTCGAAGAACGGTTCGGTGTGAATCACGTTCTGCGCCTTGCAGCGCAACAGATAGGCCCAGGTCAGGTCGTAGAAATCCTGGGAGGTGCGCAGCACGTCGGCGCCCTGGTAGTACAGGTCGAGGAATTCCTGCAGGTTATTGAAGGCGTAGGCCTTGCGCAGGGTTTCGACATCGCTCCACGGCAGGGCGATCTTGTTGCGTTCGGCCAGGGCAAACAGCAGTTCAGGTTCCAGCGAGCCTTCCAGGTGCAGGTGCAGTTCTGCCTTGGGCAGGGCGTTCAGCCAGTCGTACATAATTCTGTTCTCATCAGGTGCAATGGCGCCATTCTACAGATGCTCACTGCAGTCATTGCTAAAACCTGACCAGGCGGTTCATTGCGTCGCCTCCTGTTCCCGTCGATAAGCGTAGGTATCGGCGAAGCGAGAGAGCAGGAACTGGGCGCAAGTGGTGGCCGGGTACTTCGCCGCCTGCAGCTTATCCTGACATCCGGGCAGGCATTCGATGCGGGTATCGGGGTGCGGCTCGGCAAAGAATGGCATCGAATAACGATCCACGCCCAACGGGCTGATCACCCGGTGCGGCGTCGACAGGTAACGGTCGTTGCTCCAGCGCGCCATCATGTCACCGAGGTTGACCACGAACGTCCCTTCGATCGGCGGGGCATCGATCCATTCGCCTTTTATGTTCCTGACCTGCAAGCCACCGGCGGCATCCTGGTAGAGCAGGGTGATGCAGCCGTAGTCGGTATGGGCTCCGGCGCCTTGCTGCTCCCGGGAGCTGGCGGTGTGACGCGGCGGGTAGTGAATCATCCGCAATACGCTGACCGGCTCACGAAAGCGCGTGTCGAAAAAGTCCCGCTCGATGCCGAGCGCCATTGTCATTGCCCGCAACAAGGTTTGCGCGAGCGCCTGCATGTCGACGTAGTGCTGCTCCATCAAGGCCTCCCAACCCGGCAGCGATGGATGGCGGTTGGGACCGCGCAACGGTTTTTCCGCGAGCACATCGGGATGGTCGAGCGGCAGGTGCAGGCCCATGTCGAAGGTTTCTTTCAGGTCGCTGGGTTTGCTCGGATCGAGTTGTTCGGTGGCGATGGCGCCATAGCCGCGATGATGGCGGGTTTGGGTGATGTCGATCTTGAGTTTTTCGGCGGTGGGTAGGGCGAAGAAACGCTGGGCGCTGTCGAGCACGGCATCAATGCGCGCGGCGGAAATCGGGTGACCCTTGATATAGAAAAAGCCCCATTCGCGGCAGGCATGGTCGATTTGTGTGGCGATGGATTGCCAGGCGGATGAGTCATCACGGTATAGCGGGGCGATGTCTATGATCGGAAGTTGGTTCATTCTGCTGACCTGTTGTAGACGAAAATGCCCTTGTAGGAGCTGGCTTGCCAGCGAAGGCGTAATATCATCCAGCATTGATGTTGAATTTGATCGCCTCTTCGCTGGCAAGCCAGCTCCTACAGGCTTTGTGTGGACTGGATTACTTCGGCATGTCAGCCTTCATGCCTTCCACGTAATAATTCATCGATGCCAGTTCCGTGTTCGTCGCGCTCACCCCCGCGGGGATTTTCTCGACCCCGGCCTGGTCCTTGATCGGCCCGGTAAACGGCTGCAGCGCGCCGCTCTTGATGTCGGCGATGATCTGCTCGGCTTCGGTTTTCACCGCCGCCGGCACCAGGTCGCTGATGGGCAGTTCAACGGTGCCTTCCTTCAGGCCACCCCAGTAATCCTGGGTTTTCCAGCTGTGGTCGATCACGCTTTGGGTCGCTTGCAGGTAATGCGGTGCCCAGTCGTTGACGATGGAGGTCAGCACCGCCTTGGGGCCGAAGTGCGCCATGTCCGAAGCGTAGCCCACTGCATACACGCCGCGACGTTCAGCGGCCTGGATCGGCGCCGGGCTGTCGGTGTGCTGGAACACCACGTCCACGCCCTGGTCGATCAGCGCGTTGGCGGCATCGGCTTCCTTGCCCGGATCGAACCAGGAGTTGACCCACACCACTTTGATTTCGGTGCCGGGGTTGTACTTGTTCAGGGCCAGTTGAATGGCGTTGATGTCGCGGATCACTTCCGGGATCGGGAACGAGGCGACGTAGCCGATCTTTTTGCTCCTGGTCATCTTCGCCGCGAGGAAACCGCCGACGTAGCGACCTTCATAAGTGCGCGCCAGGTAGGTGCCCAGGTTCTTGTCCTGCTTGTAGCCGGTGGCGTGTTCGAACGTCACATTGGGAAACTGCTTGGCGACCTTGAGTGTCGGGTTCATGTAGCCGAACGAGGTCGTGAAGATCAGGTCGTACTTGTCCTTGGCCATGTTGCGGATGACTCGTTCGGCGTCGGCGCCTTCGGCAACGTTTTCCACATAGTTGGTGGTGATCCGGTCGCCGAGTTTCTCCGCGAGTGCCTTGCGTCCCTGTTCATGCTGATACGTCCAGCCGTGGTCGCCGATCGGGCCAATGTAGACGAAGCCTACTTTCAGTGGGTCAGCGGCAGAGGCGCTCAGGCTGATCCCGAGGCCGATGGCGGCGCACAGCAGTTTGTGCAGTGGACGTATTTGCATGAATTCGAACTCCCTTTTGTTGTGGTTGGCAGGGGCAATGCAAATTGCTGACCAACAGGACAACAAACGACCTTAAACCGCAGCGCGCCCTTCGCGGGCAAGCCTCGCTCCTACAAGAGCGGCGCCGAACCGTAGGAGCGAGGCTTGCCCGCGAAGAGGCCAGCACGGCCAATAAAAGTGCATGACTCGAACCGGCTGCCATCCACTGGTGCGCTAAGGTGAAACGAAACGTTAGCGCCGCGCTGCAGTCAGTCGCATATCGCTCCTCCACGGCAAAAGGCCCGACATGCTCACCGTCCTCAAGCAAGAAACCTTTCTGCTGCTGGCCTTGATCGCTGCCCTCGTCGCGTTCCCGCTGGAGCACTGGTTGCTGCACAGCGGCCAGGCAGTCGCGCTGGCTGGCGGCCTGGTGTTGATCGCATTCATCGTCGCTGCCTCCATGCGTGTCGCCCATCAGGCCGAACTGCTCGCGGAAAAGGTCGGCGACCCCTACGGCACGATGATCCTGACCCTGGCCGCCGTGCTGGTGGAAGTGGTGATCCTGGCGATCATGATGAGCAACGAAGCGTCGGCCACGCTGGTGCGCGACACGATTTACTCAGCCGTCATGCTCGACATCAACGGCATCCTCGGCCTGGCGGCGTTGATGGGCGGGCTCAAGCATGGCGAACAGTCCTACAATGACGATTCGGCGCGCAGCTACAGCGTGATGATCCTGACCGCCATGGGCGTGTCGATGGTGGTGCCGGAGTTCATTCCCGAAGGCGACTGGAAGCTCTATTCGGCGTTCACCATTGGCGCGATGGTGGTGCTTTACGCCTTGTTCCTGCGGATGCAGGTCGGGCCGCACAGTTACTTTTTCAGCTACAGCTATCCGGAAAAACGCCGCAAGAAGGAACCGCTGGAGCAGGAGCCGGCACCCATCAGCCTGTCGTTGTCGATCGGCATCCTGGTGTTCGGTGTGGTGGTGATCGGCGCCTTGGCCGAAGTGATGTCCAAGACCCTTGACCTGGGGCTGGAAGGGACGGGCGCACCGCCGGTGATCACGGCGATCCTGGTGGCGGCCATCTCGGCCGCACCAGAGATTCTGACGGCATTGCGCGCGGCGCTGGCCAACCGCATGCAGTCGGTGGTCAACATCGCCTTGGGCGCGTCACTGTCGACGGTGATCCTGACGGTGCCGGTGATGGAGGCGATGGCGCTCTACACCGGGCAGCCGTTCCAGATGGCCATGACCCCGGTGCAGACCGTGATGATCTTCATCACCCTGATCGTCAGTGCGATCAACCTCAACGATGGCGAAACCAACGCCATCGAAGGGATGACTCACTTTGTGCTGTTTGCGACGTTCATCATGTTGTCGCTGCTGGGCCTGTAGGAGCGTGGCTTGCCCGCGAAGGCGTCCGATCAGACGCCCGCGATCAGCTGCCGAGCCGCCTGGCTGTGATCGGCAATTAACCCCTTCAGATCCAAGCCCTCGACCTGCCCGTCGATCACTCGCCACTTGCCGCCAACCATCACCCGGTCCGCACGGTCTGCGCCACACAACAGCAGCGCCGATACCGGATCGTGGCTGCCGGAGAAACGCAGCTCGTCGAGTTTGAACAGCGCCAGGTCAGCCTGCTTGCCCACCGCAATTTCACCGATGTCGCTGCGTCCGAGCAAACTGGCCGAGCCCTTGGTCGCCCAGCCCAGGACGCGCTCCGGAGTGATCTTCTCGGCGCCGTAGCGCAGACGCTGGATGTACAACGCCTGGCGGGTTTCGAGCATCATGTTCGACGCATCGTTGGAGGCAGAACCGTCCACGCCAAGACCGAGCAGCGCGCCGGCATCGGTCAGCTCGATGGTTGGGCAAATACCGGAAGCCAGGCGCATGTTCGAGCTTGGGCAATGGCAAATGCCGGTGCCGGCGGCGCCGAGGCGGGCGATTTCATCCGGGTTGAAGTGGATGCCGTGTGCCAGCCAGGTACGCGGACCGAGCCAGCCGACGCTGTCCAGATAATCGACGGTGCGCAGGCCAAAGCGCTGCAGGCAGAAATCTTCTTCGTCGAGGGTTTCGGCCAGGTGCGTGTGCAGGCGCACGTCGAGTTTGTTCGCCAGTTCGGCGCTGGCGGACATGATTTGCGGGGTGACGGAGAAAGGAGAGCAAGGCGCCAGGGCGATCTGGATTTGCGCACCTTCGCCCCGTTCGTGGTACTCGGCGATCAAGCGCTGGCTATCGGCCAGGATCACTTCACCTTCCTGTACGGTTTGCTGCGGCGGCAGGCCACCGTCCTTTTCACCCAGGCTCATGGAACCGCGCGTCAGCATGGCGCGCATGCCCAGTTCGCGTACGCTTTCGACCTGTACGTCGATCGCATTCTCCAGGCCTTCGGGGAACAGGTAGTGGTGGTCGGCGGCCGTGGTGCAACCGGATAACAGCAGTTCGGCCAGCGCGACTTTGGTGGCCAGGGCGAGTTTTTCCGGGGTCAGGCGTGCCCAGACCGGGTACAGGGTTTTCAGCCACGGAAACAACGGCTGGTTGACCACTG
Organism: Pseudomonas sp. SbOxS1; assembly: GCF_013416725.1. NCBI lineage: Bacteria > Pseudomonadati > Pseudomonadota > Gammaproteobacteria > Pseudomonadales > Pseudomonadaceae > Pseudomonas > Pseudomonas sp. SbOxS1. The sequence continues at coordinate 603,337 of NZ_JAAVXC010000008.1, forward strand.
GTGCCCAGGCACGGGTCAGGGTTTGATAAAAATGATGGTGGGTGTTGATCAGCCCCGGCAGGATCACATGCTCGCGGGCGTCGAACACTTCATTGCACGGCGCGGAAGGCTGTTGACCGAGGCCAAGCACTTCGACGATCACACCGTCTTGCAGCACCAGGCCGCCACGGGCATCGAGGTCGTTGGCCGTGAAAATGGCGAGGGGATTTTTTAACCAGGTACGGGTCGCAGGCATGTTGGCCGGCTCCTCTGAAAGTTGGGTTCAGGGTTGCCAGCTCAGTGTTGCCCTGTCTGCTGATCCAGGGTCGCCGGGGAGGCGAGGTGCGAAGTGTCGATCAAAAGGGCTTCGCGGGCAAGCCTTCCCCGACAAAGGTGTGGTGGTGTTACCAGGGAATGGTTTCACCCCTGTAGTTGATGAAGTGATGCCCGCCCTTGCCGGCATACGCATTCACCTGGTCAACCAGCCCGCGGGTGCTGGTGTCCACATCGATGTCAGCGCCTTCACCGCCCATGTCGGTTTTCACCCAGCCCGGATGCAGCGACAGCACGGTGAGGCTGGTTTCGCCCAACTGGGTGACGAAGCTGTTGGTCATGGAATTGAGTGCAGCCTTGCTGGCCTTGTACAGCGCCAGTTCCGGCGCGTCAGGCATGGTCACGCTGCCCAATACCGAACTCATGAAGGCCAGCACGCCGCCGTCCGGGCGGATTTGCCCGACGAAGCGTTGCGCCAGGTTGATCGGCGCCACGGCGTTGGTGAAGAAAAGTTGCCCGACCTCGGCCAGGGTCGCGCCACCGTCTGGCGTCTGCACCTCAGGGCCTTTTACCCCGGCGTTGACGAACAGCAGGTCAAACACTTCGCCCTTGAGTTGCTGACTCAACATGATCACCGCTTGCTGATCGTCCATGTCGAGTTTCTCGATCCGCACCTGGCCCAATGCTTTCAGGGCCTCGGCGTTTTGCGGATTGCGCACGGTGGCGGTCACTTGCCAGCCGTCGGCAAGCAGGGTTTTCACCAGGCCGAGGCCAAGGCCGCGGGAGGCACCGATGATCAGTGCGGTTCTGGACATGTGTGGCTTCCTTGAAGTTCAGGGACGTGGATTCAATGGACAAGCTTGTCCAAGCCGTTGTTGCAACTCATCGCGCAATGCGCCCAGTTCGGCCATGCGCGCTTCGATCAGTTTGAGCTTGTCTTGCAGCAATCGTGTGACGGCACTGTCCGGATCGGGCGACTGCCAGATGGCCCCGACGCTGTGACCGATCTCACCGAGGGTAAAGCCCAGCCGTTGAGCGGTCTTGATGTACTGCACCAGTTGCACCATGTCGGCCGGATAGTCGCGGTAACCATTGGCGCTGCGTTGTGCGGCGATCAATCCGCGCTGCTCATAGAATCGCAGCGTGTCGCGGCTGACGGCGCTGGCCTGGGCTAACTCACCGATGCGCATCATCACGTCTCTTCGAGGGCTTGACCTTGGAGCATACTCCAGGCTTTAGCCTGGTTGCTCCCGGAAATTGATGGAGCAATGTCGATGTGGACTTCAACACAGTATCGCCGCCTGGTTCGCGGCAGTGCCTGGTATGACCTGATCGTGACGGCTGCGTTTGTCACGCCCTGGAGTTTTGCCGCCTTGCACGGGCTTTTGACGGGGGTGAGCAAGGCGTTGAGTTTGCCCGGTGAGTTGCCACCGTTCGAACCGGTGCACATGTTGATGGCGAATCTGCTGGGGTCGATTGTCTGCGTCTGGTCGGTGCTGCGGATTCGTGATCCGCAGCAGGTTTATGGGCGGTATGACGCCGTGGCCAGGTTTCTGTTTTCGGCTTGGCAGCTGTATGCCCTGGCCCATGGTGCAAGTTCATTGCTGGTGATTTTTCTGTTCTTTGAGTTGGCGTGGGGCATTGCTCAACTGTTGCCTGTGCGGGCCCCTTCGCGGGCAAGCCCGCTCCCACATAACCGCGTCCGCCGCAGTACCTGTGGGAGCGGGCTTGCCCGCGAAGAGGCCAGACCAGACAACCACTAATGCCCAGCCTGCCACGGCTGCCCCAACGAAACCGGCGCATACAAGCGCGTGCGCACCTTGTCCCGAGACAGCAGCACCAGCACCACAATGGTCGCCACATACGGCAGCATCGCCAGCAAACTCGATGGAATCGCCAGCCCCAGCCCCTGCGCCACCAGGTGCAGGATGCTGGCAAGTCCGAACAGATACGCCCCCAGCAGCAAGCGCCACACCCGCCAACTGGCGAACACCACCAGTGCCAGGGCAATCCAGCCGCGGCCTGCACTCATGTTTTCGGCCCACATCGGTGTGTAGGCCAGCGACAGGTACGCGCCGGCCAGTCCGGCCATCGCTCCGCCAAACAACACCGCCAATGCGCGCACGGCCAACACCGGCAAGCCCATGGCACTGGCGGCATCCGGGTTTTCGCCGACCGCCTGGATGATCAGCCCGACACGGGTTTTCAGGGTCACCCAGGCCACCAGCGCAAACAGTGCGAATGACAGGTACACCAGCAGATCCTGGGCGAACAGCATGCGTCCGATCAGCGGTATCTCGCTCAGGTAAGGCAGCGCCACCGGCTCGAAGCCCGTCAACGGTTTGCCGACCCACGCCGCGCCGACAAAGGTCGACAGTCCCACGCCGAAAATCGTCAGGGCCAGCCCGGTGGCCACCTGATTGGCGTTGAACACCAGCGCCACCAGGGCAAACAACGATGACAACAGCATCCCGGCGAGCATCGCCAGCAATACGCCCAGCCACAGGTTGCCGGTGCTGAACGCGATGATGAAACCCATCACCGCGCCAAACAGCATCATGCCTTCCTGGCCCAGGTTGAGTACGCCGCTTTTCTCGCAGACCAGTTCGCCCAGCGCCACCAGCAGCAGCGGCGTACCGCACCGAACCATGGCGTAGAAAATGTTGCTCAGCAGATCGATATCCATCAAAGCGCACCTACTTGTTGTACGACGGTGGCGGGTGCGCGGCGTGCCCAGCGCAGGTTCAAACGGGGTCGATAGAGAATCAGCACATCACAGGCCAGCAGGAAAAACAGCATCATCCCCTGGAACAATTGGCTGATCGCTTGCGGCAGGTTCAAGCTCATCTGCGCGCTCTCGCCACCGATGTACAGCAGCGCCATCAACAAGCTGGAAAACACAATGCCAATGGGGTTCAACCGCCCGAGAAACGCTACGGTGATCGCCGCATAGCCGTAACCCGGCGACACTTGCGGCACCAACTGCCCGATCGGCCCGGTCACCTCGCACGCACCCGCCAGGCCCGCGAGGCCACCGCTGATCAGCAGCGCCAGCCAGACCAGGCGCTTTTCGCGAAAGCCGACGAAACCGGCTGCGCGCTTGTCCAGACCCAGCACTTTGATCTGGAACCCGACGAAGCTTTTGTGCAACAACACCCACACCGCCACCAGGGCAAGCAGGGCGAAATACACGCCGGCGTGAACCCGGCCATCCTCCATCAGCAGCGGCAAACGGCTGGCGTCACCGAACATCGCCGACTGCGGAAAATTGAACCCTTCCGGATCTTTCAGCGGGCCGTGAACACAAAACAGCAGCAGGTTCAGGGCGATGTAATTGAGCATGATGCTGGTAAGGATTTCATTGGCGTTGAAGCGCGTGCGCAACCACGCCGTCAGCCCCGCCCACGCGGCGCCGGCCAGGGTCCCGGCAAGCAGGATCAGGACCAGGGCCCAGCGGCTTTGCATCTCGATGAAGTTCACCGCCAATGCACTGCCAGCCAAGGCGCCTAGCAGCAGTTGGCCTTCGGCGCCGATGTTCCAGATCCGCGCCTGGTAGGCAACAGCCAGGCCCAACGCACAGAGCAGGATTGGCAATGCCTTGACCAGCCACTCGGAGAGGCCATACAGGTCGCTGATCGGTGCGATCAACAGCGTATGCAACGTCAGCAACGGATCGTGACCCAATGCGACAAACAGCAAAGAGCCACAGCCCAGGGTCAGGACCGCCGCCAACAACGGCGAGCACCACAGCATCAGGCTCGATTGCTGGCCGCGGGGTTCAAGGGAAAGCAGCATGTGAGACTCCGTTAACGTGTTGCGCAGGCAGGCAGTTGAGGGGCATCGAACTGGCCGGCCATCCAGCCGCCGACATCGGTCAGGCGGGTGTCGACGGTAGCCTTGAGCGGCGATAGCCGGCCGCTGCACAAGGCGCCGAGGCGGTCGCTGATCTGGAACAGTTCGTCGAGGTCTTCGGAAATCACCAGGATTGCCGCGCCGGCATCGCGCAATGCAATCAGCGCACGGTGAATGGTTGCGGCTGCGCCGACATCCACGCCCCAGGTCGGGTGCGCGGCCACCAGCAATTTCGGTTGTTGAAGAATTTCCCGTCCCAGGATGAATTTCTGCAAGTTGCCACCGGACAGGCTGCGGGCCGGTGCCTGGGTGCCGGAAGCCTTGACCCCGAAGCGGTCAATGATTGCTTGCGCCAGCGTCTGGACCTTGCCGCGCTGGATCAGCCCCTTGCTCACCAGTCCTTGCTGGAATGCGCTGAGCAGGGCGTTGTCGGCCAGGCTCAGATCCGGCACGGCGCCATGCCCCAATCGTTCGGCCGGGACGAAGGCCAATCCGCGTTGGCGACGGGCATCGGCACGTAGATGCGCGATTGGTTCGCCAGCAAAACTGATGGTCGCAGCCTCATTGCGGCCCAGCCGTTCTTCGCCGCTGAGCAACGCCAGCAACTCATCCTGACCATTGCCGGCGACCCCGGCGATACCGACTATTTCACCGCTGCGCACGGCCAGGTCGATGGCCTTGAGCGAGCAACCGAACGGGTCCGGGTTGTGCCAGGACAAACCTTGTATGTGCAAGAAAACATCGGTGCCCGCCACCTTTGGGTAATCGGCGATCAATTCCGCCGCTTCGCCAACCATCAGGCGCGCCAGTTGCCGATCTGAGTAGTCGGCCGGTACGCAATGCCCGGCCACTCGCCCGCCGCGCAACACGGTCGCGCTGTGGCACAACGCGCGAACTTCGGCGAGTTTGTGGCTGATGAACAAAATGCTGCAGCCCTCGGCGGCCAGTCGACGCAGGGTCACGAACAAGTCCTCGGCCTCTTGCGGGGTCAACACCGAGGTCGGTTCGTCGAGAATCAGCAGGCGGATGTCCTGCATCAGGCAGCGGATGATTTCCACCCGTTGCCGTTCGCCGATGGACAGGCTGTGGACCAGCCGCTGCGGCTCCAGCGCCATGCCGTAACGTTGCGACACTTCACTTATCTTGCGTTCAAGCTGATTGGCCGAGCCTGCCGCCGGCCCCATGGCCAGTGCGATGTTCTGCGCGACACTCAGGGTTTCGAACAGCGAGAAATGCTGGAACACCATGCCGATCCCCAGGTCGCGAGCCTGGGCCGGGTTGCGCAGGTTCACGGGCTGGCCATGCCAGAACATCTCGCCAGCGTCGGTGTGCACGACGCCGTAGATGATTTTCATCAGGGTACTTTTGCCCGCACCGTTTTCGCCGAGCAGCGCGTGGATCTCACCAGACGCGATAGTCAGATCGATGGCATCGTTGGCCAGGCAGCCGGGGTAGCGTTTACTGATGTTGCTCAGTTGCAAACGGGGCGTTGGATCGGCGGTGGGCATGAAAGGCTCGATTCGATTGAATGGATGCCTGTGGATAAAGCAATTTTCTGGCCATCAGGTCAGGAAATATTCCTGGCGCCCGTGTGACACGGCATAAAGTTCTCTACCGGGTGGGAAGTTATCGCAAGCCAGGCACCACATAAGTGCAACGCCGTTGATCTGCTCCCGTTTCGCGCGCGGTATGTTGATCAAAAAATGAGCACTCGACTGCAACCCATGCCCGATATGCAACCGCGCCAGCCATGAACGGGTTATCCACAGATTGCTCCACAGTATTTGTGCGCAAGCTCAAGGGACGGGCATAAGCGTAGGGCGGCTTTCTTCTAAAAGTGCTAAACCACCCTAACTGATTGTTTTTATTTGGATTTAGCTATTTTAGAGATGAAATGGACGAAAAATGAACAAAGCCCGCAAAGCCGCATGACAGAAGGGTTACAGCGGTATGTGCTCAGGTTATCCACAGCCGGGTGCACAGCAGATGTGGGCAACTATGGAATATGGGAAAAAGTGCAGCGCCCCAAAAGATCGCAGCCTGCGGCAGCTCCTACAGGTTGATCTTTCAGCGCTCCAACACAATGCGCCCACGACTCAAATCAGCCAACTGAGATTGCAACGTCTGGATCTGCCCGGCGCCCACCGCCAGTTGCAGTTCAACGCCATTGGCCGTGAAGTCCTCCTGCACCACCAGTCCACCGAGCTCCGCGACCCGCAGCTTGACCAACGCCAGCTCACCGAACGCACAAGCGCATCGCACCGGTACGCGACTGATCAACTCAACCTTCGGTGCCGCTTGCAGGCATTTGTTGGCGCCGCCGCCATAGGCTCGGGCCAGCCCACCGGTACCCAGCTGGATGCCGCCATACCAGCGAATCACCAGCACGACGACCTGATCGCAATCTTGTGCTTCGATGGCCGCCAGGATCGGCCGGCCGGCCGTGCCGCCCGGCTCGCCGTCGTCGGTGCTGCGGTATTGATCGCCGAGCTTCCACGCCCAGCAATTGTGCGTGGCGTTCGGATCGCTGTGTTGGGCGATGAAGGCCTGGGCTTCGGCGGGGCTGGCGATCGGCGCGGCGAAGGTGATGAAGCGGCTTTTGCGAATCTCTTCGCGGTATTCGCAAAAGTCGCTGAGGGTAAAAGGCATAGGGCTCTTAGAGGGAAGGTGTCAGGCCGCAGCCTTTGAGAATGATACGGATCAGGTTGTTGCCGGCGTCTTCCATGTCCTGCTTGGTCAGCTTGCTGCGTCCGCTGACCCGGCAGATCTGCGTGGCGAAGTCGGCGTAATGCTGGGTGCTGCCCCACAACAGGAAAATCAGGTGCACCGGGTCGACCGGGTCCATTTTGCCAGCGTCAATCCATGCCTGGAATACCGCGGCACGGCCCTGGAACCAGGCGCGATAGTCCTGGTTGAAATATTCCGTCAGGCATTCGCCGCCACTGATGACCTCCATGGCGAAGATTCGAGACGCCTGCGGCTGGCGCCGGGAAAACTCCATCTTGGCGCGGATGTAGCGGGTCAGGGCTTCGGCGGGGTCGTCCTGGGCGGTCAGGGTATTGAAGGTGCTGTCCCACAACTCGATGATGTTGCTCAGCACCGCCACATACAAACCGAGTTTGTTGGTGAAGTAATAATGCAGGTTCGCCTTGGGCAAGCCGGCATTCAGGGCAATGGTGTTCATGCTGGTGCCCTTGAACCCGTGACGGGCGAACTCGTCCTCGGCGGCCTTGATGATGGTCTCTTCGTTTTTCTGACGAATACGGCTGGCGGGTTTGCCGCTGTGAGCTGGGACTTCAAAGGTCATGGGCACTTCCGATCAAGTGGGGTTGCGGGCCATGACGTTGATAGCGCACCCACAGGTTCCAGACAAGTCCCGGTTCGATAAAACCCCCGGTCAGCGCGTCGCGGCCAGGCTTTCCAGGAAGCTTTCCAGCACCAGGTGCGGGCGACGTCCCTTGCGGGTCACGGAGGCCAGGCTCAAGTCATAAAACCGCGTGTTCGGTTTCAATGCGCGTAAGCGGCCTTGCTGCACCCAGAGGCTCGCATAATGGTCTGGCAGGTAGCCGATGTAGCGCCCGGTCAGGATCAGGAACGCCATGCCTTCGCGGTCCGACGCGCTCGCGGTGCAGTTGAGCGCCTGATAATGCGCCTGGATATCCGCCGGCAAACGAAAGGTCGGGGCGATGGCGTCCTGGCTGTTCAGGCGCCCGTCCTCCAGCTGCTTGTCGTCGACATAAAACAGCGGATGGCCCACTGCGCAATACAGCAACGAACGTTCGCTGTAGAGCGGCTGATATTCCAGCCCCGACAACGCGCTGGCCTGGGGCACCACGCCGACATGCAGGCGCCCGTCGAGTACGCCTTGTTCGACTTCGTTGGGCGCGATCATGCGAATCTGGATCTGCACATCCGGGCCGCGTTCCTTCAGTTGCGCCAGGGCGTGGGTGATGCGCATGTGCGGCAGGGTTACCAGGTTGTCGGTCAGCCCGATGGTCAACTCGCCGCGCAGATGCTGGTGCAGGCCGTTGACCTCGGTGCGAAAACTTTCCAGTGCACTGAGTAGCTGCAACGCCGATTGATAAACCTCGCGACCTTCTTCGGTCAGGGAAAACCCGGCGCGACCGCGTTGGCAGAGACGCAAGCCCAGGCGCTGTTCCAGGTCGCTCATCTGCTGGCTAATCGCCGAGCGACCGATGCCAAGCACGCTTTCAGTCGCGGAGAAGCCGCCGCATTCAACCACGCTACGAAAGATCCGCAGCAGGCGAATGTCGAAGTCGCTGACTTGCGCCAGTGGATCGGGGCGGCGGCTGCTCATGTTCTTACTCGATAGTTTAGTGAGTGGCTGACTGAAGGTTACAAAAGTTGGATTTCACCGACTTTATCCCCGTGGCAACTTAGCTGCAACAACGGTTTTTTAACCCCTACGCCGCTTATTGCCTTGCGAGGTTTCGCCCATGAACTTGCCCGAGAACGCTCCGACATCCCTGGCCAGCCAGCTCAAGCTCGACGCTCACTGGATGCCGTACACCGCCAACCGTAACTTCCAGCGCGATCCACGCCTGATCGTTGGCGCAGAAGGCAGCTGGCTGATCGACGACAAGGGCCGCAAAGTCTATGACTCGCTGTCCGGGCTGTGGACCTGCGGCGCGGGCCATACTCGCAAGGAAATCCAGGAAGCGGTCGCCAAGCAACTGGGCACTCTCGATTACTCGCCAGGCTTCCAGTACGGCCATCCGCTGTCCTTCCAGCTGGCGGAAAAAATCACCGATCTGACGCCAGGCAACCTGAATCACGTGTTCTTCACTGACTCGGGTTCCGAGTGCGCCGACACAGCGGTGAAAATGGTGCGTGCCTACTGGCGCCTCAAGGGCCAGTCGACCAAGACCAAGATGATCGGTCGTGCCCGTGGCTACCACGGCGTGAACATCGCCGGCACCAGCCTCGGTGGCGTGAACGGCAACCGCAAGCTGTTCGGCCAGGCGATGATGGACGTCGACCACCTGCCGCACACTTTGCTGGCAAGCAACGCTTACTCCCGTGGCATGCCGGAGCAGGGTGGTATCGCCCTGGCTGACGAACTGCTGAAGCTGATCGAACTGCACGATGCGTCGAACATCGCGGCAGTATTCGTCGAGCCATTGGCCGGTTCCGCTGGCGTGCTGGTTCCGCCACAGGGTTACCTCAAGCGTCTGCGTGAAATCTGTGACCAGCACAACATCCTGCTGGTGTTCGACGAAGTGATTACCGGTTTCGGCCGTACCGGCACCATGTTCGGCGCCACCACCTTCGGCGTGACCCCGGACCTGATGTGCATCGCCAAGCAAGTCACCAACGGCGCGATCCCGATGGGCGCGGTGATTGCCAGCTCCGAGATCTACCAGACCTTCATGAATCAGCCGACGCCTGAATACGCGGTGGAATTCCCCCACGGCTACACCTATTCCGCACACCCGGTGGCGTGCGCCGCCGGCCTGGCAGCACTCGACCTGCTGCAAAAGGAAAACCTGGTACAGAGCGTCGCCGAAGTCGCACCGCATTTCGAAAATGCGCTGCATGGTCTCAAGGGCACCAAGAACATCATCGACATCCGTAACTATGGCCTGGCGGGTGCGATTCAGATCGCGCCACGTGACGGCGACGCCATCGTGCGCCCGTTCGAAGCGGGCATGGCCTTGTGGAAAGCCGGTTTCTACGTGCGCTTCGGCGGCGACACCCTGCAGTTCGGCCCAACGTTCAACAGCAAGCCGCAGGACCTGGATCGTCTGTTCGACGCGGTCGGCGAAGTGCTGGGCAAGATCGACTGATTTCTCCTTCTATATACCTACAAACAACGGGCGTGCCGATCGGGCGCGCCTGTGGACAACTTTTCAGGAGCTTCCATGAGCGTTATTCCGCATTTGATCAATGGCGAACTGGTGACCGAGAACGGTCGCGCGGTTGATGTGTTCAACCCGTCCACCGGCCAGGCTATCCACAAGTTGCCGCTGGCGACCCGCGAAACCATCCAGAGCGCCATCGATGCCGGCAAGGCTGCATTCCCGGCCTGGCGCAACACGCCACCGGCCAAGCGTGCCCAGGTCATGTTCCGCTTCAAGCAACTGCTGGAGCAGAACGAAGCGCGTATTGCTCAACTGATCAGCGAAGAGCACGGCAAGACGCTGGAAGACGCTGCGGGTGAATTGAAGCGCGGTATCGAGAACGTCGAGTTCGCTTGCGCGGCGCCGGAAATCCTCAAGGGCGAATACAGCCGCAACGTTGGCCCGAACATCGATGCATGGTCGGACTTCCAGCCGTTGGGCGTAGTGGCCGGTATCACGCCGTTCAACTTCCCGGCCATGGTGCCGCTGTGGATGTACCCGCTGGCGATCGTTTGCGGCAACTGCTTCATCCTCAAGCCGTCCGAGCGTGACCCGAGCTCGACGCTGCTGATCGCCCAGTTGCTGCTGGAAGCCGGCCTGCCTAAAGGCGTGCTGAGCGTGGTGCACGGTGACAAGACTGCGGTGGACGCGTTGATCGAGGCGCCGGAAGTCAAAGCGCTGAGCTTCGTGGGTTCGACGCCGATTGCCGAATACATCTATAGCGAAGGCACCAAGCGCGGCAAACGCGTGCAGGCTCTGGGCGGGGCGAAGAACCACGCCGTGCTGATGCCGGACGCGGACCTGGACAACGCCGTAAGCGCACTGATGGGCGCGGCCTACGGTTCGTGCGGCGAGCGCTGCATGGCTATCTCGGTTGCCGTGTGCGTTGGTGACCAGGTGGCGGATGCACTGGTGGCCAAGCTGGTACCACAGATCCAGGCGCTGAAAATCGGTGCCGGTACTTCCTGCGGTCTGGACATGGGCCCACTGGTGACTGGCCAGGCACGTGACAAGGTCAGCGGTTATGTCGAAGACGGCGTAGCCGCCGGCGCGACACTGGTGGTCGATGGCCGTGGCCTGACCGTTGCTGGTCACGAGGAAGGCTTCTTCCTGGGTGGCTGCCTGTTCGATAACGTCACGCCGGAAATGCGCATCTATAAGGAAGAGATCTTCGGGCCGGTGCTGTGCGTCGTCCGGGTCAACAGCCTGGAAGAGGCGATGCAACTGATCAACGATCACGAGTATGGCAACGGCACCTGCATCTTCACCCGTGACGGGGAAGCGGCGCGCTTGTTCTGCGACGAGATCGAAGTCGGCATGGTCGGCGTCAACGTACCGCTGCCGGTGCCGGTGGCTTACCACAGCTTCGGTGGCTGGAAACGTTCGCTGTTCGGCGACCTGCATGCCTATGGCCCGGATGGCGTGCGTTTCTACACCCGCCGCAAGGCCATCACCCAGCGCTGGCCGCAGCGTGCGAGCCATGAAGCTTCGCAGTTCGCTTTCCCTAGCTTGTAAGTAGAAGGGTAAAGAAGGCCGACCCATGGGGTCGGCCTTTTGTTTTTGGGGCTTTTTCAGCTATATGACAGTTTTATGAAAATAGCGGTTGACGGCAGATTCTGGAGGCCTATAATTCGCCCCACTTCCGGCGCAGTCGAAACGGAAAACTCCTTGGTAAACAATGAGTTACGCAGTTTCCGGCAGCAGGTTGCTTCAGTTCATCGAAGCGCGAAGGAAGTTGAAAAAGAGGTGTTGAC
>NZ_JAAVXC010000080.1:0-1528 GCF_013416725.1 Pseudomonas sp. SbOxS1
GCCGGTTTAGCCGCGCTGGGCCAGGGAGGGCCCATCGCGGCGACCCACGGAGCAATGCCGGAGTGAGGGCATGCCGAGCCTAAGCGAGGCACCGAGTGGTGGGGCATGTACGGATCAACCACATAGGTAACATAAAAGTTCAGGCACATCGGTAACACCTGATCACTCATTTGTAATCACTTCAAGCGTTACGTAACCGTCCCTGGCGTCCTTTTCATCGAAGCGGCCTAACACGACCGGTCCAAAAATAACGTCCCAAATGCCCTCGCTTATGTTGTCCAAACCCACTATTTCACGTTTGAGCACATAACCCACATAAATCCGGAGCCGGCCTTTGTTCACCACTCCACAAGAGTCCACTACGTAGGCTTCGATATGACTTGGGTATCTCATCTCCGGTAGTTTTTCTGGATAAAGGCGCGACGAACTGATGTAGCAAGACCCTGGTGTTCGCTGCCCCAGGGCCTCATGAAAACGCTCATGATTGTAGTGCTGCATGAACAGATCGAAATGCTTCTGCTGCGCACCCCACTCGATCTCAGGGGGGCGTGGCAAAGTACTTTTTAATGTCCGGTGCATTCGCTCGTGCCGCCCATTCTGCTCGGGTCGGCCAGGCTGGATTCTTTCCGGGATGATGCCCAGTCGCAGCCACCAAATAGACAGCTGTGACAATCCCGCACGCCCGCTACTGGCAAAGGGAACACCATTGTCGGTGCGAATACGTTCGGGCATTCCGTATGTTCTAAACAGCCGTTCAAAGGTCGCCTTGGCATCCTTGAAGGTGGTGCTCGGCATGCTCTCGCATGCCAAGAGAAATCGACTGGCGTGATCCATGACCGTCAGGGGGTAACACCAAACGCCTTCCCCTGTCAGGTATTGGCCTTTGTAATCGGCGCTCCAGAGTTGGTTGGGGAGGTCAGCCTTCTTCAGCGGTTTGGGATAGATTGCTACCCGCTGACGTAATCGTCGTGGTGTCACCAACCCCGCCTTTTTAAGCACGTTGTAGATGGTGGTTTTGGAGGGTGGCGACTGATCCGGAAACCGCTCGACCAATGCCGTCTGAATTTTCTTTGGGCCCGGCGTGGTTTGTCCTTGGCCACGCAGCTCAAGAATGGCCTCTTTGACCGCAAACGGCACGGCCTGAGCTTGAGAGTGCCGCTTGCGACTGCATTCCGCCAAACCGTTAACGCTGTCCGCGTTGTAGCGGGCCACCCACTTGTAGCCAGTCTTGCGACTGATGCTGTGCGCCGCACAGAGTTGGCTGAAATTGAGTCGACCGGACAGGTAGTCGGCAATGAACATCACTTTCAGGTCCATAGGTTTCAGCTCTCGCCACGGCATGGTCAGATCCTCGGAATCGACCAGTGCCAGTTAAAAACTGTTACCTATGTGCTTGAACTGTTTTGTTACCTATGTGGGTGAGTCATACCGGCAAAGCCTTTTGCTTCCTTTTTGGCGTTTGAAAAAGGGAGTCGCTAATGAAATGGTCACCCCCGCCGCCCCCTGTGATCGCCCACTAAGCTTTCAC
>NZ_JAAVXC010000081.1:0-1424 GCF_013416725.1 Pseudomonas sp. SbOxS1
GTCACGTAGTCGCGGTTCAGCTCGCCCATGACCGCGGCGCGGGTCAGGCGCACATAGGACGGCAGGGACACCACGGCGATGGCGATCACGGTGTTGATCAGGCCAGGGCCGAGGATGGCGACGATCGCCACGGCCAGCAGCAGCGATGGCAAGGCCAGCATGATGTCCATCAGGCGCATGATGGTCGGGCCGACGGCTTTGGGGAAGAAGCCGGCGAGCAGGCCCAGCAGGATCCCCGGGATCAGTGACATCACCACCGAAGACAAACCGATCAGCAGCGACAGGCGCGAACCCTGGATCAGGCGCGACAGCAGGTCGCGACCCAGTTCATCGGTACCCAGCAGGAACTGGATCTGCCCGCCTTCCAGCCAGGCTGGCGGGGTGAGCAGGAAGTCGCGGTACTGCTCGCTCGGGTCATGGGGCGCAACCCACGGGGCGAAGATGGCGCAGAAAATCACCAGCAGCATGAACATCAGGCCGGCAACGGCGCCTTTGTTCTTGGAAAACGCTTGCCAGAATTCCTTGTACGGCGAGGGGTACAGCAGGCTTTGATCCACGGCGGAGGTGGCGGTGGCTACTGAGGATGTTGGAGTGCTCATGGTTATTGACCTCAGCGCTGATGACGGATGCGTGGGTTGGCAAAGCCGTAGAGGATGTCCACTACGAAGTTGACCAGAATCACCAGGCAGGCGATTAACAGGATGCCGTTTTGCACGACCGGGTAGTCCCGGGCGCCAATGGCTTCGATCAGCCATTTGCCGATGCCCGGCCAGGAGAAGATGGTTTCGGTCAGGACCGCACCGGCCAGCAGGGTGCCGACTTGCAGGCCGACCACGGTCAGCACCGGAATCAGCGCGTTGCGCAGGCCGTGCACGAACACCACGCGCGACGGCGACAGGCCCTTGGCCTTGGCGGTACGGATGTAGTCTTCACGCAACACTTCGAGCATCGACGAACGGGTCATCCGCGCGATCACCGCCAGCGGAATGGTGCCGAGCACGATGGCCGGCAGGATCAGGTGGTGCAGNNCGCGGCTCGATGTCATAGAGCAGGTCGATCCGCCCGGAGACCGGGGTCCAGCCCAGGGAGACCGAGAAGAACATGATCAGGATCAGGCCCCACCAGAAGATCGGCATCGAGTATCCCGCCAGGGAGATGCCCATCACCCCGTGGTCGAACAGGGACCCTCGCTTGAGTGCCGCGATCACCCCGGCCAGCAGGCCCAGGATACCGGCGAACAACAGGGCGGCCATGGACAGTTCCAGGGTCGCGGGGAAGAGGGAGGTGAACTCGTTCCAGACGCTTTCACGGGTACGCAGGGATTCCCCGAGATCGCCGTGGGCCAGTTTGCCGATGTAATCCAGGTACTGGGCATACAGGGGTTTGTTCAGACCAAGGCGTTCCATTGCCTGAGCGTGCATTTC
>NZ_JAAVXC010000082.1:0-679 GCF_013416725.1 Pseudomonas sp. SbOxS1
AGCGTCGAACACAAGTGTCGAGCGGCCGCCGCGCGCTGTCTGCAAGGCCGCGTGCAGACCGGTGTAGCCGGATCCTATGACGGCGACATCGACATTCTGCGGAAGCGGCGACTGCTCGAGTTCCGGTCGCGGACTGCGCTCCCACCAATACGGAGTCGTCTTGAAGTCTTCGGCAAAAATGCCCGCTTCGCTCATCTGTCATGCCCCGCAATACGCGCCGTTATCGTCTTGACTTTGCAATAGTTTCGCAGCGCCTGGATACCCTTCTCGCGCCCTATTCCTGATTTCTTGTTACCGCCGAATGGAGCCAATATGCCACCCGTGAAATATTCATTGACGAATATTTGGCCCGCATCGATATCTCGTGCCATTCGGTGTGCTGCGGCAAAGTCCGACGTGTAGATACCTGCGACTAGGCCAAACTGCGTGCCGTTGGCGAGCGCGACAGCGTGGTCGGCATCGTCTGCGACCTGAACGGCAAGAACGGGGCCGAAGATTTCCTCCTCGATCAATGCGTCGTCGGCCGGAACGGCATCGAAGATGGTCGGCTGGAAGAACCAGCCGGCACCGCTGGCAGGGTCGATGCAGGCATTGCCGCCGGTTGCGAGGGCAATGCCCCGCGACTTGGCGCCGTCGGCATAAGAGGCGATCTTGAGCAGGTGCTGGTGTGAGTTCACCG
>NZ_JAAVXC010000083.1:0-1469 GCF_013416725.1 Pseudomonas sp. SbOxS1
CGGAGCAGCGCGCCGACGCCGTCGGGCCGCGGGCGTCGTAGGCCAGCGGCAGGCGGGGGCCGGATGTCAGAGGCGCGCCCCCGATCGCACGTCCGGGGACCGCAGCGGCGCCGGCGTCCCTAGTGTCTTACTAGGATTCCCCTGGTGACAGCGAGCGAGGTTGGCAGCGTGCCGTTGCCCTCGGTGTCGCGAGGGAGGTTAGCGGCGCTGCTGCCCCTCGGCCTGCCGGGGAGGTGCGCCACGCGCTGATGCCTTCAGCCCGCAAGGGAGGTCAGTCGCGCTGCATTGTTGCACCCCACCGGCAAGGGATAAGCGATTCATGTGCTGTAGACCTTGATCTGGAGCACTAAAAGCATCATCGGGTAAAGGAGCTTACGGAATGCTAACAGGGTCGGGAATAGGGGTTTTCTGCCGGCCTCCAAGAATGAGCGCTTTTGCCCGCAACCTGCCTCCCATTGCGCTTCAACTGTTCCCGGGGTTGTGGGGCGCGTCCCACAATTGCACGACGGCACCGGGGCATCCCCACGGGCCCCACTGCCCTCCCTGCAGCCGTGCGCGAGGGAGGGGAGCAGTGCGCCGACGGCCGCGGGGGTTGGAGGTCAGTGGCGAGCGGGCTCGCAGGGGCTGGAGGTCGGCGGTGCGCCCCGATCGACGTCCCCGCAACTGCCGCCGCCCGGGTGGGGACCGCAATCCCGATCGCGTCCGGGGGACCTGCGGACTTGAGAGCAGCAGCCAGCTCCCACGGGCGTTGGAGGCCCCGCCGCATCCTTCCACCCCTCCAGCCCGCCGCCGCAGCTTGTATGGTGTATCTTCCAAGGCGTGCAATTGCGGGTGTCGGGCTGTCCTGCGTCGAGTTGATGGACAGGGAGTATATCGCGAAATAACTTAAGTTGCTCAATTTGTGGCAAATCCACTGGTTTTCTTTGCTTCCCTTCGGGAAGGGGGTGTGAGTGATGCGTTGCGTCAATGACTTCCTCCTGCTGGATGGCGAGATTGCCGAATGCTCACCAAGGGAGAGGTGCTTGCCTCTCCCACCCCCGAAAATTCTGCCCAAAATCGAGCCATACGAGTGGTGGCTGGAATAAGCCTCTTTATATAGCTCAATTTTGTGCAGAATTACGCGGCGCGTGACACCTGGCAGCGGCACGGGGGTGTGGGTGCAAGCACCGGCGACGAAATTCTTGTCGCGACCTTAGTATGAAATTCCCGTGCCGAGCGAAGAATCGGCCGGTTCCCAAGCAATCTCTCGCGCTGAGCGGTGCGGGCGACGATTCTGCCGAGTGCTTCGGCGTTCCCTTGGCTCAAAGAGCTCCTCGGGCACGTTGTACGCTTGGTGGGGTTGTCGCTTTGTGTACGCGATTGTGCATGAGCGGTAATAGGGTCGAAGGGGCTGGCAGGATCCGCGCTCGAGCGTCGAACTGTCAGCCTCCGATCCCCTCTGTTCTCGTACCCGAGCGGTCTCGATCCGC
>NZ_JAAVXC010000084.1:0-564 GCF_013416725.1 Pseudomonas sp. SbOxS1
CGAAGAAGTTCGTGGAAATGCAGACCACCTGCGAGCGGCCGGAGCCGCTGGGACCCGCTGCCGCAAGGGGGCTGATGGCGAAGGTCTAGCGCGGCAGGGGTAGTGACAGGTGATGGTACAACCAAGTATTGAGGGGCGAAGCACCATTGCCGGGCACCCCCACCCCGTTTTGCATGTCGCGTGGCGACATGCTTCACGACCCTCCCCACAAGGGGGGAGGGTGATGCGGCGGCGGCGCCACGCCTAATTCTGAAGGACCTGATATGTCTTACGCGCCCGCCCCAAACCGTTACGAAAACATGGTCTACAACCGCTGCGGCAGGTCGGGCCTCAAGCTGCCAGCCATTTCGCTCGGCCTGTGGCACAATTTCGGCGACGACACCCCGCACAAGACCAAGCGCGCCATCTGCCAAAGGGCTTTCGACCTCGGCATCACCCATTTCGATCTGGCCAACAACTACGGCCCGCCGCCCGGCTCGGCCGAGACGGCTTTCGGTGAAATCCTGCGCACCGACTTCGCCGGCCTGCGCGACGAGATGATCATTTCGACCAAGGCCGGCTACG
>NZ_JAAVXC010000085.1:0-660 GCF_013416725.1 Pseudomonas sp. SbOxS1
CAAGCCGCCACGTCGATGCGATCAGCAAGACTGTCGAGTGACAATCCTTGCTCCCCATTCTTGTCCCAGCGATCCGGCAATTTCCCGAGCCAGGGCAGCAGTTCGGCGGTCCTGCGATGTACCTTGAGGGGGCGCGGAAATCCCCAGACACGAGGGCCGGCGGCATCGGGGATCAGACCGCTGGCGTCGTCGGTCAGCAGCGAGAATCCATCATGGGCTAGCGCCAACGCCGTCGTCGTCTTGCCGCCTCCCGATGGAACGCAGACAAGCGCCGCCCGCCCCGACCGCTTGTCGATCAAGCAGGCGGCGTGAACCAAATGCCGGCCTGTGGCCATGAGCGCTGCATCGGTGACGAGCATGACGGCGGAGCCGAAGAAATGCGAATGGCTCCCCGGCCGGAACTCGGCGAGGGCCTTGCGTCCGATATGGTCGATGACGAGGACGCCGCCGCCGTCGACCTCGAGCACGGCCGATCCGTCGGACTCGAACACCCGTCCCATATGTCCGTCGGGTAGTTGGCCCTCCCAGGTGAGCGGCCATCCGCCGGTCCAGGCCGGGGTGTCGGTTTCCCGGATCGTCAACTCGAAATCGGGTGACGTGCCCGCATCGTCACGGACAAAGCCCAAAAAGGCCTGGCGCAGCCTATCGATCCAGGATCCG
>NZ_JAAVXC010000086.1:0-636 GCF_013416725.1 Pseudomonas sp. SbOxS1
AACCCGGCCCGCGAGATTCCGATCCAGCAGATGATGGGCAAGGCGCCGACCGAAAACTCGAAGGGCGTGCGCCTCGTCAACCTGCCGCAGGTCCGCGACATCCAGAACGAAGAGTTCGAAAAGATGCTCGCCGGCCAGCAGACCGCCCAGCAGGCGCTCGACAACGCCGTCGAGCGTGGCAACAAGGCGATCCAGGAAGCGATCGGCAACTGACGCAAGTCTGGCTCGGGAGCGTGATCCATTTCACCCCCCTCTGGCCTGCCAGCCATCTCCCTCTCGCGGGGGGAGATCGGCTGGCATCGTCTCTTTCGCTAATCGCATCTGCTGCAAGAAATGCACAGTCGCTGAAATCGCTGATCTCCCCCCTTGAGGGGGAGTTGGCTGGCAGGCCAGAGGGGGGCGTCTCAGGGCGCTTGCCTCAGTCATTGCCGCCCATTGGAACGGCCATATGACCCCACGCGTCGTCTTTCCCAACAAGCTCTTGCCCTACCTGCTGGTCGCACCGCAGCTGGCGATCACGCTGATCTTCTTCTACTGGCCGGCTAGCCAGGCGCTGCGCCAGTCGATGCTGCGGGAGGATCCCTTCGGCCTGTCGTCGAAGTTCGTCTGGTTCGCAAATTTCAAGAAGGTGCTGTC
>NZ_JAAVXC010000087.1:0-309 GCF_013416725.1 Pseudomonas sp. SbOxS1
TCGGTCGGATGCGGAACGGCGCGAGCCGGTCCGCCGATCGGCTCGGGGCGTGGACCGGCGCCGATTGCGGGGGCGTCCAAAGCCCGGGCCCTTGATACGCCCGAGGAGACGTCGCCCTCGCGATCGTGGACACAGCGCGCGCCGTCACGGCGTGCCTCGGCAACCGCGCGCTCGTGGCGCCGGCCTGCGGGCTCCCCATTCGGCCCGTCTTGAAACACGGACCAAGGAGTCTGACATGTGTGCGAGTCAACGGGCGAGTAAACCCGTAAGGCGCAAGGAAGCTGACCTGGCGGGATCCCCTCGAGGGTT
>NZ_JAAVXC010000088.1:0-634 GCF_013416725.1 Pseudomonas sp. SbOxS1
GCCTGCAAGGTGAGCAGACGGCTCTCGGCGAGCGCAGCGTGATCGCTCTTGATCGCCGCTCCGACCGGTCCGCGCGGCCCGCCGGTCAGGCAGATGATGCCATCGGCCAGATTGCCGAGCCAGTCGAGCTTGGCGTGCACTGGCTCGCCGTTCGGCGTGTCGAGATACATGCGGCTGACCAGGCGCACGAGGTTTGCGTACCCCTCCTCGGTCGCGGCAATCAGCACGATCGGGAAGAGGTCGAGTGCCTGCTTCCAGCCCTGGCCGCGCTGGGCGTTGTCGCCACCATCGGCGAAGTCGATATCGACCTGGCAGCCGATCAGTGGCTGGACACCGTCCTTGGTCGCCTTCTGGGCAAATTCCAGCGCACCGAAAAGGTTGTTGCTGTCGGCGACGCAGATCGCCGGTGCGGCGTCCTTCACCGCATGGCCGACGACCTTGCCGAGCGGCAACGCGCCTTCGAGCAGCGAATAGGCGGAGTGGACGCGGAGATGGATGAAAGTCCGCGCGGAAACCTCTGGCTTTGCTTCCATTTTCAGCGCTTCACGCTTGAGGGGATCGCGTGGCGGCCGTTCACTCGACATCGAATCGTCTGCCCTTTCAGGGATGCTACGTCGCCCACATTCGGTCACGC
>NZ_JAAVXC010000089.1:0-625 GCF_013416725.1 Pseudomonas sp. SbOxS1
CATAGCTCAGCTGGGAGAGCACCTGCTTTGCAAGCAGGGGGTCGTCGGTTCGATCCCGTCTGGCTCCACCAACCTTCTTTGACGAGAAGTGGTGTCGAGACGACGGAAGCTAATCATTCAAAATCAAGATTTGTGGTTCGCCCTCGGGCAACCGCTTGTTCTGTTTGACATCGTAAAGAGAAGATTTGTTCGGACTCCTTTTTGGGAGCCTGATCCTCCAGGAGGCTTTGGCCTTTGTGGTTGGCTTGGGTGACAAAAAAGTTTGTCGCGGTGAGACGCTCAATCTCCCGCATATGATGGGTTTGCCTAACCGCGCCCCCGGACCGATCTCGAGAAGCTGGTCTTTTTGTGCCGATGGCGTTGTGAGAAATCATGATGAACATTGGCAATGAGAACGATCAAGTGTCTTAAGGGCAATTGGTGGATGCCTTGGCATGCACAGGCGATGAAGGACGTGATACGCTGCGATAAGCGTCGGGGAGGTGCGAATACCCTTTGATCCGACGATTTCCGAATGGGGAAACCCACCTAAGGTACTTGTAAAATCAGAGCAGTCGCCAGGCGCAAGTTTGGTGGCTGTTGTGGTTTACAAGTATCGTTATTAGGTAACTTACCCTGAATACAT
>NZ_JAAVXC010000009.1:0-22185 GCF_013416725.1 Pseudomonas sp. SbOxS1
CCGGAGAGAGGGCATGCCGAGCCCTAGCGAGGCACCGAGTGGTGGGGCAAAGCCTTTTGGTTCCTTTTTGGCGTTTGAAAAAGGGACTCGCCGTAAGGGCGAAACCATAAGTGGCCGTTACCGCAGCAACGGATATGTACCCGGTAAATATCCCGGCAGGCCGTCAGGGCAATCCACGCACCCCTAGTCCGCTTTGACGATGAATGATTCCCCGCTCAATCCGATGATCCGTCACAACTGGCGCAGTGGCGCAGTGAGATCGGGAGAATTGAGTGATGCACAGCATGCGAGAAAAGACCCAGGACGAACGTGATCTGCTTGAACGTGCACGCAGCCTGGTGCCGGCACTCAAGGCGCGCACGGCGCAGGCCGACAAGGACTTGAAGGTACCGGTGGAGAGCGTCGTCGAGTTGCAGGCCGCCGGATTGCTGCGGGCCTTGCAGCCAAAGGCGTTCGGTGGTTATGAAGTGGACCCGCGCACCTTCTTCGAAATCCAGACCATCCTCGCCGAGGGCTGCATGTCCACGGCCTGGATCTACGGCGTGATGGGCGTTCACCCCTGGCAACTGGCGCGTTACCCGATCGAGGCACAGCGTGAAGTCTGGGGCGATGACCACAGCGCGCTGATCTGCTCCACCTATATGCCGGCGGCCAAGGTCACGGTGGTCGAGGGCGGTTACCGCATCAGCGGGCGTTGGGGTTTCTCCAGCGGCAGCGAGCACTGCCAATGGGTGTTCCTGGGCGGAATCCTGCCGCCCGATGGCGAGCTGGCCGCCGAGCACGGCACCTTCCTGCTGCCGCGTCACGACTATCAGATCGAACATAACTGGGACGTGATGGGCCTGCGTGGCACCGGCAGCCATGACATCGTGGTCGAGGATGTGTTCGTTCCGGCCCATCGCGTGCAACGCACCAACAACTGGACCCTCGAAGCAACACCCGGGCGCCTGGTCAACACCAACCCGATCTACGCGATCCCGTTCGCCCAGGTGTTCTCACGTGCCGTCTCGACCTCCGCCATCGGCGCCCTGCAGGGCGCGATCAACGAGTTCCGTG
Source organism: Pseudomonas sp. SbOxS1 (assembly GCF_013416725.1). NCBI lineage: Bacteria > Pseudomonadati > Pseudomonadota > Gammaproteobacteria > Pseudomonadales > Pseudomonadaceae > Pseudomonas > Pseudomonas sp. SbOxS1. The sequence continues at coordinate 1,057 of NZ_JAAVXC010000009.1, forward strand.
ACAATGCCGCCAAACACATCGGCAAGCACGGTGCCCGTACCGCTGACGATCCGGTGGCACAGACCGCCGTTGCCGAGGCGATGATCACCCTCGACAGCCTGCGCCTGGTGCTGGAGCGCAACTACGAGCACCTGATGAACCTGGCCCGTGCCGGCGAGTACCCGGACACCGAGACCCGCCTGTTGTATCGCTACCAGTCGGCCTATGTGACCAACATCTGCGCCGAACGCGCCAACGACCTGCTGCGCAGCATGGCCGCCTCGGGCCTGTACAACACCAACCCGGTGGCGCGGCTGTTCCGCGACCTGCACCAGGCACGCGGGCACATCGCCAACAACTACATGGCCTACGGGCGCAGCTACGGCGCGGTGATGCTCGGCCTGCCCAACCCGGACCCTTACGTCTGAGGCCACGGCGCCCGTTTTGAACCCCTGGGTTTACACCTGTCCGTGATACACGGCCAGGTGGTCATGAGTACCTGACCTATGAACAATTATCTTGCCCTGCGCGTGGCGCGCGTGATCGAGGAAACCGCCGATGCGCGTTCCCTGGTGTTCGACGTGCCGGAGCATCTGGGCGAACGTTTTCGCTATCAACCCGGCCAGTTCCTGACCTTGCGCGTACCTTTCGAGGACGGCTGGCTGCCCCGTTGTTACTCATTGTCCAGCACGCCGTTGCTGGATGAGCCGTTGCGGGTAACGGTCAAGCGCGTGCACGAGGGCCGCGCGTCGAACTGGCTGTGCAGCGAGTTGCAGGCCGGCCAGACCCTGGAGGTGCTGCCTCCGGCCGGGGTGTTCGTGCCGCGCAGCCTCGACGGCGACTTGCTGCTGTTCGGCGGCGGCAGTGGCGTGACCCCGGTGCTGTCGATCCTGCGTTCGGCGCTGCTCGCCGGAACCGGGCGGGTCCTGCTGATCTATGCCAACCGCGATGAGTCCTCGGTGATTTTCAAGGATGAACTCAAGGCCCTGGCGACGGCTCATCCGCAACGCCTGCAAATCGTCCATTGGCTCGATTCGGTGCAGGGCATTCCTAGCGTCGGGCAACTGGCTGAGCTGGCGCGGCCGTTTATCGATGCCCAGGCGTTCATTTGTGGTCCGGGCCCGTTCATGGACGCGTCTGTCAGTGCGCTCAAAAGCCTCGGCATGCCGGATCGCCGGGTGCACGTCGAACGCTTCGTCTCGCTGCCCGGCGAAGGCGAATTGCCGCTGGTGACCAGCAGCGAGGCGGCAGTGGCCGCGCAGTTGGCGGTGCGCCTGGATGGCGAGGACCACCAACTGGCCTGTGACAGCGGCGAGACCGTGCTGGCAGCCATGGAACGTGCCGGCCTCAACCCACCCAGCGCCTGTCGTGTCGGTGGTTGCGCCTCGTGCATGTGCACCCTGGAAAGCGGCGAGGTCGAGCTGTTGCACAACGATGCACTGGATGCGGGCGAACTGGCCGAAGGCTGGATCCTTGCCTGCCAGGCGGTGCCCACCAGCGCACAACTGCGCATCCGCTTCCCCGATTGATGAACCAGAGCCCACGATGAATCAGAGCCTGAACCTTGCCGCGCCATTGAGCGCCGCCCCTGTCACCCTTGCCCAATTGGTCTTCAGCAGCGCCGAACGTTTTGCCGGGCGCACGGCCATCGAGGAGGGCGGACAATGCATCGACTACGCCGATCTGCCCGAGCGCGTCATGGGCTTTGCCCGGGGCTTGATGGCCCTGGGCATCCAGGCCGGTGACCGGGTCGGCGTCTGGGCGCCGAACAGTGGCGACTGGATCCTCGCGGCGCTGGGCATTCAGTGCGCCGGGGCGGTGCTGGTGCCGATCAACACGCGCATGAAGGGCCTTGAAGCCGCGGATGTGCTGGAGCGCAGCGGTTGCCGGGTGTTGTTCGTCCAGCAGCGTTTTCTCGACGTCGACTACCCGGCGCTGCTCGCACCCCATCGACCGGCCAATCTCGAACACCTGGTGATCATCGATGGCGACACGCCGGGGTTGCCTTCGGACCTGACGCTTGCACAATTTCTGCAGGGCGCTGCGACCATCGATGCTGACAGCGCCAAGCGCCGTGCAATGGCGGTCGGCCCCGAGGCCATGTGCGACCTGTTGTTCACCTCCGGCACCACCGGCAAACCCAAGGGCGTCATGAGCGGTCATGGCCAGAACCTGCGGGCCTTCACCGAATACGTCAAGGTCCTCGGCCTGGTCCCCGAGGACCGCTACCTGATCGTCAACCCGTTCTTCCATGCCTTTGGCTACAAGGCCGGTTGGCTGACCTGCCTGATCGCCGGGGCGACCATCCTGCCCCATGCGGTGTTCGACGCCGAACAGGTGTTCCAGCGCATCGCCCGTGAGCGCATCAGCGTCCTGCCCGGTGCGCCAACCCTGTACCTCTCGCTGCTGGCCCATCCGCAGCTCAAGCAGACCGACCTGTCGAGCCTGCGTATCGCGGTGACCGGTTCGGCGAGCATCCCGCCGAGCCTGATCGAGCGCATGCGCAACGAGCTGGGGTTCGCCGTGGTGACCACCGCCTACGGCCTGACCGAGTGCGGCGGGCTGGCGACCATCTGCGATCCGCAAGACTCGGCGCGGGTGATCGCCGGCACCAGCGGACGGCCGATCGCCGGCACCGAAGTGAGCATCCGCGACCCGCACAACCAGGCACTGGACGCCGGGCAGACCGGTGAGATCTGCCTGCGTGGTTTTCACATCATGCAGGGTTATTTCCAGAACCCTGAAGCGACCCGCGAAGCCATCGACACCGAAGGCTGGCTGCACACCGGCGATGTCGGGCGCCTGGACGAGGCGGGCAACCTGATCATCACCGATCGCTTGAAGGACATGTTCATCGTCGGCGGTTTCAACTGCTACCCGGCGGAAATCGAAGCGGCGCTGATCAGGCACCCGGCGATCGCCCAGGTGGCGGTGATCGGCATCGCCGATGAGCGCATGGGCGAGGTCGGATGTGCCTGTGTGGTGCTGCGTGAAGGGCGCGAGCTCGACGAGGCGCAATTGATCGCCTGGAGTCGTGAGCAAATGGCCAATTACAAGGTGCCGCGCCAGGTGCGTTTCCTCAGCGCCTTGCCTCTGAACCCGTCGAGCAAAGTGGCGAAAAACGAACTGCGTGCGCTGGTGGCCAATAGCGCCCAGGCATGAGGCGCACTCATCTCACCAAACGGAAGATGTGCGCTGCAGTGGTTTTTTCAATGCTGTGGCGACATAAGCAAAAACAACAACAAAAAGGAGAGGGGCATGTTTAAGCGAAACGTATTCAGGCGAAACATCGTTGCGCGCTATCCGGGAAGTGGGCGCTGCCTGTTGGCAACGGCGATCACCGTCGCCAGTGCCACGGCCAGCGCAGCGCCGACTATCGAACTGGGGGAAAACACCACGTTGGATTCGTCGCTGACGGTCAACTACACCGCCTCCATGCGTACCGCCAAACAGGCCAGCCAATACCTCAACGACCCGAACAACGACGACGGCACGCGCAACTTCAAGCGCGGTTCCCTGATCAACAACCGAGTGAGCCTGTTCGGCGAGTTGCTGCTCAAGCACGACAATCTCGGTGCGGTGCTGCGCGGCAGTCAGTTCTATGACGATGTCTACAACCAGAAAAACGCCAACGATTCGCCGCAGACGGTGAACAAGACCGGACACAACGATGGGTTCAGCGACGAAACCCGCAGGCTCAGTGGCAGCACCGCGCGCCTGCTCGATGCGTATGTGTATGGCAACTTCGATGTCGGCGAAACCCAGTACCTGTCGCTCAAGGCCGGGCGACACCTGGTGGCCTGGGGCGAGAGCCTGTTCTGGCCCAACATCAGCCAGGGCCAGGCCCCGGTGGACGCCACCAAGTTCAACGTGCCGGGCACCGAAGCCAAGGACTCGTACCTGCCCGTGGGGCAGGTGTCCGGGTCGTGGTCTTTGAATGAAAACCTGGCATTGGTCGGTTACTACCAGTACGAGTGGGAAAAGACCCAGCTCAATCCCGTGGGCGACTACTTCGGCAGCGACACCTTCGGTCCTGGCGCCGAGTTCTATCGCCTGGGCAGCGGTTCGGTCGATCGCCTACCCAACGGCCTGGCGGTCGGTTATGCCGGTGAAAAAGACGCCAGCGACAGCGGCCAATGGGGCCTGGGCGTGCGCTACCGGATCACCGAGAACACCGAAGTGGGGCTGTTCCATTACCGCTATAACGAGCGCATCGGCTCGCTGTTCTTCGACTTCACCGGCACCACCCAATACTCCTCGCTCAAGGGCATCGGTCATGACGGCACCGCGCCGTCCTATCGCCTGGGCTACTTCGAAGACGTCAAGCTGACGGGGATCAGCTTCACCTCCAAGGTCGGCGATTCGGTGCAGTACGCCGGTGACCTGAGCTACCGCGATGGCGCCTCGGTCTACCTCAACAACGGCGCGCCGACCACCGGGCAGATCTGGCAGGGCAACCTCAACGCCATGTACATCCTGGGCCCAAGCCTGCTCGCCCAGCAGACCACCTTCATGGGCGAAGTGGTGCATCAACACATCGACGGGGTCGACAGCCTGACGATCACCGGCGGCGGGGTCGGCGTGGATGGCACCTTCGATACGTTCGAGTCGAAGACCCAGACCCGTGGCTCGACTCTGCTGGGCGTTGGCGCCTACATGGACTACCCGTCCGTCGCCACCGGCCTGGACCTGAGCACCAAAGTGGTTTGGACGCAGAACGTCGACGGCAGCGCCTATCAGGGCCTGGGCCGCGACGAGAAGCGCCTGACCGTGGGTGGCGACTTCAAGTACCTGGGCAACTTCCAGATCGGCATGACCTATGTCGCTTACCTGAGCTCGCCGGATGTCGCCCAGGGCCGACTGTTGGCTGACCGCGATTACCTGTCGCTCAACGCCAAGTACACCTTCTGATGATCATGGCTGCGTCGCTCGTCGGGTGGCGCAGTCCTTCGTTTTAGCCTGATAAAAATAAAGAGAGGCCTGTCATGAATCCTCGTCCGACCCCGTCACCGTTCAGCCCGATAAACATTGGTCCGTTGACCCTGAAAAACCGCTTCATCAAGTCCGCCACCAACGAGGGCATGAGTGCCCAGAGCGTGCCTTCCAAGCAACTGGTCAAGCTGCACTCGGCCCTGGCCGCTGGCGGCACCGCCCTGACCACCGTGGCCTACTGCGCGGTGAGCAGCGATGGCCGTACCTTGCCCAACCAGTTGACCCTTAGCCAATCCAGCCTGCCGCACTTCAAGGCGTTGACCGATGGCGTGCACCAGGCCGGTGGCCTGGCCAGTGCGCAGATCACCCACGGCGGTTGCTTTACCTTTATTCGCGAGCGCTCGACCAAGCGTCCGCTGTCGGCCAGCGGTGGCTTCAACAAGATAGGCCTGATGAGCGGCATGTTCCTCAAGCAGGCAATGAACGAATCCGACATGCAACAGGTGGTGCGCGACTTCGCGCAAGGCGCACGCCTGGCACGCCAGGCCGGTTTCGATGCCGTGGAAATCCACATGGGCCATGGCTACCTGCTCAGCCAGTTCATTTCGCCGATGTACAACAAGCGCCGCGACCAGTACGGCGGCAGCCTGGAAAACCGCTTGCGCTTTCCACGCCGGGTGCTGCGGGCGGTGCTGGATGCGGTCGGCCATGACATGGCGGTGATCTGCAAATACAGCGTCACTGAAGGCGTGCGCGCCGGTAACAGTGCCGAAGACGGAGCGAAGATCGCCCGCATGCTGGAAGAAGAGGGCGCGCACTTGCTGGTGCTCAGCGCGGGCATGAACGCCGAGTCGATCACCACCATGTTCGGCTCCTCGTTCCCCAAGGAAAACCGTGTGCAGCAGAAGAACAAGATCATCGCCCTGGCGATGGCCATCCAGCGCCGCAAGGAACCGACGGTGGAATTCCGTGAGCTGTATTTGCTGGAGCATGCGCGCAAGGTGCGTGCGGCGGTGAAAATGCCGCTGGCTTACCTGGGCGGCGCCAAGAGCCTGGCGAGCATCGAAAAAATCATGGCCGAGGGCTTTGACCTGGTCGCCATGGGCCGGGTGTTGCTGGCCGAAAATGACTACGTCAACAAACTCGAAAGTGGCGCCAGCCGCGACTCGATCTGCACCGCCTGCAATCGCTGCGTAGCGATGATGTACACCCCGGGTGGCACCTCCTGCGTACTGGGCAAGCCTGGCGATGCCCTATTGAACAGCCAGAAGGCGGCAGATCGCTAACCCACCCGACGCCTGGTTCATCTGTAGGAGCCAGGCTTGCCGGCGAAGAACGATGACGCGGTATTACAGATACACCGCGGCGTCTCGTTCGCGGGCAAGCCACGCTCCTACAGGGCGATAACAATAACGCGGTGCAGCAGGTACACCGCGTCGGCCGGATCAACCGTTCTGCAGGAAATCGATGCAGCTGCGGTTGAACAGCTCGCGGTGTTCCACCTGGACCCAGTGCCCGCAACGGTTGAGCACAATGAAGCGGGCATTCGGCGCGCCGTCGATGATGCGCTGGGCGCCACTGATCGGGTTGAAGTGATCGTTGGTGCCCCAGAAGCCGAAGATCGGGCACTGGATCTCACCCAGTTGCGCTTCCATGTTCGGCACCATCATCGTGCTGAACAGGTTCTTCGGCTGGGTCACCGCCACTGCCACGCGTTCCTGCAGCAGGCTTTCCGGCAGGATCGAATCATCGAACAGCTGCAGGCGCATCATGCTGCGCATTTCGTCCATGCCGATGGGGCCGGCGTTGAACAGGCTGACCATGCGCACGATGCCCTCCATCTTGAAGTAGGTTTCCCGCTCCTCGACACCGCCCGGTGCCAGCAGGATCAGGCTCTGGGGCAGTTGCGGCAGGCGCAGGGCCAGGCCCAGGGCAATCGCACCACCCAGCGAGTTACCCAGCAGCGAGCAGCGCTGCACACCCACGGCTTGCAGGAACGCTGCAACGCAGTCGACGAAGAACTCCAGGTTGTACTGCACGTCCTCGGGTTTGTCCGAGCGGCCGAAACCAGGCAGGTCGAGCACGAGGTTGCGATAGCCCGCGGCGACGAATTGCGGGTAGTTGCCCTTGAAGTTGCTGAAGCCACTGGCACCCGGCCCGCTGCCGTGCAGCCACAACACCACGGGGCCTGAGCCTTCATCCAGATAGTGCAGGCGCAAGCCGTTGGGCAGGGTCGCGTAATGGCCGACGGGCAGGGGCAGGTCTACGGGTTGGTTCATGGGGTTCTCCATTGTCTGCGGATTCATGAGGCACAGCCGCGCCAGGCGCTGTAGCGAGGTGAAGGGGAACGCTGCGCCTGGCGAGGTGCGCGCCCATGAATGCTGGGCTTTGACGGGGGAGTTCACATCGTCCGTTCAGACCACGCGGCGGTAGTCCCATCGGACGATGTGAGCCATGGCACTTGCCGCTAATCATTCAGGGGACGGCCGCACTGCAAGGGCAGCGGGCCGCAGCGTATTTGCACATTCGGAGATCGTTATGAAGTTACTCAATAAAGTCGCCTTCGTGACCGGCGCCGCGCAGGGCATGGGCCAGGCCATCGTGCGTGGTTTTGTCGCCGAAGGCGCCAAGGTGGTGGCTGTCGACCTGAACCAGACGGCCCTGGCCGAGAGCCTGGCAGACCTGGGTGACAGCGTACTGGCCCTGTCTTGCAACGTCGGTGACGGTGCCTCCGTGGCCGATGCCATGGGCCAGGCCGAGCAGCACTTTGGCGGCCTCGACATCCTGGTCAACAACGCTGGCGTGGGCGCGCTGGACAGCTTCCTCGAAACCCCCGACGAGAGCTGGGCACGGGTGATCGGCGTGAACCTGGGCGGCACCTTCCTGTGCTGCCGCGAGGGCGCCAAGCTGATGGTCAAGGGTGGGCGCAAGGGCGCGATCATCAACCTCTCCAGCACCGCCGCGCTGACCGGCGACGGCCCAAGCCACTACTGCGCGTCGAAAGCCGGGGTGATGGGCCTGACACGTTCGATTGCCCGTGAACTGGCCGCCAGCGGCATACGCGTCAACACCCTGGTGCCGGGGCCGACCAACACACCGATGATGGCCGGTATCCCTGACGACTACATGCAGACGCTGCTGAAAAACGTGCCCCTGGGCCGCATGTGCGAGACCGACGAGATCGCCCGGGTCGCAGTGTTCCTGGCCAGCGAAGACGCCAGTTTCATGACCGGGCAGAACATCGCCGTCAACGGCGGCATGGCCTTTATCTGATCAGGGAGTCACCCATGAGCAAGCGTCTACAAGGAAAAATCGCCTTCGTCACCGGCGCCGGTTCCGGCATTGGTGAAGCCACCGCGTTGCGGTTCGCCGAAGAGGGCGCCACGGTGGTGCTGTGCGGGCGCCGCATCGAGCCGCTGCAAGGTGTGCAGGAAAAAATTCAGGCCCAGGGTGGCCAGGCCGAGATCGCCGTGGCCGATGTCAGCGATGAACAGGCCTACGTCGGCGCGCTGCAAGCCACCGCGCAACGCCTCGGGCGCCTGGACATCCTGGTCAACAACGCGATGGCCTACACCTGGGGCGGCATCGACACCATGACCACGGCCGACTGGCACGCTAACTTCGCGACCACCGTGGACGGCACCTTCTGGGGTACCCGCACCGCGATGCAATTGATGAAAGAGCAGGGCGGCGGCTCGATCGTCAACATCGCTTCGATCTGCGGCCTGTTCGGCACCGCACAGATGGCCGGCTATTCAGCAGCCAAGGCGGCGGTGATCAACTTCAGCCGCGCGGCGGCCAGCGAAGGAGCCCCGCACAACGTGCGCTGCAACGTGATCATTCCCGGCGTGGTCGACACCCCGGCCACGGCCGGCATGCTGGCCGATGCCAAGACCCGCGCCAACACTGAAAAAGTCATCCCGATGAAACGCGTCGGCCTGCCGGTGGAGCTGGCCAACGCCATTGTGTTCCTGGCCAGCGACGAGGCTTCGTATGTCACCGGTGCCAGCCTGGCGGTGGACGGCGGACGGGGTTCGGACCTGTACACGGTGCTCGACTGATGAACCAGGACAACGACACATTGCTTGAGCGCATCGATCGCCTGGAGTCGCTGGACGCGATCCGCCAACTGGCCGGCAAGTACGCCCTGGCCCTGGATATGCGCGACATGGACGCCATGGCCAACTGCTTCGCCCCGGACGTGCGCGTGGGCCGCGACAAGAGCGGCCGCGCGCACCTCAAGGCTTGGCTGGATGAAACCATGCGCAAGCAATTCCATGGCACCTCCCACCACCTGGGGCAACACATCATCGAGTTCAGCGATGCCGATCACGCCACCGGGGTGGTCTATTCGAAGAATGAACATGAGACCGGTCCCGAGTGGGTGATCATGCAGATGCTGTACTGGGACGACTACGAGCGGATCGACGGGCGCTGGTGCTTCCGTCGCCGCTTGCCGTGCTACTGGTACGCGAGCGACCTGAACAAACCACCGATTGGCGGCCTGAAAATGCGCTGGCCAGGGCGTGAGCCGTACGCTGGCACCTTCCACGAGCTGTTTCCGTCCTGGGATGCCTTCTGGGCGCAACGACCGGACAAGGACGCGTTGCCGCAGATTGCCGAACCTGCACCGTTGGAGGGTTTCCTCAAGACCCTGCGCCGGGGGGCGGGTGATCCGAAGATTCGGGTGCGTTGAAAACCGTGGGATCTTTGAGATGGTGAATCGCCTGCCGCTTGCTTCTGCTGGGTAGCTCTGGCTGCCTATTTGGTCTGGATTGGGTGTATATCCGTTGCTGCGGTAACGGCCACTTATGGTTTCGCCCTTACGGCGAGTCACTTGGAAAAACGGAACGCCGCCCGGCCCTAAGTAACCAAGGGCTCTTGCCCCTGGCGTTCGGCCCCTCGCTGGGGCTCGGGGTACCCTCGCTCCGGTCCTGCTCCGTGGGTCGCCGCGCTGGGCCATCCATGGCCCAGCGCGGCTAAACCGGCATCCTTGCCGGTTTACCCACTGCGCAGAACCTCCACTCGGCCTCTCGAGGGGGCAAGAAAATCAAAAGCCAAATCAAAAGCAAAAGCAAGGCGGCCTTAAAGCCGACCTGATCGTGAGCCGTATGCGCTCCCCCTGTAGGAGCCAGGCTTGCCGGCGAAGAACGATAACGCGGTAAAACAGATACACCGCAGCGTCTGGTTCGCCGGCAAGCCTGGCTCCTACAGGGGATTGGGGGATATCTACAAAAGTCAGGTCGGCTTTAAGGCCGCCTTGCTTTTGTTTTTGATCTGGGCGCCCCGTTAACCACGCTGGTTAACGCGGTAAAACAGATACACCGCAGCGTCTGGTTCGCCGGCAAGCCTGGCTCCTACAGGGGATTGGGGGATATCTACAAAAGTCAGGTCGGCTTTAAGGCCGCCTCGCATTTTTTTTGATCTGGGTGCCCCGTTAACCACGATGGCCGAACGCAGGCATTGTGCAGTGGGGAAACCGGCAGGACGCCGGTTTAGCCGCGCTGGGCCAGGGATGGCCCATCGCGGCGACCCACGGAGCAATGCCGGAGTGAGGGCATGCCGAGCCCTAGCGAGGCACCGAGTGGTGGGGCAAAGCCTTTTGCTTACTTTTCGGCGTTTGGAAAAGTGAGTCGCTGTAAGAGCGAAACCATAAGTGGCCGTTACCGCAGCAATGGATATGTACACCCTGTACACCATCAAAATCCCAGTCGCCTGATACAAAGCCTTCGCGAGCAAGCCCGCTCCCACAAACAACCCACAGACCCGGTCGTGCTTAGTCTCAACGGACGATGAAGCCACGCGCACTGCTTTGCACAATGCTCCCCACGAAACCCTTTCAGCCAACGAGGACCCAGGCATGATCGACATTCGCGGTTTGAGCTATTTCGTCTCGCAGATCGAAAACCTCAGTCATTGGCAGCGTTACGCCGAAGACGTGCTGGGCATGCAAGTGAACCCGGCGCCGGGCGGTGGCTTGTACGTGAAAATGGACGAGCGTCCGTTTCGCATGCTGATCGTCGAAGGCACCGAAGCGCGTTACCTGGCCTCCGGCTGGGAGCTGGCCAACGAGACGGCATTCAAGGCCGCCCTCGAGCACCTGAGCGCCGCCGGCATCGAATGGCAGCCAGGCTCCGCCGCCGAGATCGACCAGCGTGGTGTCCAGGCGCTGGTCAAGCTCACCGACCCGTCGGGCAACTGCCATGAACTGAGCTGGGGCCATCGCTCCGATTGCCTGCCCTTTGTCTCGCCCCAGGGTGTGCCGCGTTTCATCACCGGTGACATGGGCCTGGGTCACACGGTGCTGCCGGCGCCGAACTTCGACGCCACCCTGGCATTCGCCAAGGACGTGCTGGGCTTCGAGCTGTCGGACATTTTCAACTTCCGTCCAGACCCGTCGGTGCCGCCGATCCGCATTCACTTCCTGCATTGCCAGAACGCTCGCCACCACAGCCTGGCACTGGCCGAGTACCCGGTGCCGTCAGGTTGCGTGCACGTGATGGTCGAGGTCGATTCGATGACCGAAGTCGGCCGTGCCCACGACCGTCTGCAGGCCCATGCGGTGAGCCTGTCGGCCACCCTCGGCCAGCACCTTAACGATCGCATGACCAGTTTCTACATGAAGACGCCGTCCGGCTTCGATCTGGAATACGGCTTTGGCGGGTTGCAAGTCGACTGGGCTGAGCACTCGGCGTTCGAGTTCACCCGCGTGAGCATTTGGGGGCACGACTTTTCGGTCGGCCAACACTAAGGAATTGTCATGATGAACAAACAACTGACAGCGGCCGATGCGGTCGCTCAATTGCGCGATGGCATGACCATCGGTTTCGGCGGCTGGGGTCCACGGCGCAAGCCGATGGCCATCGTGCGCGAGATCCTGCGCTCAGAGGTCAAGGACCTGACCGTGGTCGCCTACGGCGGTCCGGAAGTGGGCATGCTGTGCGCCGCCGGCAAGGTCAAGAAGCTAGTGTTCGGTTTCGCCACCCTCGATGCCATTCCGTTGGAACCCTACTACCGTAAGGCCCGCGAAGCCGGCGAGCTGGAGTTGATGGAGCTGGATGAAGGCATGTTCCAGTGGGGCCTGCGTGCCGCTGGCATGCGCTTGCCGTTCCTGCCGACCCGTTGCGGCCTGGCCACCGATGTGGCGCGCCTGAACCCGCAGCTCAAGACGATCCAGTCGCCCTATGCCGATGGCGAGGTGCTGCTGGCGATGCCGGCGCTCAACCTCGACGTGGCGTTCCTGCACGTCAACGTCGCCGACCGCCTGGGCAACTGCCTGGTGACCGGGCCGGACCCGTATTTCGACCACCTGTTCGCCCGCGCCGCCAACCAGTGCTTCGTCTCGTGCGAGCGCCTGGAAGAGCGCCTGGCGCTGAGCGCCGAGCAGGCCCGCTTCAATACCTTCGAGCGTTATCTGGTGAGCGGTGTGGTGCATGCCCCGCTGGGTGCGCACCCGACGCTCTGCGCCCCCGACTACGGCTGGGACATGAAGCACCTCAAGGGCTATGTCGCCAGCAGCCAGGCGGAAAACGGCTGGCAGGACTATGTGCAGACCTACATCGCCGGTGGCGAGCAGGCCTATCAGGCACAGAACGGCGGTGCCGACTCCATGGGCGCCTTGCCCCTTCCCGTGTTCTGAGGATTAGCGACTATGTCTGCAACCTGTGATTTCACCCTTGCTGAACTGATGATCGTCGCCGCCAGCGAAGCCTGGCGCGGCAATGGCGAGGTCATTGCCTCGGGCCTGGGCGTGATTCCGCGCCTGGGTGCCAGCCTGGCCAAACTGACCCACAGCCCGGAACTGCTGATGACCGACAGCGAGGCGTTCCTGGTCGAAGAACCGATCCCGCTGGGTCCGCGTGGCGACTACGTGCCGCGTTACTCGGGCTACATGTCGTTCGAGCGGGTGTTCGAATGCGTGTGGGGCGGACGCCGCCACGCGATGATCGGGCCGACCCAGATTGACCGCTGGGGCCAGACCAACCTGTCCTGCGTCGGTGATTATCAAAAACCCAGGACCGCGATCCTTGGCGTGCGCGGCCTGCCGGGCAACAGCATCAACCACCTCAATTCGTTCTTCGTGCCCAGCCATAACAGCCGGGTGTTCGTCAGCGGCGAAGTGGACATGGTCTCCGGTGTCGGCTTCAAGGCCGACCGCTGGCCTGAAGGCGCGCGCCGCGACCTGATGGACATCCATTGCGTGGTCAGCGACCTGTGCGTCCTCGACTTCAACGGCCCGGACCGGGCGGTGCAGGTGCGTTCGCTACACCCCGGCGTGAGCTTCGAGCAGGTCCAGGACAACACCGGCTTCCCATTGCTCAAGTCGGCGCAGTTGCACGAAACCGCGCATCCGACCCCTGAGCAGCTGGCGCTGATCCGCCGACTCGATCCCCACGAATACCGCGCCACGGCGATCAAGGGCAACCCGCCCGGCATCCGTACGGCCTGAGACAAGGAGGCGAGCATGCACAGCAGCGACAGTGAATTCATCGTCCGCCAGGACAACGCCGTCTACGAGACGGACACCCCGGTGCTGTACAGCGTGGCCGAGGGTATTGCCACGCTGACGTTGAACCGGCCGACCTTCAACAACGCGCAAAACTCGCAGATGACCTACGCCCTGGACGGCTTTTTCCGCCAGGCGGTGAACGATGACAGCGTCAAGGTCATCGTCCTTCGGGGCAACGGCAAGCACTTCTCGGCGGGCCACGATATCGGCACGCCGGGGCGGGATATCGACAAGCCATTCGAGCGCGCGCACCTGTGGTGGGACCACACCAACAAGCCTGGTGGCGAGCAGCTGTATGCCCGTGAGCAGGAGGTGTACCTGGGCATGTGCCGGCGCTGGCGTGAACTGCCCAAGCCGACCATCGCCATGGTCCATGGCGCCTGCGTGGCGGGCGGGCTGATGCTGGCCTGGGTCTGCGACCTGATCATTGCCAGTGACGACGCGTTCTTCCAGGACCCGGTGGTGCGCATGGGCATTCCAGGGGTGGAGTATTTTGCCCATCCCTATGAAATGAACCCGCGTATCGCCAAGGAATTCCTCTTCACCGGGGACCGCATGAGCGCCACCCGTGCCTGGCAAGTGGGCATGGTCAACCGCATGGTGCCGCGCGAGGAACTGGAGCAGGCCACCTACGCCCTGGCCGCCGGCATCGCCCGTCAGCCGCGCATGGGCCTGGCCCTGACCAAGCAGGCGATCAACCACGTTGAGGACTTGCAGGGCAAGCGCACGGCGATGGACGCCGTGTTCGCCTGGCACCACTTTGCCCATGCCCATAACGAGCTGTTGTCCGGCGACAAACTGGGCGGCTTCGACGCCAAGGGCATGGCCCGGGCCAACAAGCAGGCCGAGGACAAAAGCCAATGAACCGCTGGCTGGATACCCCTCTGACCGAGGCCCTCGGCTGCCGTTACCCGATCGTGCAGACCGCCATGGGCTGGGTCGCCGACGCCAACCTGGTGATCGCCACGACCCAGGCGGGAGGCTTCGGTTTCCTGGCCGGGGCGACCATCGCGGCCAACGAGCTGGAAAGCGAAATCCGCAAGGTGATCGAGGCCACCGGCGCCAGCAATTTCGGCCTCAATTTCCATATGTTCCAGGACAACGCCGCGCAGTGCGTCGACCTGGCGATCAAGTACCGCCTGCGTGCCGTGAGTTACGGGCGTGGTCCGGACAAACAGACCATCGCTCGCTTCAAGGCGGCCAAGGTGCTGTGCATTCCCACCGTCGGTGCCCTCAAGCATGCGCTCAAGGCCGTGGAACTGGGTGCTGACCTGATCACCATCCAGGGCGGCGAGGGCGGCGGTCATACCGGCGGCGTACCGAGTTCGATCCTGCTGCCCCAGGTGCTGGCGGCGGTCAAGGTTCCGGTAATCGCGGCCGGCGGATTCGCCACCGGCCGGGGCCTGGCCTCGGTGCTGGCTGCTGGTGGCGCGGGCATCGCCATGGGCACGCGGTTTCTCATGACCTGCGAATCGCCGACACCGGCCGCGACCCTGGAACGCTACCTCAAGGTCAACGATCCGCAGTTGGTGCGCGTGACCACGGCGGTGGATGGCATGCGCCATCGCATGATCGAAAACCGCTTCATCAATCACCTGGAGCAGGCGGGCCCCTTCGGTCGCCTGCGCATCGCCCTGGGCAGCGCCTGGCAGTGGAAGCAACAGACCGGCATGAGCCTGGGGCACATGGCTGCCGTCTTCCTGCGGGCATTGCGTGAAGACCCCTCGCAGCTGTCGCAAGTGGTGATGGCTGCCAACCAGCCGGTGCTGTTGCAGCGCTCGATGATCGATGGCGCTCCGGACGAGGGCATCCTGCCCAGTGGCCAGGTCGCCGCGGCCATCGGCGAGTTGCTCAGTTGCCGCGAAGTCATCGAAGGCATCGCCAGCGAAGCCCAGCACTGCCTCGACGCACTCCTGGCACGCAGCCAGACACACGCCTCGAATCAACCCGCCAGTATCGGAGAACCCCTGTGAACCAGGCATTTACCACACAACTCAATCAGGGGATCGCTGAACTGGTGATCGCCAAGCCACCGGTCAACGCACTCGACAGCCAGGAATGGCATGCCCTGGCGCGCCAGATCGACGCCCTTGGGGCCAACCCCGAGGTGCGGGTGATCGTGATCCGTGCCGAAGGCCGCGGCTTTTGCGCGGGTGTCGACATCAAGGAACTGGACAAGCATCCGGAGCGGATCGTCGAGGTCAACGCCGGTAACTACGCCACTTTCAAGGCCGTGCACCGCAACCCGGTGCCGGTGATTGTCGCGGTGCATGGCTTTGTCCTGGGCGGCGGTATCGGCATCACCGGGGCGGCGGACATCGTCGTCGCCTCCGAATGCGCGACCTTCGCCCTGCCGGAAGTCGACCGTGGCGCCATGGGCGGCGGTGCGCACTTGCAACGCCTGTTCCCGGTGCAAAAAGTCCGTTACCTGTTCTTTACCGGCGACAGCATCGGCGCCCGCGAAGCCCTGCAGTACGGCTTTATCGAGCGCATCGTCAGCAAGGACCAGTTGCGCGAAACCGCCCTGGGCATCGCGGCGAAAATCGCCGAGAAGAGCCCGGGCATGATCCGCATCGCCAAGGAAGCCTTGAACGGCATCGAAGACGGCAACCTGGAAGACAAGTACCGCTGGGAACAGGGCTTCACCATGCAGGCCTATAGCAGCCCGGACTCCGCGGAAACGCGGCGGGCCTTCGTCGAAAAACGCGACGCCAAGTTCTGAGGGAACGCCATGGACCTGACTTATACCCCCAAGCAACACGCCTTTCGCGCCGAAGTACGGGCCTGGCTGGCGGACAACTTGCCACGTGAACCCCTGGCCAGCTACGACACCCGCGAAGGCTTCGAGCAGCACCGCGCCTGGGAGGCCAAGCTGTTCGAAAGCCGCTGGTCGATGGTGATGTGGCCGGCCGAACTGGGCGGTCGCGGCAGCGACCTGATCGAGTGGCTGATCTTCGAGGAAGAGTATTACGGCGCCGGGGCACCGATGCGCGTCAACCAGAACGGCCAGCTGTTGCTGGGGCCGACCCTGATGGAGTTCGGCACCCCGGAGCAGAAGCAGCGTTTCCTGCCGCGCATGGCCGCAAGCCTGGACATGTGGGCGCAAGGCTGGTCGGAGCCCAACGCCGGTTCCGACATGGCGGCGATCACCAGCAAGGCGCTCCTCGACGGCGACCATTACGTGATCAACGGGCAGAAAACCTGGTCGACCCGGGCTATCTATGCCGACTGGCTGTTCGGCCTGTTCCGCAGCGAGCCGGGGTCGGCCCGTCACCACGGCCTGTCGTTCATCATGGTGCCGCTGGATACGCCGGGGGTGAGCATTCGCCCGATCAAGGCGCTCAACGGCAAGGACGCCTTCGCCGAGGTGTTTTTCGACGACGTGCGGGTGCCGGTGGGCAACCGCATCGGTGCCGAGGGGCAGGGCTGGCACGTGGCGATGGCCACCGCCGGTTTCGAGCGCGGCCTGCTACTGCGTTCGCCGGCGCGCTTCCAGGCCACGGCACGCAAGCTGGTCGAGCTGTACAAGGCCAACCGCGCCAGCGCCGACCGCGATCCGGGCCTGCGCGATGCCGTGCTGGAGACCTGGATGGGCGCCGAGGCCTATGCGTTGTCGGCCTACCACACCGTGGGACGCTTGAGCCGGGGCGAGCAGATCGGCGCCGAATCGAGCATCAACAAGATCATCTGGTCGGAACTGGACCTGAAGATGCACGAGACCGCCATGCGCATTCTCGGCACGCGCGGCGAGCTGGTTGCAAAAGGCGCGCAGGCGGGCGATGCGGCGGGCTGGCTGGAGGGCTTCCTGTTTGCCCAGTCCGGGCCGATCTATGCCGGCACCAACGAAATCCAGCGCAACATCATTGCCGAGCGCATGCTCGGCTTGCCGAAATAAGGAACCGCCATGGACTTCACTTTCAACGATGACCAGCTGGCGTTCCACGAAGCCATCAGTCGTTTCCTGATGACCGAAGCCGCCCCGGAAATGCTCCGGGAAATCTGGGAGACCGATGCCGGGCGCTCCCGCGACTTGCGCAACAAGATCGCCGGCCAGGGCCTGACCGCCTTGTCGGTGCCCGAGGCCGAAGGCGGCCTGGGCATGGACGACGTGACGTGGGCCCTGATGACCCAGGAACTGGGTTACTACGCCATTCCCGACTCATTGGCCGACACCGCCTATGTCGCCAGCGGCTTGCTTGCCGGCCTGCCTGCGCAGCATCCGGCCCGCGCCGACCTGTTGCCGCGCATCGCCGATGGCAGCCTGCGCATGGCGATCAGTCATCCGGTCAATGCCCTGGTCAGCGACGCGCAACTGGCCGAAGTGCTGATACTCACCGACGGCGATGACATCCATGTGGTGCCGCGCTCCGAGGTGGAGGTGGAAAACCACCCGAGCATCGATGCCTCGCGACGCCTGGGTCGGGTGACCTGGACCCCATCGGCGACCACATGCGTGGCGAGTGGCGAGCAGGGTCGGGCCTTGCAGGCGCGCTTGCTGGACCGTGGCGCGCTGTCGGTGGCCGGGCAACTGCTGGGGCTGGCGCAGCGCATGCTCGACCTGTCGGTGGACTACGTGGCCCAGCGCAAACAGTTCGGCAAGCCGATCGGCAGCTTCCAGGCGGTCAAGCATCACCTGGCCGATGTCGCCCGCTACATCGAACAGGCCAAGCCGGTGCTGTACCGCGCCGCCCATGCCTTGGCGCGGGGCGACGTCAACGCGGGCGCCTGGGTCTCGCAAGCGCGGCTGGCGGCCAACGAAGCAAGCTGGCTCGCCGCCCGCAAAGGCATCCAGGTGCACGGCGCGATGGGGTACACCTGGGAAGTGGATTTGCAGATGTTCATGAAGCGCGCCTGGGCCCTCGATGCGTCCTGGGGCGACCGCGGCTTTCACAAAACCCGTGTCAGCGACTACCTGTTCGCCGACGCCACCGGCCTGGGGCCGGGGCATACTTTCGAGGAATGAGTCATGGCACAGGCCTACATTGTTGATGCACTGCGCAGCCCCACGGGCAAGCGCAAAGGCTCATTGAGCGAGATCCACGCCATTGACCTGGGCGCCCATGTGCTCAAGGCGCTGGTGGCGCGCAACGTGATCCCCGCCGAAGACTACGACGACGTGATATTCGGTTGCGTCGACACCATCGGCTCCCAGGCCGGCGATATCGCCCGCACCAGCTGGCTCGCCGCCGGCCTGCCGCTGACCGTGCCCGGCACCACCGTGGATCGTCAGTGCGGTTCGTCGCAACAGGCGCTGCACTTCGCCGCGCAGGCGGTGATGAGCGGCACCCAGGATGTGGTCGCGGTGGGCGGGGTGCAGACCATGACCCAGATCCCGATTTCCTCGGCGATGCTGGCCGGCCAGCCCCTGGGCTTTGCCGATCCGTTCTCGGGCAGCGTTGGCTGGCGCGCGCGGTTTGGCCAGCAGCCCGTCAATCAGTTCTACGCCGCGCAACGGATTGCCGATCACTGGCAGATCAGCCGTGAGCAGATGGAAGCCTTTGCCCTGCAAAGCCACGAACGCGCGCTGGCGGCCATCGCCAGTGGTCGATTCGCCCGGGAAATCGTCAGCTGCCAAGGGCTGGCAGTGGATGAAACACCGCGCCACAGCAGCCTGGCGAAGATGGCCGAGCTGCAACCGGTGGACCCGCAGTTCCCGTCGATCACCGCCGCCGTGTCCAGCCAGACCTGTGACGCTTCGGCGGCGCTGCTGGTGGTGTCCGAGGCGGCGCTCAAGCGCTACGACCTGACGCCACGGGCACGCATCCATCACCTGACAGTGCTGGGTGACGATCCGATCTGGCACCTCACCGCACCGATTGCCGCTACCCGCCGGGCCCTGGCCAAGAGTGGCCTCAGCATGGCCGATATCGACCGGGTCGAGATCAACGAAGCCTTTGCCTCGGTGGTGATGGCCTGGGCCAAGGAACTGGATTACGACCCGGCGCAAACCAACGTCAACGGAGGCGCGATTGCCCTGGGCCATCCGCTGGGCGCAACCGGCGCACGCCTGATGACCACGCTGCTCAACGAACTGGAATGCAGCGGTGGTCGCTACGGCCTGCAAACCATGTGTGAAGGCGGCGGGCAGGCCAACGTGACGATCATCGAGCGTCTGTAATTTTTCCTGCGGGCCGCCGCTTCGGGCGCGCGGCCCTACATCATTTCAAGGAGTCAAACATGGCTATGTGTGCAGACCGCACCGTGATCATCACCGGGGCCGGCGGTGGCCTGGGGCGCGCCTACGCCCTGGCGTTCGCCGCGCAAGGGGCCAATGTGGTGGTCAACGATATTCGCGCCGAGGCCGCAGAAGACGTGGCGGGGGAGATCCGCGCCAACGGTGGCCAGGCCATTGCCAACAGCGACGACATCACCACCCTGGCCACCGCGCAGCGCATCGTCGATGCGGCACTGGCGGCGTTCGGTGAAGTGCATGTGCTGATCAACAACGCCGGCGTGTTACGCGACCGCATGTTCATCAGCCTCAGTGAAGAAGACTGGGACATGGTCATGCGCGTCCATTTGAAGGGCCATTACTGCCTGGCCAACATCCTCGGCCGCCGCTGGCGCGACCTGGCCAAGGCCGGTACGCCGGTGGACGCGCGGATCATCAACACCAGCTCCGGCGCCGGGTTGCAGGGCTCCGTGGGGCAGTCCAATTATTCGGCGGCCAAGGGCGGCATCGCTTCGCTGACCCTGGTGCAGGCGGCGGAACTGGCGCGCTATGGCGTCACTGCCAACGCCTTGGCTCCAGCCGCACGCACCTCGATGACCGAGAGCGCGATGCCAGACGTGGTGAAAAAGCCCGAGGACGGCAGCTTCGACGCCTGGGCCGCCGAAAACGTCGCGCCGCTGGTGGTGTGGCTGGGCAGCCCGGCGTCGGCCCACGTCAGCGGCCAGGTCTTCGAAAGCCAGGGCGGGCGTATCTCCCTGGGGGACGGCTGGCGCACGGGCGTTACCTGCGACAAGGGCGCGTTGTGGAAAGTCGAAGAGATCGGTGCGGCGGTGGATGCAATCCTCGCCGAAGCGCCGAAGGCGCAGAAAGTCTGGGGGAGTTGAGGGGCATATTTGGGTGTATATCCGTTGCTGCGGTAACGGCGACTTATGGTTTCGCCCTTACGGCGAGTCACTTGGAAGAACGGAACGCCGCCCGGCCCTAAGTAACCAAGGGCTCTTGCCCCTGGCGTTCGGTGCCTCGCTGTGGCTCGGCATGCCCTCGCTCCGGTCCTGCTCCGTGGGCCCGCCGCGATGGGCCATCCTTGGCCCAGCGCGGCTAAACCGGCATCCATGCCGGTTTACCCACTGCGCAGAACCGGAACGAAGCCTCTCGATGGGGCAAGAAAATCAAAAGCCAAAGCAGAGCAAAAGCCAAAGCGAGGCGGCCTGACAGCCGACCTGATCGGGAGCCGTACGCGTTCCCCCTGTAGGAGCCAGGCTTGCCGGCGAAGAACGATAACGCGGTACAACAGACACACCGCAGCGTCTGGTTCGCCGGCAAGTCGGATCGCCGCACCGCTGGCTCCTACAGGGGATTGGGGTATCTGCAAAAGCCAGGTCGGCTTTAAGGCCGCCTCGCTTTTGATTTTGATCTGGGTGCCCCGTTAACCACGCTGGCCGAACGCAGGCATTGCGCAGTGGGTAAACCGGCAGGACGCCGGTTTAGCCGCGCTGGGCCATGGATGGCCCATCGCGGCGACCCACGGAGCAATGCC
>NZ_JAAVXC010000092.1:0-680 GCF_013416725.1 Pseudomonas sp. SbOxS1
ATCGATCTGCGCATCGAGGTGCCCGCGGTTTCCGCCGCCGACCTGATCAGGCCCGGCAAGTCGGAAGCCAGCGCCGAGGTCGCGGCCCGCGTCGCCCGGGCCCGCGCGATCCAGCGGGAGCGCCTCGAGGCGCGCGGCGTCACCAATGCCACCACCAATGCCCAATGCGCCGCCGGCCTGATCGAGGACATCGCCGCCCCCGACGCCGCCGGCCTTTCGCTGCTCAGGGAGGCCAGCGAAAAGCTCGGCTTCTCCGCCCGCGCATACCACCGTGTGCTCAAGGTGGCGCGCACGCTCGCCGATCTCGACGCCAGCGAGACGGTCGGGCGCATCCATCTTGCGGAAGCGATCTCCTACCGCATCGCCTCCGAGCGCATGGCACAGGCGGCATGACGCACCATCGCTGAGCGAAGTTCGCTATCGCGGATAGAGGCGACCGTTTCCGGAATGGATCTGCATTGCTGTTCAACGGGAATGGACAAGCGCCACAAGGAACCAGCCGGGGCTGCAGCGCCGCCTGGGCCGGTCTATGCCTGAGTGGCCTTTTCGTGCGGGCCACATTGCGGCGGCGATACGCAAGCTTGTGCCGACGCAACAGCAACCAACCTCGCGGATCCAGCCTGAACGGCGGGGAAGGGCGCTACTTGACCGAGCCGACCAGCGTGGTCTGGCCTTCGCGG
>NZ_JAAVXC010000093.1:0-680 GCF_013416725.1 Pseudomonas sp. SbOxS1
CACCGGGCGATCCGGCGTTCCGTTTCGGCGGGCCGCGAATCCGGCAACTCGAAGGGGCGAAGTGGAAGCTGGTCTACGACGCCAGCTGAAAGGAACTTGCCGGCCGGACGGACGGACGGCGGCAATCAGGAGCAAAAGGGAGGAACCGATGAAATCTCTATGGAAGAAGCTGGCAGTTGCGGCTGCCATGATGGGCACGAGCTTTGCGGCGCAGGCCGAAGGTTCAGATGCGCCCAAACCCCTGCCCCAGCGCGAGAAGGTGACGGTCGCCATGACCGCCAAGGTCGAGGCCTACATCCCCTTGATCCTCGCTGACCGGATGGGAGAGTTCGACAAGGAAAACATCGACATCGAATACACCTTCGCCAAGTCGAGCGACGGCATCGTGCTTTTGTCGACCGGCCGCGCCGACGTTCTGGGCGGCCAGCCGAGCGCGGCCGTCTTCAACGCCATCGCAAGCGGCGCCGATATAAGGGTGGTGGCGCCACTATTCGTCCAGTCGCCGGCATCCAAGCAGGGCATCTGGGCCAACAACGCCTTCCTCAATGGCCGCAAGTTCACTGTCGATCTGTTCAAGGACCAGACGATCGCCAGCGCCATTGGCCTGGGGTCGACCGCGTCCTATTTCCTCCAGACCGAGCTCGAAAAGGTCGGCCTGTCGCTGAAGGACGTGAAGTTCC
>NZ_JAAVXC010000094.1:0-703 GCF_013416725.1 Pseudomonas sp. SbOxS1
ATTCACCGCCACGCTCGCTTTCCCGCCTGGCCATTGTCAAAGAGCGCTCCCTTGTCGGGAGGTGTTCGGGAAGCGTGGCGCGAGGCCGAGCCTTCCGATAGTATTCTTTGTGGCGCGCGCCGGCCCTCCGCTATGGCTCCGGGCGTTCGACATTCGAAAAGCCAAATCGCTGGCTTTTCGCCGGCCTGCGGCCGGACATGTCTCACCCCCGCCCGGTTGCTTGCCCCGCTCAGTCGCCTCGGCATTTCCGCCGCCAGCCGCCGCAAGGCCCGGGCTTGGGGGTGAAACACCCAGTGGGAGAACCGACCTCCCACCAGCCCGGCACCGGCGCTTCCCCCCGATGCCCGGTGCGCAGCCGGGGTCCCGTGGAAGATCGCGAGGCCAATGATACGGGAGGTTTTGGGGGCGTGGAAAAACGGGGCGGGATTTCCACGCGGGTTGGTGACAGATGCTGACAGTCTCGAGAGCTGGTTCTGGACCGAAGCGGCAATTCCGCCGTCACGGCATGGATCCCCGGGACGCCGCGACGGCGCTCGCGCGCCTGCGACGCCCGAGGATGACGAGGTCATGGGCGGTCACGGCAAATCGCCAAAGTTGGCGCATCCTTCAGAGCCCACAGGTTGGCGACGGCATCCATGCCAGCCGTCATCCTCGGGTCGGAGAGCGAGCGAAGCGAGCAGCGGAGATCCCGGGGATCCATGCC
>NZ_JAAVXC010000096.1:0-712 GCF_013416725.1 Pseudomonas sp. SbOxS1
GCGACACGATCGGTGCGGGTCAGTCGGGCGCCGATCATGCGGCGACGGGCAACGTGATCAGCGGTGAGGGCACGACCGAAGGCACGACCAATGCCGACGTCCAGGGTGCGGACGGCGCCTCGGTGAGCGCGGTGGAGAGCAACAATCCCGGCGGCGGGGCGTCGCAGACGATCACGGCCGGCGGCAGCGTGACGATCAACGGCCAGTATGGCGTGTTGACGCTGCACTCGGACGGCACCTACTCCTATGTGCGCACTGCCGGCACGCCGGGCGGCAAGCAGGACGTGTTCACCTATACGCTCAAGGACGGCGACACCGACACTGACACGGCGACGCTGACGATCAAGATCGACGACAGCGGGGTGACGGTGACGACGCCTGGGGCGGACTCTGCCGGCACGACGGTCCATGAGGCCGGCCTTCCGGCGCGCGGCAGCGAGCCTGCGGGCTCGAATGAGGCGGCGAACTCGGAGACGACGTCGGGTTCGGTGACGTTTACCTCGCCGGACGGGGTGCAGAGCATCGAGATCGGCGGGCAGCCGGTGAGCCTGGCGGCGCTGGCAAATGCCACGCTGAATACGCCGGTGACGGTGGCCAACAATGCCACGGGCACGCTTGTTGTGACCGGCTACAGTTACAATGCGGCGACGGGCGCAGGCTCGATCAGCTACAGCTACACGCTCAAGGACAACACCTCGGGCGACACCACCAG
>NZ_JAAVXC010000097.1:0-579 GCF_013416725.1 Pseudomonas sp. SbOxS1
CCGAAA
The DNA here is from genome assembly GCF_013416725.1 of Pseudomonas sp. SbOxS1. Lineage (NCBI taxonomy): Bacteria > Pseudomonadati > Pseudomonadota > Gammaproteobacteria > Pseudomonadales > Pseudomonadaceae > Pseudomonas > Pseudomonas sp. SbOxS1. The sequence continues at coordinate 7 of NZ_JAAVXC010000097.1, forward strand.
TCATCGTCACCGACCACAGGCTCGATCTCGGCAAGGGCGAGGCCGACATCGCGCTGCGCGCCGGCGGCGCCAATGAGCAGCCCGACATCGTGCGCCGGCGCCTGCCGGGCTCGGTGTGGGCAATCTACATCGCCAGGTCGCTTGCCGAGACCGCCGGACTGCCGGAGGACGAGGCGGCGATCGCCCGGTTCCCAGTCATCGCCGGCGAAGGCGCGATCGCGGCGGCCGGGCCCGTGGCGCTGCTGGAGCAACGCGCCGATCCGGCACGGATCGCGCTGCGCTCGAATTCGCTGCCCGGACTTCTTGCCGCCGCGGAAGCGGGACTTGGCCTCGCTGCCCTGCCCGCGATTGCCGTTCACGGCTCGAGCCAGCTGATACGCTGCGAGGCGTTGGGCAACTTTGCGAGCCCGTTCTGGCTGTGCTGGCACGAGAGCCGGCGCAACGACCCGTTGATCCGCACCGTGGGCGAGGTGCTCGCCGCAACGATCACGGAAAGACGGGCCTTGGTTACCGGAATGTGACCCGGTTACCAGGGGGTGCCTTCTTGTCACCGGAGGGTGCCGGGGGCTATCT
>NZ_JAAVXC010000098.1:0-599 GCF_013416725.1 Pseudomonas sp. SbOxS1
TTGTAGCTGTCGGGGCCGAACAGCTTGATGCCGTTGTCGTGGTAGGGGTTGTGCGAGGCCGAGATCATCACGCCGATGTCGGCGCGCAGCGAGCGCACCAGCATGGCGACCGCAGGGGTGGGGATCGGGCCGAGCAGGAACACGTCCATGCCGGCAGCACACAGGCCAGCGACTAGCGCGTTCTCGATCATGTAGCCCGACAGCCTGGTGTCCTTGCCGACCACGACGCGATGGCGGTGGTTGCCGCGCTGGAACGACAAGCCGGCGGCCATGCCGACCTTCATGGCGACTTCCGCCGTCATCGGAAATTTGTTGGCCCGTCCGCGAATGCCGTCAGTGCCGAAATAGCGTCCAGCCATGTTTGTTCAGTCCCCGTGGTGTCCACCCGCGATTGCTTTGCCACAACCCAGGGCGATCAACGCATCACATTTGGTGATTTTATGTCACAAAACCTTAGAAAAGGGTTGGGGGATTGGGGTGCCCAGCTTCGCATATTTGAGTATAGGAATATTGTCCTATATCGTAGGTACTTGGATATAGGAGGCAAGATTGGATGTTAGATGTTCAGCTATCAGATGGAGATTTGAGCAGGCTAATCG
>NZ_JAAVXC010000099.1:0-551 GCF_013416725.1 Pseudomonas sp. SbOxS1
GGTCATGGCGCGGCCGGACGTGCTGGTCGTCGGCGGCGGTGCTGCGGGAACGGCAGCGGCCATGGCGGCCGCGCGCGAAGGTGCGGAGGTTCTGCTCGTCGAGCGCTATGGCTTCCTGGGCGGCACGCTGACCGCCGTCACGCTCGGCGGGTTCTGCGGAGCTTACACCGTCGACGGCGACAGCATCGCCAGGACTGTCGGTGGCATCTATGTCGAGATGGAAGAACGGATGCGCAGCCGCGACGCCGTTCTTCCGCCCCGCCATGTCGGCCGCATCGCGTCGGTGCCATACGACCCGCCTTCGTTGCGCCTGGTCTCGGACGAAATGGTTGCCGAGGCCGGCGTTTCGGTCTTGTTCCATGCCTTCGCTTCCGCCGTGTACAGCGAGGACGGCAAGGTTCGCACAGTCGTTCTAGAGACCAAGGGCGGGCGCAAGGCGGTCATGCCGAAGGTCGTGATCGACTGCACCGGCGATGGCGACGTGGCGGCGCTGGCCGGTTGCCCCTACGAACTGGGCGATGGCGGCATTACCCAGTTCGGATCGAGCATGT